>CAYUPO010000007.1:0-66630 GCA_964446685.1 uncultured Gammaproteobacteria bacterium | reverse complement strand
CGTCATTGCGAGCCACAATCATGAAACTGATCGTGGCGAGCGAATATACTAGGAATTACCGCGCGGCAATCTTTTAAATATGGAAGAGTGAAACTAAGTTGTACGAAGTTAAGAGATTGCCACGTCGCTTCGCTCCTCGCAATGACTAACGTCTTGCTCATTCTTCGCAATGACTAAAGTCTTACTCTGTATGGTTGTAATGGCGGAGGTTAAAAATCGTTATATTCGATTTCCCGTACGTTTTCTCCTAAGTGCTTGAAGTTTATTATTACTGCATTCTTTGGCAGGTCGCTACCTAATTTTTCTGCCCATTCTATTAAAACAATGTCGTTTGGTTGACTCAAAATGTCAGCTAAACCTAATTCATATATATTTATTTTTTCTAATCTGTATAAATCTAAATGATAAAGTGTTCGATTATCCGGTAAATGATGTTGCCTGATCAGTGTAAATGTGGGTGACATGATTTTGTCTTTGATTTGAAGGGCTTTGGCAAATCCCTGGGTAAAGGTGGTTTTTCCGGCACCCAGATCTCCCATCAAAGCAATAACTCCACCTTGGTTTTTAAATCTTTCAGCAATGCTTGAAGCAAATTCTTTAGTTTTTTCGGAAGAGGGAGAAATAATTTTCATATAAAAAATGTAGCTTAGGTTTGTATTTTACAATTAATGTATAGATTGTACTAGTCAGAAAGAGTAAGCCTGAAGCTCCATAAAGCCACCAGGGATTTAGTTTATCTGGATTACTTAGCGTGGGAGTTTTTGTCTGTATTTCACCAGCAACTGTTGCTACACCTTCAATGCTGGCTATCTGGGGATCTATATCAAGCGCTGATGCAGATGCTTCTGTCTCGGTTAGTGTTGCAGAATCTGTTGTTTCAAGCAATGTTTCTGGTTCAAAATAGCTTTCAGGAAGTGGTGAGAAGCTGATAATTGGTGATGGGGAAGGATAAACTGAGGGTGTAGGTAACGGAGATGGTGAAACTAGTTTGGTGATATAAATATTTTGAGATTCAGTCCAGGTGGGACCAGATCCTGTTGCTGTATAACGGGCTAATTTAAATAAATAATCATCTGAATCTGGAAAACCGGAATCATCCGAGTCCGGCATTATTTCCAGGTAACCCTGCCATATACCTGATGAATCCGTCTGGATTTTATATTGGCTGGAATAAGTTCCGCTGTTTTTGATCCAGTTCCCGCTGTATTTTGTTTGTCCAAAATAATTACTGCTTCCTTCAGCAAAAAATGCTCCCTTCAGATAAAAAATTGTATTAGGTTGTTGTGGCAATTGTAGGGAGACCTTGACCTGGAAACTTTGGTTGGAATTGATGGATGTAGGAATTGAACCCAAAGAATAAATATTAGAAGGGCTGGGAGAAGGAATAGGTGAAGATGTCATTAAAGGAGTTGGGGTACTGGTTGGTGATACTGTTGGGGAAGGAGTGAGAGAAGGTTGAACTTCGGGTTCTATTGTAGGTAAAGGTGGAGGTGTAATTGTTGGAGAAGGGGAGGGGGAAATTGTAGAATAAATAAAGTTTGCAGCAGGGCTCCAGTCACTCCACAGAGCAGTCGAGTCCTTGGCTCTGACACGCCAATACCAGATCCCTTCGGCTAAAGAAGTGGGAGAGTAAAAATTGTTTTTGGTCAGATAATCTTTATCGACTGAATCAAATAATACTGAATTATCTATTTGTACCTGATATGGATTGGTTGTGGCTAATGTATATAGTGGTACGCCCCATTCCAGTTTAACCTGGGAAACAACTGTCGAATTTATAGGAGTTATCGAAATAGGGCTAGTTGAAGCCTGAGCAGGGCGGAGCAAGAAGGAAAGGGCAGTAAAGATAGTTACTATACCAAACAGTATCTTCACCGTAATCGGAATAATAAAGCTGATTGATTTGGAATACAAGATATCAATTCGGGTATTGTTAGGAAATATAATTTTAGTTGGTAGCCACATTTGTCATCTCGAGCGAGGAGCGAGAGATCTCTAGATTAAAACCAAGTTAATTCTTGATTAATCTTGAGATTTCTCACTACGTTCGAAATGACAAATAAGGGTCTAAGGTGACTTGGGATAATTGTTTAGCTGATAGCTGATAGCTGATAGCTGATAGCTGATAGCTGATAGCTGATAGCTGATGGCTGATAGCTGATTAAGCTTAGGGAATATGCCAGTAGAGGGTTACTACTCCGTTTTTATGATCGATATAGACTCCTTTACCGACGGTGCCTGTGAGGTAACAGGCTTTAGAATCCTGAGTTGTATAAGCCTCGCCATCATCGACGGCATAAATTGAAGCTCCATAATAATCTGGTATATCAAGTCCAGAGTGAGTTCCCAGGAAGTAAACTTGTCCAAAACGGGTTGAGATATTTCCCTGTTGGCAGGTTTGTCCGGCACCGGTGCAGTCCCCTCCGTTGTAGCTGGCAGTAGGTTTGTTAAACTTGCCTGAATCTAAATAAGGTTTTGGATCAACTTTGTTTTCCCGGCCAACAATAACTCCGTTTTCAACTCTGGCTGGTGTCATAACTTCTAAATGCAGATGTGGTCCGGTGGAACAGCCAGAGTTTCCAACTGAGGCAATTCTTTCACCTCTTTTGACAGGGCCCAGTTTTGTTCCGGCACTAGCTAATGCACGGGAGATAGATTCAGTATCAGCCCGCAGTTTGACCAACAGCTGCTGGAATTTTGCTTCATCATTTTGAGTTGCTCTTAAAAGTTCGTCTTTGGCTTTTTTCTGATCAGCCAACTGGGTCTGATAATTTTCTAAATCATTTTTAAGTTTTTCCTGTTGTTTTTGTCTGACCTCTTTATCATTTTTTTGATCGTTGTAACTGGTTTTGGTGGCCTGAAGTTCATAGAGAACTTTTTTATCATTGGCCTGAATTACCTGAAGATATTTGACTCTCTCCATCAGATCACCCAGACTGGTGGAGGAGAAGATCAACTCGATTGGACTGATACTACCATGCTTGTAAGTTAAAACGATCCGGTTTAGCAGAACTTCTGAAAGAGTATCTACACTTTGGGAAAGTCTACCAATCCGAGTGCCAAGATCTTCGATTTCTTTATCCAGTTTTGTAATCTGAAACTCAGTTTCATCAATTTTTAGTAAGGTTATTTTTACCTGGCTATCTATCACCTGAAGCTGGGTTTTGAGGGTTTTTTCCTGTTTTTGGGAATCTTCCAATTGTGCCTGAACTTTTTTAATCTCTTCCTGTTTGTCTTTTAACTGTTTTTCCAGATCAGCCGATGATTGGGCATAGGAAGTAGTTGGTAGTAAGAAAAATGCGACAAAGGTAAAAGCGAGTAAGCTATAAACAATCAGACGTCCTTTAATTTGAAATAACTTTTTGAAATGTTTTCTTTCCATAAAGAATTTAGTGATGCAGGTAGCGTCTAATAGCGCCGAAAGAACCAATGAGGCCGATGAAGAAAGCAACAACTTGAGAGGCAACTAAAATACCTAACATAACTAGTGGTGAAATAGGCAACAGTTTTACTTCATAGATATTGCTTTGGACAAACGGAGTTGCATACCAGACTATCAGGTAGGTGAATATCCAGGCGATGAACGCTCCGACACAGCTGTAAAAAATACCCTCCAGTAAAAATGGAGCTCTGATAAACCAGGTGGAAGCTCCCAGTAATTTCATGATTTCGATTTCCTTTCGCTTAAGTCTTAATTTAAAGCCGATAATCATTAATATGATAAGAAGGGAGAAGAAGCTGAGAAACAAAATTACGATACTGCCGGTGTATCTGATACTGTTTGAAACCCGGGTGATAGTATCAATTACATTCAGAGGAATAATAACGTTGTCTTTGCCAATAACTGGTTCCTGTGACAGCATATCAGCCACTAATGACAAATCCTGAGGTGTAGTGGTTGAGACTTCAAGCGACGGTGGGAGCATGCTGGCTGTGACCAACTCAAGAGATCTTGGATCATCTTTATTTAGTTCTTTATAATTTTTAAAAGCTTCTTCTTTGGAAATATATTTAATGGACGTCACTTTTCCGGTTTGTTCAAGATTACGTTTAATTGCCGCGATATCCTGCTCAGTGGTGTTGTCTTCAAAGAAACCAATTACCTGTGGTTTTGATTCGAATTCTTTAAGCAAAACATGAGACCCCAGTCCAAGCAAAGCGAAAATTTGCATTGTTAAAAAGGTTAAAAACATCACCATAATTGCTGCCAAAGCCTGATATGGAGTTCTTCTGATATTGCGTCTGACAAAGCTAAGTAATCTCATGATTAAAATTTTTAATTTCTAATTTCTAATTTCTAAATAAATCTAAATGTATTAAATTTCTAAACTTTGACTTTAAAATTTGATCATTGTTTAGAGTACTTAGTTATTAGTAATTAGAAATTTTTAATGTAACTCGTACTTTCCTTCCTTAATATCTTTAACTATTTTTCCTTCTTTGACTAAAATAACCCGGCGTTTTAGTGAGTTGACGATTTCATGGTTGTGTGTGGCCATAACTACTGTTGTCCCCCAGGAGTTAATTTCATTTAAAAGTTGCATCACTCCCCATGAAGTTTGAGGATCGAGATCTCCGGTAGGTTCATCAGCCAGTAATATTTCCGGTTTACCAATGATTGCTCTGGCAATAGCTGTCCTTTGAGCTTCACCGCCTGAGAGTTGGCTGGGAAACAGATTTCTTCTTCCCCAGATTTCAAATAATTTTAAAATTCTTTCCACCTCTTTATGTATTTCTTCTTCAGAATAATTTCTGACTTCCAGAGTCAGAGCGACATTTTCAAATACGGTCCGGTCTTCTAAAAGTTTAAAATCTTGAAAAACGAAACCAATTTTACGGCGATAATGTGGTATGTCGCTTGATTTCAGTCTGGTAACTTCAGTATCTCCCACCTGAATTTTTCCTGAGGTGGCATTATTTTCTCTGGTTAATAGGCGGAGTAGGGTTGATTTACCAGCTCCGGAAGGGCCGACTAAAAAAACAAATTCGCCTGACTGAATTTCTAAATTGATGTCATCAACTGCGGTGATGGAGGAAGAGAATCTTTTTGTAACATTTTCAAATTTAATAATCATTTTTTGGGGTATAGATGGCAGCGGACAGCGTGGAGATTAAATATTAATGATGTTTTTTCTTTTCGCTAAACACTTGCCGCTATACGCTAATTGGTTTCTTCTACTTTACCGACATCCATCAACCAACCTTCTTTGATGGCTTTTTGGGTTTCACCATAGACTTTAACTTTTTTATCTTCATATAAAGATAAATCAACCACCGATGAGGTTAAGGCAACAGGAACAGCGCCATCTCGTACAAGTAGATGGGTTCCCTCGGCATAAGTACCTGCTTTGACTTCTGGTTTTTTGGTGATTTTACCTTCAGCGAAGTCCTTAAATGTTTGTGTGTCCTGATGAGCTGTTTCAGCTTTGTCAGCAGTTCCGGTAATAATTGCTACTGGGGATGATCCATTCTGACTTGATCCTAAAGCAAAGCCTGTGCCTACTCCGCCAACCAGAGCTAAAACAAGCACTAAGCCTAATACTTTGTAACGGGATGGGCCTGATAATTTATGTACAAATTGGCTGCTGTTTCTTTCGTCCATAGAATTCATTTTAGCACACTTTAGCTAGTAACTTTCAAGAGGGAGATAGGAGGAAAAGTTAATTAGTTAGTTGGTGGATTAGTTAATTAGGGTAGGATCAAACAATCTGATTAACTAGTTCTCTGATTTACTGGTTAACTTAATATACGAACTTCAGCTTCGATGAATTCATCTAGGTTGCCATCTAATACGCCTTCAGCATTGGATGTTTCCTGTTCGGTCCGGAGATCTTTGACCATTTTGTATGGATGTAAGACATAAGAACGTATTTGGGTCCCCCATGAGCCCTGAGTGTTAGTTCCCCGGAGCTCTTTTTGGACTGCTTTTTGTTCTTCCTGTTGTTTTTGCCAGAGTTTTCCTAAAAGTAGTTTCATAGCGTTTTCCCGATTTTGAAGCTGAGATCTTTCAGTCTGGCAGGTGACTACGATTCCGGTAGGAATATGTTTTAGCCTGACTGCTGTTGAAACTTTGTTAACATTTTGTCCGCCGGCTCCGGCACTGCGGAAAGAATCAAATTCAATATCGTTTTCGTTTAGTTCGACTTCGTTGTTGTCTTCAATTACTGGTAAAACTTCAACTAAAGCAAAAGAAGTTTGGCGCAAACTATCAGCGTTGAAAGGGGATAATCGGACTAAACGGTGAGTACCTGCTTCGCCTTTTAACAAACCGAAACCAAAAGGAGCGTGGACTATCATCGACATTGTTTTAATACCCGCTTCTTCACCAGCTGATTCATCCGATATCTCATACTGCCAGCCTTTTTTCTCAAAATAGCGCTGATACATCCGTGAGAGCATTAATGCCCAATCCATGGCTTCTGTTCCGCCAGCTCCGGAGTGTACGGCAAGTATGGCTTCTGAGTCATCATGCGGGTGAGATAAAAATAACTTTAATTCAAATTCAGAAAGAATTTTTTCAATTAGTTTAGTTTCAGTGGTCAGATCTTCCAGCATCACTTCGTCCCCTGACAATTCCAGACCGTCAGCAATCCTTTGTTCAAGTTCATCCATTGTGGCAACTGTTTTTTGTTTTTCTGAAAGCTGTCTGCCAATAGACTGAGCCTGTTTTTGATCATTCCAAAAACCCTCTTTCATTGTTTGTGCCTCAAGTTCCAGTATCTCCTGCTGCATTTTGTCACGGTTTAGCTGTAATTTGATTTTTTCAAACCGGTCTTTTTGATCTTTTAATTTTTGTTGAATTTCGTCCATGAGGGAATTATATAACAACAGTACTAACAAGATTTAATGAAAATCAAATCAGATCGGAATTAGGAATCATTCTTAAACACTGTACCATCGGATTTTTAGATAATTGCCCTTTTTTCTGTGCGGTTAATAAACCTGCAGGGATTTTATATCTCATCTGGTACCATCCTTTGTTTTTGGAGATAAGGCCTTTAGTTGAGGCAATATGATATTTATGAATTAATTCAGCTAACTCACTATTGGGATAAATTACTACATCAGTATCCCGGAATTTTCGATAGGTTGTAGAGGCTCTGACATCAATCGCTCCTTTTTGCTGAAGAATTTCTAGTAAATCTAATTCCCATTGAGGTGTATTTGGTGTATTAGGATCTGTTTCCGGATCTGAATCTGGAACTGGATGTGTTAATGTTTCTGTAAATACTAACCGGCCCAAATTTAAACCTGATTTTGAAATTGGTTCTCTATTTGTAGCTTGAGTTAATGTGCTAAATTTAAAAACACCTGTTAAGGCGCGGGCAATTTCTAGATTTTTAATATCCAGTAACACTGTATTGGAAGGGTCCACTTCAGGAATTGGAGCAATAAAATGAGTTATTTGGTGGCGAGGGTCACTTCCTTGAATATAACTGTGTGCTTCACCAATATAATTAAAACCCGGTAGGGTGATTAATTTTTCTCGAATAATATCAGGAATTTGAGGCATACAGCCGTAAATATTATCAAAAAAGAGGTATTATTACAACTATAGGATTATTCGTATCTTAAGGCAGTGATTGGGTCTAGTTTGGAGGCTCTGATGGCTGGGGTGACTCCGAAGACTACTCCGACTAACATCGAGAAGCCAAATGAGAGAGCGACTGACCAGAGAGTGACGGAGGTGGTGAAAAAAAGGCTTATTAGCAGTGAAAGACCAATCCCTAAAATAATACCGATCACGCCGCCTAATCCAGATAATGTCAGTGCTTCAATCAAAAATTGATTACGGATATCTTTGGCTTTAGCTCCCAGAGCTTTTCTTAATCCAATTTCCCGGGTTCTTTCTGTAACTGAAACCAGCATGATATTCATGACGCCAATACCCCCCACTAAAAGGGAAATTGCTGCTATTCCACCTAAGGCAAGTGTTAAAACACCGGTGATTTGCGAGATCGTTGACAGTGCCTGTTCCTGAGTTTGGACAGTAAAATCATCTTCAGTAATCCTTTTTAGTAAGATGCTTTTTACTTCAGCAGTTATTTTAGGAATATCATCAGCAGATGAGGCTGAGATATAAATAGCATTTGGTTTATCAATCCCAAATTGTTTGCGTAAAGCAATGGCTGGAATAATTGCTGCATTGTCCTGATCTTGTCCAAAGGTAGAACCTTTTGGTTCAAAAGTTCCGACTACTTCATAGGTCAGGGCACCAATCATGATTTTTTTGCCGACAGGATTACTATCCGGAAAGAGGTTGTTGATGACTGTTTTGCCGATTACTGCCACTCTTTTCCCACTGGTGGCTTCTGCTTCATTTATAAATCGACCTTTATCAATTTTGGTTCCGGTGACAATTTTGAGGTAATTTTGTTCGGCACCGGTTACTGTCATATTTTTACTGAGTTTATTGCCAAACTTAGCACTGGCTGCTTTAGTAATTACTGATGTGACTTCTACATTTGAATCCAGGCTACGTTTGAGTGTATTTACATCGCTAAATTGCAGCCTGTTAACAGCAGCCCCTCCAGGTCCCCGGCCGCCATTTAATGATCCGGGAATTACAAAAACCAGATTTGATCCAAAACCCGATATTTGTCCGGTAATATAACTTTGCAGACCGTTAACCAGAGCAATCAGGACTATAACGGATAACACTCCGATAACTATTCCCAAAATTGTTAAAAAAGACCTCAGTCTATTACGTAAAATAGCACTGAAGGCAAGGTTTATAGTTTCAAATAAATTCATAGTGTTTAAATTTCTAATTGCGAAGCAAGAGTTTTGCTCATTACTAATTTCTAATATCTAAATAACCTCCAAATACTAATTTCTAAACTCTTTTGACATTTTTGTCATTAGACATTTTTTAGAAATTAGGTTAATTAGAGTACTTAGAAATTATTTAGTATCCTTTCCTTTTTCATCGGTTATTTCGCCGTCTTTAACTCTGATGATTCTTTTGGCGTGGTTGGCGGTGACTGAATCATGGGTAATCAGGATTATTGTCTTGCCATCATTGTGCAGATTTTCCAACATTTCCATCGCTTCAGCGCCGCTTTTACTGTCTAAGTTTCCGGTTGGTTCATCAGCCAGAATAATATCGGGATTTGTGACAATGGCTCTGGCAATGGCTACACGTTGCTGCTGACCACCTGATAGCTGGTTTGGTTTAGAGTTGTATTTATCTGATAAACCGACCTGATCAAGCGCTTTTTTAGCTTTTCTTAATCTTTCCTGGCGGGGAATACCGGTATAAATAAGAGGTAGAGAAACGTTATCAACTGCTGAAGTACGGGCAAGCAAGTTAAAGCTTTGAAAAACAAAGCCAATTTTTTTGTTTCTCAGTTCAGCCAGATGATCATCTTTTAGATGAGCGACATTTTGACCATCGAGTTCGAAAGTACCTGATGTTGGACGGTCAAGTAGTCCGATCATATTCATCAGGGTAGATTTACCTGAACCTGACGGTCCGACAATCGCCACAAATTCACCTTTCTCAATGTTAAGATTGATATCCTTGAGCGCCTGAAAAGTCAGATCTTCATCTAGTTGGTAAATTTTATTTATATTTTTTAGTTGTATTAACATATGAAATCAGATCTTTTTAACGTCATTGCGAGGAACGAAGTGACGAAGCAATCCGAAACTTAAGTTCTTCCTTAGTAGCCTTGTTCATTCCCAGTTGCGAGATTGCTTCACGTTAAAGCTTTGTTAATTCGTTCGCAAAGACGTTTGGTTCATGTCGGATTGTTTAGTTTTAACTTGTAACATTTTGAATAAATCTGGTGATTGGATTAGTTGATGGGGGAATAATTGATTCAGGATTGGTTACAACTTCCTGGTTTTCATTCAGTCCTGAGGTGATCTCAATAGCATTGTCTGAACTAAGTCCTGTTTCTACTTTGACTAGCTGAAAATTTTCACCTTGTTTAACATAAACCATATTATCCTCTCTGATGGCATCCGGTGATATGGCTAAGACTGATTTTTCCTCTTTTGTAATTACTTCTGCCTGACCATTTAATCCGTTCACAAAAGTCAGGTCAGATTTATTGATATTGATTCTGACAATAACCACTGTTGCTCCGGATGTGGTGGTTTTGGTGCTGGGGATAATTTTTTCAACGGTTCCGGTGAATTTTTGATCAGAGTAAGCATCAAGTGAAATTTGAGCCAGCATTCCGGTCTTGATCTGACCAATGTCAGCTTCATCTATTTCTGTATCAAAATAAATCGTTGAATCATCAACCACCTGAGCCACGACATCAGCTCCGGAGATATTTTGACCGGCTAATGGAGAGGACTGAGTAACAATTCCTGAGATGGGGGAGGTGATTACTGCATCTTCAAATGCTCGTTCAGCCGCTCTGATTGCATCATAAGCGTTATCTCTGGCTGTTTGAGCTGCGACCCGGGCTTCTTTTTGTTCAAAATTTTCATCTGAAGCATGGTCTTTAACTTCATCTTCCACTTGTTTGGCTGTTGCTTCTTTAGCCAGCCAGGTATTTCTGGCTTGTTGAAGCTGGATTGATAAAGCTTTGGTATCAAGTCCAGCGATAGTTTGACCTTTTTTGACCCGATCACCCTCTTTGACATTGATGTATGACAGTTTTCCGCCCTGAATGAATTTGAGAGTCGCTACATCAGCTCCCGTTAGAGTACCTGAGGCGGAAATAACTGATTGAATATCCTGACGGGTGACTTTTTCTATTTCGGGCTGTTCCTTTGGAGTCTCCGGTTTGAAAGCAAAATATAAAGCGACAATGATGATCAAAATAAGTGGTATCCAGATTTTTTTAGGAAGTTTCCAGAATTTAAAGAAGTGTAGGATTTTCATGGCGAATCTATTTTATAAGTATTGCAGTGTATTTGTATATAATGCTGTTCACAAAGTTTGATTGTTTTCTTCTTTTAGATTCATTTGTTACAATTCGGGCATGAATATATTATCGATTGACAGCTCATTAGCCAATAAAGTGGTTGTCACTTTTAAAACAACAGAAAAAGAATTTATAAAAGAAAGTGAACAAAAATTTGGTTCTCAGGCGCTTTTGAGTTTAATCCAGGAGATATTAAAAGCAGCTGAACTTGAATTAAAGGATATAACTGAAATAAAAGTGGCAACAGGCCCTGGATCATATACAGGTTTAAAAGTTGGCGCAGCTGTCGCTAATGCATTAGGATTTGCCTTGGGTATACCTGTAAACGGCAAGAAAATGGTTACTGATTTAACCTATTAATATTTCTGAATGCTATACTAAATTTATGAAGTTCTCACGGCTGTTTCTGCCTCATCCTGGTACTCATGAAAAAGCCCATTTACTATCTATTAAAGCTTTTTTAGTTTATTTTCTGCTTTTTTTTCTGGTTGAAATAGTTGTTAGGGGTTTAACCCCTATGAATTTGATTGGTCAGGGGGTTTTGGGGATAGAATCCTTATCAGTAACAGATCTAATTGCTCAGACAAATCAGGAGAGAGCAAAGCAGGGTTTGCCTCCACTGCAAGAGGATAATCGGCTCAATATTGCAGCTCAGGCTAAAGCTCAAAATATGTTTGAAGAAAATTATTGGGCACATTACTCTCCTTCGGGTAAAGATCCCTGGGGATTTATTCAGGGGGCAGGTTACGAATTTTCATATGCCGGTGAGAATTTAGCCCGTAATTTTGAAACCTCACCGGAAGTTGTGGCAGCCTGGATGGCTTCGCCAACTCACAGGGATAATATCGTAAATAATAAATATACTAATGTCGGAATGGCAGTAGCTGAGGGAATGATCAATGGGCAGAAGACTATCTTAGTAGTTCAGGAGTTTGGTAAACCTTCTCAAAGTATGCTGGCAGCCTTACCAAATAATGCTAAGCCATCACCAACTTCTATTTTAGAAGTTGAATCAGAGGTTCAGCCACAAACTGACACTACTCCTCAAAATATAGTAGATCAACCAATCAGGGTAGCCGGAAGTGAGACGAAAGCTTCACTTCTACAAATGGGACCTATTTCTATTTCACGTTCAATTGGTTTATCTATAATTGGCCTTTTGATAGTGCTGATTGTTCTCGATCTTTATATTTTACGGCGAAGAATGGTTCACCGTTTATCAGCCCGACATTTACCGCATCTGGCTTTGCTATCTGTTGCCGGTAGTGTGTTATGGAACACCGGAGGTCAGATTACGCAACAGGCAGTGATGATGGTAGTGGGGAATTAGGATGAAAATTCAAAATAACAAGCAACAAATGACAAACAAATTAAAAGTAAAAAACTTAAATACTCAAACCATAGGTTATGATTTTTGATATTTGAATTTTGATATTGTTTGAAATTTGTTATTTGGAATTTGTTATTTCTATATGAAGCATAAATTTATAACCCAACATCTGATGAATCTGCTATTTCTGCCTCTTTGTGCCAGTTTTGTGGTGCTGTCTTTTACTCATCCGGAAAATAATGCCTATCAGCTTAAACTGGCTGCGACTACAGTAATTTTGTATTTTGCCCTGTCTTATTTGCATCACTATATGGATAAAAGTTTGACATTTCGAACGTATTTTGAGTATATTTTGGTAGGAAGCTTAGCCTTTCTTCTTATATTAGGAGTAATGAGCTAAGATTACACAATTATGAAAGGTATTATATTAGCTGGCGGGTCAGGTACTCGTCTTTATCCTCTGACAAAAGCTATCAGTAAACAGCTGATGCCTATTTATGATAAACCAATGATTTACTATCCTTTGTCAACTTTAATGTTGGCAGGAATTAAAGAAATATTGATTATTACGACACCTTTGGATGTTTCCCGTTTTCAGCAGTTGTTGGGTGATGGTTCCCAGCTTGGTTGTAAATTTGAATATAAAGTGCAAGACTCTCCAAGAGGTTTAGCTGATGCGTTTATTGTAGGAGCTGAATTTATCGGAAAAGATAAAGTAGCGATGATTTTAGGAGATAATATTTTTTATGGTTATGGGATGGGTGAACAGCTGGCTCAATTTTTGCATGTTGAAGGAGGGGTTGGTTTTGCGGCTCCAGTTCATGATCCTGAAAGATATGGAGTTTATGAATTTGATAAAGAGATGAATGTTTTATCGATTGTTGAAAAACCAGAAAACCCAAAATCAAATTACGCTAATGCCGGGCTTTATTTTTTTGATAACCAGGTGGTTCAGATTGCCAAAGATGTAGAGCCTTCTCCCAGGGGAGAAGTGGAGATTACTTCTGTTTTGGATGCTTACAGAAAGCTGGGTCAGCTCAAAGTTAGTTTGCTAGATAGAGGAACAGCCTGGCTGGACACTGGAACTTTTACCAGCATGACTCAGGCTTCGCAGTTTGTGCAGGTGATAGAGGAGAGACAGGGGTTAAAGATTGGTTGTATTGAAGAGGTGGCATTTAGAAAAGGATTTATTACAAAAGAGCAGCTACAAACACTGGCTGAACCTTTGTTAAAAAGTGGGTATGGAAAATATTTGATGAATCTTGAATGAAGATTTGTTAAATATTTTTCGAGGGTATCCGAGAAAATTCTTTATTTTTTAGGAAATTTCTCACTATCGTTCGAAAAATATTATGAAATTATTAATTACTGGTGGTGCCGGCTTTAAGAGCGATAGCTCGAAAAGCCGTTATAAGGAAACAAGATGAAATTGCTAATTACTGGTGGTGCCGGCTTTATTGGATCTAACTTTGTTAGATATTGGTTAAAAAATCACTCCGATGATGAAGTGGTCAATCTTGATGCTCTGACTTATGCCGGACATATTGAGTCTTTGAAAGATCTAGAATCAAATCCAAAGTATCGGTTTTTGCGAGGGGATATTACTAATGTAAATGATGTGGCAGAGGCGATGAATGGAGTCGATGTAGTAGTACATTTTGCAGCTGAATCACATGTTGATAGATCAATTCTTGATCCAATGGCTTTTGTAAAAACCAATGTAAATGGCACCGCTGTTTTATTGCAGCAGGCTTTAAAGAACAAAGTTAAAAGGTTTCATCACGTATCGACTGATGAAGTGTTTGGTTCACTTGGTGAACACGATCTGCCATTTAACGAAGAAACTAAATATGATCCTCACACACCATATTCTGCCTCAAAAGCTGGCAGTGATCATTTAGTCAGAGCTTACCATGATACTTATGGACTGCCGATGACAATTACAAATTGTGCCAATAATTTTGGGCCCTTCCACGATCCGGAGAAATTAATTCCGCGATTTATTACTAATTTACTGGAAGATCAAAAAGTGCCACTGATGGGTAAAGGTGAAAATATCAGAGAATGGCTGTATGTCGATGACCATTGCCGGGCAATTGATTTGGTTTTGGAAAAAGGGGTGGTGGGGCAGACTTATTGTGTGTCAGGTGAGTCCAAGAAGAATGTTGAAGTAACTAAGATGCTGCTTAAGATGTTGGGTAAGGACGAATCTTTGATTGAATATGTGGAAGATCGACTGGGGCATGATTTTAGATATGCTATTGATTCATCTAAACTGCAGAAACTAGGCTGGCAGCCAGAGCATAATTTTGAAGAATGGCTGCAGATAACAGTTGATTGGTTTAAAGACAACGAGTGGTGGTGGAAACCACTCAAAACAAATAGGCCTAATGTAGATCGAAGTGCTCAGAAAGGATTTGAGGAAGAAAAGTAGTTCTCCAAGTGTTGGCTATAGCCAACAGGCAAGCTTTGCTTACAAGGTCGAACAATAAATATTATTCGAGCGAAGTCGAGAATTACATTATTAATATGATTAAAACAACCGACATACCAGGTATTTTAATAATAGAAGGCGGACAAACTTTTGAAGATGAGAGAGGTTTTTTCCGTGAGCCATGGCGAAGAAATGAATTTGAAGAAGCTTTGGGTCGAAAATGGGTGCATGTTCAGGAAAATCATGCTTATTCACAAAAAGATGTTTTAAGAGGAATTCACATTGCTCCCTGGGATAAGATGATTTATGTGCCATTTGGCAGGGTGTTTATAACCCTGGTCGATCTAAGAAAAGATTCACAGACTTTTGGTAAGCATATTTCTTTAGAGATTGGTGATAACAACCGGGTTAAGGTCTTTATGCCGGCGGGAATAGGGAACTCATATCTGATTTTGTCAGAACAGGCTGTCTATGAATATCAGGTAGATCAGTATTACAAATCCGGTGCGGAAACAGGAGTAATGTGGAATGATCCTGAGCTTGGAATTGATTGGCCGGTAGAAAATCCGCTTTTGTCAGATAAAGACCAGAAAAATCCAAGTTTATTAGAATACAAAGCCTCTCTTTAACCGTCATCGCGTAGCGAGAGCTTGCTCATTGTGAACAAAGTGAGCAAGACGGGAACCGTCATTGTGAACAAAGTGAGCAAGACGGGAACCGTCATTGTGAACAAAGTGAGCAAGACGGGAACCGTCATTGCGAGGAGTGAGGAACGAACTACGAAGCAATCTGTTGCCAAGAGTTAACTTTATTACAATGGTAATTCTAGGACGCGAGATTGCTTCGCCTTTTATTCTTGGTTATTTCGCTCGCAATGACGTAATGTGTAGAAATTAGATATAAAATATGAAAAAAATAATTGTATTAGGTGGGAGTGGTTTGGTAGGTTCTCGTTTTAGAGAACTTACTAAGGATGCATTTACTATTGATTCTCCTTCACATGATGATCTTGATCTGCTTAATGAAAAAGAAATTGCCAGATATCTGGCTGGTTCTGATGCCGAAATGGTTTTAAATTTAGTTGCTATCACTAATGTTGATAACTGCCAGAATGAAAATGAAGATAAAGGTGGGGTTGTCTATCGGCTGAACTCGCTAACCCCGCAAATTTTGGCTCAGGAATGCCAAAAGTCAGGGAAGCATTTAGTGCATGTTTCAACAGACTATGTATTTGATGGTCAGAAATCTGATTCTCCTTATACAGAGGAAGATGCACCAAACCCAGTCAATTGGTATGGCAAAACCAAAAGACAGGCCGAAGAGTTTGTCTTAGCAGTTGATCCAAACTTTACGATTGTCCGTCCGGAGATGCCGTATTCAGCTGTCTTTGAAAAAAGAAAGGATTTTGCCCGTTTTTTCTTGGATAGTCTAAAAGAAGGTAAAGAGATAAAAGCGATAGAAGATCAACAGATAACACCAGTTTTTGTAGACTTTGCAGTCAGAGCTTTTCAGAAGATCATGGATCAAAAAGCCGGCGGCATCTGGCAGATTGCTTCATCTGACAGTATTACCCCTTTCGATTTTGCACAAGAAGTAGCTCTGCAATCCAATTTGGATAACAGTAAGATATTACCAGTTAAATTCGCCGAATTTAACGCCGGAAGAATCGCACCTCGACCTCATAACAGCTGGATGTCAGTCAAAAAATTTGAAGAAAAATTTGGAACTGAAATTTTAAAATCAAATAAAGAAGGAATTCAGGAATTTCTACAAATAAAAATAAATTAACTCTTCTTAAACTTGCCCGAAATTATTGAAATTCCAATTGCTAACGGTATAAGGCTAGGCCAGGTCGCTTTAAAATATTCAGCCAAAGTTATTTCGCCATTTGCTAGTGGTCCCAACTGTATACCGAGTACTAATACAGAACAAATGATAATTACTAATCCAAGTATTTGAAGACGAGGCATGTTAAATTTTACTTAAATCTTTCGAGGTCGGCTTGGACCATTATTTTTACTAGGTCTTCGAAACTGGTTTTGGGTTCCCAGCCTAGGATTTGTTTGGCTTTGGTCGCGTCGCCTTTTAATTCTTTGATCTCGGTTGGGCGCATTAATTTTTGGTTGGATACTACATGATCTTCCCAGTTCAGACCAACTTCGGAAAAGGCCGCTTTACAGAAATCTTTAACTGTGTAGGCGGTGTTTGTACCAATCACAAAATCCTGGGGTTTATCCTGTTGTAGCATTAGCCACATAGCTTCTACGTATTCTTTGGCGTATCCCCAGTCTCTTTTGGCGTCTAAAAGTCCTAAATGTAGTTTGCCATCTGCATCGACCAATGGTTCACCTAACTCATTTAAAGGAGGGTTTTTGACGCCATTTTTAATGCAGGCGACACCGGCTGTGATTTTTCTTGTTACAAAATGAAGAGATCTTCTAGGTGATTCATGGTTAAAAAGGTATCCACCACAGGCAAACATGTCATATGATTCCCGGTAACAACCAATCATCATATGGGCATAGGCTTTGGCAATTCCATAAGGATTATTGGCATCCAGTGGTGTTTCTTCAGTAGCTGATTCGGCTTCAATATTACCAAAAACTTCCCGGGAAGTGGCCTGATAAATTTTAGCGTGAGGGGCAAATTTGCGGGCTGCTTCCAAAACCCTGACAACACCTAGTGCTGTGACTTCACCAGTGTAAAAAGGATGTGACCAGGAGTCTGCCGGAACTGATTGAGCTGCAATGTTGTAAATTTCATCCGGCTGATGTTTTTTGATGACTTCTTCTAATGAAGTTGAGTCTGTCAGATCAGCTGCTTCAATAATTACTTTCCCTAAAAGATGAGAAATATTGGGATGATAAAAATTGGTTGACCGGCGGATAGTACCAACAACGGTATAGCCTTTTTCTAAAAGTAAGTCGGCAAGATAAGAGCCGTCCTGAGAGGTGATACCAACGATAACTGCTGTTTTTGACATGACTGCAATTACCTTAAAATATTCCTGAGGTAAAGTCAATGGCAGTATGAAACTGGTGAATTAGTGAATTAGTGAATTAGTTAATCAGTAAAATAGTAGTTGATTGGATTTGCGTCATTGCGAGGAACGAGCAAGACGGTGACCGTCATTGCGAGGAACGTAGTGACGAAGCAATCTCGCAACCAGGAATGAACCTTGTAACTTAGTTGATTCTGAAATACAGATTGCCGCGCGTTAATTCCTAATAATTTCGCTCGCAATGACAGTTACAATCTTGTTTCGCCAGGTATGTTTACTTATTTCGCCAATATTGGAGAGTATCTTCTAATGTTTGATCTAGGTTGTGGGTGGGATTCCAGTTGAATTGGTTGGTTATTTTGTCGTGATTTCCAACTGAGATAGGGTTGTCTGATGGACGCATTTTTTCAGGATCTGATTGGATTTCTATTTCTTTACCAGCATGAGCAATGAGTTTATTTAATAACTCCTGCATTGTTATTCCTTTTCCAGAACAGATATTAAATATATCTCCTGGGGTAGTGTCATTTTCCATTAATAATTTGTATCCATTTACTACATCTCTGACATCAGATATATCTCTGGTGCTTTCAAGATTTCCGACGGAAATAACTGGAGGTTTTGTCCCTTTTTTTATCTCACTAATTTGGGAACACATATCGGGAACAAAAAATCCTAAACCCTGACCAGGACCGGCATGGTTAAAAGGCCTGACTATGACGGTATTTAGGCCATGGCTGACGGATACTTGAAATGTCAGTCTGTCAGCGGCAACTTTGCTGCTGCCATAATAGTTAAGTGGGTTAAGTAGTGAGTCTTCGGTGATGTTTTCCGGATTATTGGTTTTTCCATAGACTTCGGCGGAGGAGATATAAAGAATTTTTGGATTTAAGATTTTGGATTTCAGATTGATGACAGCCTGATAAAGATTATTTGTACCTAATAAATTAATTTTAAAAACCTGTTCTGCATCTTTATAATTGGTGGGAGCAATGGCTGCTAGATGAACAATATATTCAGGTTCGTATCTGGCGATGATCTCCTCCAAAAAATGGTTGTCTAAAATATTTCCTGAATGAAATACCTGATTTTGACTGTTAGATAATTCTCCACCATGGGTTAAACCGATTACCGAATATTCTTTTAAGACTGAGAGTAGGTGTTGTCCAACAAAACCATTAACGCCAGTAATTAATACTTTCTTCATAGTCTGAGTTTAGCTTAAAAGAGGTCAAAAGTGAATTAGCGGGTTAGTTTGTTAAAAAGACCATCATTGTAAATTGAGGCTGTTTTTCATACACTACATGCATGTCGAAAAAAGTCGTCGTAGTTTTGCCTACATTTAATGAGAAAGAAAATATTGAAAAATTTGCCGCTGAAGTTTTGGCCCAGGAAAAAACAATGTCTGGCTGGCGGATCGAAATTGTGATTACAGACAGTAATTCACCGGATGGTACAGGCAAAATTGCGGCTAAAATGGCCAAAGAAAATCCCCGGATTCATTATCTGAATGTTGGTCCCGGACTTGGTGTAGGAATTATCGAGGGGCATCTGTATTCATTAAAAAATCTAAATCCCGACATAATGGCTCAGCTTGATGCTGATGGACAGGTTGACGTTGCTGTTTTGCCTAAATTGGTTAAGGCGATTGAAGATGGGTATACACTGGCTTTGGGTTCCCGTTTTGTTCCTGGAGGAAAAAATAATCTGTCCCTTTCACGGCAGATTTTTAGTTTGGGTGCATCATGGGTTGTCAGATTGATCATGGGACCTTTTAATATTCAGGAAGTTACCAATTCAGCCAGAGCATTTACTCCGGAGATATTTAAAAAAATAAATCTGGACCGTATGCCTTGGAGAGAAAACACTTTTATTATTCAGCCAGCTTTTTTAAATGAGGCTATCTTGGCTGGAGCAAAATACAAAGAGGTTCCTTTAGTTTTTAAAAATAGGGCCGAAGGGTATTCCAAAAATAAAACATTTAACTATACCTATGACGTTATTATGTACTCAATTGATGCCAGGCTTCATAAAATGGGACTCCCGATTCCTTTTTATAAACTAAGCAGACGAGCAAAAGTTTTGTTTAAATTTGCGGTTGTCGGAGCAACTGGAACAGTAATTGATTTTTTGTTTTATAAAATACTGATTAATTATTATGGATTTCCACCAGCTTCAGCTAAAGGTATTTCAACGGCGATTGCAATTGTAAACAATTTTGTATTAAACGATATCTGGACATTCAGAGGCAGAAAAAATAATGATAATTATTTCCGAAAATTTGGAACATTTGTAGCGGTTAGTTCAGTTGGTCTGGGTATTGCAGTATTGATAGTTAAGGGTTTGCACGAGATTTTTGGAGATGGATTTATCTGGATTGGGAATAAGCATATTGCCTATAACAATTTTTATTTCTTTGCAACAATCCCGCCTGTAATGGCCTGGAACTTTATTGTCAATCACTTTGTTACCTGGAGACATAAAAAAGATTAATCTTTCCTCAGAATAATTTAAATAAATAGCTTAAAGTAAAAGTAGGTTATAACTGATATTACAAGTAATAATCCCAAAATTGAGAAACCAAATTTAATTTTATTTTTAATTTTTTCCTGTTGAATAGTTGTATTAGTTATTTTTACTTTCTTTGGTAAAAGTGGATTTAATTTAGACAGAAAATCAGTTAATTCAGAAGTAAACCAATTTATTTTTTTAATTTCATTGTTATTAAAAATTATATAAGTTCGGGTAAATATATCTGAATTTGGTAATATTTGGATTTCTTTTAAATCACTAATAAGAATTGTTTTTTCTTCAGTAAATGTAGAAGTTTCGTTTCCAGGATTCATCAGCGAGTTTTGTGGTTCAACAGAACCAATAGAAATCCTATTTGGATATAAAAAAACTTTAAACTGTTTGTTTGAGGTATTTGTATTGTCAATATTAGCCCAAAAAAAGGCTTTTGATATCAGAGACGATGAATAGATTAAATCAGATGAACTAAGTAACATCTTAATTAAACCAGCCTACATTTGGATAAGGGCCGGTATTATTTAAAAGAAAATTCTGGGTATATAAATATATTGCCAAAGCAATAATCAGAGTGACTATTTTAAACTCTTTTGTAGTAAGTATTTTTTCAAAGGCTATTATTAAAAAAGGGAAAATAGGTGCGGCATATCTGGAAATGTCACGGTGAGTTACAAAAATGGTAGCTAATAAATAAATCAGAACAAAAAAAGCCAGTGGATAAAGTTTTTGCTTAAAAAGGTACATTACACCTAAAAATCCTAAGATAAAAACATAAATAATATCCTCTAACCAGATCTCTCCGACCCAAAACTGTTCTTTGTTAAATACCTGATATGGCGGAAATACCAAATGAATATTATCCCCGGTTTTAAAATAGGCGAAGAAATCACCATAAGCTAACTGATACCAACTAAAAACTGCAATTAGAGCTAAAGGGATAAATAATAATGGATGATAACGATAAATTGTAGCGCCAATTGATTTAAAAACATTTTCTTTGGATCTGATTATCTTCCATAAAAGATATATTCCAATAGCCAGAGCCAGTAGCGCTCCAGGAGGTCGGGTGATTTGTGCTCCTAAACCAAATAATCCGGTCAGATAAATAAAACCCCATTTTTGAGAAGCTTCATATTTCATCAGAAAATAAAGTGCAGCAATTACAAAAAAGATAAACATGGTCTCGGATGATCCGACTGAATGAATGATGACCCATCTGGCAGGCAAAATCAGAAATAGGAAAGTTAACCAGAGTGGATGTTTGGTCAGCTCAAAGTCTTTGACTAAAAGATAAAACATCCAGGCAGATAAAATAGTAAATAAAAGAGATACAAATAGCATTGATTTGAGATAGCCCAAAAGAGGAGCCAAAGCTAGAATTGCCAATGAATAACCCGGAAAATGTGCTGCATAGTAAATGCTTGGCAGTGACTGAGGAATATCTTTCAGTAATTCAGGAAAATAAAGTGACTTAGCAATTACAACATATTCCAGTCCATCATAATTACGATAAATAGTGTCAAAACCCTGACTGAAATTTAATCCGTAAAAATTTAAATGAAGTAGATGAGGTAACCAGATAATAAAGCTGATACAAAGAGTAAAAAGTGTGATCAGAAGCAGGTCTCTTAAAGTTTTTTGAAGTTGTTGTGTCATAGTGACTATCTCTGCATTTAATGCTAGCATATATTTAAGGCTGATAACAGCCGAATTTTTTTGTCTGATATGATAAAGTCACTTTCTGTTTTTTTCCCCGCTTTTAATGAAGAGAAAAACATCAACTCGACAGTTGAGGATGCTGTATTAGTTTTAAAATCTTTACCGCTGGAGTGGGAGATTTTGGTGATAAATGATGGATCAAAAGATGGGACTGCTGAAGAAGTCGGAAAACTTACTCAGAAGTATCCGGAAGTCAGGTTAATTAATCATCAGGGAAACAAAGGCTATGGTCGGGCACTTAAAACGGGTTTCACAGAAGCTAAATATTCCTGGGTTGTTTTTGCTGATTCAGATGGTCAGTTTAAATTTGCTGAAGTAAAAAAAATGCTGGACAAAACAGATGAAGCTGATGTTATTTTAGGATACCGTTTAAACAGAGCTGATCCTTTTCAAAGACGAATTTTTACCTGGGGATGGAAGATGCTGGCGATGATTGTTTTAGGTTTAAATGTCAGAGATTATTCATGCGGTTTTAAAATGATAAAAAAAGAGGTCTTTGAGGGTATTTTGCCGATTAATTCGGAAGAGAAAGTGACTCAGATCGAAATGTTGATTAAAGCTAAATTAAAAGGATATAAATTCGCTGAGGTAGGAGTTCATCACTATCCGCGAATTCACGGAGTACCAACAGGAGCAAATTTGTCAGTGGTTTTCAAAAGTTTTCTGGACTTGATGAAATTATGGAAAGAGTTAAACTTTAGGAAATCATAAGTGTAATTTGAAATTCGAAATTTAAAATTTGAATTCAAATATAAATGTTTGAAATTTAAATTTTAAAACTTTCAAATTCACTTCAAATTTCAAATTGCAAATTTCAAATTAATGAAAAGCTTTATTAAGAACAATCGTACCGAATTAATCATCTTTTTGTTGTTAATTATCCTAACTTTAGGACTGAGGCTATATAGGATTGATGCTTATATGACATTTTTGGGAGATGAAGGGCGGGATGCGCTAATGATTAAGCGTATTTTGACGACCTTTGATATCCCTTTAATTGGTCCGCCAACTTCGGTGGGAAATATGTATCTAGGGCCACTTTATTACTATATGATGGCTGTTGCGATGGCTCTTTGGTGGCTAAATCCGATAGCAGCTGCGGTAATGGTAGCTGTGATCGGGACTCTTTCGGTTGGATTTATTTATTATCTGGTTCGTAATTGGTTTGGTAAAGTTCCAGCTTTGATAAGTGCTTTTTTATACGCCATTTCACCGGTTAATATAACTTATTCTCACTCTTCCTGGAATCCAAATCCGGCTCCATTTTTTGCTCTGCTTTCTGTCGCAGGGGTTTATTGGACAAGACAAAAAAAGAACTTTTTATATTTTATTTTAAGTGGAATCGGGTTGGCATTTGCTGTTCAGATGCATTATCTGGCTTTAATTCTGGTGCCAGTTATCGGAGTATTGTGGCTTTATGAACTTTTTTGGCAGGTAAAACAGAAAGCAAATTATGCTTATTTTTGGTCTGGAACAGCTGGTGCTATTTTTAGTTTTTTGTTTTTGATGTCGCCACTGCTAATTTTTGATATTAAACACAACTGGGCCAATTTTAGAGCTATTTCTACTTTTTTTGGTGATAGGCAGACAACTGTTAATTTAAATTTATTAAATACATTTGGCCGGATTCCTGAACTTTATTTTGAGACATTTGTTGGCAGGTATGCAGCCGGAGAGGTAATGTATCTGCAATGGATTATTGGAGTTTTGATCCTGGTTCCGGTAGTTTATTTTCTTTATCAACTGTATAAAAAAAGATTTGACTGGAAATTATTTGTGGTAAGTAGCTGGGTAGTGATTGGTGTTGCAGGTTTGTCTCTTTATAAACAAAATATTTATGATCATTATCTGGGATTTTTGAATCCCGTGCTATATATTCTTCTGGCTGCTGTCTGTTGGATTTTTAGTCAGATGACAGGAATAACTAAAAAGATTTTACTGCTTCTTTTTGGTTTGCTATGTGCATGGATCGTGGTGGTAAATCTGCAGAAAAGTCCTCTACTGGTTCCACCTAATAATCAGTACCAAAGAGCACAAAAAGTGGCTGATTTTATTATTCAGGATGCCAAAGGGGAACAATTTAATTTTGCTTTGATCGCCGAACACAATTATGACGCTGCGTATCAGTATGTACTTGATATTAAAGGTAGTAAGCCATTACAGGTTCCGTTTGATATTACAGAACAATTATATGTAGTTTGCGAAGACGCTGTTTGTAACCCGGTCGGACATCCTAAATATGAAATTGCTGCATTTGGCTGGTCTAAAGTTGAAATGGAACAAACAGTTGAAGGAGTCAGAGTATTTAAGTTAGTGCATAATGCCCCTTAAATTGAGATAATAACTACTTATGGATCAGCCCAAACTTTCGGTTATCATTCCTGCCTATAACGAAGAAGAAAATCTGAAAAATGGTGTTTTGAATGATGTTGATTCCTATTTAGATAAACAGGCTTATACTTATGAGGTTTTGATAGTTGATGATGGTTCTAAAGATAAGAGTGTTGAATTGATCGAAAAGTTTATTTCTTCCAAAAAAAATTACCGGTTGATCAGAAACAATCATGGTGGGAAAGCAATTGCGGTAATGACAGGAATGCTTGAAAGTCGGGGTAGAATTGCCTTATTTACAGATATGGATCAGGCAACTCCTTTAGCTGAAATTGAAAAGTTGTTAAAGGAATTTGGGAATGGCTATGACATTGTGATTGGATCCCGGACGGGTAGAAAAGGGGCACCGGCAATTCGTAAGCTGATGGCCTGGGGCTTTGCTTTGCTTAGAACTTTGCTTCTGGGTTTGCCATTTAAAGATACACAGTGTGGTTTTAAAGCTTTTAACCGTCAAGCAATTGAAATGGTTTTTCAGCCGCTTCTGAAAAGATGGCATAAACATCGGCTAAATGGAGCAGCGGTGAATGCCGGGTTTGATGTTGAAACACTTTTTTTGGCTAAGAAAATGGATTTAAAAATTGCTGAAGTGGGTGTTGAGTGGCACTATGTAGGAACAGAAAGAGTTCAGGCTATCAGAGATTCGCTTGATGCATTGCAGGACATGTTAAAAATCCGGATTAATGATTTAACCGGTTCTTACAACGGTTTTCATCGCTAAGCTGGACGGAATTATGAAATTGGGGTTATTAAAAAAACATCTATCTGATTTTTTATCTGTAGGCTTTCTGCTAATTTTGCTTCCATTTTTCTTCTATAATCTGGGACATACCAGCCTGGTTTCATGGGATGAAGCTTGGTATGCAGAGATAGCGCGAAATATTCTTAAATCTGGCGACTTATTTAACCTAAGATGGAATGAGATGGCCTATTATGACCATCCTCCAGTTGGTTTTTGGTTGATAGCGATCGGTGAAACTTTGTTTGGTTACGGCGAATTTGGAGTTAGATCGGCTTCAGCAGTTTTTGGATTTTTATCACTGGTGGTGATTTATTTTCTAGGAAAAGAGTTGTTTAACAGGGTGGTTGGATTTTGTTCTGCTATTGGTCTGGCATCTTCATTTTGGTTTTTGTTTAGATCGCGTTCAGGCAACCTGGATATATTTTTGACTTTCTTTTTTATTCTGACTTTTTATACCGCTATTAAAGCTGTTAAAAATAGAAAATGGTTGGTTCCTTTTGCGTTATCATTTGTAGCGTTGATTTTAACTAAAACTGGGATTCCTTTTACTATTTTGCCATCGCTAATAATTGTTTTTTGGAAAAATAAATTTCAGAAAAAAGATTATTTTTTGGTTTTTGGAATAATGGGAATATTGGGCGGAATCTGGGCAGTATCACAATTTTTGACTAATTCCAGTTTTCTGGACCGATATTTGCAGATCGGACTCCCCGGGGTTAAAGCAGAAACATCCTATCAGGCAAACTTTAGTTTAGCTAAAATCTATTTACATGATGGAATAGGACGTTGGTTTTGGCCAGGAGTGGCGGGGATTATTAGTAGTATTTTCCTGGGAATAATTTTAAGGCAGAAAAAATGGTTGATACTGCCGGTATTTTTTATCAGTTTTTTTACTCCATTTGTTTTTTCTCCCAAAGGCCACATCTGGCATCTAATCCCGCTTCATCCATTTATGATAATAGCCTTTTTCGCAACCGCTTTTTGGTTTGGTAATACTCTCAGACAACTTAAGTGGATTAACAGTATTGTTATTTTTAAAAAAAGCAGTCAGTTTTTGTTAGCATCATTTTTAGTTGTTTTCGCTTTGTATTTGGCATCCGGGCAATTGAAATCAGCCTGGGTTCAGTTTATTGATCAGCCAAGATATATTTCTGATGAACAGATTTTGTCGGAAGCAGCGGGTAAAGCAGAGGGAAAGTTTTTTATTGATGATGATTTTGGTCCGACTGCTGTATGGTATTCTGAAAAACAGGTCAGTCAGATCCGGGATGATGATGTAAAGCGTTTATTTATGGCTGAAGGGGTATTTACTAATGCCGGAAAGTTTGTCCTTATAACCAAACAATACAGGCTTGATCAACAGGGTATAGCAAAGGAGCGATATAAGATACTAAAATCAGATAGAGACAAGATATTAGTGATAAGTGATAAGTGATAAGTGATAAGTTGGGGTTAATAAAATGGATTATATAGGAAAGTTTTTTAAAAATAATAAATGGTATCTGATAGGGATGTTTTTTATTACTGTAATTTATTTTGCAGTCAGACTGCCAAATTTGACATACCAACCGATTTTTGCTGATGAAGCAATTTATATCAGGTGGGCCCAGGTCATGAAAGCTGAACCAACACTGCGTTTTTTGCCACTTAGTGATGGAAAAACACCGCTTTTTATGTGGGCGATGATGCCTTTGTTTAAGGTTTTTGAAGATCCATTGTTTGCAGGCAGAATATTGTCGGTTTTTTCTGGTTTTGGTTCTCTATTGGGTCTGACTTTTATCGGAACTTATTTTGTAAATAAAAGAGTGGGACTCTGGACAGCATTTTTGGTAGCTATTACTCCTTATTTTGTATTTTTTGACCGGATGGCATTGGTTGATTCGATGTTGGCAGCTTTTTCGATTTGGTCAGTTGCTGTAGCTTTACTTTTGATTCGATTTCCGCGGATAGATTTAGCAATGCTTTTAGGATATTTAATGGGAGGGGCACTTTTAACTAAAACACCGGCTTTTTTTACAGTTGTGACAATGCCACTGTCTGTTTTGGTGTTTAATTTCAAGAAAATTGGTCGTGAGAAACGAATTATTCAGTTATTTATGTTGTGGATTGTTGCAATCGTGATTTGTGTTGGGATCTATAATATTTTGCGTTTAGGACCTGGTTTTTCAAACTTAAATTCCAGAAATCAGGATTATGTTTTATCTCCGATGATGTTGCTTGTTAGACCATGGGATCCGTTTATTCCGCATTTTAATGATCTGAAAGAATGGTTTCCGCCACTTTTAGGTTGGGGTGTTTTGATCGGACTAGCCTGGGGTGTATTGCAAACCTTCAGATCTAAGCATATTTATCTGGCTGCGCTACTTCTTTTCAGTCTGATTCCACTCGGAATTGAAATGGCGCTTCTTAAAACATTTACTGCCCGCTATATTTTGTTTCCGGTAACTTATTTAATTGTGATCGCCTCATTTGGAATTGATAATTTGGTGACAAGACTGTCGAAAATATTTTCAGCAAAGACGGTAGTATCTGTCGTTGTGTTATTGTTAGTTGTCTGGCCAGCTTATTATATATTTCTGCTGCATACAAATTTGGAAAAAGCTCCTTTACCCAGAGCTGAGAGGAATGGTTATCTCGAAGAATGGACTGCTGGGTATGGATTGAAAGAGATCGCAGATTATCTGATAGAAGAAAGTAAGAAAGAAGATATTGTAGTTACAACTGAAGGTAGTTTTGGTACATTACCTGATGGATTGCAGATTTATGTTGATAAAGTTAGCGCAATTGCTGTAGTTGGGGGAGGGTCAAGTATTTCAGCCAGCTATGTTCAGACGGCTAAAGAACATCCAACTTATTTTGTTGCCAATAGGTCTGGCGAAGACAAGTTTGGCAAACATTTGGAGCTAGTTAAAGAATTTCCAAAAATTCGTTCAGTAACAGGTAAACAGGAATCAACTGTCTTATTTAAAGTTAATTATTGGGAGGAACCAGCTTATTAATAATGTCTTAAAACTACTCAAATCGCATATTTTTTTTGTTCTGCTTTGCATTTTGATTGTTCCTTCATTTATTAATTTATTTCAGAGTGGACTTTATTCGATGCATGATGATATTCAGGCATTTAGGATGCTTGAGATGAATAAATGTTTTCAGGATTTTCAGATTCCCTGCAGATGGATTCCCGATATGGGATATCAGTATGGCTACCCTCAATTTAATTTTTATCCGCCAAGTCCTTATTATTTGGGACAAATTTTTCATTTATTAGGATTTCAGTTTATTGATGTGACAAAAATAATGTTTGGTTTGGGTTTTGTAGTCGGAGCTTTTGGAATGTATCTTTTTATTAAAACCTGGCTAGGTAAGTGGCCGGCAGTGGTAGCCGCTGTCTTATACACTTACGCTCCCTATAAGGCGGCAAATGTCTATGTCAGAGGAGCAATGAGTGAATACTGGGCGATGAGTTTTTATCCATTTATTTTTTGGTCAATCTATCAGTTTATTAAAACCAGACAGAAGAAATATGGTTTATTTTTAGCTTTATCTGTCGGTGGACTAATTATGACTCACAACTTAATGCCTTTGATTTTTTTGCCACTGGCCGGAATCTGGGGGCTGATGTGGCTTATTTTAGAAAAAAGGTTGAAATTACTTGGATGGCTGTTTGGGTATGGAGTATTGGGTATTTTACTGGCCGGGTTTTTTATCTTTCCCGTCATTGTAGAAAGACCATTTGTACATCTAGAAACAATAATCGGTGGGTACTTTGACTACCGGATGCATTTTGCTGATTTAAATCAGTTATTTGTTTCCAATTATTGGGGATATGGATCAAGTGTCTGGGGACCATGGGATGGCATGTCTTTATCAACCGGACAAATTCATTTTATTATGGCACTTGTTGCGGCATTTTTAGCATTGGTTCAGTTTAGAAAACATACTAAGATTGCGATAGTGACTTTGGTGTTATTTACTGTCACTATTTTTGTCCTTTTCATGATTCATCAGAAATCCTCCTTTATTTGGGCTCAATTGCCTTTTCTGGCATATCTGCAGTTTCCCTGGAGGTTTTTGTCTGACAGTGTTTTTATGTTATCGCTGCTTTCAGGAGTTGCTGTATTTTTTGTACAGGATATTAAACTTAAACTATTTAAATTAATTCATGCAGAATATGTTTTGGGAATTATTGTCATTGCTGGAGTGTTAATACTGTATGGTTCGTTTTTCAAAGGGCATGATTGGGTCAGGATCGATGATACTCAAAAGTTTTCCGGTAAATCATGGGATAAGCAATTAACAATCAGTATTTTTGATTATTTGCCTATTTATGCCAAATTGCCACCAATCCAAAAAGCTCCGGATAAACCGGAAATTATGGACGGTAAAGCGGAAATTTTAAGTTGGTATAAAGGCAGTGACTGGCAAAATGGTCAGATTAGAGTTTCCGAAAATGCTAATTTTAGACTGCCATTGTTTGACTTTCCTGGTATGGCGGTAACGGCGACTAATCTTGAAACTTCGGAAAAAATGAAAATTGCTCACTGGCATGATGATTGCAGAGGACAGGAGTTTTGCCTGGGACTTATTAGTTTTGATTTACCCGTTGGCAATTATCAGATTAATGTTCACCTGGATAACACTCCGGTTAGGACAGTGGGTAATATATCAACTTTAGTAGCGTTGGTTATTATTTCTTTACTTGGATGGAATGAATTTAAAAGGAGAAAAGATGCTAAGTAAATTTAAAAATATTTCATTAGTTTATTGGCATTTACTGATTTTACTGGTACTTTCCGGATTTATCTTATGGCCAACTTTGATGCCTGGTTATTTCTTTCATCATGATGATTTACAGGTGATGCGGATATTTGAAATGAGAAAATGTTTTGATACCGGACAGATACCATGCAGATGGGTTCCTGATATGGGGTATGGAAATGGTTATCCGCTGTTTAATTATTACAGCGTACTTCCTTACTATATAGGAGGAATAGCCAGTTATATTTTAGGGTTTGTCGGAGCTGCTAAATTGTTATTTTTTATTCCGCTTTTAATCGGTGGATTTGGTATGTATTGGCTGGTGAGAGAGCTGTATGGAGACTGGGCCGGTTTTACAGCTGGTGTGATGTATCAGTTTGCTCCTTACAGAGCTTTGGATGGCTATGTCAGAGGGGCGATTGCCGAAAGTTTTGCCTTGGCTGTTATTCCATTTGTTTTTTATTATTTTCTGCGATTAATTAAACAAAAAACCTGGGGAAATTTTTTGGGTACCAGTATTTCACTAGGGTTATTTTTGATGTGCCATAACATCATGACGATGTTTTTTATTCCGATATTGGCAATATGGATAGTAATACTAAGTATTAAGTATCAAGTATTAAGTATTAAGAAAATAAATAGTGTGGTGTTGGCCGGATTACTGGGAGTTGGACTGGCAGCTTTTTTTGTCTTTCCGGTTTTTCTGGAAAAAGATCTGGTTCGAACAGATACATTGTTGGAAGGGGGGAGTGACTTTAGAGCTCATTTTGTGACTGTTCCACAGCTTTTTTTTGACAGGAAATGGGATTATGGTGCCAGTGTTTTTGGAAATGGGGATACGATCTCTTTTCAGATCGGCTGGCCTCATTGGTGGGTGGTGATAGCGGGTGTTGGAGTATTAATTTGGTTAATGTTGAAAAAGTTTTCCAGTCTCAAAAAAACGGAAACTGTACTGGCAGCTGGATTTATTTTTTTGTTCGGTTTGTCGCTTATTTTAATGCATAACAAGTCGGCATTTTTCTGGGAAGCAGTCAGACCGATTCAGTTTGCTCAATTTCCCTGGAGATTTTTGTCGATCGCTATTTTTACTTCCAGTATAATTGGTGGATTTTTTATATTTTCCCTACCGAAAAAACTGCAGTTAATTATGGCTAGTATCTTATCACTGCTTACTTTTTTCCTTAATTACCAGTTTTTTATTCCTAAAGATTTTTACCCCTGGATTGATGATCAGCAAAAGTTATCCGATCCTTTGTGGGAGATTCAACAAAAGGCGGGACTTTTAGATTATTTGCCTAAAGCGGCCTATTATGAACCTCAGGGAAGAGCTCCTTATTCGCCAGAGATCAGGAGCGGCAAGGCTGAAACACAAGATTACAAAGTGGAATCAGATACTTTTAGTTTTAAGATTAAAGTCGCAGAAACTGCAAATGTTGAGATTCCAATTATTGAATATCCAATCTGGAAAGTTTTTGTTGACGGAAAAGAATATCCTCACACTGATGAAAATCATTGGGGAAGACTCAGAATAGATCTGCCGCCAGGTGAATATTCCGTTACGGGAAAGCTTTTTAATACGCCAGTAAGAATAATTTCAAATTTGGTGACATTGTTGGCTTTGACCATTGTTGCGGGAATGAGTTTCTTTCCTAAATTAAGAAAAAGGATCATTAATTAATATGGAGACTCAGGAAAATAATAAAACTTCTTTAGCCTATGTGAATAAAAAACTTTTTTCCGGGTTTTTAACATTAACTTTTCGTAAGGCAGCACTTTTGGCAATTAATTTTGTCACGATTAACATTGTATTAGCTAGGATTTTACCTGTTTCGACAATTGGGATTTTTAATGTAGCAAATTCTATTTTAGCTTTTTTTACTTATTTTTCGGATATCGGACTGGCAGCAGCTTTAATACAGAAAAAAGAAATTCATCAAAATGATTTAAAAACCACCTTTACAATTCAACAGATTTTAGCACTAATTATTTCAACAGTACTCATTATTTTTGCTCCCCAACTGGCTCAGTTTTATCAATTAGATAATCATGGAATGTGGTTGATTCGGGCTTTAGCTGCAGGGTTTTTTTTATCTTCGTTAAAAGTCATTCCCTCTGTTTTATTGGAAAGAGAACTTAACTTTGGCAAATTAGTCTGGGTTGAAATAGCTGAAACTGCTGTTTTTAACAGTATTTTAGTTTGGTTAAGCTTTAACGGAGCAGGAGTTTCAGCTTTTGCCTGGGGAGTTTTAGCGAGAGGAATTATTGGTGTTGCCATTATTTATTTAGTGTCTCCCTGGAATATAAGTCTGGGTTTTTCCAAAGAGTCGGCCAGATCATTAATCAATTTCGGATTACCTTTTCAGGCTAATTCTCTGTTGGCATTATTAAAAGACCGATTGGTTCCTTTAGTTATTGCCAGAATGGTTGGCACATTGGGGGTGGGTTACATTACCTGGGGACAATCAATGGCTTTTATGGCGCTTGAAGTCATGAATATTATGACCAGGATTTCTTTTCCGGCCTTTTCCCGCTTACAGGATGATAAAGAGGCTTTAAAAAGAACTCTGGAAAGAACGGTTTTTTTAACCGGTCTAATGCTTTATCCGATGCTTTTTGGACTGATAGCGATAGTACCGAGTCTGGTTGCTCATGTGGTATCCAGTAAATGGCAGCCAGCTTTGCCAATGGTTTATTTATTCTCAATTACGGCTTTTTGGGCCACATTATCAACACCGTTTACCAATTTTTTGAATGCAATCGGTAAAATTGGAATTACCTTAAAATTAATGATTATGTGGACTACTTTGGAATGGGTGATAACGCCGGTACTAACTTATTATTATGGATTTATTGGTGTTGGCTATGCTTCAGCATTAATTGCATTTACATCTATTATTCCAATTATGATCATTAAAAGGACTATTAATATTGCCGTTTGGGAAAATATCTGGCAGACCGTTTTGGCGTCTTTTGTGATGGCTATTGTTACTTTTTTTGTTGCCCAGAGTCTGGTGGTTGATTTTGTATCACTACTTGTTACGGTGGCTATAGGTGGATTAGTTTATATATTATTTATGTTTTTGTTGGCCAGAGAAAAAGTATTATTAAATCTTAAATCAATGAGAAATGCATAAATTTTTACTTATTTTAGCCTTGTTTGTTGGGATAAATTGTTTTGTTCCAGCTGTTTTTGCCCAGGAACAAAAACAGATTACAATTGTGAATCCAATCCGGGGACAGGATTTTTGGGAGTATCCGTATGGGATTTTGGATACTCCTAAGAAACAATCGGAAGTGATAAATAAAAATAATTTAGAGGCGACCTGGCTTGTCAGATATGATGCATTAAAGAATCCGGAAGTTGTTTCATTTCTAAAAACTCTTAACTCAAAACAGGAAACAGGTATTTTTTTGGAAGTTACTCCAACTCTGACAACAGATGCCGGAGTGCAGTACAACCAAAGTGCCAACTGGCATTTTGCTAAATCAGTTTTGGTGACCGGTTATTCACCAGATGACAGAATTAAGTTAATTGATACCGTGATGGGAAGATATAAAGAGGTTTTTGGTAATAACCCCAAGTCTGTAGGTGCCTGGTGGATTGATGCTAATTCTTTGCAGTATCTGCATGATAAGTACCAGGTCGAAGTAAATATGGATGTTTCGGACCAATTTTCAACTGATGGTTACCAAGTCTGGGGACAATACTGGTCTTCACCATTTTATCCAAGCAAAAGAAACGCATTAATGCCAGCATCTTCAGAAGGAGAAAAAATTGGAATTACTACAATCCAATGGGCGGGACGTGACCCGTTTAATGGATATGGTAACAGCGTTTTTGAAAGCACTTATTCTGTACAGTCTAATGACTATCTGCTGCATGATTTGGGAATTGATTATTTTAAGAAACTGATTTTGCCGTATCCTCAGGTGGTTGTAGGACTGGAAAATGATTTTGACTGGAATAAATTTGGTGCTGAATACAGCAAACAGGTAGAACACGTGGCAAATCTACAGACACAAAATGTCCGGGTCGTAACAATGCAGCACTTCGCTCAGGCATATAAATTAGCTAATCCTAAATTATCTCCCAAAGTATTAATTTCATCGGATGATCCTTTGGGAAGTGATGGAAAAGTGGTTTGGTACCAAACAGAAAAATACCGGGTGGGACTGTTTGTAAACAATGAAGGAGTTATAGTCAGGGACTTGCGGCAATTTAATGACGGAGTAGAGGAAGCATGTCTGAAAGCTGCCTGCGAGGCCTTAAAGCTTGGTTTTAGTGCCAATCAGGCGATTGATGAAGTGAATTTTGGTACAAGATGGGTGTTGGATGAAGGGAAAGTAACTGATTATCAGGTTAGCCAAACAAATGAAGCATTGAATATTCAGTATAAGAATGGTGCCGGTCTGATTAGAAAGATTTCTTTTTTAGCTAATGACATAAAAGTAGATGATGATATTAAAACAATTTCCACAGCCATTTTAAATGCTGTAGAGAGCTCTCAAAATACCAATACAATTGTTAATCAGGATGAAAAAGATTTCATATCCAAAGTTGAGTGGTCACAAATCTTACCAGGGCTGCTGCTGGATGGATTTAAATTTTTAGTATTTGTGATTTTATTTTTGATTATACCCGGATTTGTTTTGTCTAAAAGATTGTTATTAGCGTTACCTGTTGGCATAGCTGTTTTTACTTTACTGGCATTTTTATTGTCTGTAATTGAGTTAGGTTTTCTACTTTGGCTTGTTCCACTTGTTGCTGTAGCTGCCGGTTTTTGGTGGAAAAATGAATTACCAAAAATATACATTGAAAAAAACTCACTGATTGTCTGGGGTTTGATTGTTGTTGGTTCCTTAAGCTGGATGTTGACTCAGCTTAAAAATGGTTTGTTATTTAATTACGGCTTTGGTTATTGGGGTCCAAATGGTCATGACGCTATCTGGCATCTGCAGCTGATCAATGCCTTAACAAAAAGTGTGCCTCCTCAAAATTTTGTTTTTTCAGGTCAACCTCTGGAGAATTACCATTATTTCTTTGATCTTTTGGCTGCCAAAGCTGTTTTAATGTTTAGTATTGATCCACAGAATGTCTTGTTTAGATTCTTTCCGCTTCTAATTAGTATCTCACTGGGACTTTTGGTATATCATCTAACGCTGTTATTAGGACAAAAGATGGCTTTTTCTGATGCCAGAGCAAAACTCGCGGGGTTGGTGGCTTTGTTTTTTGTTTATTTTGGAGGTAGTTTTGGCTGGATAGTATCGTTTTTTAAGGATCGTAGTTTTGGTGGTGAAACAACTTTTTGGGCTCAACAATCTGTTTCAACTTTGCTTAATCCGCCGTTTGCCATTTCACTAGTGCTTTTGTTTGCCGGAATATATCTTTATTATTCCACTGATTTTAGTAAGAAAAAGGAGGTTTTAGAAAAAGGGCTGTTAATTGTTTTGGTGTGGGGAGTTTTGATTGAATTTAAGGCTTATGCCGGGATCTTAATGCTTGGATCTTTAGGAATAATCACAGTTTTTAAAATATTCCAAAAACAGTTTTTGTTTGTGGTTGTTGCCGGATTAACTTTGGCGCTTTCTTTACTGGTTTTTCTGCCTAATAACGCAGGTAGTAATCAGCTGATAACATTTTCTCCATTATGGCTGGTCAGGACAATGGTTGAATCAGAAGATAGATTGGGGTGGGTGAGATTACTGATGACGATGCAGTCAGGTGTCTGGTATAAAGTTATCGCAGCATATGGTATAGGAATTGTTTTGTTTATAATTGGTAATCTGGGTTTTCGGGCAATTGCTTTTTTAAATCCTAAAATTTTTCTGCGGTTTGGATTGCTTTCGCTTCTTAGTGGATTAGGTCTGATTTTGGCTTTACTGTTTTTGCAGGAAGGGACAGGATGGAATATAGTTCAGTTCTTTTACTATACTTTGATGATTCAGGCTGTTTTTGCCGGACTGGTGATTGGATCTGTAACTAGAATTCCAAAACTGTTGACCTGGAGTACACTTGCCATAGTAGTTATTTTAACAATTCCTACTAGTCTAAATACGCTTAGTCAGTATCTGCCTAAAAGACCGCCAGCTAAATTGTCCACCCAGGAAGCAGTTGCCTTAAAACAGTTAGCCAGTGCTCCTGACGGAATTGTTTTGTCGCCAGTGTTTGAGGAAAAGCTGACTAAAAAATATGTTGCACCGAAACCATTATTTGCATATGCTTCTACATCATATGTCAGTGCTTTTTCAGGCAAACCATCATTCTTAGCTGACTCAATTAATTTGGATATTTTAGGGATTGATTATAAAGCCAGAGTTAATACAACCAGAGAAATACTTAAAGGAACAATCAATTCACATCAACTGTTAAGTGACAATAATATCAGCTATATTTATCTTCCTAAAAAAACAACCGGTTTACTTGATGAAGGTAAAGTCGGAATAGAAAAGCTTTTCGAAAATGATGAAGTGGTTATATATAAAGTAAAATGATTAAATTATTTTCTCTAAAACTACTTAAAAATAATTATTTTCATCTGCTGCTGATGTTATTACTGGCATTTATTTTACGACTTGTTTTATCGCCTCTTTTTTACCATATAGATATCCTGTCACAGGCCTATTGGGGAGAGTGGATTTATAATAATGGCACCAAACAATTTTATTCAAATTCCACCTGGGTATATGCCTGGCCGACACAGCCTCCGTTAGTAAATTTAGTTTATGCTGCCAGTTTTTGGCTCTATTTAAATTCATTGGAGTTGTTTAGAAATATTGCTCATTATGTGGTTCCGCATTTGGCTCCAACTTATATGCTTTGGTATTTTGATTTTGTCAGATGGTACACCGATGCTCAGTATACTGAATCATATCTGAAGCTGGGTTTTTTCCTGTCAATCAAATTCATCGCAATTGTCGGGGATTTATTGATTGGTCTGGTAATATTTTTGATGCTGATAAAAGAAGATTTAAAAAAAGCTCTGCTGATAAGTGGGTTATATCTTTTTTCTCCTTTTAGTTTTTATATTTCGGCTTTATGGGGACAATATGATCAGTTAAGCTTTTTGTTTTTGCTTGTATCAGTTTGGGCGCTTATAAGAAAGAATGTCTTTATTGCGCCGTTTTTACTGATGATCTCTATTAGTTTAAAACCTACTTCAATTATCTTTATCCCACTTTTTTTATGGCTTTATTTCAGATTAAAAAAACATTACTTGGAATATATCGGAGGGATTATACTGGCAGTCATTGGAGGGTTAATTACAGTAGCTTTGTTTACAAATGATAATCTGCTTCACTTTATATATTATGATCTGAAAAATAAGGTTTTCTTTAAGGCAGGGTTTAGAGTTTCAACCAATTCCTTTAATTTCTGGCATATATTAATAGGTGATCATCCAAAAGAGCATTTTGAGACCTTTTTGCTTGTTCCAGCTTATATTTGGGGATGGTTATCTTATCTGGTAGTCAACTTCCTGGCATTTAAATTTTCGGTCAAAATTAATCAGAAAAATGTTTTAACTGCCTTTGCTATTGTTGGACTTGGTAGCTGGTTGTTTATGACTAATATGTTGGAAAGATATTTCTTTGCCGGTATTGTTTTTTCCCTGATGTGTTTGATTTATTACCCGGGGTATTTGAAATACTGGCTGATCATGAGTAGTGTTTTTTGGTTGAATTTGTATCATGGCTGGTGGTTCCCCCGGACATGGGATTATTTAAGGCAATTGTTAATCTGGAATGATCATACTGTTACCAGAATTTTATCCGGTATAAATGTTTATACTTTTTTGATATTTTTAAAAATTACCGGTTCTACTTTTGTGGCAGATATTAAGAAGTACCTAAAAATTAGTAAATAATTATTGGTCAGTTTGAATATTGCTGGTGGGTTTTTATTTTCTGGCAGGTTCGAGTCTGGGTGAATCTTCTCCTGGTTGACAGAGCCTTCTGATCTCGGCTGTTGTTCCCCAACGATATTTAATATCAGTTACCCTGCAGTATTTGGTAAAGTCACCGCCCCAGGCAAATATCCGGTCTGTCATACCATCATCTTCATAGATCATGGCGATTAAATTGTCTTCCTGCGGCTTGGTTTTAGTTAGAAAAGTTGTATTAAGAGGAATATATTCGGGTACTCCTTCTTTGTAGCTAATTGTTTCAGGTTGATAACCGTATTTTTTCGTGCCATGCCACCAGTAAACATATTGATAGGGGAAGTCATATACCGAAGGAATATAGTTGTAGGCTTTAAACCCTTTTCCTTCAAGATGGGTGTATACCCAGTCGACAGCTTCGATTGTATTTTTTAAATTACTTTTATCATCTGAACGAAAAGAGACATCAGTATGAATAAACTGTTTTTGGTCAAGATAAGAGAAAAAAACCGAAATTAATATCACTACAATTACTGTTGTTTGCGGTAGATGTTTTAGTTTCTTAAAATTAATACTCAAAAAAGTTCTATCATAATCCAGTGTGTGCTGGTAAACAGATGAGAAAAAAGCTGTTAGTATGAAAAGGTAGGGTAAGCGAAGACTATAAATATACCAATCTTTTAAGTCATGTAGATAGATCAGATAAACTATGAAAGCAAAAAGTAAAAACCCTGCGCTCATTAAAGTATAGATTTTTAAAACAGGGTCTAATTTCTTTTGATAAAGTTTTAATCCTAAGAAAAAGAGTGATCCGATTAATATTACAGATCCTAAATTAAAAGGCAGAGCTAGGTTTCCATGGGAAAATAAAATAAAACTATTAAAATGACTGACTACTGACTCAACAAATGTCAGTTTTTCTCCTAAAACTGTACCATGTCCGGAAAGTTCGGCAATGAATAATTTTGACATCGCAAAATTGTTCTTTAGATCAAATAAAATTTGCGGTATCAGTGTAATTCCAAAACTTAATAACTGAATACCCGCGTTGCGCCAACCAGCTTTTTTAATAGCGGTAGAGAGCAGCGCAAATGGTAAAAATAATACTCCAAATGCTGCTTCAAACTGCATACCGACTCCCGCTAAAAGACCAACTAAAAAGGCTTTCTTAGCACTTGGCTGTAAAAGAAAAAAAGCTAATGAGATAAAATAAAATAATGAAAAATATGGCATTGAGTTGGCATTCCAGAAATAACGGGTAGGTTGAAAAAAACCAGGTGCCATTATAAAAATTATTGATCCGAAAAAGCCAAAAGAAACTTCTTTTTTATAATGCGCTATAAGTATTACCAGTGCCGCAATTAGATAAAATAAAATATTCCAGTAAACAAGGTAAGAAGGGTCCCCTTGTCCTAAGAAGAATGGAATTACATTAAAATAATAATACCCTGGGCCTAAAAATACACCATTAATAGAGGTAGTTGGACCGACAAGTGTTGGGTTGATACCAACAACGATATTTCTTAAATCCAACATATCCCTGGCCTGGTCAGTGGTAAATGGGAAGTTGTAGTTGATGACTTGTCCTACGCGGATTAAACCGCTTAGTAAAATAATGATCAGAGCAATAATGAACAAAGCTTTTTTCTGGGTTAAGTGACTCATCTTAAGTATCTTACTAAGTTTAAACACTATTTTCTATTCTTCAAATGTAATACCCTCATATGTGTAATCATGGAGATGAAAACTATCTGGCGATAGTCAGACTTGTAAGGCTAGAAGAAGATAGCACAAGCGTAAAGTTTGTGGTAGATTCATTGGCCAGTCTTTGTGTATAGTTAGTTTATGACTGGAAAAATTTCGGTTGTTATTAATACCTATAATGAAGCCTCGCATATTGAAAGGGCGATAAAAAGTGTTTTATGGGCAGATGAAATATTAGTCTGTGATATGCATTCAGAAGATGATACCGCTCTGATTGCTAAAAAACTTGGTGCGATAGTCTTTTTTCATAAAAAAACCGGTTTTGTCGAGCCTGCCAGAAATTTTGCCATTTCCAAGGCAAGTCATGAATGGATCCTAGTGGTGGATGCTGATGAAGAGATTCCGGACACTTTGGAAGAAAGATTTAAAGATATTATCAAAAAGAATGGGGTAGTAACACATGTTGAAGTTCCCAGAAAAAACCTGATTTTTGGTAAATGGATGAAAGCTGCCGGATGGTGGCCAGATTATAATATTCGATTTTTCAAAAAAGATTATGTCAGTTGGAGTAATAAAATTCATAGTAAGCCAAAAACGACTGGTCAGGGTCTAACACTATCTGCTGAGGAAAGATGGGCGATAAATCATCATCATTACACAACGGTGGGTCAGTTTATTGCCAGGATGAATAGATATACTGATGTCCAAGCCCGGGAGATGAGAAATGATGGTTATCAGTTTGACTGGAAAGATGTCATCAAGAAACCAGTCAGTGAATTTATGAGCCGTTATTTTGCCCATCGTGGGTTTGAAGATGGATTGCACGGTCTGGCTCTGTCTTTTCTGCAGGCTTTTTCTCATTTAGTGATGATGTTAAAAGTCTGGGAAGCTTCTCAGTTTGAAAAAAAGCAGCTGGGATATGAAGAGGTTGTAAATGTAATGAAAGAGCAGGGAGAAGAGCTGACATATTGGTTTAAATATTCCAATCTTTCTAAAAATCCAATAAAGCGGACTTTGCAAAAGATAAAAAACAAGCTGTCCAGTTGACTGAAAAAAACGAGTCGTCATCCCCGCGAAAGCGGGGAACTATATTAATAACCATCTACAAGTCGAAAATGTGTTTCCAACGTTATTTGTATAGATTCCCCTTTTCAGGGGAATGACGGGGTATAACATGTGATGATTTGAGACTCAAAAATTATCAATAAATGAAATTAGTTAATTTTTAATAAGTATTTTGAGATATATCAAATTTGGTTATTATTGTTTATGAAAATCCTAAAATCTATATTTAACCCGGTAGTAATACTAGTTTTACTGGCAATGACTGCATACTACCCTTTTTTTCTGCAGGGAAAAGTGCCATTTCCGGGAGATGTATTAACCGGAGCTTATTTTCCCTGGCTTGACTATAAATGGGGATATGTGGTGGGCGTTCCAGTGAAAAACGCTTTAATTTCTGATGCTTTTTCCCAATTTATAGTCTGGAAATATGTCGGATTGGATTTATTACTGAAAGGGGAATGGCCGCTTTGGAATCATCTGTCTTTTGCCGGATCACCGCTTTTGGCAACTTATCAGACGGCTCAGTTACTTCCATTTAATCTGTTGCTTTTGTTGCCGGTTTCACTGGGTTGGAGTCTTTATATTTTTGGCCAGACTCTAATGGCACTTTTAGGAATGTTTTATTTATTAAAGACTTACAAACTGGAAAATTATGCGGCAGTTGGTGGGGCTATTATTTTTAGTTTTTCCGGACTGATGACTACTTGGGTTGAGTTTATGACAGGGGTTTATGCAGTGGCGATGATCCCATTTATATTAGCCTCAATTGAACAGTTTTTGCAAAATGGCAAAATGAGGCATTTATTTATTTTGACACTCGCTTTTGCCACATTATATTTAAGCGGATTTGCCCAAATGACTATTTATTCAACGATACTTTTTTTTGGATATTTAGCGTTTAAATTTTTTATTGAAAAAGAATTTAGCAAAAAAAAGCTTTTATTTATTTTGTTTTTTTGGGTGAGTGCTGTTTTGATCTGTTCGATTCAGTTTATTCCAACATATACTCATTTACAGAATTCAGTCAGAGGAGTTGAGGAATATTCTAAAACTATAAATTATGGTCTGAATAAACCATATGAAATAGTCAGATTTTTTGCGGCTGATTTTTTTGGAAATCCGACAACTAATAATCATTGGGATACGATTTATTATCATGAACAATCTAGTTTTCTGGGAAGCCTAACACTGCCTCTGCTTTTGCCTTTTTTGTTTAGAAGATTTAGAACTAAGCTGATTGCTTTTTGGTTGGTTGTGTTTGGTTTGTCTATTTTTCTGGCTATTGAAACTTTTGCTACCAGGTTTATTTATTCGCAGCCTTTACCTCTTTTAACCTATTCTTCGGCTAGTCGGATATTTTTTATCACCAGTTTGTCTGCCGGTGTACTGAGCGGGTTTGGTTTACATAAACTGAAAGAAGAACAGTTTCGCTACTATATAGGACGATTTGCCGGAGTCATTTTAGCCGTTATTACAGGCATTATTGTAGGAATTATAACGATTAAATTTATGACTAATGGATATAAGGATGATACAGAAGTGATTTTGTTACTTAAAAATCTGATGGTATCTATCAAAAATTTGGTTTTACCTGTCGGACTTTTAGTAACTCTATTTATATTAACTAAATTTAAAAACAAAGTTGTTATTTATCTGCTGATTGGGTTGATGTTTTTTGATTTATCCCGCTACTTTTTGAAACACAACCCTTTTGTTCCGAGTCATTTACTGTTTCCCAAAACAGATGTAACAGATTTTTTACAGCAGCAGCAACAACCTTTTAGAATAGCCCGGACTGATCTGGAAGCTTTTCCTCCTAATACCTGGACTGCCTATGGACTGGAATCAATTGAAGGATATGATCCATTGGCTCTGGAAAGTTATGGCAGGTATTTTAATAAAGTAAATGACCGCGGATTTAACTCAGGAATTGATAGGTTTATGGAACTTAATTATTATCCTTCAAATTTTTTGGATGCTTTAAATGTTAAGTATCTGATTGCTGTTAAACGGGATGAAAAAGGTGTTATCCCGGGAGAGTTGTTAAATTACCGGTTAAAGGATACTGATTATCAAAAAATATATGAATACAAAACTGTGGCGGTTTTAGAAAATCCACATGCTTTAGGTCGGGTTTATAGATTGGATTCACTGGCAAATGTCACTTCTGTGCGTGAGCTGGGGGAACAAATGGATCAAAAATCTTTTGATCCAAGAAAAAAAGGTCTTGTACTGACCTCAGATGACTTACCAGCCAGTCCGTCAGCTGTAGAAATTAAAAATCTGGTAGTTTCACCGCAAAAGACAGATTTTGTAGCTCAATCAGATCAGGATTCATTTATAGTTGTGGCAAATAGTTTTGATGAAGGATGGAAATTGAAAGTTGACGGGGTTAAGCAAAAAATATATCAGGTCAATTCAGCGCTTCAGGGAGTTAAAATAGAGAAAGGTGAACACAAATATGAGTTATTTTACTATCCGGCTGCTTTTGATTATGGTCTAAAACTAACAATTGTTGGACTTGCACTGTTTTTTGGAATGCTTGGTTATGTAGTCTTTAAGAAACGTTTTTAACGATTTTTTAGGGAATTATTTTCTGCTGGAGTTTGGTTTGGAAGAAAGGTATGATTTAACTATGTTGTCAGTCATCATTATTACCAAAAATGAAGAAAGTCGAATAAAGACCTGTTTAGAGTCTGTTAAATGGGCTGATGAAATTTTGATTATCGATCAATTTTCCAGTGATAAGACATTGGAGATAGCTAAACAATATCAGGCAAAAATTTATCAGAGTGAGAATGACGATTTTTCTGTGAGGAGAAATTTAGGAGCAGAAAAAGCTGCCGGAGACTGGTTATTATATGTTGATGCTGATGAAAGAGTGACTGCTGAGTTAAAAGATGAACTTTTTTCTATTTTTGAAGATTCAAAATACTCAGCGTATGCAATTTCCCGTCAAAATGTGATCTGGGGAGAAAAAAAATCCTATGGTCCTTTCTATCCAGACTGGGTGATCAGACTAATTCATAAACCTCATTTTAAGAAATGGGTTGGTAAAGTGCATGAGTATCCTCAGTTTGATGGTGAGCTTGGTTATACCAAAGCTTCTTTTATTCACTTAACTCATCGAAATGTCGAACAGGTGATTTTAAAAAACCTGGAATGGAGCAAAATAGATGCTAAACTGCGATTTGATGCACATCATCCACAAATGAGCGGATGGAGATTTTTGCGGATATTTATTACTGAAACATGGTATCAGGGAGTTGTTAGAAAAGGTTTTTTTAACGGCAGTGTTGGAGTGATTGATTCCCTTATGCAGAGCTTTTTCCTTTTGACCAGTTATGTCAGACTTTGGGAGATGCAGCAGAAGAAACCGTTGGATCAGATATATGATGATTTGGATAAAAAATTTATTGAGAAAGGATTTAAGTTAGACTAATTTCTAAGTACGCTAATTTCTAATTTCTAAATAATTCCCAAAATTATAATGACTAAAACGTAGTGATTTAATTAGGATTTGTCTAGTAATTAGAAATTAGAAATTAGAAATTCTTTTATGAATTTCATGAAGATTGCTGTATTTAGCCCTTACTTAGAAACTAAAGGTGGTGGAGAAAGATATATTCTGACTGTTGCCTCTATTTTTGCTAAGTCGCATCAAGTGGATCTGCTGCTTCCGACTCATTTGCATAATTTAAATCCGGAAGATTATAAAAAAGAGATAGCCGGAAGATTGGGTGTTGATTTGTCAGCCGTAAATTTTATTCATGCTCCGATTGGTCAGGGAAGTAAGGCAATGGACAGATATCTATTTCTTAAACGGTATAAGATGCTGTTTGCTGTTACTGACGGCAGTATCTTTTTTGCTTCAAGTAAAAGAAATATTTTGCATATTCAGACTCCGCTTGAAGTTCATCCAACAGACAGTATGTGGGGTAATTTAAAAGTAAAAAGCTGGAATGAAGTGGTTTATAACTCGCAGTTTACTAAAGATCATTCAAAAAAATACTGGCCACTGCCTTCAAAAGTGATCTATCCGCCTGTTTCCACCAATCATTTAAAACCACTAAAGAAAAAGCAGATTATTCTGACAGTGGGAAGGTTTTTTGGGTTTTTGAGAGAAAAAAAACATCAGCTAATGATAGATACTTTTATAAAGATGTGTGATGAAGGTTTAGTGAAAAATTGGCAGTTTCATTTAGCCGGATCAATGGGGGATGGAGATGTCGCTTATGTGGAAGAGTTAAAAAGCAAAACAGCCGGCTATCCGATCGTATTTCATCCAAATATTCCTTTTCAAGATTTGGGATTCTTATACGGACAGTCTGATATTTACTGGCATGCAATGGGTTTTGGTGAGAGTGATCCGACTAAAATGGAACATTTTGGAATTACTACAGTTGAAGCTATGGCATCAGGCGCTGTGCCTGTGGTAGTTAAAAAAGGCGGACAAACAGAGATTGTGGAAGAAGGCAAGAGTGGATTATTTTGGGAGACTGAGGCACAATTAAAGGAGATGACTGCTCTTTTGATTGATGACCATAATAAAAGAGCAAAACTGGCTGAGGGAGCAGTAGAAAGAGCGCAGTTTTTTAGTGAAGAGAAGTTTCGCGAAAATATTTTAGCTTTATTGCATGAATAAAATATCCAATATCAAATATTTAATATCTAATATCAAATTATGGTGGCTGCTGGTACCTGCAGTGCTGCTGCGTGTCTTTTTGGCATCATCAACTTTTCATCCGGATATCAGAGCGTTTAACCTTGCGGGTGACTTAGTGAGTTCAGGAAATATTCTTAATTTGTATGACTTTCTGGCAAGCTGTAGTGTTGATAACCCTTTAGTTAAAACTTTTGGGGCTGATCTGTTTATTTATCCACCACTAATATATCTGCTTCACGGAGTGTTTAATTTTCTTTTTTCTATGTTATTTGGCAGGGAGCTGATGAATGGATTTGTTATTGAACAGGCATCTTTTTTTGGTAACTGGTTATTTAATTTGCATTTATTGCTATTAAAGGTGCCATACTTCTTTTTTGATGTTCCAGCAGTCTTTGCTTTAGCCAGTTTTTTTGAAAGTAAAAAAGATAAATTGCTGGTTTATCTGTTGTGGCTGTTTAATCCGGTAATTTTATTTTCGACCTACATGATGGGACAGTTTGATATTATTCCGGCTGTCTTTACCATTTGGTCACTCTGGTGTATCAGACATAAAAAACTATATTTTGCAGCTTTGCTTTTGGGGATTGCTGCAGCTTTTAAACTGTATCCTTTGTTTTTGGTTATTCCATTTATTTTGATAGCTAAAAATTTCAAAGAGCGGGTCGTTTTAGGTTTTCTTTCTGTATTACCTTATATTATGTCAATTATTCCCTTTTTATCCTCGCACGGATTTAAATCTTATGCTTTAATGACTGGTCTAACTCAAAAAACATTGTATGCTCAGATTCCTGTTTCTGGTGGGGAAAGTTTGTTGCTGTTTCCGCTGCTTCTTTTGATTTTGTATTTTTATTTCTGGTATCAGGAAAAATCAGTCGAAAAAGTATGGCAGCGGTGGTTTGTTATTTTACTTGGATTTTTTACTTTTACTCATTTTCACCCACAATGGTTAACTTGGCTATCACCGTTTTTAGTGATTGAATATGTTTCTTATAAAGGAAAGACTTTTTTACCTCATGTGTTTTTAGCATTAAGTTATATCGGAATGGTATTTTTGTTTGATCCTTCTTTGACTGTTAAAATATTTGCGCCGCTGGTGCCTTATTTATATACCCTTCCCGGAACATGGCAGGGGTTAGGTGTCAATCTTGATGAAGTTTATTTTCGAAGTATTTTACAAACAGTCTTTGCTTCTGCCTGTATTTTTTATATTTATCTATACTTTTTAAAAAAAATTCCTGAATAAAAGGAGTTACTACTATGATTAAAAAAATATTATTTAGTTTGTTTTTAGTTATTTCCTTTGTGATATATTTTTATATTTCTCTGCCGATATATTCCGGAGATGTGAAAAATCATGTCGTTTGGGGAAGAAGTATTTTAGATTATGGAAGTGTGGATTTTTTTGAGAGACGATTTCCTGGTTTTTCATTTCCCACATATCCGCCTTTAACAATGTATGCTTTCGCCGGAAGCTTGTGGATTTATCAGATTAGTCTAAGTGCTGTCTATTGGCTAAATTCGTCAATTAGCTTTTTCCCTTCACGATTGGTTTTTGGTATGGAATGGGAAAATACTTTAATCTCCTTTCTAAAACTGCCGGGACTTATTGCGACTATTTTATTTGCAGCTGTTTTGCCATTAATTTTAAAAAAAACTAAAGAAAAGTTATTAGTTAAAAATAGATATATTATTGCGTTGTTTTTGCTACTAAATCCGGCAGTTATTTATGTGTCCTCAGTTTGGGGACAGACGGATTTACTGCAAAATTTGTTGCTATTACTAGCCTTTGGTTTTTTGATAAATAAAAAGTTGTGGTGGTCATTTATTTTTGCTGGTGTGGCATTGATGACAAAACATACAATTTTACTTTTATGGGGAGTGTATATTTTTTATATTTTTAAAGAGTTTGGATTAAAAAACAGTCTTAAATCAATTGCTGTTTCATTAATTATTTTGTATCTATCATATCTGCCATTTCATTCTTTTTCTCTGATCTGGCCGCTGCAGTTTTATTATTCAAATTTTACTTTAGTTGATTTTGGTGTAGCTGAAAATGCTTTAAATATGTGGGGGACTTTTTCAAATTATGAAATATTATCATCCAACCAAAAATATTTAGGTTTGTCATTTGATCTATGGGGATATTTATTGTTTTTGAGCTTTATAGCACCGCTTAGTTTGATTTATTTTATTAAAAAGACAAATTATTATCAGCTGTTTTATTATCTGTTTTTAGTGTCCGGGTTTTATTTTTTCTTTTTTACCAGGATGCATGAGAGATATATGATTCCGGTGGTTCTTTTTGCCACTGTTTTAGTTTGTTTTAAAAAGATTCATTGGATAAATCTGGTTTATTTTACTTTTCTGCACTTTATCAATTTGTATAGAGGATTATTTCAGCCGGGAATTCCGGTTATTCTGGAACTAACTAAATCAAATATCTTTTTGACCTGGTTGGTGGTGGGGTATGCTGTTTTACTGGTTTACAACTATATTGTTTTTCTGAAAGAATTACTGGATCAGGAAAAAAGGGAGAAACTTTTTAAATGGCAATGAGTGCTTTTTCAAAACTGTATTTAACAATTACCGCAATTTTGTTTATTTTGGTGCTGGGTACATTTTTGCGGGTTTACCATTTGGATACTGTACCACCCGCGTTATTTGGTGATGAAGTTGATGTTGGGTATCAGGCTTATTCACTTTTAACAACCGGTAAAGATATTAGTGGCAGGAGCATGCCGCTTTATTTAAAATCTCTGACTGAATACCGGGCTTCACTTTATATTTACTCAGCAGTTCCTTTTGTTGGTGTTTTTGGGCTTAATGAATGGGGTGTTAGGTTGCCGGCTGTTTTTTGGGGTCTGGTTTCTTTGATAGGGATTTTTTTATTAACCAGAAAATTATTTAATATTCCAACAGCACTTGCTGCAATGTTTTTGATGGCGATATCTCCCTGGCATTTGCAGTATTCAAGAGCCTCTTTTGAAGTGACAATGCTACTGTCTTTTTTGCTTTTTGCGACATATTTTACTTTGGTTGGGTTTAAGAAAGGCTATTTTTTAGTAGTGGCAGCGATACTCTTTAGTGCTTCTTTTTATGTATATTCAACTGCTGCGGCTTTTGTGCCGCTTTTACTTGTATTGCTTGGTGGAATTTATCTGAATAATAAATCAGTCTTTAAAACAATTGGGGCAAGGTGGTTAATTAGTAGTTTTCTGATCGGATTGGTGATTATCTCTGGTGTGGCTTTGTCGATTTTTTCTGGTCAGGCAACTAATAGATTTTCCGGAATCAGTATTTTTACGGATACTGTTTTGGTGGATAAGATCAATCTAGCTCGCAAAAATTTGGGATACTTTACTCCGGATGGTGAATATAAAACAAATGATGTCTCATCCGAAAATTATTTTCATAACCGGCCGACTGTTTATCTGCAGGTTTTTTCAACCAATTATCTGAAAGCTTTGTCACTTAATTTTTTGTTTGCGGAAGGGGATATTAATTTCAGACAATCAATTCATGAGATGGGGGAGTTATATTATTTTGAGATAATTTTGCTGGCAATAGGAGTTTGGTTTTTGATTTTCCGAGGAGAGCGGAAAGTCATGTTTCTGGTCTTTGGCTGGCTTATTTTATCCCCAATACCAGGTTCTTTAACAGCTGATGGCGGATATCATGCCACCAGGATGTTTATTATGCTGCCGCCTTTAGTAATATTAAATGCTTTGGGATTAGTTTTTTTGATAAATCAGGTTTTGAGTTTACGGGATAAACAAAGATGGGGTTTTGTTAGTCTACTGGGTCTGGTAGGTATTTTATTTGTGTTTAATACCACATTTTATTTTCACAGGTATTACCAGCATTATCCGGTGGAATCCTGGAGATGGTGGCATGTTGGGTTTAAAGAAGCTATGCAGTATGTGGCAGAACATCAGAGTGAATACGAGAAAGTATTCTTTAATAATACCTATGAACCATCTTTAAATAGATATCTGATGTGGACCAAAGCTGATCCTGCCAGAATTCAATCTCAGTTTGATAATTTAAAATCACAGAAGAACGTTGTAGAAGGATTTAATGGATTTATTTTTGACGGCAAGTATTATTTTGGCAATACTGATAAACCATTTAGTGTACAGGAATTTTTGAAGCCCGGATATTTATATCTGATGGCTGCCAGGGATGAAGTTGAAGGGGATTGGGATTGGAGTAAAACTCCACCATCAGGAGTAAAAGTATTAAAGACCGTTGTAAATCCACAAGGTGCTCCAATTTTCTATGTTGTAACTAAACAGTAAAAAAACACATGAATATTCACGTGATTAATCATGTGATTATTTGGTATTTAATCGTAATAAATACAATTTTGTTAGCTGTTAATTATTATATTTGTTTGAAATTTCTCACTGATCGTTCGAAAAATATTTAATTGGAAGGTTGAGCCGAGGGTGTGGCTTCTATTGGAAAGGTTTCCTTTTCTACTCGGTGCCAGAAGATGTAGGGGTAGGCTTTGTCGCCTCTTTGGACTCTTCCCAGGACTTGTATGGCTGGTGAATATTTCGCGTCTCCTTCACAACCTTCAGCGTCAACTGCTAGAACATTGTCATTATTTCTGGTAAAAGCGTCTCTGGAAGGGCACCTGACGGTACTAAAGACTATATTTTGATACTGCCAGGCTCTTTCACCCCGGTTTTTGGCTATTTCATTAAATGTGACTGGATCAACTCCGGAGAAATAGGCATACCAGGGGTACAAACTATCAGGAATATTTGTTACTATAATCTTGTCATACTTGTTTTGAAGGAGCAGAATATTTAGCGCTGCTTCTTTTGCACCGACATTCCGATCTCCCGGTATTGGAGGACGCTGGGGATTGTGTATAAAATACATATGTTCGAAGAAGAGGAAATTGAGGAATAATAGGACTAATAAACTGCCCAGTATCAGCTTAGACTTTGGTAACAGGTTGCTTAGAAAATGCAATCCAAATGCTCCGGTTATTGCTATAAATGGGATCATATACAAAGCTCTCATCTGATTGGGAGCATCTTCTGTTGTGAGTGAAGCCGGAATTGGTGCCGATAAAAGAAGCAATATTGGTAAAAGTGAATATTTACCCCGGATGACTGCAATCACTCCTGCCACAAGTAATAATAATTCAATATAGCTTAAGACTCCCATTCCGACAGTGTCATATCTGGCTGGTTTTGCTTCAAACGGAACTAAGAAAAATTTGGCTGAGAAATACTGAGTAAACTCATTGATACCTTCTTGTGTCCACAAAACCAATTTATTGTGAAAAATCCGGGCCATTAAAACATCGTTATGGCCTTCTTCAAAAGGAAACAGATCCAAATTGTGCCTGATATTGAGATCATTGAAGATTGAAACCTGGGAAAAACGGCCTCTGGCTTCTTTATTTAGGGCAAAAGCGATGGTTACTGCACAAAGAATGATTACAGCGAAGGTGATCAGAAGATTTGGTTTAAAGTTTCTTTGCCATGGTTTCCAATGAAAAACCCAGATAACCAGCATTAATATCGGTGTCAAAAGCCTGGGGGTGTGATAAAAAAAGTATGGCAAAATGAGCAGAGGAACAGAAATAAGCAGATAATTGAGTTTCTTGTGTTTAACCAGCCTGATAAAAAATAACAGTCCTAAAAGGGTAAAAAACATCCCGACAATTCCCTCAGAACTGGCCCGGGATAAAGATAGATGCCAGGGGGAAACAGCCAGGATAAGTGAAGCAAGTAAAGCTACTTTTTTTCGCTGATCATATTTTTCCAGTAACTCTTTAGTTAAAAAATAGATCACAAAGATAGTCAGTGAACCAAATAAGGCCGAGGGAAAGCGGACGGCGAATTCAGATTGGCCAAATAATATCAGTGAAGGGATAACAGTGTAAAAGTAGCCGGTTGGCCTGAAATCGCCAAATGAATTGTAGTTGAGAGGGAAGCTGTGTCCCCAGTCATCCTGACCGGTCTTGAGAAGGGATAAAGCATTCCAGCCCATTTTTACTTCATCGATATGAAACCCGGCTGGAAAAGTGTTTAACAAATACAATCTAAGCAAAAGTCCTATTAAAAAAAGGAAAAACAGAGGATGCAGGATTGTTTTTCGCAAAGATGATACTTTAAAGATCTGTCCCATTGGATTACATTAGTTCCTGGTTCATTATATACTTAAGAGGTAGGTTTATTGAAGAGATGTCCAAACGAATAATATATTTTGTTTTAGTTGTGGTTGTACTAATAGCAGCAGTAATGCGCTTTGCCTGGCTGGGGCAAGTTCCTATTGGTGTCACTCCAGATGAGATTCAGCAGGGCTATAGTGCCTATTCTATATTGCAGACCGGGCGTGATGAATGGGGAGACTTTTTGCCTATTTTTCCTCGTAGTTTTGGTGATTACCGTCCGCCGCTGTATGTCTATTTAACTGTTCCGAGTGTGGCTTTGTTTGATCTGAATATGTTTGCTGTCAGGTTCCCCTCAGCGCTATTTGGCGTGTTGAGTGTCCTGATGCTATTTGTTTTGGTTGAGGAACTTTTTAGAAATGAACAAAAACCCTTATTTAGTAAACAAATTGCGCTCCTAGCTTCAATAATTTTAACTATCTCTTCCTGGCATCTTTTTTATTCCCGAGCTGCCTGGGAATCAAATGTGACTATTTTCTTTTTTATGATGGGACTGTGGCTGTTTTTGAAGGGTTTCAGACTCAAAAGAAGAGTTCTTCTTGGTTTGTCTGCACTAAGTTTTGGGCTGACTATGTTTGGCTATTATTCATTCCAGTTGTTTACTCCTTTATTTGTAAGTGGACTATTGGTTCTTAAATTCGTTCAAACGGGTGACATTAAAGAGATTTTTAAGAAGAAGGAGTTGGTAAGTTTTGTAGTGTTATTTGGTCTTTTTGTCTCACTTTTGGCTTACGGGCAGTTATTTACAGGGGCAGGAAGAAGAGCTAGTGATGCCGCAATTTATAATTCCGAAAATCTCAGCGCACTGCGTGAAAAACAGGTCAGTGATCCGCTTCCTCAGCCATGGGGCAGAGTAATTAATAATCGTCTGGCTTATCTCGGTAGCCAGTTTTCTCAAAATTATTTGGGGTACTTTTCAACTACTTTTCTAGCTTCGCCGGATCGGTCTGATTCCAGTTTGTATAATCTGCCTGGACAATGGTTGTTATCAGTCTGGGAAATACTATTTATACTCTCAGGTATTTTTGCCTTGTTTAAATTAAAAATTGCTCAAAGCCGGATTATTTTTTTATGGCTGCTGGTGGCACCAATTCCAGCAGCATTAACCAGAAATTACATGCATACCCAGCGGGTTGAGGTATTACTGCTGCTATTTCCCGTTTTAGCTGCACTCGGTATCTATTGGGTGTTTTCACTATTAAAAAATATAAAAGGGCTTCAATTTAGTTTTGTGGGTATTCTAATGGTTGTTATGGTTTACTCATTGGTGGTGCGAATTGATTTTTATGCTTTTCACCAGTTTGAACGTCCTTTGGGGGGAGTTCATTACAATTACGAGGAGATTTTTAAATTTGCTGAGCAAAATAAAGACAAATATGATCAGGTGCTTTTTACTCAGTCTCAGGGTCAACCGCAGATTTATTTAGCTTTTTATACCAAAATGGATCCGACCTATTTTCAGTCCCAGTCACAAAACTGGAAAGATTTTGAAAAAGAGTTCAAATTTTTAGATCAGACTGAATACACACTGGGGAAATATTATTTTAAGAAGATGGGCTGGGATATCGATAAGTATAAGAATAACACCATGATTATTGGTGGAGAGTCTGAGACTCCAGATGGAGTGAAGGCTGATAAAACTTTTAAAGATCCATTTGACAAAATTATGTTCCGGGTATTTGACACTAATAATGATCTCTAATAATATCCAATTTCCAATATCAAACCTGTCTCGAGTGAAGTCGAGAGATTTCAAATATCCAATACTTGGAGTGATTCTGTTACTCGCTGTTTTTTTGCGTTTTTTTTGGTTTGGCGTCGTTCCACCATCGCTCAATTGGGATGAAACATCTTTAGGTTACAATGCCTATTCAATTTTGGAAACTGGTAAAGATGAGTGGGGGAGGATTTTTCCTTTAACATTTGAAGCATTTGGGGACTTTAAACTGCCTGGATATATTTATACTACAGTTCCTTTTATTGCTTTATTAGGTTTGAATGAATGGGCGGTCAGACTTCCTTCAATGCTGGCCGGTGTTTTATCAGTTGGATTGCTTTATTGGATAGTTGTGACCGAATCAAAGAATCAAAAATGGGCGTTAGTTTCTGCTTTATTACTGGCTATTTCTCCCTGGCATACTTTTTTGTCACGGGCAGCTTTGGAAGCAAATCTGGCCCTTTGTTTTTTTCTGGTCGGAATTTATTTTTTGATCGTTGGCTATAAAAAACGTTCGCTGGGATTTTTATCAGGATCAGCTTTGTTTTTTGGGTTAACATTATTTACTTACAATAGTGCCAGAGTATTTGTGCCTTTATTTTTAGCTGCTGTGGCTCTTAGTAAAATTGGTGAGCTGAGACAAATCAAAGAATTAAAAGTGAAATTGATCATACCGGCGGTTATTTTTCTAATCTTTATTGGAGTGGCTGGATTTCTAGCTTTAACTCAGGATTCATCTTCCAGGTATTATTGGGTAGCAATAGTTGATGAAGGGGCAATTAATTTCCTGAATGAATCCAGAGGAGCCAGTACTTTGCCTGAGGTGGCAACTAAACTGGTTTATAACCGTTATAGCTATTTTGCCTTTGTCTTTGCTAAAAACTATCTAAGTCATTTTTCTCCTCAGTTTTTATTCTTAGCAGGCGGTGATAATTATCAGTTTTCAGTGCAGCAGATGGGACTGATGTATGCAATTGAAGCGCCGTTTTTGATTTACGGTTTGCTTAAAATTTGGAAATATCCATCGGCGGCTAAATTATTTATGGCCTGGCTGCTTTTGGCACCAATTCCAGCTGCAATTACCAGAGAGTCTCCGCATGTTTTACGAAGTATTTTTATGTTGGGAGCACTACAGGCAATTGTTGGAGTCGGAATGACTGATGCCTGGATATGGTTGAAGGATAGGTTGAGAATTGTCGCAGTCAGTGGTGTGATTGTGGTGACTTTATTGATGATAATAAATAGCTACTGGTATTTTTCAACCTATTTTCTGGAGTATCCCAAACAATATTCCCAGTCCTGGCAATATGGTTATAAAGAGGCGATTAATTTTGTAATGACCAAAGAGAATGTTAATAACAGGCCACTATTTATATCCAAAAAATACGGTGAGGCGCATATTTTTTATCTTTTTTACAATCAGTATGATCCAGGTCAGTACCAGACAAATTTAAATTTGGTCCGTTACCCGCAAAGTAACTGGCGATGGGTAGACAGGTTGGATAATGTTTATTTTATAAATGACTGGGAGATGAAGGAAAAATTAAAGGATCAGCATGGATATGTTATTTCAACACCAGGGAATTATCCTGGTATTCCGCCGGTGTTAAAGCGGATTGATTTTTTGGATGGGAAAGGTGCATTTGAAGTAGTAGAAATTTAATAAACAAATAATCCAATAAACAAATGCCAAATGTCAAATTGGTTATCCTTATTTGGAATTTGTTTATTTGACATTTGTTTATTTGTTTATTAATTATGAAACGGTTTTATTTATCATTTTTAATTATCATTGCTCTTGGATTTTTCCTAAGAATTTATCAGGTGACTGCTGTTCCTCCTGGTTTGACCTGGGATGAGGCGGCGCTTGGTTATAATGCTTACTCACTGATGTTGACCGGCAGAGATGAATATGGGGCAATATTGCCGCTAAACCTGAAATCATTTGGAGATTATAAACCGGCTCTTTACGCTTATACTGCAATTCCCTTTGTTGCAATATTTGGATTAACTGAACTGGCAGTTAGATTTCCTTCGATACTTGCGGGAACTTTTTTTATAGTCTTAATTTTTTTGCTACTGCAGGAACTTTTCAAAAATAAATGGTTGTCTTTGTCAGGGGCTTTGTTTGCCGCGATCTCACCTTTGTCCATTCATTTTTCCAGAGGAGGTTGGGAATCAAATATGGCGACTGTTTTAAATTTAGCCGGAGTATATTTATTTGTGGTGGCACTTGGAAAAAAGAAATATTGGTTTTTTCTGTCTGGATTAATTTTTGGATTATCTTTGATTACCTATCAGGCCTCACGTTTATTTGTTCCAATGCTGGTTTTAGGATTAATTATTTTATACCGGGATCAGATAAAAATATTATCAAAAAGTTTTTTGGCTGGTATCGGAATGCTTGGGGTTACGGGTTTATTGGTCGGGACTTTACTTTTTTCCGGTCAGGGGGACAGGCTATCGACAACCAGTTTTTTTGCCTATACCAGATCAACTGAACAAATTAATTTAGTTTCTGCAGAAGATAACCTTGATCAGCAAAGCGCCCAATTTCAGCTGCTGCATGGGGAATGGTTTGCTTATGTCAGAGGTTTAGTGGAGAGATATGTGATTTATTTTTCACCGAAAATGCTTTTTGTTGATGGGGATTATAGTCCAAGGCATAAGATTCCTGATATGGGAGTGCTTCCTTATTATTCTTTACTCCTTGTTCTCTTAGGCTTTTATTTTCTGGTAAAACAAAAATCAAAAAGTTCTGTTGTTATTTTGCTTTATCTGGCTTTGGCTCCACTGCCTGGAGTCTTATCACGCGATCTGATAAATATGGTCAGAAACCTTAATTTGCTGATACCATTTACCATACTTGAAGCAGCTGGGTTTTATTTTTTGTGGAAAAGCCTCTCAAGAAAAAAAGCGGGAATTATCATTGCCCTTGGAGTAGTTGGGGTAATGATTTTTAATTATGGGATGTATCTGGATGCTTACTTTGTACATCAACCGGTTACTTATTCTCAGGGATATTTGTATGGATATAAACAAAGTTTGGCATTAGCTGATATAAGTAATAATGCTATGACTGCCAATTATGACAAAATTGTAATGACTGATACCTATGGACAGCCATATATTTATTATTTGTTTTACAGTAGATACTCTCCTGCAAAGTATCAGCAGCAAGCCCAGCTTGTCCAAAATTCGGTTGATGTAGGAAGTGTTAAACAGATTGATAACATTGAATTTCGGCATATTTATTGGCCGGGAGATAGAGGAATGAAAAACAGTTTATTTATAGGGACCAAAGAGGAACTGCCAGATCAGGATGTAAAACCTTTTTCGGAATTCCGTCTGATTGGAGATGTTGATTTTAAAGATGGGTTGAATGCTTTTAGAGTGGTGGAGACTGCGAAATGAGTATTAAGGGGAAAGTATTAAGTATTAAGGTGTTGTTGGGGCTAATTGTCATATTAGCGGCTTTACTGCGGATTCCTGGTATAGCGGATTATCCGTCAGGCCTTAATGCGGATGAAGCAGCAATTGGTTACAACGCTTATTCTCTGTTGCAGACAGGGAAAGATGAATATGGTAACCCGTGGCCGCTGTCATTTGTCTCGTTTGGTGATTATAAACCGGGGCTTTATTTTTATATGGTGATGCCATTTATTGCGTCACTGGGGATTAATGAATTTGCACTCAGACTGCCATCAGCCTTATTTGGAATAGGAACGGTCTTGTTAGTCTATTTTCTAGCAAAAGAGCTTTTTAACCAAAAAGGACCTGCTTTAGCATCTTCACTGATTCTTGCGATAACTCCCTGGCATATTCATTTTTCCAGAGGTAGTTGGGAAACTAATGCTGCAACTTTTTTTATATGTCTGGGAGTCTATTTGTTTATAAAGAAGCTGGGGGATCCGTGGTATCTGTTTTTTTCTTTCCTGTCATTTTTGATTGCCATGTACACTTATCAAAGTCCCAGACTGGTTGTGCCGGTGCTGGTGTTAGGTATGCTGTTACTTTATTTTAAAAATCTTTTTCATCAGGTCAAAAATAATCAAAAAATAATAAAAAGTTATGTAATTATTTTGACTGTCTTATCTGTTTTAGCAGTACCTTTGGCATTTCAATTTTTGGGCGGGTCAGGATCAGCCCGATTTGCCGGTTTATCATTTTTATCCGATAAAGGACCTGAAAACAGGTTAAATGAATTAAGGGGTCAGCATGCAGATCTTGGGTCCACTCAAGCCAAGATTTTTCATAATAAACTGACGGCTTTTGCTCCCCAGTTTTTTGGACATTATGTTGATCATTTTAAAGGCGATTTTTTGTTTATTAACGGGGATCCTATTATCCGCAATAAAACACCTGAAACAGGGCAGTTTTATCTGATAATGGCCTTATTTTTAGTAATTGGTCTGTTTGTTTTAATAAAAAGTGAATCCAAGACTAAATGGTTAGTTTTACTCTGGTTATTTGTTTCTCCTTTAGCATCATCAATGACTTATCAGACTCCAAATGCGGTCAGGGCTTTGCTGATGGTAATTCCATTGGTACTGATGATGGGGCTTGGGATGTCTGCGATTATTGATAAACTTTGGAATTTAAAATATTTGAAAGGTCTAGGATATCTAATGGCAATATTTATTTTTGTCTGGATTGGTTTTGAAATGACTCATTATCTGGAAAGTTATTATATTCATTCACCTAAAAGGTATCCATTAGCCTGGGAATATGGATTTAAAGAGATGGTTGGTAAAATGGGTAATCAGGAACAAAAGTTTTCTAAAGTTGTAGTGACAGACAGATATGATCAGCCATATATTTTAGTTTTATTTTACAAAGCGATGTTAGCTCAGCAGAATGGAGTGCCATTTAATTCGTCAGATTATCAGGGGAAACTTAAATTATCAGAAAGAGATAAATTTAATTTTGGGACAGTCAGGGATTTTGATAAATTTCAATTCAAAGCAGTTACTCCAGAAGAGATATTACAAAGCAAAGACACTTTATTTATTGTTACACCAAAAGAAGTCCCCCCTGGAAGAGATATAATTGATTCAGTGAAGTATCCTAATGGTGAAGATGCCTTTGTTTTCATAAAAACCTAATTATGACAAAACTTTCGGTGGCGATTGCTACTTATAATGAAGAATCAAATATTGCTGATTGTCTGTCTTCTGTCAAAGGAATTGCGGATGAAATAATCATCGTAGATGGAACATCAGAAGACAAAACTGTGGAAATTGCCAAACAATTTGGAGCGAAAGTTGTTGTTACTGAAAATCATCCCAATTTTCATATCAATAAGCAAAAATCATTTGATCTGGCAAAAGGAGAATGGATTTTATACTTAGATGCTGACGAGAGAGTTTCCTCAGACCTGGCCAAAGAGATAATAAAGTTGATCCAAATGACTGATGATGAAATTTCTAGATACCAGCAGACTTTAAAAAACAAACAGTTGTTTAAGCGGCATCAATTGCTGCTGGAACAGCGGGATGGTGCAATAGGAAATGATAAAGATGAGTATGTAGCTTTCTTTTTCCCCCGGCTAAATTATTTCTTGGGAAAGTATTTACGGTATGGAGGAGTTTATCCGGATGGAGTAATTCGTTTATTTAAACGGAATAAAGCTTATCTTCCGGCTAAAGATGTTCATGAACAGATGGTTGTCAGTGGTAAAGTGGGCTGGTTGCAACATGATTTGCTGCATGTTGATTCACCTACCTTTGAAAGATATATTAAGCGAAATAGCCGGTATATTGATCTTTTAGCAACTCAGTTAAAGGAGCAGAAAGTCAAAAAAAATCTGATTAATTTTTTAAATTATGAAATAGTTAAACCGGTTGTCTGGTTTTTGATGACAACAATTCGTCATAAAGGAATACTGGATGGAGTACAGGGGATTATTTTTTCCTTTTTCTCAGCCTTACGGTTTCCCAGAGCTTACTGGAGGTATTTGTCTAAATGAAAGTAGCAATCGATATTTCTGCCATGGATAGTCAGAGTAAGGGGAGGGGAATTGGTTTTTATACAGAAAATCTGATTAAAGCTTTGCGAAAATATACTGATTGGGAAGTGTGTATTCTGGAAAATAAAAATGAAAATATTGAGGCGGATATAATTCATTTCCCTTTTTTTGATTTCTTTCGTCCTACACTAAATGTTAATTCTCATATCCCGACAGTTGTTACTATACATGATGTGATACCGCTCTTATTTCCAACTCATTATCCATCAGGGCTTAAAGGGAAAGTTAATTTACTAAGACAAAAATTATCGTTGAGAAAAGTCAAAGCGATTATTACGGATTCCAAGACTTCCACTCAGGATGCCATCAAAGTTTTTAATCTGCCGAAAGCAAAAGTATTTACCGTATATTTGTCTCAAGCGGATCATTTTAAACCGCTTCCCCTTCCTGAAGTAGAGCGCATACGTTTAAAGTACCAATTGCCGAAAAATTTTGTCATCTATACTGGAGGAGTTAACTGGAATAAGAATCTTGTTAGAATGACGCAGGCTGTGATTGATGCAGAGGTCCCTTTGGTATTAGTGGGAGGTGGTTTTGAAACAAAAGGCGATTTAAATCATCCTGAGCTGAATCCCTTCAGAGAATTTAAAGAGAAGTATTCAAATCATCCTGGAGTTAAAATACTGGGATTTATTCCTAATGAAGATTTAGTAGGACTGATGAATGCTGCACAGGCTTTAATATTGGTGTCTCATTATGAAGGTTTTGGATTACCTGTCCTTGAAGCACAGGCATGTAAAACGGCTGTTATTACCAGCAATAATTCATCATTAAAAGAGGTCGTCGGTGATGGCGGTATAATAGTAGATTCAGCTGTCGGATCAGAGATCACTGATGCGGTGATTAAGTTGCAAGAAGCCGAATACAGAAAAGGTTTGATAAAAAAAGGAACTGAAAATTTAAGCCGATTTTCCTGGGAAAAAACAGCGCAGGATACCGTAAAAGTTTATGAATATGCAATTTCTCAAAAATGAACTACCTAACAGCAAGCTAAGAGGTATTCTAAAGGCAAGTTCTTTGCTCGCTTCATCCTCGAAGCAAGCTTTCGAGGTACTACGCTTCACAAATAAACTTTCTCCGGAAATACTGATAATAGGTGGATTATTCCTCGTCTGGAGGATATTTTTATTTGTGGTAGGTTTAGTGGGATTTATCTTTGTGCCCCTTTTTTCCAGAAATTTTTTAGGTGGTGGTTATCAGTTGTATAACCAGTTTTTTTATCTGATGCCCTGGGCAAATTATGATGGTGAGCATTATCTATCAATTGCGCTAAGAGGATATCAAAGTCTGGAGCAGGCTTTTTTCCCTTTATATCCATTATTAGTGCATATAGGAATATTTTTTTCAAAGACTGATTTTTTGTCTGCAGTTCTTAGTGGCCTCGTTATATCACATCTTTGTTTTCTTGGAAGTTTATATTTGCTTTTTAAACTTGCCAGACTTGATTATTCTAGTCAAATAGCCTGGCGGACTTTATTGCTTTTACTGTTATTTCCGACTTCTTTTTTCTTTGCTGCATTTTATACCGAAAGTTTGTTTCTTTTTTTATCGGTGGCAACATTTTATTTTTACCGCAAGAATAATTTTTGGCTGGCTGCTGTTTGTGGGTTTTTGGCATCATTTACCAGAGTATTTGGTGTGCTATTATTTTTGTCTTTGATAATTGATCTATGGCTGTCAAAAAAATCTTTAAAAGAAAGTTTTCCTTTATTGCTGATTCCAGGAGGATTGCTTCTTTATATGGCTTATTTATGGTGGAGTGTTGGTGATCCACTGGCATTTTATAATCTTCAGTCAATCATAGGGGAGCACAGAGGTAAAGGAATAATATTATTTCCTCAGGTGGTCTACAGATATCTCAATATTCTGATCCATTATCAGGAAGTGAATACATTTTTAGCCTCTTTTTTGCTTGAGTTTGTAAGTACTGTTTCCTTTGTATTACTTGTGATTGTAGGCTACTTTAAAAAAATTAGAATTTCATATTTATTTTATGCCTTAGCCAGTATCTTATTGCCAACGATTCAGGGTAGTTTTTCATCCGGATCGCGCTATGTTTTGGTAGTATTTCCGGTATTTATTATTTGGGCTTTGTTAATAGAAAAATTACCAAGAATAATCCAGATAATTATGTTTATGTTAATGGGTCTGATGCTGGGTTTCTTTACGATTTTATTTATAAGGGGGTACTGGGTGGCATGAAAAAAATAATTAAACGGGCCATATCACATCCTTTATTTTCCTCAAGTTTTATTATGATTATTGGTACAAATAGTACTAATGTAATCAATTATCTCTATCATTTATTAATGGGCAGACTGCTGGGGCCTGCTTCTTATGGCGAGTTATCGGCATTCTTTTCTCTGATTGGGCTTTTGTCGGTTGTTCCATTGTCGTTTGGAACAGTAATTATTAAATTTGTGGCTTCATCAAAAAATGATCAGGAAGCAGCTGCCTATCTGAAATGGTTTACTAAACCGGTTTTTTACATGTCGGTTGTATTAGCACTGGGTACTGCTGCATTTTCACCTTTTTTAGCTGATTATTTAAATACTCCGCATACTTTAGGAATTATTCTGATTGCAGTTTCTTTTCTGTTTGGACTGCCAGCTTATTTATATCGGTCTGTTCTACAGGGATTGATCAAGTTTCATTTGGTGGTAATCGGTCTTATTTCTGAAACCGGAATGAAACTTGTTGCTGGCGTATTGTTTGTAATGCTTGGTTTTGGAGTAATGGGGGCAATGGTTGGTTTAGTAATTGCTATTATTACGGGCTGGCTTGCTGGATTTTTCTTTTTAAAGCATTACCGGGAAATACAGACAACTGAAAAAGTACATACTAAAAATATTTTTAATTTTACATTACCTGTACTCATTCAAACTGTAGCTATGACTTCGCTGATGACAATTGATCTGGTACTCGTCAAACATTTTTTCTCCAGTTTTGAAGCCGGAATTTTTGCTGCTGTTTCTACTCTCGGTAAAATTATTTTATTTGCCAGTGCTCCTGTTTCAACAGTAATGTTTCCATTGGTTGCCAAAAGATATGTTGCCGGTGAAAAATATGTTTCGATGTTTTTACTTAGTATTGGCGCAACAGCGGCTGTAGTATCAGGTGTTATTTTGATGTATTTTCTTTTTCCTCAGTTTGTACTTTCTCTGTTATACGGGGAGAAATATTTTGCCGGAATTGGACTTCTAGTGCCGTATGCACTGTTTACTGGATTTTTAGCCTTATGCGGGTTATTTATAAATTTCTTTTTATCTGTTAATCATAATAAAGTAGTGATATTTCCCTTAGTTGCGGCTGTTTTGCAGTTGATTGGGATTAATTTATTTCATCAGACTATCACACAGGTGGTCTGGGTTTCAGTCAGCGTTGCTACTTTATTATTTGTCAGTCTGTCAGTATACTTTTTAGCAGCTCGGATAAGCGATCTGTCTAAAGATAATTAAGATGAAGCCCCGTAAAGCGCGCAAGAAATTAATTAGGTTAGTTTCTGTGATTGTACCTGCCTTCAGACAAGAAAAAACAATTTACAAAGACTTGCAAAGAATACGAACAGTACTTAGTAAACTCAGATATAAAACTGAGTTAATTTGCGTTGTTGATGGATTACTTGATAAAACTTTTCAAAAGGCGAAAAAAATATCAAAAAAGTACCGCAATGTTAAAGTTGTAGGGTATGAAACCAATAAAGGAAAAGGTTATGCTGTCCGTTTTGGAATGGCAAAAAGCCGGGGAGATATAATTGCTTTTATTGATTCTGGGATGGATTTAAATCCAAATGGTCTTTCGATGCTTTTAGAACATTTCGAGTGGTATAAAGCAGATGTGATGGTCGGATCCAAAAGACATCCGGTGTCAAAAGTTGATTATCCATGGCAAAGACGAATAATGTCTTTTGGCTATCAGCTGGTAGTAAGAATGCTTTTTGGATTAAAGATAACAGATACCCAGGTTGGGTTAAAAGTTTTTAGAAGAGAAGTTTTAGATAAAGTTTTGCCTCGTCTTTTAGTCAAGGCTTATGCTTTTGATATTGAGATTTTATCGGTGGCCAATTATTTAGGATTCAAGCGGATTTATGAAGCACCGGTTGAAATTAAACTCGATTTTGGCGGTTCCTCGGTTTTAACCAGTCAGAAGTTTATCAGGACACTTTTTTACATGTTTAGTGACACTTTGGCAGTTTTTTATAGATTACGAATCCTTAAATATTATTCAGATCAAAGTGCGCGTAAATGGAAGTATGATCCTGAACTTGATTTTAGGATTAATGTTGGATAAAAAATATGAAGATTCTTATTTTTTCCTGGAGGGGTCCGAAACATCCACATGCCGGTGGAGCAGAAATCGTGACACATGAGCATGCCAAAGCCTGGATTAAAGCCGGCCATAAGGTAAGTTTATTTACTTCCTATTTTCCTGGAGCTAAATCTCAGGAAATTATTGATGGGGTTAATATTATTCGCAAGGGTGGGCAAATAATTTCAGTCCAGTTTTGGGCATTTATCTGGTATCTCTTCCAAAATAAAGAAGACTTTGATCTGGTAATAGATCAGTTTCATGGAATCCCTTTTTTTACTCCTTTATTTGTTAAAACTAAAAAATTGGCTTTTATTCATGAAGTGACCAAAGAAGTGTGGAAATATAATCCATTGCCTCAGCCATTGCAAACATTGGTGGGAAAAATTGGAGCTTTTTGTGAACCATATATTTTTAAATTGTTTTATCTGAAGATACCTTTTATGACAGTTTCTGATTCAACAAAGAATGAATTAGCAGAGATAGGGATTTCTAAACAAAATATCACGGTTATCCATAATGGAATTATGGGTCCTAAAAAAAGTATACAGTTTAAAAAAGATAAAAATACTATAACCTTTATAGGTGCCTTAGCCAGGGATAAAGGTATTGAAGATGCTTTGATAGTTTTTTCTAAGCTTTCTAAACAAAATTCTGATTTTAGATTTTGGGTAATAGGTAAGCATGATGATGAGTATATTGTTTATTTAAAAGCTTTAACTGCTGAATTAGGTTTAACGAAAAAGGTTAAATTTTGGGGGTTTGTGAGTGAAAGCAAAAAGTTTGAATTATTGGGGAAATCATATCTGGTGATTAACCCTTCGGTCAGGGAAGGATGGGGCCTAACTGTGATGGAAGCTGGTTTAATGGGAGTTCCAACTGTAGCTTATAATGTGGCCGGATTGAAAGATACGATTATTAATGGAAAGACCGGATTACTAACTAAAATAAATAGACCGGAAATGTTGTCTGATCTGGTTTTAGAACTGTTAAGAAATAATAAAAAATATCAAACATTGTCAAAAGGTGTCAGGTCCTGGTCTTCTAAGTTTAAGTGGGAAATTTCAACAAAAAAAAGCCGATTATTGATTGAGAAAATTACCAGACCTCTGGTATAGTTGGTTGATAAAAATCTAAATCAGGTGTGTAAGTTATGACAAATAAAGATAAACAATATTGGGTTGATAAAAAAATACTTGTAACAGGAGGAAGTGGTTTTTTAGGTAGTCATGTTGTAAAAAAATTATTAAATTATGGAGTTCAGGCAAAAAATATATTAATACCCCGCTCTAAGGAATTTGATTTGCGAAAGAAAAATGTTTGCAGGAAAGTGACAAAAAATATTGATGTCACAATTCATTTAGCTGGAAATGTGGGCGGGATAGGAAAAAATCTTGATTTGCCGGGAACTTTGTTTTATGACAATCTGATGATGGGAGTAGAACTGATTGAAGCAGCCAGGGTGAATAAAGTTGGAAAATTTGTCTGTATCGGAACTATTTGTGCTTATCCTAAATTCACTCCGGTTCCATTTAAAGAATCCGACTTATGGAGTGGGTATCCTGAAGAAACTAATGCGCCGTACGGATTGGCTAAAAAAATGTTGTTGGTTCAGACTCAGGCATATAGACAACAGTTTGGGTTTAATGGTATCTATCTCTTACCAGTAAATTTATATGGACCTGGTGATAACTTTGATCCAGATACATCTCATGTTATTCCTGCACTCGTTAAAAAAGTAGTTGATGCTAAGAGGTTAAAAACACCTTATATTGAAGTCTGGGGTGATGGATCCCCAACCAGAGAATTTCTTTATGTGGAGGATGCTGCTGACGGTATACTTCAAGCGGCAGTACATTATCATAAAGATGATCCTATTAACTTGGGATCAGGGTTTGAAATTTCCATTAAAGATTTGACAGAGCTAATTAAAGAAACACTTAGTTATAAAGGTGAGATAAAATGGGACACTAGTAAACCTAATGGTCAACCAAGAAGAAAATTGGACGTCACAAAAGCGGAACAAGAGTTTGGATTTAGAGCTAAAACCTCTTTTGAGACAGGTATTAAAAAAACTATACAATGGTATCTGAAAAATTATCATGGATCTGCATAATAAAGCGGTAAAAAATCATTTTGACCAGCTTGCCCACAAAAGAGAGTATTACCTGAAAAAGAATTGGTATTATCATCAGTCGCTACACAAACTGTGTGCTTTTTTTGTGCCTTCGGGTGCTTCAGTGTTGGCTGTAGGATCTGGGAATGGAGATTTACTGTCTTATGTTCGTCCCAAAAAGGGAATAGGGATTGATATCTCTCCTCAGATGGTGCAGATAGCTCAAAAAAAACATCCTCAGTTAAATTTTAAAGTGCAGGATGTGGAGCAGTTGTCAGTTAAAGGAACATTTGACTATATTCTTTGTTCTGATGTCATTGGTCATGTTTCAGATGTCCAGACTGCTTTTGAAAAAATTGCTAAGGTCTCAAATGCTGAGACACGGGTGATCGTGACTTATTATAACTTTTTATGGGAACCTGCCATGGTACTAGCAGAGAAATTAGGATTTAAATTTCCTAATCTTAGACAAAATTGGTTATCTTTGACTGATATTCAGAATTTATTAAATTTAAGTCAGCTGGAAGTAGTTAAAAAAGGTAATTTTTTACTGATGCCATTTTATATTCCGCTTTTATCAGACTTTATAAATCAGTATATAGCCAGACTCCCTTTAATAAAGCAGCTTTGTTTAGTGCAATATTTAGTAGCAAGATTAAAGCCTGAAGAAACGAAAAAGAGATATTCAGTTTCAGTTATTATCCCGGCTCGCAATGAAGAAGGTAATATTGAAAACGCTGTTAAATGGACCCCTCAGCTGGGAAAATGGACGGAGATTATTTTTGTGGAGGGCAATTCATCCGATAATACAAAAAAAGAGATCCAGCGAGTGATTTCAAAATATGGAAAACAAAGAAAAATTAGTCTGATCAATCAGGGAAAAGGCAGAGGAAAAGGCGATGCTGTCAGAAAAGGTTTTGCCAAAGCCAGAGGCGATATATTGATGATACTTGATGCTGATCTGACAATGCCTCCGGAAGAGCTCCCAAAATTTTATGATACGTTATCGTCCCGCGTTGGTGAATTTGTGATGGGTTCAAGACTTGTTTATCCGATGGAAAATCAGGCGATGAGGTTTTTAAATATTTTGGGAAATAAATTTTTTAGTTTAGCGTTCAGCTTTTTGCTGGATCAAAAAATAAAAGATACATTATGCGGGACAAAAGTGT
>CAYUPO010000006.1:70010-77469 GCA_964446685.1 uncultured Gammaproteobacteria bacterium | reverse complement strand
AAGCTTTTAGCTTCTAGCACTGGCGACTCCACCTGTTTTGGTGCATCTAGTCTTTCAAAATAAATCCTGACCCGATTTATATAATCAGGTTTTGGTGTAATATTCAGTGCTTCAAATTGGTCAATATTAGCTTGATCCATTACTCCAATAAAATAATAAGGTGAGTATGGTAAGGCTTTTTTCCAATATTCAATAAAATCATTAGTCTGAACTTCATTCAGACCTAACTGCGGCAAAAGTGTTTCAAATTTTGTCTGAAGGGGAGCAAACCAGTCTGTATCTGCTGATGACTGAACAACCCAGCCTTTGGCAGGCTTTTTAATAAATTCATCATGAATTTTCGACTCATAATAGAGGTAAGGAAACGGTTTATCATAAATCGTAAATCTTGAATCATAAATCTTCCCATCCGGGTAAGCTTCGACGGTCCAGCCATTTTTTAGATCATAAACAGGATCGGTGTAAGTCAAAAATCCTTTTGGAAAAACTTTGACATTAACCAACTGCTTCTGGGGCGGGTAAAGATAAACAGCCGGTTTACATCCTATTTCAAAAATAGCTAATTCAGGTACCGGTTGGGCGATAGGTGTCTCTTCTGTCGAACCCAGGACAAACCATTCCAGTTGCATTTGTTCACTTAAATCACTTTCTTGCTGATCAGGGATATAAACTCTCAAAGGTTTGGGGGAGGGATCTGTTGAACCAATTTCGGGTTTTGTCACAGTATCTTTTATTCCCCGGCAGTCAAAAGCTTCATCAGGCAAAGGTCCCACCTCATTATCATCAATCGCCTCTGTGCTCTGATAAACATCCATTAAATTGTATTGCTTTGTACTATTTCCCGGGTTTTCTGTTCCAGGAACTATCATCGGAGTTCCGTCCGGATTCAGATGGCGCAAAAAAACCACCTGATAATCAATAAAGTAAATACGATGACGTGGTTCACAATAGCGGTCTTCTTTATCTTGTTGAGGATCGCACCTGGATTTGCTTGTATACTGTCCTTCAAGCCCCAGTAACTCTCCTGATTTCATCGGATAAAATACTTCATACTTCTTACCATCAATTTCAATATCATCATCTGACTGGGCATGTTTAAAATCCTTATCCGGTTCAAATAGAGTTTGGACAACTGGTACATTAATCCTTTTTTGAATATAAGGAACATCTCTTTCTTCATCTATTTTTGCTTCATCTTTTGTACTACCGCCTCTCCAGATGATGTAAACCGGATGAAAATCCAAAATTTTTGCCGCACTTTCAGCAACATTTTTACAGGCCTGAATTGTTGATGCAAAACGGGCACTAGAGCTAGCATTTTGGGTGGTCTCAGATTGGCCATTTACATTGCAGTATCGTGAATCTGTTAAACTTGGCCAGTCACAGGTTTGCTGCTTGGATTGCAGAGTCATGCCAGTAAACACAATTAAAAAAATAGCCACGACCATTGTTACATAAGGACCCATGCTGTTAGTTTAGCAAAAAAGCACCAAGGGAGGAACGCTAAACTAACAGAAATTCGAAGCACGAAATCCCAAATCCAAAACAATCATCAAATCCAAAATAGTAAATTCAAAATATAAAGCAGACCGTCATTGCGAGCCACAATCATGAAACTGATCGTGGCGAGCGAATTTACTAAGAATTAACGCGCGGCAATCTGTAACTGAGAACAAACTAGGTTGATTGGTTAATTCCTAGTTGCGAGATTGCTTCGTCACTACGTTCCTCGCAATGACGTGTCTCCGGTTTGCATTTTTGTTTTTGAATTTTAATCTCTCGACTTCACTCGAGACAGGTTTGTCTCGAATTTCGGGCTTCGAATTTCGAATTTCTCAGGTGGGTCTTGACAACCTGCGGGCCATTATGGTGTGATAATTACTAATGCTCAAGAAATTTCTCGCTGCTTCTGGTTCTGCTGCTGGCTACCTGCTTAGTGCTACCGGAGTAGGGGCAGCTACATCTACTTACAGCCCACCTCCTGGTACTTTAAATCCTGATATTGATCCCGTAAAAATCCCTCAACTTGGTTTTAGTCTTCTATTATATATTGCAGGGGCTTTGGCAATTGGTTACCTGATGTATGGTGGTATTAAATGGATTACCTCCCGAGGGGATAAAGTAGCAGTTGAATCCGCCAGACGCCATATCGTTGCTGCAGTGATTGGTTTAGTTGTAGTAATTTCTGCCTTCTTTATATTACAGGTAGTTTTCCGAATCCTAGGAGTAAGTAATCCACTTGATAACGGCCTACCAACATTAGCCCCTTAAAAATTTCTAATTTCTAATTACTAATTTCTAAACAAATCCTAAATCAGAATGACAAAAAATTCGGACATTTATGCATTAGGTATTGTTTAGTCATTAGAAATTAGAGTAATTAGAAATTAAATTATCTCTTTCACTCTCTTCTCCCTCTGTCATCATTATGCTAATCTAAATCTATGGCCCTTTTTCAAAGGAGTTCTTTTGTCCAATCTCTATCTTTGATTCTGATTCCGGATGTTTCAGCAGCCACCTCATCCGCTAACAGTTCTGGTTTGACAGCGGATACTACCTGTGCAACACAGGTTATTGGCACGCTCAGTTGCATTCCGTATTTCATCAGAAATGTTGTTAATGCCGGATTTATATTAGCGGCGGTGATTGCGGTTGTGCTTATTATTATCTCTGGGATCAGACTGGTCCTCTCAGGGGGAGATCCAGAAAAAGTCGCCAGTGCCAAAAGATCCCTAACTTTTACCATCGTTGGGCTGGTAATTATTCTTCTGGCATTTGTGATAATCAACTTGGTCAGCAGAATTACAGGAGCGAGTATATGAGAGGAATATCCAATATCAAATGAGCAAAGCTCTTGAAAAACAATAAGTACCAATATCTAATATCAAATGCCTAGTTTGGATATTTGATATTTGGCATTGGATATTTGATATTTTTAATGTATGTGCGGACCTGATGGAACAATTATTACTGATATCGGAACAATACCTTGTACTCCAACGGGGTTTGCTCAGACTGTATATACGGTTGGACTGATGTTTATCGGTTCAGTTGCCTTGCTATTTATTGTTTATGGGGGATATCTGATTTTGACTTCCCAGGGGAGTCCGGACCAGATTTCGAAAGGACGAAGTTATATCACCTATGCGATTATAGGTATGGTGGTGGCAATTTCCGGATATGCCTTGTATCAGATTGTAGCGTTAAATGTGTTGAAGTTGCCTGGATTTGGCAACTAAAAGAAAAAAAACTGCCCAATGTTAAAAAAACTGCTCATCTATATATTAATAGCCAGCGCCTTGTTTGGCAGTTATTCAGTTTTTTTAACAGCCCCTGTTTCTGCCCAGACACCATCTGAGCAAACCACCTTTAAATCATCTTTTCCCAAGTGTGAACCAGACTTATCAAAAGCCGTACCACTGGATGAAGCTTCTTTATCGGCTAAATCCATTATGTGGTACAACGAAACCTCAGGCTGGCAGTGTGATAATGAGGTTACTTTCACTGGAAAACTGGCCGCCAGAGCAAAAGAAGTACTAAACTGGCTGCTGACGAATTATCGATGGTCTAACATTCAGTCAGGAGTAGAGACACCTTTTGATGGTATTTGGGTCTTTATTCGTAACATTGTTTACGCTATTTTGCTTTTGCTGGTGCTGGTTGCAGCATTTTTGATGATTATCACCCGCGGCAGATCTCTGACTGTCAGGCGGTTTCTGATCAGATTTGTTTTTATCGCATTGTTGGTTTGGTTTTCATTTTCACTGGTTAAAACAATTTATGATTTATCCGATATTGTCCAAAGCTTTTTTATCAATGTCACGCACAAAGGTCAAGAGGGATCATCACCAATTCAAACCTCAGACCTCCTTAATATCTCTTTTAAATATCAAGATTTCTGGGGTTACCGCAAACCTGGATTGCGGTTTGATGAATCCGCTATTACTTCTTTAATTCTGGTAAAAGTAACTGCCGCCACTTACTACACCATGTTTATTATTCTGATTGTCAGAAAGATTATTTTATGGTTTTTTATCTTAGTTTCACCAATTTTCCCTTTATTGCTATTTATTAAACCAATCCGTAACACTGCCAAGATTTGGGTCGGGGAATACTTCCGCTGGGTTTTATATGGCCCTCTTTTTATGATCTTTCTACGTGGGTTGGTTGAGATCTGGCGATTTGGCCCACCGGCTACAACTGGCATTCCGGTGGTGATGGATTTAAAAACAGCGTACTCAGTCACTGATGCCAATCAACTAATGTTTCCAACTTCTATTAATATCCTGCTGGCTGGACCTGGAAAGTTTGCTTTATCAGGGCATCAAAATATAAATTTTCCTGAAACATTTATTTTGTATCTGATAGCTCTGCTCATGCTGTGGATGGTTATTATTATGCCATGGCTACTGCTGAAGATCTTTTTGGATATGTGCTGCAATGAAGGAGTAGGGCAAAGTCTGATGAGTCTGATTAACAGACCAAATACACCCTGGGCACCATTTATGGGTCGGCCGCCGGTTGGTCCAACACCTCCAGGAATGCCACCTTCAGGAGCAGCCGGTCTCGCTAAGTCTCTGCCAATGACCAGATTCAAACATACCCCAGTAATGGAGATGCAGCAAAATCTGATGGCTGCCCAGCAGGAAGCTGTTCAGGAAGCTTCCCAAAACCAGGCATCATCTATTGCCACCAATATCAGTAGTATGGCCGGGCAGTCATCATCTGATGCTTACCAGAGTTTTGGTTCACTGATCTCTGGTCAGCCATTGAAGATTCCAAATCTGGAAACAGGCGAAGTGACAGCCGAGCTGCTATCTGCGACTGATCTGACAATTCCTACTATGCAGGATATCGCCAAATATGAGGCTGCGATGATGTCAGGGAACAAATCTTCGCTCTCCAGTGCTGAAGTAACCAAGATGAATGAGATGCTCTCCCGACTAGCCGGAACCAGCAAGATCACCTCCCCAGCAGAAAGTGGCCACTTTACCAGAGTTAGAGAACGTATCGTTCAGGAATCCAAAAAAGGTAATGCCGTGGCTAAATCAATGGCTTCTGCTGTGGCACCGGCCGGTAGTGTACCGATTCCAGAGACCAATGAAGTCCAGCAGGTCAATCTGGATGATTACGAAGAAGTTAAAAAGACCTGGATGGAAAATTACCGAAATCTTGAAGCACCACAGGGTCCAAATGGTCAGCCTCAATCAAAGGCCGATTGGCTAAAACAGGAAGTCAAACAGATTCCGGAAATTATCGATATGCTGCTTTCAGGAGATCCACAAGTTGTGCAGCAGGGAATGCAAAAAGTGTCTCAGGTGCTGCCATTCTTACTGTTGGGTGGTTTCTCCAAAGCCGAAATCGTATCTTATATGAAAGCTAAACTTGAAGCTGCGAAAGGAGTTCTAAGTGAAGTTCTCCAGGTTGAACAAAAGAAAGAAGAGGAAGATACTATGGTAGGCCGAACAAGTACTCAGCATGCTGCAAAAACAATGCAGATTTCTGCTGAATTACCTTCAGAAAACGGTGGGCAGCCAACCCCGACCAACAATGGTATGGGACAAACTCTAAACGGTCAGCAGTCTGTCACCAATGCTTCAACCCCACCAGAAAATTCAACTCCAAAGCTTCCACCTCAAGGTGAAGAGATAAATTAGTGTGATAAAATTGCCACGAGCCTTATGAAAAAAACAATCAAAAAGTATATGGTGGGTAGTAGATGGTTAATTGGTGTTGTCTTTTGTTTATCTCTTCTACTATCTACCATTTACTATCTACCACCTATCTACGCTGATGAAATAGAAGATCTGCAAAAACAGATCAATGAACTAAACAAAGCCAAACAGCAGTCAGTTGATGCGACAAAGCCGCTGGAAGGACAATTAGTTAATCTAAAAAACCAACTAACCCAAATTCAAAATAGTGTCATTTTGATGGGTCAGAAAATAAAACAAAAAGAGATTGATTTAAATGTCAGAACTGAAAAAATAGCCGAGCAGCAGGTTTTACTGGAGAACAGGGTCAGAGCATATTATATCCGTTCCTTTTTAGCTTCTCCATTAACTGTCATCTTTTCCGGGCAGGGAGCCAGTGATATTTTTCGTGAACTGTCATACCGGACTGCTGCCACTTTGGAAGATCAGAAAGTGATCAATCAGATAACCAATGAAGTGTCGGATCTGAGAGTCCAAAAAGAAAAACTTGAGACAGATAAAAAGAATTTAGCTTCACTGCAGGTACAGGTAGATCAGTCAGCCAATTTCCTGGCAGCAGAGGTCAAAAAAGCTAAAGATTTCCAAACCGATCTCAGTGGCAAGATAGCTGAGTTAAATGCCAAACAGCAGGCTATTATTGCCGCCAAATCGGGTAATTTTGTTACTTCAGTGGGTGATGTTCCTTTATCAGATGATCCCAATTCTCGGCCAACTTTTGACCCTGGATTCAGACCGGCTTTTGCTGCATTTTCATTTGGAGCCTACACTCATCGTAACGGGATGAGCCAGTATGGAGCAAAGGGCAGGGCTGATGCCGGACAAAACGCCGAAGAGATCCTCAAAGCCTACTATCCGCAGTCCAACTTAAACAAAGGGGGGAATGTTCCCTCCACCATCAATGTGGAAGGCCATGGCAGCAAAAACTTTGAAGAAGAGTATCTGATGGGAATATATGAGATGCCCGCCTCTTTCCCATTTGAAGCGCTTAAAGCTCAGGCTGTAGCAGCCAGAACCTATGCTTTCAGAAGAGGTGGATCGATCTGTGCTACGGAATCCTGTCAGGTTTACAAACCAGCTCCAGGCAGATCTGACAAATGGGTTGAAGCAGTCAGGGCAACCAAAGGCTGGATTCTGGAAGGTGGGCCAAATGCCCAGTATTCATCTACCACCGGTGGATATGGTAATGATTCAGGCTGGGATACAAAATGTAAATCCAAAGATTGCTGGACGGCTGATGCTTACGAAAAAATGGCCAACTCACCCTGGTTTTATAAAGGCTGGTACAAGGATAGAAATGGCTCAAGCTGCGGTAAAAGCCATCCCTGGCTGAACAATGAACAGATGTCGGATATTTTAAATTCTTATATCGTTTATAAATCAGGCGATAGTCAGGACCGGATCTCACCAGTTGATACTTCCTGCTGGCCTGGTAATCCGTTTACCTATGATGAAATGAAAAGTAAAGCCTCCGAAAAAGGCGGAGCAGTCACCTCAGTGACCAGCGCTTCAGTTGTTTATTCAAATAATGGAAACACTGCCGAAGTCAGATTTGCGACAAACAAAGGCTCAATCACCATTCCAGGATCAGAATTCAAAACGATTTTTAACTTAAGAGCTCCTGGGTATATTTCAATTAAGTCTCCGCTCTATAATATTGAGTCTAAGTAGACGAAATATTTCAAGCTTTGCTTATAATATTGAGTCTAAGTAGACGAAATATTTCAAGCTTTGCTTATAATATTGAG
>CAYUPO010000006.1:32214-69910 GCA_964446685.1 uncultured Gammaproteobacteria bacterium | reverse complement strand
TATAATATTGAGTCTAAGTAGACGAAATATTTCAAGCTTTGCTTATAATATTGAGTCTAAGTAAATAAATACCAAATACCCACTGTCATCCTGAAACAAGTTCAGGATGACAAGAGAGAAGATTTAATTGCAAAAAACTAGAATCATTCACTCAGCAGCTTCAATTATGATATGATCTGGACATGAAATTCCTTTTTTTCCCGGCTTTATTTCATAACCCAGCCAATATTAGTTTTGCTGAGCAGGAGGCTAATGAGCAGTTGGTATTATTCCTCAGACAGCATCCGATTGTTAATGTGCCTTGGATTCTTGTTAGTCTATTTGCCTTAATTGCACCAGTTCTTTTTATCCAGCTAGATGTTTTTTTTGGGCTAGGATTTTTTACCAGGGTGCCACTGGATATTTTTGTAGGGGGCCTGCTCATTTATTACCTGTTAATTTTAGGTTATGTCGTAGAACAGTTTTTACATTGGTATTTTAATATCTATATTGTGACCAATATTCATCTGCTTGATGTCGATTTTGATTCTATTCTTTACCGGAGAATAACGGAAGTGAATCTAAAAGATGTTGAGTCGGTAAAAAGTAAATTAGTCGGTGTATTTGCTTCACTTTTTAATTACGGAGATGTCAAAGTGGAAACTGCAGCCGCCCATCAAGAAGTTGATTTTATCAAAGTGCCTCAGCCGGATTTTGTGGCAGATAAAATCCAGGATTTAGTTACTGAAATAGGAGGGGAAGGACCTTAAAATGTTACCCGATAATACATCACTTTTAACTGCTTTATTTAATAATTTTGGGGGCATTTTTAAATTTGGATTTATTATCTTTGCCGTGCTTTATTTTATCTTTAGTCTGATTGTATTAAGACAAATCAATTTGATGACCCGAACCATTGTCACCGAAGGCGGGCCTATTTTAAGAATTTTAGGAATTGCCTATGCCGTATTATCACTCGGAGTGCTGATTTATTTCATCGCGTTTTTTAGTTTATGAACAAATTAAGCAGCTTTTATGGTTGATTACTCCAAAGCTATCGGCGGCAACACCGACTTTTTATCATCGCAGGCTTTTGTTTATCCCAAAATTATTCCGCACGATCAAACGGATCAGGTTTTTTTGTCTGTTTTGATATCGGGAGCCGGAGATGATGTTTTTACCCGGATTCGGCAGTCTTCACCATTTATAGAAGATCATTTTTTTTCATCAGAAAAATCGCTGCCAAACAGACTGACAGATCTGCTGCCGGATTTAAAAGTACATTTAAAAGGTGTGCAGAACTTGCAGATTTTGTTGGTGGCTTGGAAAGACAGCGTTCTTTATTTACTCTCCAGTGGCACACATCAGGCTTATATTCAGAGGCAAACTAAAAAATTAAATCTGACCGAACACTCACCATTTGAAGAGATCGTTTCCGGGCATCTCAAGGTAGGGGATAAGATTCTGCTTATCTCGGGCAGAACAGATATGCAGTCAATCAATTGGAGTGCCGAAGCCATCGATCTGCTGCTTGCCTCAACTACTGAAGAATTGGTGGAAGATGTCAGCGGACTTCTAGCTAAAACTGGTCAGCCAGAGCCAATTGCCGCTATTTTAATTGAAAACAGACCCGCTGATGGTTCACCTTTGCCCCGCCTGGTAGAAGAAAAACCAACCGCCGACAAAAAATTCTTTATACCTAAGTTTAGTATTAAGCTCCCATCACCGAAAGCTGTCAAACGGGTTGTTCCGCATACTAAAAGAAGCATTATTTTTACTTTAGTATTATTACTGCTTGTTGGAGGAATCTCTTTCTTCTCATACCGCTATTACACCAAAAGTAAACTGGAAAACCAGGCAGTAGCTTCTGATATCGCTTTTGCCAGAGGGAAACTAGCGGAAGCACAGGCCAAAAAAGACGAAGATCCTGACGCAGCCCAACAAAGCCTGAACGATGCCAGAACAACAATGACCGGAATTTTAGCCAGAGCTCCAAAAAACCAGGAAGCAATATCTCTTAAACAAGAGATCGATGGCAGTAATGATGCCATTTTACGGATTTATCCGTATACAGACTGGCCGGTTTTTCTGTCTTTAGACTTGATCAGGCAGGGTTTTGCTCCAAAGAAGATCTCTTATTCAGTCTCCAAAGTGCTGATGATGGATGAAAAACAAAAAACACTAATTGAAGTTGACCTGAAGAAAAAAACCAACAATATTTTAGCCGGTGCCCAACAGTTGGGAGGAGCCAGAGCTTTTTCTTTAAATGGTGATAATGCCTATGTCTATTCTGAAGATAAAGGTGTGTTGGCGATTGATACAGCAAATCAGAAATTAACAGTTGTAGCCCAGCCGGATACGGAATGGGGATACATCAAAGATATCGTAGGCTTTGCCGGCAATGTTTATCTGCTTGATTCACTTAAAAATCAGATTTGGAAATACGTCCCGACGGCTTCAGGTTATTCTTCTAGACAATCATACTTAAGCAGCGACACTCAGCTAGATTTTGCCGGAAGTCTGCAGATGAAGATTGACTATTCAGTCTGGATTTTGAAAGAAGGACCGGATATTTTACGTCTGACTGGAGGAGTACAGAACAATTTTTCAGTTGGAGGTCTGGATACAAATTTAAAAAATCTTAAAACCCTTTTTGCCGATGAAGATGGGGAAGAGCTTTATTTGTTAGATTCAGAGAATTCCCGGGTGGTAGTTCTGACCAAAGATGGAAAATACCTTAAGCAATACAAAGGGGACAAATTTGCCACGGCTGATGATCTGGTAGTGGATTCAGAAGATAAAAAAATGTATTTACTTGAAGGAAATAAGCTTTATCAGCTTGATCTTAAATAACCTGTCCTTTTGTCATCCTGAACCGATTCGGTCTGAGCCTCACGGTCGAAGACTAGTTTCAGGATCTTCCATTCAAAGTTTAAATCTAGTCATAATCACTGGGGCAGATGCTGAAATGAATAAATTCCTGTTACACAATAAGTTCAGCATGACAAAGGATGCTTGAGTTTATTCTTCTGTTCCCTCTCCTTAGAGGAGAGGGTTAGGGAGAGGTAGCCTAGGCTCGAGGTTTCGTTTTGTACTAGGTTCAAGGTATAATCTAGGCATGAAGATTCTTAACAAAAAAGCCAGATTTAATTACCACATCATGGAAGCCATGGAAGCAGGGATAATTCTTAATGGTCCTGAGGTCAAATCTGTTCGTTCAGGAAGAGTGGATTTTTCTGATTCTTTTGCCAGAGTGCAGGATGGACAGGTCTATCTGAAAAATATGTTTATTCCGCCTTACCAAGGGGGAGTGCCTGATGGCTACAATCCAAAAAGAGATCGCAAGCTGTTACTTCACCGAAAACAAATTCAGGAACTGATCGGAAAAACATCAAAATCAGCGGTTACTTTAGTACCACTCAGCATTTATGAAACCAGAAATATGTTCAAAGTAGAGCTCGCATTAGCTGCCTCAAAAAAGAATTTTGATAAAAGACGGGCCATCAAAGCCAAAGATGAACAAAGAAGAATTGAGCAGGAAATTAAATACTAATTTTTTGACATATTTTTGCTTTTTGAGCCTAATTATGGTATTATATACATCTTGGGGACGTATTGATTCGACGGACCAGCTCTTTAAAAACTGCAAGCCGAGTAGGAAACCTTAATCTCGTAAACTATGGTTTCAAAATCTAAACGGCGCAAATTCGCTCCGTGATGGTGAGCTGAAAGCTGCTAAAAACAGCTTTGGTGCTGACGTTCTAGCCTTCTTAGGCATGAACCAAAGTACTGTGCGTTTCGCACAGGCTTAATCATCTGCTTTAGGATTCTCTCTTTTTGATGGAGGCCTACGGTATAAACCCAGTCAAAATGCGAAACTTCAGATGTTGGTTGATTCTGAATCTTTCAAAGACAATTCAATCAGATAGAAGTTTTCCAGCCGGTGTGGTTACAACTTTTATCTAAAAAATACGCCGGACAAGCTTGTAGACGTTTTTATTTTACTGTTTCAGACCCGATTTCATAGATCGGCGTCTCCACCAATCGGACTGATTCAAAAATAATTTAAAATTATAATTATTTTTGATGAAGGAGATCGCTTGCAAAAAGTGTCCAGTGGACAGTTTTTGACAAGGGAAAGTAGCCTTAGGTAACAACTGCCTAAGGCTTTTTTTGTGCAAAAATAAGCTCGTATTATAAAACACAAGTCATTTCGAGCGAGGAGCGAGAAATCTGCCGAAAACCAAGTTGAAGCTTAGATAGTTTGGAGATCTCTCGACTTCGCTCGAGATGACACAGGTAATGGCAGGAGAATTATCTACAACATATCAAAACTGAGACCAAAGATGAATATTTATTTCGTATATATTTTAGCCAGTAAAACAGGAGTTCTCTATGTTGGGATGACTAACAATTTAGAAAGAAGAGTTTATGAGCATAAACTGCATTTAATCCCTGGATTTACCAGCAAATATAATATTGACCAACTTGTGTACTATTCAGATTTCCCAACGGCTTTGGAGGCAATAGAAAGTGAAAAAAGAATTAAAAAGTGGAGTAGGGTAAAGAAATTGAATTTAATCAAAGAACTAAATCCAACTTTTGGGGATCTCTCGGTTAATCTTGAGATCTCTCGCTTCGCTCGAGATGACGAAGAGGAAGTTCGAGATGACGTTATAAAGGAAGGTGTGGTTAGTGTTTAAATTCTTATTAGACCTGATTTTCCCTAAAAACTGTGTTGGGTGTGGTCGGGAAGGGAGTTATTTGTGTGTGAAATGCCAGGAGCTGATTACTCAGAAAGAGTTGATCTGCCCTTATTGTAAACGAATTGCCTTTGGTGGGATGACGCATCCGATTTGTAAGAGGAGGTTTAATCTGGATGGCTTGTGGACTTTTGGAGCTTTTGCAGGAGTTCTAAGAAAATCCATTCAAAAACTGAAATACCGCTGGGTGACAGAACATGCTGATATTTTAATGGATCAGGTTGTCCAGTATCTTGTTCGTTCCTCTCCCATATTCCTTGATCAGATTAAAAAAGATCGGGGAGTCGGATGGGCAGTTGTCCCTGTTCCACTTCACTGGAAACGTCAAAACTGGAGAGGGTTCAACCAATCTGCCTTAATTGCCAAAAAACTGGCTGATTCACTTGGGGTTACTTATACAGAGGCACTAAAAAGAATCAGAGATACAGCCTCCCAGACTACTTATGATGCCGCTGCTCGTAGAATAAACATCAAAAATGCTTTTTCCCTACAATCTACAACCTACCAACTACCACCTAACATTCTCCTCATCGATGATGTCTGGACTACAGGATCAACTCTACAGGAATGCTGTTATATCTTAAAAAGAAACGGTGCCAAAAAAGTTTGGGCAATAACTTTAGCCAGGTAATACGAAAAAAAGGAAGAATAATTTAACCAAAATAAGCGAGAATAGTAGCTGCAGCTTCATAGCAAAGAAAAGCAGCTCCAGCTTGGATGGCAGCTTTTGTGAACATCCATTCTTTGGGTGTATTACTAAATATTACTGAGCTTGCTTGTGCAGGAACTACAAATCCCATCCAAAATAAACCTGCGAGGGCGTACGGATTCCATTCAGGCTGATAGGAGATAAATATTGCAAGAACAATTGTAGTAATAATAGTCACCAGCAATTGGAGACCGTAGTATGGCCCCATCTCTTTCATCATTTTATCTTGAGTTTCTTTGGAGAGTTTATCAAAGCCATGAATTTTACCCCAGGTTTTGCCAAACAGTGGACCATACCAGACAAAGCCAATTGCAAATTGGGCTATTACCGCCAGTAAAATTGCTAAATAATTAAGTTCCATTAAATAAATAATACTTTCTCGCTTTGTTATTTGCAATATTAGTAAAAAAGTAGCTATTCAAGCTCAGTTTTGCTAAAATGTCCACTACTAGGAGAGGTCGCATAGTGGCCTAGTGCGGGGCAGTGCTAATGCTCTAAAGGAGAGATCCTTTCGAGGGTTCAAATCCCTCCCTCTCCGCAGTACAGAGATGTCAGCACGTCAGCTAAGATCAGATATATCGGATATAAGCTGATTTTTTCTGGTTATTCCGAATTTGGAGAGGTGTCCGAGTGGTTTATGGATACAGTCTTGAAAACTGTCGTAGGTGTAAGCTTACCGTGAGTTCGAATCTCACCCTCTCCGCCAGTACAGATAAAATCAGAGTGTCAGCTGTAATCAGTGTGTCAGATTCTGATAGTGCCGATTCTACGGATCTTTCTGTTATATCCGAATTAGGAGAGGTCGCATAGTGGTCTAGTGCAGAAGTTTACTAAACTTCCGTGCCGCAAGGTACCGAGGGTTCAAATCCCTCCCTCTCCGCTAATTTTCGGGAGCAAATAAACTGCTTTATTTGCGGATGGATTTGAAGGGTTTGGCAATGTGCTTGTCACCGACAAACACTCAAATCCCTCCCTCTCCCTTACTTTATATTTAATTGTTGAAAGTTATTGCAAGCGTAAATACTACTTAGATTATAGATTCCCGATTTCGCGGGAATGACGAACGTAGAGTTGATTTGCACTTTCCGCTTTACCCTAAACACTTCCTCTGGTAAGGTATGACATATGTCAAAATATTCTCTTGAATTAGTAGTTTTTCTTTGTGGGGGAGCGGTGATGGTTTTAGAGTTGGTTGGGTCCCGTTTGTTAGCTCCCTTTGTTGGTACTTCGATTGTCATTTGGACTTCACTGATCGGCGTAATTCTTGCTGCACTAAGTGCGGGATATTATTACGGGGGACGCCTGGCAGATAAAAACCCAGATGTTTCACTTCTTTCTAAAATTATTTTTACGGCTTCACTTCTGGTGTGTTTGATTGTTGGGCTTAAATTTATCTTCTTTGAAATGTTGCGGGGGAGCAGTCTGGATCTGGGGACAAAATCCGTAGTGCTGTCTTTGCTGCTGTTTGCACTTCCGAGTATTTTGCTGGGAATGGTTTCTCCATTTGCAGCGAAACTAAAAACCACATCGATTGAAAAAATGGGCGGAACTATCGGCAATCTGTCAGCTCTTTCTACAATTGGTAGTATTACCGGAACTTTTTTAGCTGGATTTTATCTGATCGCCGCATTTCCGGTAACCCGGATTATTACCGGGATTAGTGTGTTGCTGCTGCTTTGTTCCTTACTGATCATCAAGCCCCTGTTGAGAACCATTTTGATCAGAATCGTGCTTTTTTTAGGTGTATTTCTGCTATCCAACATAATCCAGGAAACATTTAGCGAAAACAATCTATTAAGTAAAAACACCCAATACAATAACGTGGCTATTTATGAATCAGTTTTTTATAAAGCAGGTCGTCCGGTCAGGATCATGAGTCTGGATGGCAAACTGGATTCGGCGATGTATCTTGATTCAGATGAGCTGGTTTTTGATTACACCAAATATTACCGTTTGGCTGAGGCTTTGACTCCTGAAATGAAGAGAATATTAGTGATAGGAGGAGCGGGATATTCTGTCCCCAAATATTATCTAAATCAGGGAGTAGCAGTTGATGTTGTGGAAATAGATCCTGAACTCACCCAGCTGGCGGAAAAATATTTTAATCTACAACCTACAACTTACAACCTACTCACTATCTTTCATGAGGATGGAAGAACTTTTCTAAACCGGTCTTCGGGAGAACAATACGATGCTATCATGGTTGATGCTTTTAAAGGCTACAGCATTCCATTTCAGTTAACTACGTTGGAATCAGTCAGAAGAATGCATGCCTTACTCAAACCCAAAGGAGTAGTCCTGGCCAATGTTATTTCTTCAATTGAAGGAGAAAAAGGTTTGTTTTTACAATCAGAGTACAACACATTTAAACAAGTTTTTCCGGAGGTATCTCTTTTCGCCGTAAATCAGCCAGATAATGGGGAAGCATTACAGAACTTAATGTTAGTAGGATCAAAAACAAACTATCAGCAAAATACTTCTCCGGAAATAGCAGAATATCTGAAAAACAAATGGACCAGGCCAATTCCCAACGGGCAAATTCTGACTGACAATTATGCTCCTGTAGACCAGCTAATGCTCGCAACAAATCTATAAGTATGAAGGGACAAGTATTAAGTATTAAGGGAGGGTTATCTTTGGTTTTCCATAATACATAATACTTTCCCCTTTATACTTCCTTAAGTTACTTTATACTTACCCCTTAATACTCTATACTAATATTATGCCCAAGTTTGCTGCCCAGCACCTTTTATCAAGTCCGCTTGACACTCTAGAATTGCCGCCCGGTGATTTCAATTCTCAGCCTGATAATTATCAAACAGAGCCTGAAAATGAGTATGACCCAGTTCGCGAACTTCTAACCTGGAAAGCACCTGCCAGGCCACATATGGTTAGAGGGAGATCTTTTTATACCACTGTTGCCACTTTAATAATTTTGCTTTCCTGTATTGCCCTTTTCTTTCAGGAGTGGTTGCTAATTGGCGCTATGATCGCCTTTGGTTTTTTAGTTTATGTATTAAATTTTATTGCTCCTTCAGATATCGTTTATCGTTTATCAACCCAAGGTGTGACAATCGGAGATCATTTCTATCACTGGGATGAACTAGATTCTTTTTGGTTTGAAAAAAAAGGAGACCAGAATTTAATGTACCTGTTGACTCATTTCCGTTTTCCTGGGATGTTAATACTGGTTTTAGGTGAGGACAATCAGGAACAGGTTAAAAGAACCGCTGCATTGTATCTACCATTTAGAGAAATTGTCCCCAAATCTCAAATGGATAAATGGTCAGATGCACTACAAAAATACTTCGCAATAGAAAATCCCAGTAAATAATATTGATATCTAGAAATTAAAGTTATTGCAGACCCGATTGAGCATTGTTTTTCTGAATATCCTTGAATAATTCGAATGGTCGGTTTTGAGTATCAAAAATTTGCAAAACACTTGCCATAATGCTTGCTCTATGACGTCGGGTTTGAATTAAGGGATTTCCTGGTTGACTTAAATACTGCCCATCAATTGTATCTTGAGAACTTCGGAGCAGATATAATTCTGTTGCTTCATGGTATCTTGCTTTTGTATCATCAACTAACACTCGAGCATAAGTATCAGAAACAGCTGTATACTGTTTATCCCAGTCTGCTGCCCCAATTTTATCAAACATTTCATCTGTTGAGCGTTCTACTGCATCAAGAGGGGGGAATTTTTGAGGAACTGATTTAGCTTTTTGAATTGAGTCTAAAAAAGTTGAAAGAGTATGGCCATAAGTTTCCAGAGAACCAGTAATACCTCTAGCCATACCACTCCACCTGCCTAATACTTGCAAGGTGGCATCACTTTTAAATGCTCCAAAAAAAACCCCATCAGCGACAGCCCGGATCTCTTGGCGAACTCTTAATGTGTTCAAAGGGCTAGGTCTATTAGACAAGGACTGAATTTTTCCTAAAGCAATTTCAGCATTTAATTCAGGGCTTTTAATCATTTTCTATTAATACAATAACATATTATATAAGTCAAGTTTACTACTCTTAATGCAATAAATTAAAAATTAAGGTAAAATTCACTCACGGAATTAATTCCAACAGTTAATTCCTACGGAGTGACAAATTTTATTGCTTTTTACAGTTCTAAATAGAAATTAATACTTCGATTCGATTTTTCGGTAGTATTACTAAATGGAGTGATATTGGTCAGTAGAAAATTCGATGCTTTTTGTCTCTGTAGCTCAGTGGATAGAGCGCAACGTTGCGGACGTTGAAGTCGGGGGTTCGAGTCCCTCCAGGGACGCAAAAAACCGGAGAAGTAAGCAAAGCTTGCGAGCGATGCTCTTCAGAGTGTCAGCTAGATCAGAGTATCAGATTATAGAAGAATTCAGATATATCGGATCTCTTTGAACTAGAATCTGATCTCATCTGATTTTAGCCGATATATCTGCTTATCTGTATTAGGAGGGTTGTCCGAGTGGTTTAAGGAGATTGTTTCGAAAACAATTGCTGCGTAAGCGGCTCACAGGTTCGAATCCTGCACCCTCCGCTAACTTTCTAATTCTGCGCTAGGTGATGATTCATTAATTACATTTTCAACGGGTGCTGGGGAAGGGGTGGGTGATGGTGTGGCGCTTGGTGGGGGAGTGACTTGGGTTGAGAAGTTTATATTTTTTGTAATGTATGCCCCTGGACTGAGTCCAAAATCAAGCCCCTGCGGCCACTCAAAATAGCCTTCGATGTTACTGGTTTTTTTCAGCCAATTCGTTTGGATACCACTGTCAGTTCGCGGAATTGGATAATAACACTGCAATACTTTGTCTTTGCCATCCAGATAATAGACATAATCAGAACCAAACTTCATCCCTTCAAAAATAATCCAATGCCAACCCTGCGCATATCCGACTGACCAGCTTTTACCATTAACTGCTGTTCCTGGATCTGCTGGACAATTTGGGAATTCTGGTAAAGGAGCAGAAGAAGGATTCTGAGTAGGGGAAGAGGAAGGTTGAGGTGTTGAGCTGGAAGATGGAGTTGGGGATGGGGTAAGGGTAGGAAAAACTAAAGCTGTTGAAAAAGTATTATCAGCAACAGCTGCACTGCTATTAAAAAGCCCAAAGATCCCAGAGGTTGGAAAAACCACCAATACCAAAAATAAAATATTAATACTAAAAAAAATCTTCCGCATACTGCTCTTTTCCTTAAGCCATACCCCGTAATCAGTCCGCATCCATTTTCTATTTCATTCGCATCCCGTACTAGATACGGGATCCATTGATGGCCATTTATATAGATCCCGGCTTTCGCCGGGATAGGGTTTAGCTTAACCCAAATTGCTGCCGCATTTTTCTAATTACCCTTTTTTCAGTTTCCCTCTCAATTTCTTTCTTAATATTCCAAAGCTCAAAACCCACAAATACCAAAGTAGGAAAAACAATAAACATCAAAAAGCCTGGCACGCTTCTGAGAAAAGAAATAAATTTTCCCAGATAAGGGAAATGAAAAAGTATTTCACCTGTTACTTTATTGGCTGGAACAAGTTCATTGTCTATAGATGAATTGGCATCTCCTTTTGTTCTGTAAAAAAGCTGATTATCTTTTCTAACAATATCTACTATCCTGTGAGTGACATTTATTTTCCCAACATCAAAAGAAATAATATCGCCAATGCTATAACTTTGAGAATTGACGACATAGACAATACTGCCAACCGGAACTAATGGTTCCATTGAGCCAGTTAAAACAGTAAAAGAATTAAACCCTGGAATAAAATTGGCTTTTGCAGTTAGCAATGTGATGACAACCAGGGGAAAAAGCGTATAAATAAGGGCAGTTAAAATAATCCTCAAACCCGCCTGTGTATAAAATAAATATTTCATAAATCTAGATTACTGAAGTAAAGCCGGTAGCAGACTTCTGCGGTCCCTACTACCGGACTTTACTAAAAAAAACTTAAGGAGCTACAACTTGTGTAGCATCAAATTTAGCATCAAAACTTACAGTACTATTTTGTACAGTGTTATCAGCTGATAAAGGCAGTGTTGCATTCATAACACACTGTGCCTCACTTGCCGCGACATTTCCACCCAATAAAGTACCGACAGGAGCCTGTCCTGCTTCCCAAGCATTCACTGAAAAAGGACCAGCTACGGTTACTACACTGTCTCCTATTCTTGTACAGGTGAAAGTAACTTGTAAAGCGTCTTGTAGAAGTTCTGATCCTCCTGTTACGTCAACAAATTTGGCAATACTATCTAAAGATATAGATGATGCACTGGTATTCTTTAACCAGAACTTAAAATTCTCACTATAACCAGGAAATATTAGTCCAGTTGCACTAAATCCCGTAATTGATGATGCATACGTACCAGGTGCATTAGTAACATCGGGTGCAATTTGAAGTTCAGCATCTCCAGTTGCAAAAGTATTGTTATCAAGAGTTGCGGTTGATACAAATTGTGCATATGTTGCGCCTCCCATTAAAGTTAGAGCAGCAACGATAGACAGCATACTCATTGCTATTTTTTTATTCATTTTTAAATTTCACCTCCTTTCAAAGATTGTTTTTAAACCCACAAAAAAACCAGACTCTTGGAAGAGGTCTGGTTTAGGCATAAAAGTAATATATTTAGTTTGGGCAGTTGCATCAATGTAAACTTAAATAGTATTGATGAGTAGGATTATAAGCTGTGACTTATATTGCCTGTCAACGGTGACGAATTAGTAAGAAAAATAATCAAATAATATCAACTGTCTAAAAACCCTCTAGTAGTGTAAAATTTGGGCAGTTATGAAAAATGAATTTTCTTCAGGTGGGATAGTCCTTCGCCAATCTCAGGATAAATTTACCAAGGATACTTGGGAATTTTTGTTGATCGAAAATTCGCGGATGAATAGACCTGGTGAAACCTGGTGGGGTTTTCCCAAAGGACATCTCGAAGAAGGGGAGAGCAATGAAGAGGCGGCTGTCAGAGAAGTGGAGGAAGAAACCGGGATTAAAGCCGAAATCATCGAAAAAATAGGCAACTCAAAATATGTCTTAACCAAAAATGAGGAAAAGATTTTTAAAGTAGTCACTATTTTTTTAATGAAGTATTTAGAAGGGGAAACAAAAGCCCAGATTGAAGAAGTCTCAGACGTCATTTGGCTACCGTATGAAGAGGCTTTAAAAAAACTGAGTTATCCCAAAGATAAAGATTTACTTAAAAAAGCCAAAGAATTAATCTAATATGTCAGCCATTCCCCGGATAAAAGAATTAATTAGTCATCGTATTCAAGATAATGCTGACACCGGATTATATTGTTTCCGATTTCGAGGGCCAACACTTTTTTCAGATAAAAAGATCGTTCCTGCAAAACTCGCTCTTCACAGATATCTTTTATCCAGATATGCAGCCGAACAAGTTTTAAAGACATCAACACAGGGAGTAGTCGGAAGAATAGATGATGGAGATGTACACTGGCTAAAAGAAATAGGAAAATATCTATCCACCCAGGGAGTGGAGCTACCAGTAACTGAAGTAGATGAATATGGGCAATACCAATGGGGTACTCCATTTGAAAAATACACTCATCCAAGTGTAACTGCTGTAGTAAGTGTTAATACAAATGGAGAACAGATTATGGACCTGCGGAATATAATGATGAGGAATGGTCTAGTAGTTAACAGAGCCGTTGCTATTGTTGAAAGAAATCCAGATCCAAATGGTTTTATTGATCAGGTTCCGATAATACCCGTATTAAAAGTACCCTTTCCTTTAGAAACTGATATAGAAATGTTTTCCGAATTCAGAAGAATGATGGCTGAGAAAATAGCAAATCCATATGAGTCAGTTGAAAGGCTACTAGGCTGATGAATCAAAAACAATTTGTTTCCCGAGGGGGTCTTAAAATGCAGCATGCTATTGAGCAATTTGGCCTCAATGTTACAGGTTTTGTAGTGCTTGATGTTGGTTCATCTACTGGTGGTTTTGTCGATTGTCTTCTTCAAAATGGTGCAGCTAAAGTTTATGCAGTAGATACAGCTTATGGCGAATTTGCCTGGACGCTCCGCAATGACCCAAGAGTAGTAGTAATGGAAAGAACCAACATTCTCTACCTTGACTCTCTCCCAACCTCCAATCGTCATTCCCCTGAAAAGGGGAATCCATTAAATGAAAAGACCAAAGGTCTTCAAAATAAAAAGAAGGGTATTGGTATAGATTCCCGCTTCCGCGGGAATGACGGTTGGCAAACAGAGGGTGACAATAGAGAAAAGGGGGAGGATCAATTGGTCGATCTGATTACCATTGATGCTTCCTGGACTAAGTTAGAAAAAATATTACCGGTTGTCCAAAAGTTTCTCAAACCATCAGGCCAAATTATTGCTTTACTTAAACCACATTATCAATCAGACAAAAAAGATTTAGTAAAGGGAGTATTACCAATAGAAAAAGCTGAAATAATTAAAGAAAAAGTGATTTTGCAGATTCAGGATTTAGGATTTAAGATTCAAGAATCTATTGATTCACCAATTTTGGGGGGTGGGGGAAATCATGAATATCTGCTGTTAATTAGTTCTTCTTAGATAAATGTTTGAAAAGATAGGCAGTGGCAACCTGAGTGGTAGGAACTGTCCAGAAAAGTCCGATAAGTAAGCACAACGCTCCCAGAATATTTATACCTGTTACTACTAGTCCATAAAGCAGCAATTTCAAAGTTAATCCTTCTGTTATTTTCCAGCTGGCTTTCAATGCCTGAACCGGTCCGATATTTTTTTCAACCGTGAAATAACTAAAAAACTGCATCCTGAGCCCCAGATAAATGCCAGGAATAATAAGTAAAATCAAACCAAGTCCAACAACCAGTCCATACAAAATACTGCCCGCCATATAATTTACGGTTCTGTCATAGTGAGCAAATAAATCACCGTATTTTGATTCTTTTTTCTCCACAAAATTAAGCGCAATTTTAATCAGTCCAATGCTTGTAATACTGGAAACAACCCAGCTGATGATACCAACTATAAATCTAAGCATGACCTGATCCTCATCAAAAGCCGTATCCAAACTACTAAAGATATAACTGATCACAGTCAAAATCAGTAAAACAACCACAAAAAATTTAATATTCTTCTTAGCCGTCTCCCAGCCAAATTTAAGAGCTTCACTTCGGGGAAATGTCTTATCCATAGGATTAATGTAGTACTTTTGAACTTAAAATACAAGCAAAGTAGTTGATTTACCCTTGAAAAATAGCGGAGAGGTAGGGATTTGAGTGTTTGTCGGCGCAATCGCACAACGCCAAACCCTTCAAATCCATCCGCAAATAAAGCAGTTTATTTGCTCAAAGAAATTATGCGGAGAGGGAGGGATTTGAACCCTCGATACCTTGCGGTATACACGCTTTCCAAGCGTGCGCACTAGACCACTATGCGACCTCTCCTAGTACGGATATATCCGAAAAATCAGCAGAATCAGCTGAAATCAGAACTTCCGAAGCTGATTATAGCTCAATTATTAACTTTTCGGAACTCTTATTGTTTTATAATGAACTGGTGAGCGAAATAAAAAAATTTTCCAGAAGACAGTTTGGTAAATATAGTTTAGCTTCTGCTGGATCTTTGGCATTGGCTGGAATTGAAACTAGAAATGTTTTATCCCAGATTGAGAACAAACCAACAGGTAATATCGAATCAGAAATAATCAAAGGTGTTGAAGTTTTTGGTTTGAAATCTCCACTGAAAACAAGTGATGAGTTCATTCAATTTGAAAAAAAATTAAATCAGAATATTGATCTGCAGATAAAACAGCTTTATCCGGATCTTCTCCAAAATCCAAAAAATCGATTTGAAAAATATCGATTAATAGCCCCATTAAATGAACGCCTGCTACAGCTTTCTGTAACCAAAAGAGTATGGGAAAAATTTGCTCAAGGAGCTGAACAAGGGGGGTTGGATTTATTAGATTGGATAGATGCAAATATTACAGAAATGAATAGAAAAATCCAAACAAATCCATATCCAGTAGATCTTAAAACAGTTTTGAAACGGGTGATTGTGGTTGATGATAGTTTGGCAGAAGACCCCAAAAAAAATCCGCCACCTATGTCTGTGGGTGTTGATGGAAACTGGTTTATGGATTTTGACTATCGAGGAGATATACATCCCCAAACCAAGAATTACACCGCTTCCGGATTTATCCGTTCCATTAAAAAGAACGGAAATAATGTCTTAATTGATGAGGGTTTAATTCATGAATGGATGCATCAACTTTATAATTGGCCGGATGAGTATGTTCAGGATCTTCACGAAAAAGACCCTCAGTTAAAAATTCCTGACCTGACAGTAAATGGAGGATTAGAAGGTGATTCTGCCTGGGCTGGAGCTTTTTTACAAAAAATAAAAGCTAAAAATGTGAGAGGATACTATACTGATGAAAGAGGTATAGGGGTTAGGCAGAGTAAAGATAGATCAGACAATATTACTTCGGTTTGGGGTGAGTTACCGGAAAATTCAAATATTGCTCTTACGTATTTAAATAATGAACCATTAATGGTTCCTGTAGCATTCTATCGCTCTCATTCATCCTCACCCAATTATTATAAAGATAAATACTTACAAAAAACTCAAGTAGCAGCTTCCAGCGAATTGCCGATTCAATTGGATAAAGGCCTATTCATTCCTGATAAATTTGATAACGAGACCGCCCCGGTTTTAAATATATCCGTTGGCTTACCTAATGATCGGTTTATTCATATTCCAATTGGGGCATTTAATTTAGCTAAATGGGCAGGAGAAGAAAATCCGAGCTTTAAAATCCAGATTTTAAACCCTAATCAGGAATCTGAGAGAAGACAATTAATGCATTATGTTAGTGAAGCAAATAAATCGGAATTTGAAAAAGATAAATCTATTCTCGCTCAAATGCTAATTCCCGGAACATCAATTTACTGTATTTGGGTTAAATAAAACTATGTTTGCTTTCGGTTTTCTTTTGGGCTAAAATCCGCTTATCCCTTGTAAATTCTTAGAGGTGACACGCAACACGAGACACGAGATACGAAAAAATTTCGTTTTGCGTATTGCATGTTGCGTATCTCAACTCCTATGGACGACATTGAACTCATTAAATCTAAGATAAATATTACTGATCTGATTGGTGAATATATCACTTTAAAAAAAGCTGGAGTGAACTACAAAGCCAACTGTCCCTTTCATGGTGAACATACCCCATCTTTTATGGTCTCTCCCGAAAGAGGAATATGGCATTGTTTTGGCTGTGGCAGGGGAGGGGATCATTTTAAGTTTTTAATGGAGAAAGATTCTTTAGATTTTAAAGATGCTTTAGAAATCTTAGCCCAAAAAGCCGGAGTAACTCTCAAAAAATCCAACAAAAAAGAGGTTGATACCAAAGAACCTTTATTTGCCGCCAATCAAAAAGCCGCTCAGCTTTTTAACTTCTTACTGACTGAGAATAAGATTGGAAAGGCTGCTTTAGAGTATTTACATAAAAGAGGATTGACTGACGAGACAATCAAAACCTTTAACATTGGGTACGCACCTCAAAGTTGGGATACTCTGACCAAATTCCTGAAAAAAAGGGGTTACTCGGTCCAACAAATGGTTGATGCAGGTCTTTGTGTGCCATCTAACAGCGGATGCTATGATCGCTTCCGGGGAAGAATCATGTTTCCTCTGGTGGATGTCAGAGAGCGGATAATCGGCTTTTCAGGAAGGGTTCTGGGTAAAGAGGAGCCAAAATACATCAATACACCCCAAACTCAGTTATTTGATAAACGAAGATTCTTGTTAGGTCTTAATTTAACTAAAAGCGCTATCAAACAAAAAAACGAAGCGATCATTGTAGAGGGTGAACTGGACATGTTAATGTCCTATCAGTCGGGAGTAAAAAATGTCGTCGCTTCGAAAGGAACAGCCTTTACTGAGGAGCATATCGAAACTTTAAAAAAGTATACAGACACCTTATCTCTCTGTTTTGACACTGATCTGGCCGGAGATGCAGCAGCCAGAAGGGGGATAGAAATGGCAGACAGAGCCGGCCTGAATCTTAAAGTAATTCAGATAGAAGGAGCAAAAGATACCGCTGAAACTGTATTAAAAAATCCGCAGATCTGGGAAGAAGCTGTTAAAAATGCCACTCCAATCTATGATTATTACCTGGAATCAACCGGCAAGCGGTTTGATGCCAAAAAAGCATCTGACAAACGTTCGATTATGGCCGAATTGTTGCCAATCTGGAATAAAATCAGTGATCCAATTGTCAAAGAACATTATATTGAGCGTCTCTCAGCGATGTTAATGGTCAAAGACGAGTTTATCAGGCAGGAGCTGGAAAATTACACTAACAATTTATCTAAAACCATCACTATTTCTACTACCAGCCTGCCTAAAGCTCCGGTTCAGGCTCTTCCTACCCCCAGAACCGACACCATAGCCAAGACCACCAGCCGGCGTAAATTGCTGGAGGAGTACCTGATAGCTTTATTAACTCATATCCCGTCTGAGCACACCTATGTTCCAAATTTTCCGGAAACTCTCTTTACCCAGGAAGAGCTAAAACAGCTATATGTCATGTTAGTGATCTTCCTGGATACTATTTCTTTTAAAGGAAAAAGTTTTAAAATCTCTGACTTTACTAAAACACTGCCAAACGAGTTGATACCAACCATTGACAGGCTCTATCTGATGGAAATAGATGAGAAACTGGAGATGGGGGGAGCCTGGCAAAAAGAGATCGAAACAGTCATTGCTGAACTTAAAAAAATGCTCATCAAAGCTTCCCTGGAAAAGCTTTCCCTGCAAATAAAAAATGCCCAGGAATTTGACAAAGCCGAGTCACTGGAGACGCTAAATAAAAGATTCCGGGATTTATCAGTCAAATTAAGAAACCTTTAGAGAAAGTCTAAATTCTAAACCCTCAGTTCCTGCCTTATTCCTTCCCCCTCAGGGGGGGAAGCAAGCAAGAAGGTTTCCTTCATTGCCCACAGGACGTTCCGTCATTGCGAGCGAATGAACTAAGAATTAACGCGCGGCAATCTAAACTGCGGGACTTCTACAATTAGTAATTAAAATTTAGGCAAGATTGCTTCGTCGTTCGATGACTCATTCCTCGCAATGACGGGATGGGTATGCGTTTTGATATTCTTATTTTTAGTTATTTGATATTGTCTAGAATTTAGTGCTTCGATATTCGAATTTTACTCATATTGGCTCTTGAACAGGAGGTATCTATAGGTTACAATAGCTTCTTGAGGCACATTTATGTGCGCTTCTTTTTGGCAATCTGACTTGGTCATACGCAGGATGAGCGGTGATACAGGCATGGCCCTTCAGTATCTTCATCCACACAATAATGACCAAGAAACAAATAACAAGTAACAAACAAAGTTCAATTTTGAAATAATTAAACGAAAGAACCTTACTTGATCATTTGTATCTTGGAAAACTTAAAAATATATGGCAAAACGACTATCTAAAACAGCAAATATGGATGACAAAAAGCTGCTAAAGCTGGGAAAAGAGCGGGGTTTTGTTACTCAGGAAGAGATTTTACAGGTTTTTCCTAAACCGGAAGATGTGGTCCAGGAACTTGATGAATTTTACCTCAAATTGATTGAAAACGGTGTCGATGTTTTTGAAACTACCACTGAAGAAGTTGATGAGGTTAAATCCACTACTGATCTTGAGCGCGAACTTGAAGTTCTTGCCGCTTTGGATGAAGGGTCCGTCACCGATCCTGTCAGACAATACCTTCGCGATATTGGAAAAGTACCACTTTTGAATGCTGCACAGGAAATTGATCTGGCCAAAAGAGTAGAAGAGGGTCAGCTTCCAGCAAAACACCAATTGATCTCAGCTAATTTGCGTTTGGTAGTGTCTATTGCTAAAAAATATGTCGGGCGTGGTATGTCTCTGCTGGATCTGATTGAAGAGGGGAATATTGGCTTAATGCGGGCGGTTGAAAAATATGATTGGAGACGTGGTTACAAGTTTTCAACTTACGCTACCTGGTGGATCAGGCAAGCTATTACCAGGGCTATCGCTGATCAGGCCAGAACTATCCGAATTCCAGTACATATGGTTGAAACAATCAACCGCTTTAACAGAACTCAGCGCCGTCTGATGCAGGAGTTAGGCCGTGAACCATCTCCGGAAGAGGTAGCAGAAGCACTTGGTATCGATCCAGCCAAAGCCCGGGAGATCGTCAAAGTTTCCCAGGAACCAACATCCCTTGCCACACCAGTTGGCGATGAAGATGATTCAGCTTTAGGTGACTTCATCCCTGATGAGAAATCCAGACCAGAAGAACAGGCTACAAGAGAGTTGTTAAAAGAGCATTTAGACGATGTATTGAACACATTATCTCCCCGGGAAAAAAGAGTTCTTCAACTGCGTTTTGGACTGGAAGATGGCAAGCAGAGAACACTGGAAGAGGTTGGAAAAGAGTTTGGTGTGACCCGTGAACGTATCAGACAGATCGAAGCCAAAGCAGTCAGAAAACTAAAACATCCAACCCGAGCCAAAAAACTCCGCGACTACCTAGAATAAAGATAAACTTTTAATTTCTGTTTTGTCATCCTGAACAACGTGAAGGATCTCTCGCGAATGCGAGGTCCAGGATCTGAAACAAGTTCAGAGATTCTTCGCTTCGCTCAGAATGACGGAGTTACATTTTGTATAGGTGTAGGCGCAGTACATTTGATTTAAAAACACTGAAGGCGTTTTTCCTGCAAGTTGTACTTCTTTAAAGCCGGCTTTAGTTGCCAATTCTTTAAATGTTGCAAAAGAAAAAGGGTAGGGAACCCAGTGGTTTCCTGTATCTACGTTATATTCAACTATTACCAATCTGCCGCCAGGCTTCAGAAGTTTTTTAAGATTTTTCAAAACAGGAACTTTATCTTCTATAAAATGCAAAGAATTAGCCATTAGTATGCCATCTAATAAGGGTAAAGCGTGAAGTGTCAAGGGAGAAGTAAAATCACCAGTGTGAAAATAAATAGTGAAAAGAGGAAAAAGAGTCCTAAATTTAGCTTCCTGTGCCTTTAGTGAGGCGCTATTCTGATCAATAGAGTATATTTTAGATCCAGAATGGAGTAATTCGACTAATGCAAGGGTAAATGCGCCTTCTCCAGAACCCAAATCTACCCATACTCCAGCAGTGTTTGGAACAGCATTTTTTATTAAATTCACATAATCCTGATGGTTCATCTAAATCTTCTGCTATGAGACCATTTTAAGAAAATAAGACTATTGGCTTCTCCTTGAGTAAATCCCTTGGATTCTAAATAAGTACGCCACTGGATTATTACCGAATTTTCTTTGTCTTGGCGGGGATAATTCATTTTTAGTGGGGGGAACTCTTTTTCTGCATCCATAAATCTAATATCAGGAAGTTAACTGCAGCTACCGGCAGGAATAGTAATAGAAACATTAGTAAATCCTAAGCCAGTCAAAAGTACTGTCAGTTGTTTTTTTGCGTTTTCTCCTGCTTGTTCCAATATTTTACCTTCACAGGCGGCTTTTTCAATAGAGGTTAATGCCTGCTGTCTGGCTTCAGCTTCCAGATTTTTATCTCCTTTGGTCAGAAATCCAACATTTCGGTCATAGACTTTGGTTTGACTATTATCAATGGTTGAAACCAATATTTCCGGGGCAGGCAGAGTCATGGTGACTTCTGTACCTGTTACTTTGACATCTTCATCGCGCAGTTTTTGTAAATCAATACCGGCTATGATTTGTCCATGGGCGATAAGTAGCAATCTATCTCCAAATAATACTTTAGAAAAAGCGTTATCAGAGTTTGTTCCAGCCTCGATCACTTTTTCAATTGTAAATTGGGCAGTCTCCAGCCTTTGAAGTTGGCGCATTTCAGTTATAACTGCAGTTCGACTGGTATCAACAGTTGTTCCGGATTGAGGAAAAGCGTTTTTGAAAATACTGACCAGATAAAGCAGTCCGGCTAACAAAGCTATTCCCAGCAGAAGATACAAAACAGTCTTAAAGCTCATCTATATATCATACATTTTTTTGATAAGGAGGGAGTAAGAATTTTAACCTCTAAAACAAGACCAATTATATAAGCCTCTTAAACCTCGTCTGATCTCGATTGCCACAATGGTATTGCGATAAGCATTTGACCAATCTTTCCAGTAATTCCAAGACCTGGCTGCAAATTTATCTTCATGATCTGGTGTTATTTGCCATAAACCTCTAGCTCCTGATGGGTTAACAGCTGTTGGATCATGTTTACTTTCACAGTCAACAATCTCATGGGCTAAAACTTCCCTGATTTGCATTTCTTTGGCTGCCATTGAAAGAATCAGATTTATATCAGTTGGTTCTTTCCATTCTGGTTGTGGAACAAAAACAGGTATCGGTTTCTTTTCAGGAGTTTGTGCACTGACCTCTGCAGGCGCACCAGAAAAGACTATGCTCCCAGTCAAGGCTACTGCACCAATCAGCGCAGTTCTCGTAAATCTATTAAGATTTTTGCTAAGTTTTGATTCCATAATAAGAGTACAAAGGGATTCCTGCTTAAAAAAGCCCGAAAGGGTACTATACCTGATATCGCTTTTAGGCACAAGAATTAATAGGATTAATGTTGCTCCAACAATTATAAGCCTGATCTGTTATACTTCCCTCTATGCCAGGATTTAATAACAACAATAGTCGATTTTCAGGAAGACGAGATAGCCGCGATAGCGGGGGACGTAGTAGTGGTGGAAGAGGTGGCGTACCTAGAGGTGAAATGTTTGACGCTGTTTGTGATAAATGCGGTAACAATTGCCAGGTGCCATTCAGACCAACCGGTAGTCGGCCAATTTTTTGCAGCAACTGCTTCAGAGAACAAAACAATGATGGTGGCAGCAACTCAGACTTTAGACGACCTGGGGGAGATAGAGACAGAGGGGATTCCCGAAGAGGTGGTACCCCTGAAAGACAGATGCATGACGCAGTTTGTGCAAATTGCGGCAAAGACTGCCAGATTCCATTTTTACCAAGAGACGGACGTCCTGTTTACTGCAGTGACTGTTTTGAAAAAAATGGTAATGAAAGCAGAGCCAGAAACGAAAGTACAGCTAATTCAAACAGTGGAGTATCAAGTGAGCAGTTTGAAATGTTGAACAGAAAACTGGATAAAATCCTTAAACTTCTGACTCTGGAACCTACTGCTACCGAAGTTGAAATGACCCAACCAGCAGAATTAACTCAGGAAAGTACCGAAGTAGTTGAAGAAGCTCCAGTTAAAGCTCCAAAAAAAGCTAAAGCATCAAAAAAAACTTCATCAGTTGAATAGACTAATTTTGATTGAATGATTAGAGTTTACACCTCTTTTTTTATAGCAATTCCACTTCCTGAAAAATACTTAGATTCATTTAAAATTTTAATAAAAACGATACAGTTGATGTATCCAGACATTCCCACAGTAAATCCAGAAACCCCGCATCTCACATTATATTATCTGATAAAAGAAGCGGAACAGGATCTTAATAAGATTAATATAAGCGTAGGTAAGTGTATTCCTTTACTAAAAGATGCCCACCTAACTGTCGGAGGTTTTAATTACTTTGGACAAGACCAGCCAAAAACTCTTTATTTGGATGCTGAGTATCCGGATGATTTGATAAATTTTAATCAACAATTAAATATTGACTTAGAAAAATATTCTGCTCACGATAATGATCTGGGTTTTAAGCCTCATCTTACGGTAGCGTCAGTTAAAGATTCAGTGGCCCAAAAAAAATTCCAGGAGAACAAGGATGAAATAGCGAAATTGTTCAATGAAGTTAAATGGAACTTTCCAATTACTGAAATCGTTTTATATGGAGCAAATTCAAAATCAAGTCCGGAAATACAGGAGCAATTAGTCCATTATTCTTTGGTCTCTTAAAGCTATCTACTCATTGTTTTTGCTCACATCTGCCTGAGGTCAACAATGCTAGAATATATTTCTGATGTATATCAGAATTTTTTTAATAATTTTGTCACTACTCGGCCTGTTTGATGCAGGATATCTTTCATATGAACATTTTTCCGGGTTTATTCCACCGTGTTCTGCCAGTATTTTATTTACAGATTGCGGTAAAGTTTTAAGCAGTCAATATTCGACTATATTTGGAATTCCGCTGGCTTTGATAGGTGTATTTCATTATTCATTTGTTTTTTTATTAACATTTTTAATGGTCAGCTTCAAACACAAATGGCTGAAATATCTACTGATCCTGGAGACAAAGTTAGGATTTCTGGCTTCTGCCTATTTTGTCTTTTTGCAAATTGCTGTCATCAAATCCATCTGCCTCTATTGTATGGTTTCAGCATTAATTAGTACTTTAATTTTTCTGATTACCATCACAGCTTTTTCCAGAGAAAGAAAACAGCTATTTTTAATAGTTATTCATTTTTTGTATAAGCGGGTTGTTAAACAAATCTTTTTTAAAATTAATCCCGAAATTGTCCATAATGCGATGGTTCGGGTAGGGGAAAGTATCGGTAGTTTTCCGTTCATTCGTAGTTTGACTAAATGGGCTGTTTTTGCTCCTGAAGAAAAATTAAGCCAGACAGTTGGAGGAGTTAAATTTAATCTGCCAGTCGGACTGGCAGCCGGATTTGATTATGAAGGTAGGTTAACGCAGACTTTAGCCCATTGGGGTTTTGGTTTTCAGACTATTGGGACAATTACCAATCAGCCTTATGAAGGAAATCCCAGACCAATGCTTGGGCGATTGCCCCTGTCCAAATCTTTAATGGTCAACAAAGGATTTAAAAATCCAGGAGCAGCAGCCATTGTGCAAAAACTAGAACCTTTAAATTTTTCAATCCCTGTTGGTATCAGTATTGGCCGAACTAACTCACTAAAATTGGAAACTCAAAAAGAAAGTATCACAGATATTATTCAGACATTTCAGACCTTTCAAAAATCATCAGTTAGAAATTCATATTTTGAATTAAATATCAGCTGTCCCAACTTGTTTGGAGATATCACTTTTTACCCCCCCAAAAATCTATCAGAGTTGCTGAGTGCAGTTGATAAATTACAACTAAACAAACCGCTGTTTATCAAAATGCCAATTGAAAAAAGAGATCGGGAAGTGCTGGAAATGCTTCAGGTTATATCAAAACACAAAGTTACAGGGGTGATCTTTGGCAACTTGCAAAAAGACCGCAACAATAAAACCCTGGTCAAATCTGAAGTAGATAAATTCTCCAAAGGATACTTCAGCGGCAAACCAACTGAACAAAGATCCAATGAATTAATCCGTCTTGCCTATCAAAAATATGGCAAAAAACTAGTTATTATTGGTTGCGGTGGAGTATTTTCAGCCGAAGACGCTTACAAAAAAATTAAACTGGGCGCCACACTGATTCAGCTGATCACCGGATTGATTTATCAAGGCCCAAATCTGATCATGCAGATCAACTTCGGACTGACAGAATTGCTAAAAAAAGATGGATATACCAGTCTGTCTCAGGCCATTGGAGCAGATAACAAGTCTGGTTCAGATAAATAACATCATCCTGAAAAATTGCTTGTTATCCCATACTTTTCCGCAAAAGTGCTGATTGCTCAATCAGTCGGGAGATACTTTGACCATCATTTAGACTTTTTAAAATCCGGCTGGTTAGTTGAGTATGTTTTTTATCATCCGCTGAAAGTGGTCCTAGCTTTTCCTTAAGATATGATTCAATTTCTGCAACACTTTCCCAAACCTGCTGCCAGGCTGGCGAGTTTTTAGCCAGATATTTTAAATTAGCTTTATTTATAAATCTTCCTGCTTCTTTTAAATCCTGCTTGAGGTTTAGATAAAATTTTTCTAACAATTCCAGCTGATTTGCTTCAATCGCTTTTTTGATCGCCTGTCCGGTACCAATAAACTCCGGTGGAACGCCGATTGAATAAAGTGCGCAGGCAAAGGAAATAGCCCGTGGCAGTTTGATACCTCCTTCACCTCTGGAATAGCCAAATAGTCCGACATGCAAAAAACGTTCCCGTCTTTTGGGGATAAAAGAAGCAACCTGATTTATAATCGGAGCAATATCTTCAATCACACTTTTATAATCAGTTTCAGAAGAGGCGATCAGCTGCAACAACTTTTTTTCCTCTTGTTTGGTAATACTTTGTGCTTCTGATAAAGGCAGTGATTTCTCTAGATAAGCAATTGCTGATTGGACTTCTTTCAGAGGGTAGTCATATCTGAATGCACTTTGTAATGTGACAGTCCGGACTCCACTGTATTCCCGGGCAAAGTCTTTGACTCTGGCAGGATTTAAGCCACCCCGAAATACTAGTGAACCACAACCGATAATAGGATACATTGGAATTCCGGTTTTAGTTGCCAGATCTTTGTAATGGGAAAAAGCCAGTTTGATTGCCAAAACTGTCGGGATCAGCCCACTGTTGAGTGCCGGATCTGACCTAGCAACATAAGGCCTCATATAAGGCGGACGTTTTTTAAATTTTTTCTGATAGAGAGATAAGTATTTTTTTAGAATTTTATCAGAATGAATAATGGTGTTTATCTCTTCAAAAAGGGGAATGACTCGCAAATTTGTCAGCTGACCATCCAGTTTATAAAGCGGATGCCGAAGCAGATGGATCTGAACATAAGCTTCCTGCAAAGCTAACATCTCTTCTGGTGTTTCAGTCAGAGGCAGTATAACTTCAAAAAAAGGCGGAATATTAAATCCAAAATGTTTTGAAATAGAAGCCGCACTTGCCATATTCATAAATGCTCTGCCCATCCGGAACTCAGTATCAATTCTTGGATTTGGCAGTCTAAAAGTCAGAAAACTATCGATTCCCAAAGGAGCTTTGGCAAAGTATTCATAAAATTCTCCGAACAGTCTTTCAACAACCGACTCATCAACCAGTTTGCCTTCCCAGTCCCATTTATACTCAGTCGCACCGAGTTCCGAAAATGTTAAAAAAGCCTCTTTTGCTTCATGCTGAGTACTGATAAATGGCTGATCATGCCAATAAGGCTTTGACGAATGATCTGGATGCTGGGTGGCCATAGTGGCCGGTATTTTTCTAGGACTCATTTATAAATTCTCCAATCCTTTTAACTGCTTCCTCTAAAATCGGACGCTTAGCAACAAAACTTAGCCTAAAAAAACCAGGTGCATAAAAAGCTTCTCCTGGAATAACAGCAACTTTCTTTTCTGCTAAAAGACCCTGACACCAGAGAGCGGAAGATGGGTATTTTTTATTCAGTACTTGTCTGATATCGATAAAAAAATAAAACCCACCTGAAGGAATAGTAAGTGGCATTAGTGACGGAATCTGACTAAGTAAATCAATTAAAAGTTTTCTTCTTTTGGAAAATTCCTCAGCAAAATTTGCTGCTTCTTTTTGTGACCCGTTAAGTGCAGCCAGAGCTGCCATTTGGGAGACAGATGAGGCATTGGCTGTGAGCTGCCCTTGTAAATTTACCATTGCTCCAATCACTTCCGACGGTCCTCCGGCAAAACCTACCCGCCATCCTGTCATGGCATAAGTTTTGGAGAATCCATTAACTGTAATTGTTCTTTCAGCAATTTCTTTCCCCAGTGAAGCAATTGAGATATGCAGACCTTTAAAAACAATTTTTTCATACATCTCATCTGTCACCACCCAGAGCTTTTTTTGAACCACCAGCTGAGCGATTTTCTCCAGCTCTTTTTTCTCTAAGATTGCTCCGGTTGGATTGGAGGGAGAGTTTAGCAGAATGATTTTAGTACGTTTTGTTATCACCTTTTTTAAATGATCTGCCGTTAGAGTAAAAGGGGGATTCAGGGGAAGTAATATTGGTTTTGCACCAGCTAGTTTGATCTGTTCAACGTAACTGCTCCAGGCCGGAGTAGGAACAATTACTTCGTCAACAGGATTACAAAGCACCTGAAAAGCACAGTAAAGTAATGGCTTGCTACCGCTGCCTACTATGATCTGATCGGGCTGGTAATGAATCTGATTATCATTTTTAAATTTACTGACAATTGCTTCTTTTAGTTCAGGGATCCCTGAAGTAGCCGTATAATGGGTAAATCCATCCCGGATTGCTTTAATTGCCGCGGTTTTAATATGACTGGGGGTCTCAAAGTCCGGTTCGCCAATTCCCAGATTGATCACCGAACTGCCTTTTTTTTGTAACTCTTTAACTAAAGCATCAACTGCAAATGTAGGGGACGGTTCCAGATTTAAAATTCTCTTACTTAAATAAGTCATCATATTTTTTTGCAGTTGATGAAGATAATAGCATATCAATTTCGAATATCGCGTGATATAAATTAATGAAAGTTTTTTATCCGGTAGGTAATGAGGGGAAGTGTTAGCATCAGTGCATAATAGACGTAAACATCTAGTTTGTAATACCCGTCAGCTGGCTTAAATAAAAGTACCAGAAAAAAGTAATCACAGACGATTGCTATCAAAGTCCAGACTACTGCGATCCAAGCTGTGTAAGCCAAAGTATTTAACTGTATTTTTTTGAATAAAACCCAAAGAGTAAGTATTAAGCCAAAAGGCATAATAACCCACCCCAGTACAGATTGCGGAACAAAAGCAAAAAAGATTATTCCCAGCAAGAACCCTATCAGCCAAAGAATAAATCCCCATAAAAAAGCCTCTTTAAGACTCTGTCTTGTCATAGCAGCTGCCTTTTTTTGATCTCTTCCAATATTTTTCCACCAAGAGGTCTGCACAAACAATTTTGGGAATGTTCTAAATGCCAGGCAACTCTTTCATCCAGCGTAGGGTTTTTTGGCATCTTATGTGCTATATGCCAGGTAGCATTAATTTTCATACCTCAAGTATGAACTTTTATCATATTATAGCTATGACACAAATCACTGCCTTAAAAAACCCAACTAACTGGATTTAAGATTCAATTCGTGCTAAAATTCCCTAAGTTTTCGAGTTTCTAGCCAACCTAGTAACCTCGATAGCTCAATGGGCTTAAATGTCTAAACGACATTTAAGCGAGTGATATACTTTTTATCTGCGAAGCAGAAATATAAATAAAATATTACTCAGGAAGAGCGGTTCTCCCAAAGCCGACCGCTTTAACTGGCATTGTTCAGGATGTGATAGAGAAACATTAACAATTAAATATTCCTCGATAGCTCAATGGGCCGGAATGTCTAAATGACATTACGGCGGGTAAGTTACCTTTTATCGATGGAATCGAAACAGAAATAAAAACTTACCCTGGAAGAGCGAATTTCCCGCTCTACCATTCCCGTTGGATGGGCATTAACATATAAATATTCCTCGATAGCTCAATGGTAGAGCGGTTCGCTGTTAACGAAAAGGTTCCAGGTTCGAGCCCTGGTCGAGGAGCCATTCGACTCGCTTCGCTCGCTCATGGCTATAGCCTGAACAAGCGAGGCGAATGTCTTGAGCGACTGAAATGAATTAAATCTGCTTACCTTGAAGGAGTCGAAAGACACATCTCTTTCTAGATTTTTATGTCCCATAATGTTTATTTTTTAAAAGACGAATTAGGGCATTTATATATTGGGCAAACAAGTATTCTTGAAATAAGAGAACATCAGCAAATCCATAAAACTAATAAAGCTGCAAAATATATAAAAGATAATGGAACTTTTGCACTTGTTTACAAAGAAGAATATCCTACTTTACTCGAAGCAATGAGAAGAGAAAAACAAGTGAAAAGATGGAGTAGAGCAAAAAAAGAAGCTTTAATAGTAGGGGATCTGGAGTTGTTGAAAAAATTATAGTCATCGGTAGGATAGAGTTCGACTTCGACGCTGAGCGAGCCCCTAAATATTTTTAGTGCGAGTCGAAGGGGAGAAGGGTTGGGCCTGATCGAGGAGCTAGTACTATAGGTTGACTTCTAAAGTCCTGTTTGCTAATATACCCGAATGCGATGCCAGGATATAAAAAATATGATTCCTGAAGAGGCTTTTGCTCAACTCCCAACTGGAGAGGTTTGGGGTAAACAATTAGCATCTGAAAGAAGTGAATATGAAAGAGAGTGGGAGGGCAGAAGCAAAGGAGCAGAGAGATTTAATCCTTACGAAAACCTATATTCAAAACCGCGTATTCCCTTTGGTCCTTATTTTATTAAACTTTCAGAAACTAATTTTGGGACTTCTCCTATAGGAGCCTTCTGTTTATATCGAACCTTGTGCTCTATTCCCGAAGGTTATTCATATCATGGAATAGTTGAAGCTGCAAGAGTTACAGATTACCAAGATCTTGGAGCAAAAATTGTTAGTCAGTCCGCTCATGATTTAGATGGAAATCCCATGAGTGGATATGTAAGTATTGCTGTTCAAAAGGTTACTCCACAATCTAAATAAGAATAGGTTCGAAATCCTCCTCACTTTCAATCAAAACCCGTCCTAACTGTTCCAACGAAGTGGACAGGGCTTATAGTTTGATAATTAGCTTCATTTATTCTATAATTCTCCAATGCCAGAACGATTATTAGTAGTTCCAGATGTCGTTAGACCTACTCGTTATCAACAACTTGTTATAGGAAGGTTAAATGCTCTAGATACTTTTTTTAATGATGGAAATTATGAGGGGTTAGATCCTTTATGGTTTATTCGAAGAAATCCTAAAAGCCCGGCATATTTATTTGATGGCCATCATCGATTAAGAAAAGCTTATGAATACGGAGTCCTCATGCCTGCACTAGTCTATAACCAGGGAGAAATACATACTGATTTTGAAGGAAAAAAGACTGTGATAGATAAATTATGTTTAACAACAGCCGAAATTTGTTTTGATATTGCTCAAAGGGAGGGATTTAGGAGTGTTAGAGATTTTAGAAATCCTACCGAAGAAGCAACCGATAGCGGAGACTTATTCCGAGAAGTTATTCATCGTTTAGCACCACTAGTGAGGCGTTAGCAAAGCGAGTAGAGTGCCAATAGTCAGGTGCAAATTTATCGCAGGATAGTTATTATAACTAAGCAAATTTATTGGGAGAATCCGAGGAATTCAATGTTGTTGGGGTAAAAGGGGAGTTGATCAACTAAATTACCCTGCATATCGTATATTTCAGGATTTTTTTGGATAGCTATTCCCTGATCTGTATTCCCATAGTGAATTAAAAAATATTTTCCATCCTTTGAAATAGCATCTAGCCAAATAGATTCATTAAATGATTTAATCACAGTTGGTTCATTATTAGCTAAATTTACTTTATAGATAACACTCTGGGAACCTTCACGTACTAGCATTAAACTAATATCCTCATGGAATAAAATACCTTGAATGATTCCAGTATCAGTATTTGTCTTTATCTGCTGGGCAGTTTTCAAGCTGAAATCATAATGTGAAGGTAAAACACTTTTTATTGAACTTCCTGATAATATAACGCCACTACCATCTGGTAACCAGTCATAACTTACACCAATATCATTATCTACCTGATCAAAAACTTGTTTTAAATTTTTCCCATCAAGATCAGTCTGGAAAAGTTTAAATGCCGGATAACACTCTTGTTCAGCTGTGCAGCCAGTCGGTTTAGATTGTTTGAATCCGAGTTTATTATTTGTAAACCAACCTGTTAGTGGAGCTATATTACCTGGATTAATTGTAATAATTTTTCCAGTTTCAAAAGAGTATTTATAAACGTTATATGGGAAATATTCCTGTTTATCAAACAATAACTCTTTACTATCTGGCGACCAAATCAAATTATCAAATATATGTCCATTTGGGCGAGATTCACTTAAAATCAACTTTTGGTTACTTCCATTACTATCTATACTAAATAATTGTCTGGTTTTTTCGGGAGTATCCTGATAGATGGAGTAAACTATCTTAGTTTTATCAGGTGACATACTGATGCGTGATAAATTAACTGTTTTTGAGGTTGGAATTGAAAAAAGCTCTTTACTGTTTTTTGTATACGGGTTATATGAATAAACATGGACAACTTGGTCACCAGCTTGCCAAGAAAGCACATGAGTATAATAAATAATATTTGGAAGATTAACTGAAGAATTTAAGTTATTAATTTTAGATGGTAAAGGGGTTGAAGAATTACTAACTTTAATATAAAAAGCCCCGCCAATCAGCAAAACAACCATTAAGATAAGCCACAAGTATGTAAAGCCATGTTGATTTCTAATAGTCACATAATGATTATGTCGATACTTCAACGTTTAATACAATCCCTCATTTTTACACTTGCTATTAATTCCTCTGTAACTAATCAACGAAGTTGAACAAATATGTTAGAATAAATATATGAGTAAACTAATTACATGCATCTGGTTTGCAGGCAACGATGGGGAAGAGGCAGCCAAATATTATATTGATACTTTCACTACTGCTCCTGGTGAGCACAGTGCCAAAATGGGGGATATCACCAAAGCCCCTAAAGCTAGTGAAGAAGTTTCTGGTAGACCTGAGGGATCTGTTATGACTGCTGAATGCGAGATTGATGGGATTAGTTTTATGTTTCTGAATGGTGGTCCAATGGAGCAATTCAAACTTAATGGTGGAACCTCTTTTATTGTTGAGTGTGAGACCCAGGAAGAAATTGACTTTTTCTGGGAAAAACTTTCCGCAGTTCCTGAAGCCGAACAATGCGGCTGGTGCACAGATAAGTTTGGCCTGACATGGCAGGTAGTCCCACGTATTTTGGATGAAATGATGAGAGATCCTGAAAAAACTGAGGCAGTGACAGCCGCTTTTATGCCAATGAAAAAACTTGATCTTGAAGCAATAAGAAAAGCTGGAGAATAAACCGCTATCAATAAAATTAGCCTCGTGTTTAATAGCATATGTTAGAATTCAACCCTTCTACTATAAGTAAAACTCACAACCATCGGTTATAATTTCAACATGGGAAAAGTAATTGCTGGAATGGCTTTGTCGCTGGATGGATTTGTGAATGATAGTGAGGGGAGTGTCGATCAGCTTTATACTGATTTTACTGAACTTCATGATGTTCCTTCATTTAAGGAAATGATTAAATCAACCGGTGCTGTTGTAATGGGAAGACATACTTATCAGATGGCAGACCCATTTGAATGGGCCAATGATGAATATGAATTTCAAACTCCTATTTTTGTCCTGACCCATACACCTCCAGCCAAATATCCTCCAGGAAACGGCAAACTTAGTTTTACTTTTATAACTGATGGAGTAGAAAGTGCTATTTCACAAGCTAAAAAAGCCGCAGATGGTAAAGATGTCCAGGTGATAGGTGCCAACACTATTCAGCAGTGTCTTAATGCAAATCTTTGCGATGAATTACAGTTAGATGTAATGCCAGTTCTGATAGGAAAAGGATTAAAACTTTTTGAAAATATAGATACAGATAAGATCAAGCTTGAAAGAACTAAAGTTGAACAAACAACTCCTGCAAGAACGAGTTTTACCTTCAAAGTCACTAAGTTATAAAAATGCCTAACATTCCTTCTGAAGAATTAGTTGAAAAAATTATCAAAGATCTTACTTCTGATGAAATTATTAGTATTAATAGATTTTCAACAGGCAAAGCTCATTATGTCTATGATGTTAAAACTTCGACAGATGAAGTTGTTGTGAGATTAACCAGAATTGAACAAAAATCATCTTTTGAGAGTGCACTTTATTGGTATAAAATTCTTAAACCACTTGGTATCCCGTTGCCGACATTCAGGTTGGGTGATATGGAGGGAAGTAAGTGTGGATTTCCTTTAATTGTCATGGACAGATTGCCTGGCAAAGATTTACTGCATGCATACCAAGAAATGAGCAGCCAAGAGAAAGAGCAGTTGGCAAAAGAAATAGTTGATATTCAAAAAAAAGTTGGATCTTTAAAACCGGGTTCTGGATTTGGATATGCGATGTCCTATGAAGATCCAAAGTTGCATTCATCCTGGAGGGGAGTGTTAGATCTATATTTGGAAAGAATCACCACCCGAAATGCTAAAACAGGACTGATTGATAAAAAATATATTCAAAGACTAGAGCAGTTGTATCAATCAATGAATGAGTATATTCAGCAAGTTAAACCAACCCCTTTCTTAGATGACACCACAACAAAAAATGTCATTATAAATAATGGAAAACTTAGCGGAATAGTTGACGTTGACAGTGTCTGTTTTGGCGATCCACTGCTCACACTTGCTCTAACCCAAATGGCATTAACTGAACTGGGAGATGATACTTTATATACAGATTACTGGATGAAATTACTAAATCTATCCGCCGATCAGAAGAAAGCTCTTAAAATGTACCAGGGAATGTTTGCCCTGGAATTTGCCTCATCCATGGGACATATATTTAATCAAGAAACAGCTGAAGCAATTGACCATAAAGCATTAAATCATCTAACAACAACCTTTGAACAGCTAACAAAAGAATTGTAAATTTGATAACTAATACAGCATTTTTTTCATTTAAGGAGTAAACTATCTTTATCGATTACCTAACATTGCTTCGCCAATATAGAATTGGACCATTTCCTATATTTGATACCGTACTGGCCTATGTCGGGGTTTTTATTTTGAGTCCATTGTTAACAAAATTATTTTCCCAGTTTTATATCAAAATTCCGCTCATTTCCTGGCTCTGGTGGACGATGCCTTTATCTGTGATATTCCATATGTTATTTCATCAGGACACACCTCTGATGAAGATATTGTTTAATTCGGATAAATTTTATATAGCTGTATTTGTACTCTTGCTGATGACCTATTTGGGATTTCGGGGAGTTAAAAAGATCAAACGCACTGTGGCAAACCCTTCCTGAATTTGTAATATCTGTTTGATATAATTTCGTGATGGACACTCCAAAAAATTCATATATCGCATTACTCAGGGGAATCAATGTCGGTGGAAATAACAGTATCAAAATGACTGAACTCAAAGCCTGTTTTGAAAAAATGGGGTTTAGCGATGTTGTGACATATATTCAAAGTGGCAATGTTTTGTTCAAAACTAACTTACAGCCTCAGGAAAAATTAACTCTCTCCATAGAAGCAGCCCTATCCAAAACTTTTAATCTAAAAATCAGAGTAGTCACAGTAACAGAAAAGCAGCTGAGACAAACTATCAAAGATGCTCCTTCCGGATTTGGAACAAAGCCGGATTTGTATCGATATGATGTGATTTTTTTAAAAAAACCGCTTACTCCAAAGGAAGCATTAAAAAGTTTTTCAGTCAAAGAGGGGGTAGATCAGGTCTATCAGGGAAAAGATGTGATCTATTTTTCCAGACTAACTGAGAAAGCATCTCAGAGTAGATTGACCAGGATTATTGGCCTGCCAGTCTATCAGGATATGACGATCCGTAATTGGAATACGACTACAAAGCTTGAAGCGTTATTAGCTAAGTAATTTAAATTACTGATTATTTAAGTAAATAAGTTACAATAATAATATGAATAAATCTTTAACAGTTGATGAATATATTACTAATGCTCCCGAAGAATTTCAGCAAAAATTAAAACAACTTCGCCAGGTGATCAAAGAATGTGTGCCTCAAGCAGAAGAAAAAATCAGTTATGGTATGCCTTATTATGGTTACAAAGGCAGACTGGCTTACTTTGCTTTAGCAAAGAGTCATCTTGGGCTTTATATTCCACCGCCTGTGATCGAAAATCATAAGTCTGAGCTAAAAAAATATGTCACAGCCAAAGCGACAATTCAGTTTCCTCTGGATCAGGATTTACCACTGCCATTAATTAAAAAACTGATAAAAGCCAGAGCTAATATAAATCAGACCGAAAAATAATCATGACAGCAGCAACTTTTAATACGGTCGATGAATATATTCAGTCTTTTCCAGTCAAGACCCAGGAAATCCTGCAAGCTATCAGGCAGCTGATCCATAAAACTGTTCCGGAGGTCAAAGAGAGTATTAGCTATAATATGGCCGCTTTTAAATATCAGGAAAAAGATCTGATTTATCTGGCCGCTTGGCAGCATCATGTGTCGCTATATCCTTTTTCGGAAGAGATGGGAAAAGCAATTCCTGAATCAGCCCTTTTTAAAACTTCAGGCAGGGGAACTATCCAATTTCCATTTGACCAGGAATTGCCTTTACGGCTGATATCCAAAATAATAGAATACAGAAAGAAATCCAATGAATAATCTTAGTAAGTGGAGAGGGGTGCTTCCTGGATCCTGAGGGGAATATATTTGGGACTTTTCCAGGTTGATGGAAATGCTGCTTAATCCAGCAATGTGATGAATTTACTTGATTAATACCTTCCTTATTATATATTAATGATAATCTGTTAAAACGAGCATCAGTAAAAGCCATGAATAAATCAATGAAGCATAGTCCTAAAATAGCAATTATTGATGACGATCCGGATATTTTAGAGGCACTTAATTTAGTTTTTGAAATTGAAGGATACCAAACTAAAACTACACTAAAGGGAGAAGAAACCAGACAAATAGTCCGTGAATTTAAGCCAGATATCATATTACTTGATGTTTTACTTTCCGGAAAAGACGGGAGAGTAATCTGCAAAGATCTGAAACAAGATTTACAAACCAAAGCTATTCCGGTGATTATGATGTCTGCTCATCCGGAAGCCAAAAAAACCGTGATGGAAGTAGGAGCAGATGATTTTATAGCCAAACCTTTTGATGTCAGTAAACTTTTTTCCTTAATATCTGGGCATATTAATTAAGTATTGACTTAATTAAGTATATGCTATAATATAAACCAATGGATATCTATTCCGCTCTGGCTGATCCAAACAGAAGAAATATTATTGAGTTGCTCGCCTCAAAAGGGAAGTTATCTGCCACTGATATCTCTGACAAATTTAAAATTACCCCTCCCGCCATCTCCCAGCATCTAAAAGTTTTACGTGAAGCCAAACTGGTAACTATGGAAAAAAGGGCCCAACAACGGATCTATCAGATCAATACTCTGAAAATAAAAGAAATCGAAAAATGGATAAAAAAATTAACCGAGGCTTGGGATGCCCGTTTTACTATGCTCGACCGTTTATTAGAGCGAGAAAAACTAAAGAAAGGAGGTGGTAGAAGTTAAATAGTGAATAAGCGAAGCTTGCGAGCTGCGCTCTTTAGAGATTAGTTAATTAGAAAAAACACATCTGATTAACTGGTTTACTAATTTACTGATTAACTAACTTATGGACGATAACAAATTAGTAATAGAAAGAATTTTTAATGCACCCAAAGAAATGCTTTGGCAGGCGTGGACTGATCCAGAACTGGCTAAACAGTGGTGGGGTCCTGAGCACTTTAGCGCTCCATCTATCAAAATTGATTTGAGAGTTGGTGGAAAATATATCTTTGCTATGCACGGTCCTGCCGGATCAGAGTGGGACAAAGATATGTATAGTGCTGGAGTTTACAAAGAGATAGTGCCAAATGAAAAAATGGTTGTAACAGATTATTTTTCAGATGCCGAAGGAAATATGATCGAGCCAGACAAATCTGGAATGGATCCAAATTTTCCTAAAGAAATGACAATCACTGTTTTGTTTGAAACAGTAGACGATGATAAAAGTAAACTTTCGATAATATACGCAAAACCTGAATCAAAAGAGCAGGTCGAAGCAATGCTAAAAAGTGGTATGAATGAAGGTTGGAGCACATCTTTGGACAAAATGGCCAAAGTAGTTGAGAAGGAATAAGTCATTAGACTTCAGTCTTTAGCTGTTGGGCAGCAAGCTTTATCCTGATGACAGCCGACTGAAGTCTGAAGATATTAAAGAAAGGAGATAAAAAAAAATGAAAATATTTAAAAGTATTATTGCTGTAGTTGTAGGATTTCTAACTGTCGCAGTACTTAGCACTCTCACTGATGCCATCCTAGAAAATACGGGTATATTCCCAAGTGCCGAGTATCAAATGCAAAATGGATCACCTGTCTGGTTACTCATAACTGCATTGATCTATCGAAGCGCCTATGCAGTCTTAGGTGGATTTGTGGCTGCTAAACTTGCTCCATCTAATCCGAGAAAACATGTAATAATCTTGGCTATTTTGGGCACTATTGGTGGAATTGCAGGCATCTTTGCCGGCTGGCAATACGGCAACCATTGGTATCCAATCGCTTTAGCAGTGACAGCCTATCCTCTCGTTTGGTATGGCGGTAAATTAGGAATCAAGAACTGAGAGTCGTCAGACTCTATGTCACTAGTGACTAAAAAAAATTATGTGTCGCAATATTAAGCCACTTTTTAATTTTGAACCAAAAGCCTCTCAGGGCGAGATTCATGATGCTGCTTTGCAGTATGTTCGCAAACTGACTGGAATGAATAAACCAAATGATTCAAACCAGCAAGCTTTTGATGAAGCAGTCAAAGAAATTGCTCATGTCAC
>CAYUPO010000006.1:0-32114 GCA_964446685.1 uncultured Gammaproteobacteria bacterium | reverse complement strand
ACTGGTTTTCCTTCCAGAAAATCAATAGTTTTCTGTAGATTTTTTTCCAGAGTTTCCGGTGTTTTGAGATTGGCTAAATACCTGGTAATTTCTTTTTGACGATAGGGTGGGAGTTTTTCAAAAGCAGTATTCGCTGTAGGATTTTCTTTTAAAGCTTTAATTAATTGAGGTGGCATTTCTACAACTGGTGGATTTTCGTTATATTCCAAAGCAATAGTAACGGTGTCACCAACTGTGGTATTAGATGCTTCACGCATTGGCGTATTTAAATAGAGTCTCCATAGTCCCTGATACTTCACTATTGTTGGACAAATGGTTTACCATCGATCATCCCGGAAACAGGTATTGGCCCTTTGTCTTTGCCCGAATGTTTAAACAGCTGCTGTAAAACATTGTCAGGAACTTCTACAAACGGATTAATACCAATAATGCCAATTTCGGCTTTAAAGATTTGCATCGGATTAAAGCATAATATCAAAAATTTTCTAATTTTAAAGTGTGACACTCGTCACAGTGACAAAATTGCCTAACTGTTACCATCCAAGAATGATTTTAGAAATTAATTTAATAAAAAATATTATTACCACCCTCTTTATTAAAGAGGGATGCAGTTAGTAATTGATTAACATCAGTTACAAAAACTGCAAACCGCCATAGAAAGGGCGGTTTTTTTAAGCATTTATGAGTTACATCGAAGGGTTACCATCTATTTATCAGGGAATGGTTGAAAGAGGAGTATTTATTCCCAAAACGGCTATACCAGAGGGCAGTATTTTTGATGACGAAATTGACGAGCTGGATGCTGAAAGTGCTCTTTCGGCAGTGGAAGATTTATTGTCACCACAGTCAGATAGTGCATGTGAAGATAAACTGATCGAATTAATCGATCCTGTCTCAGGTCGGCAGGGGGCAGATCGTGACGCTAAAGCTGCTGATTCCTTGGTTTTTGATGATCCTATTGAACAATTAATGCTGCGTTCTCACGTATTTCCTGAAGCTTTACCCGCAACTATTATGTATGAAGGAATAGAAGTTGTGCATGAGGTTGAGAGACCATTGGCAAAAGCCCTGGAACAAACCAAATATTGGGATAATCAAACACAGTCAGACCAAAGTAACACTGTTGAATGTGGGACTTCCGGTCTCTCACAGGCTGTTCAAAAAGTCTGGGCAGTTGATATTTACCGCAATCCACATCTGACTGATGTACATATCGGCATATCTCACTGGCATCAGGTTGCGGATCAATCAGTTCAATCACTCGATAGTGCGAAAGAGGGGTATCATTTGGTTGGCTATCGTGCATCAACCAATATTGAAATGAGTTTACTAGATGAGCCTACTCGGGATAGATTTCATACTTTGTATGGAACAACCCCGGTTGGTTCACCACTTGATCCAACCAGAGGAATTTTGTTTGAGGGAAGAATAGTTTCCAGAGGGGATGGTACAGCCGTATATAATCCGGTTTTTGATCATATGCCACAAGATGTAACTGACAAAGACCAGTATCAGCTTTTGCAAAGAGAAAATGCTGCGCAGTATCTGCGTCCTCCATCAGTGGGACAGCCTTCATTGGTCTCACGGATTTTGCATCCGGGAAGCAGTCGGCTAAAGATAGGTTAGTAAATTTAATTAGCCATTCTTATAGAGTTTTTATATAATTCCCTGATGCGCACTTTTTATCAACTTTTGGGGAATACTTTGGTAGCTTCAGTGACCAATAACTTTGTCTGGTTTGCCTTGGTTTACTGGGTATATCTGGAAACACTTTCAGTCTTTGCTACCTCTATAGTTTCAGGTTTTTATGTACTGATCACTGCAATGTCCGGTTTTTGGTTTGGTTCAATTGTTGACCACCATACCAAAAAATCCGCCATGCTGATATCGAGCGTTGCAACACTAATCTTTTTTAGTCTTAGTTTCTTCTTTTATCTGGTGACACCGGAAATGTTTTTTAAATCGATTGAATATTATCAGTTATGGGTAATTATCCTGTTGATTTTATTTGGGGCAATCGCTGGTAATATCCGGAATATTGCTCTTCCGACTGCAGTTACTTTGTTGGTGGATGAGAAAAACCGTGATAAAGCCAATGGTCTTTCAGGTTCGATGATTGGAGTTTCTTTCGCAATCACTTCTGTAGCCAGTGGTTTGGTCCTGGCCTATGGCGGTATGTGGTGGGTGCTGCTTTGCGGTGTCGTGTTTACAGTTTTACCAATAATTCATCTGCTGATGATTAAGATGCCGGAAAAAAAGATTATTCATACCCATCAGACTGGCACCTCTAAAATCGATATTAAAGGAACAATCAAAGTGGTTGCAGCAATTCCCGGTCTTGCGGCTTTGATTGTGTTTAATATGTTTAATAATTTATTGGGAGGAGTATTTATGTCTCTGATGGATGCTTATGGACTGAGTCTGGTCTCTGTTCAGGTCTGGGGAATAATTTTTGGTTGTTTGAGTTTCGGCTTTATAGCTGGGGGACTGATTATTGCCAAACTGGGACTTGGAAAAAACCCTTTAAAAACCATGTTTCTGTGTAACATCGTTATGTGGATAGCTGCGGCTTTGTTTACTGTCCAGCCGTGGATCTGGCTCCTGATAGCTGGTATGGCAGTCTGGATGACATTGATGCCTTTTATAGAAGCTTCGGAGCAAACCATCTTACAAAAAGTTGTTCCACCTGACAGGCAGGGGAGAGTGTTTGGATTTGCTCAAAGTGTTGAACAGTCGGCTTCTCCTGTAACCGCTTTTTTAATAGGTCCGCTGGCTCAATTTGTATTTATCCCTTTTATGACTACCGGTAAAGGTGTGGAACTAATTGGCAGTTGGTTTGGCACTGGGATCGGTCGGGGTATAGCACTGGTATTTATTGTAGCGAGTCTTATTGGTCTATTAGTTACAATTTTAGCGATGAAAACCAGATTTTACCGTCAGCTTTCAGAGGCTTATGCCAAATAGTTACTGCATTCTTACACAACCCACTTGAGTTTCCTTACTAAACAGATTAAGATAACTTAATGTTAAATCTTAATTCAGTAATGCTTGGTACAATGCAAATCAAAGAGATGGCCGAATTCTATGAAGCAATGTTTGAAAGAAAATGTGATATGAATGAAGGTGGATGGCATGGCTGGAGTGTTGGAAATGCTTTCTTTTCAGTAGGCGAACACTCTGAGATGACTGGTGAAGCCAAAGATCCAGGTAGAATCATGTTCAACTTTGAGACAAAAGAAGTTAAAGAAGAATTTGAAAGAATCTCCAAAATCAAAGGCGCAAAAGTAGTCAAAGAACCATATGAAATGGGTGATGCCTGGATAGCAACATTGGCAGATCCAGATGGCAACTACTTTCAATTAATGACCCCCTGGGAAGCATAGATTCAACTTTTTAAATTTTCAAACCAACTTTTGCCGGAATTAATTTCCCAGCTGCCACTGTTTGACTGAATCTAGTGGATAAATAAGCATTAAGATATTCAGAGTTAGATTGTCGCGAATCCAAAAACCAACACCTATTTCCATTAATATAATCAGAAAGATAATTAACCTAGCGGGAAGCTTTTTGGCCAGATAAAAACCAAGTACCATTGCCAGAATATCAAATAGGGAATTGATAATACTGTCACCGTAATAATCAAGTGAAACAGTTGATTCACGGTATCTATTAATAATGAAGCTACTATTTTCTAAAATTTCCCAAAAACCTTCAATTGCTAAAGCCATTAAAAAAGTCTGAAATAAAGACAGTTTCTTAAATAGTTTGCCAAGGTAATAAAAAGCAAAACCATGAATTATATGAGAAAAAGTGTACCAATCTGTCAGATGCTGGGAATTTTCACTACTCCAGATTGCACTGTGCCACAGCTTAATATAACCGCATTTACAGATAATAACTCTGCCAAATGAATATTGGCTGATTGCTGTAATAAACAAAGTAATCAGTGTGGATATTAAGTAGCGGAACTTATAAATCATTGTTAGCTTTAATTCTAGTATATACCTCTAACAGGTCAAAATACTAAGAACAACTAAATCTGTTAAGATGAACAAATGACTTTAAATCAAATTATTATTGCTGTCGTAATCGGAATACCAGTATTACTGCTAGTGATCCTGGTGGGTGAAGCAATGATTGCCAGAAGCGGGCCAAAAGAACAGTTTATCAATCCCGAGAGATCAACTATCAGTTTGGGTACAGGTCAACAAAAGCTAAACTATGTTGTATTAGGTGATAGCTCCTCAGCCGGGCAGGGGGCAGATTATCAAAAAGGAATTGCTATGCAGACTGCTCAGGAACTCGCTAAAAATTATCAGGTTTCTTTTACAAATTTTTCAATATCAGGAGCGACCACTGCTGATGTATTACAAAATCAGATTAAAGAGGGAGTAAATTTGAAACCGGATCTGGTGTTAGTAGCCATTAGCGCCAATGATCTGACTCAACTTAAATCTACCAATGATATAAAAAATAATATGCAGCAGATCCTAGATCAGCTGATTGCAGGAAATTGTAAAGTTAAAATAGTCGTCACAGGAACACCGGATATGGGATCAATTCCCAGATTTGCCCAACCACTTCGTTGGGTAGCCGGACTTAGAACGCAGCAATATAACAATGTTTTTGATCAGCTAATTCAAAAATATAACATCACTTTAGCCCCCATTGCCAAAGAAACCGGTCCGATATTCAGAGAAGATAATACTTTGTTTGCGGAGGATAGATTTCATCCCAATGAAAGAGGCTATGCTGTCTGGACAAAAGTCTTAAATAAGGCAATTGCCGAAGCTCTTCAAAGCCAACCTGAACACTGCCAATAAATTAGCGGTTAAAAGTGACAAAGGTCTGGCAAAAATCATCAACTGATAAAGACTCAACGTTTAGTTTATTAATATCTTTAACAAAGGGATACTTTTGTGAATCAGAGTTTTTACAAAGCTGATCGTTTACAATTCTAAATTTAGTTCCGGCATCTTTAATTGAAGCAATTTCTCTCACTTTTTCGCTAGTACAATCAATCCGTCCATCGATCAGGTATATCTGATTTGGGTCAAACAGATCTGGGCAATTTCCGGTAATGCGGACGTTATTTGCTGAATAATCCTGGTTTTCAATTTGCTGGTTAATATTTGCAATTTTTGATTTTTCAGTATATGAAGCAGAAAAGAGAAGATATCTGTAAAAATCAGGTTTTGTTTCCTGGGAAATAATATTTACGACTGTAGCCGGGGATTGATTATTCATTAACGTAGCATACCGGAAGGCAGTTCTTTGTGGCAGAAACCATCCTTCATTACGATCAACCGGCAGTCTGCCAAAATACTGAAAAATGAAATTCCCAACAAAGATCAGATATATTAAAGAGATAAATAACCCTGTGCCGTATCGCCAGGAGCTGTTTTTAAAAAGACTAATAACATAATAAATTCCAATTGCTGAGACCATTGATAGGACTGGAAACAAAATAACCGTCCGGATCGAGTAAGTAGTCCCCTGTAAGTTCAAAGAGTTAGGAATAAGTGTTGTTGTCAGAAGCCCGCCGATTAAAAATAAAACTTTCGGATAAAACTTTGCCAGAAAAAAACATCCTAATAAAATAAAAGGCAGATCTATCAGATACAAAAAAGCATGATCAGGAATTGCCAGGGAGGGGATATTCTCCGGTTGTCCGTCCAGAAAAAGATAACTCAGAGAAAAACCACCAAAAGAGGCTTTTATCCGGTACTTCAGATCTTCAGCTATTTTATTCTCATATAAATTCGCGGCTGGCTGTTCTAAAGCAGCTGTCCGTTTAATATTGACTAAATCCACAATTTTAGTATTACTCAGCTCATCAAACCGGCTGCCGGCTGGGGTGTTTTTTAAAATTGGCAGATACAAAGCCATAAATAAAACTGCAATTATTATCAGAGAAACTCCGGGGATTTTGGATTCTTTTGGTTTTAAAAGCATGACACTTATAACAGCTACTATAATAATAGGAAGCATTAAAGTTTTAGCCGAAAAATAACTTCCCATTCCCAGCAGAAAAATTGGGAAAGCATAAAGAATTCTCCATTTTTTAAGTGATAAAACCAGATAAATACCCAGTAAATAAAAGAAGGAACTTAAGATTGACTCATACCCAGATCTGCCATAAAAAATAGTCCAGGGAGATAAAGCGGAGACAACAGATGCAATCATCGCAGCATTTGTATTTATCAGTTTGCGAACAATTAGAAAAGATAGAGTTACAATGCCAAGTCCGGCAAAAACAAAAGGCAGTTTGACCCATGGCCAGACAAAACCAGTTAGCGCAATAAAAGGCATCAGCAGATAAGAACTAACTTCACTATGAATTCCGCCATTAAGGTCCCCCTTGGGCGTTCCAAAAATACCTGTCACAACACCTGGAATATTTTCACCGGTTTTCAAAAAAGACTGGGCATTAATAATGATATTTATTTCATCATTAGCTATTCCGGGAGGAACCTGATTCAGATAAACCGTTCGGATCAAAAAAGCGGCAACCAAAATAACAATTAAAAGAACAACATTCTTATCTTTAAATAAAAAATTCTTTCGCATAAAAGAGGGCATCAGATTCATTCTATAATAGCCATCCTCTATTTAATAGTTGGACTAAACCCAGGCATCAAAAACTTGCCTAATTTTTACTCAATTACTACTTAGTAATAAAACTCAACAGTTAACATGTTTTAATGGCATTTTGGGATCGTCTATCTAGTCGGGGTAATGTTGAAGACAGAAGAGCAAATCCTGCAGCAGTCGGGGGAGGACTTGGGGTGGGGGGAATAGCCCTGTTGTTACTATTTAACTACTTAAATGGTGGAGATCTGACAGATATTCTGACTCAGATCGATCCGTCAACTTTGGGGGTTCAAAATGAAAATCGCTATGTTTCAGAATATGAAGGAAATGACCAGTATGAACAATTTGCCAGTACTGTTTTAGGTTCAGGGAACGATGTCTGGAATGGCATCTTCTCTCAAAAAGGGGAAAAGTATGATGCGCCAAAACTAGTTCTTTTCAGAACCTTAACTGAATCTTCATGCGGCGGGGCAGATTCCCGGGTTGGCCCACATTACTGTCCGCTGGACAGTACAATTTATCTGGATGAAACATTTTTTGATGAACTGACTAACCAACTGGGAGCAGAAGGGGGAGATGTGGCAGAAGCTTATGTTATTGCTCATGAAATAGGACATCATGTCCAAAATGAGTTGGGACTGATGGATAGTGTCAGAAATCAGCAGGAAAGAAATCCTTCTCAGGAAAATCAGTTGTCAGTAAATCTGGAACTTCAGGCTGATTGTTTCGCTGGCATCTGGGCAAATTCATTAAAGGATCAAAATGTTTTTGAACAGGGGGAGATAACAGAAGCCATTGATGCTGCAGAAGCAGTAGGAGATGACAGAATTCAGCAAAAAGTAAACGGACAGGTCAACCCAGAATCATGGACCCATGGGTCCTCCGAGCAGCGGGTGGAGTGGTTTAACAAAGGATTCAACAGTGGTGATTTTAATCAGTGCGATACTTTTAAAAATTAATTCTCACTTTTTGAGCATAAATTATCCATTTCAGCTATAATACCCTAATGCTCAGTGTGCGTAATTTATCTTTTTCCCATAATTCACATCAGATCTTTGACGATGTCACTTTTTCGATCGGAGATGGCCAAAAAGTCGGGCTGATCGGACAAAACGGCGCCGGTAAAAGTACCTTACTGAAAATCCTCTGCAACCAGGAAAAACATTACACCGGCAAGGTGGAAGTAATTGGCAGTATTGGTGTGGTGCCTCAGGAAGTAAAACACGATCCGGTCATGGAAGCGTGTGAAACAGTTAGAGATTATCTGGATCCGGAAAACAGTATCTTGGATTACAAACTGCATCTGATGTTAAAAGGGGTTGAACTGCATGAGCTGTCACTTGATGCCTCTCCCAGTAAACTATCCGGAGGACAAAAAACCAGGCTTGCTCTCTCCCGGGCCTTATTAGCTGAACCCGATATTTTACTGCTGGATGAACCAACCAACTTTTTGGATATCGCCGGCAAAGAATGGGTGATGAATTTTTTAGGAAACTATCCCAAAACTCTGATATTAATCTCGCATGATCTCGAACTGCTGGATAAACATATTGATAAAATTTTGTATGTCGATGCACCTTTGAAAAAAATAGAGGAATACAAAGGAAATTATTCTGAGGCGGTAGAACAAAGAGCTGATAAAGAGGCTTTACTCAGAAAACATGTTCATGTCGGCCAGCAAAATATAAATAGGCTAAATGAAAGTATCAAAGTGGTCGGAGTCAGACAAAGAATTCAGCTGCAAAAAAGAGTGGCCCGGATGAAAGAAAGTTTACCACCTCTTCCACCGGAAGTCAGAGCCATTAAATTTAGATTACCCGATCCTTCTCCCATTGGCGAGTTGCCTTTGAAAGCGATAAATATTTCAAAATCCTATGGTGATAAAAAGATTTTAAATAATATTAATCTGACAATAAACAGGGGAGAGATAGTTGCTTTGATTGGACCAAATGGGGTGGGTAAGAGTACTTTTATCAAAATCCTGATGGGTCTGCTTACACCAGACAGCGGTGAGATCATCCGGGATGAAAGACTAAAAGTGGGGTATTATTCTCAGGAATTTGAAACAATGGATTTTAATAAAAGTTTACTTGAAACAGCCAGGGGAGCAGGCAGTATCCCAGATAGTGTCGCAAGACCTGTTCTGGCCAGCTTTCTTTTTCCAAATCATAAAATCAGTCAGCATGTTGGAACATTGTCCGGTGGAGAAAAAACCAGGCTTTCTATAGCATTACTATTACTGCAGGATTACAATTTATTGATACTTGATGAGCCAACTACTTATCTTGATACCATGTCGCAAAGAATTATTCTGCAGGTTTTAAAAGAATACAAAGGAGCGATATTAATTGTTTCCCATACTGAAGAATTTATTAAAGAGTTACAACCAAGAAGAGCTTTAATATTGCCGGAAAATTATTTTGACTTCTGGTCCGAAGATTTTCTGGATAAAGTAGCTGAAATATAATCCTTAAACCCGGTTGCTTAGTTTTCTGAAAAAATGTCTGGTTTTCTCACCAGCAGTTGATGAATCATCAATTACAGAATCTCTTCGACCTTTTAACCTGGCGTTCTCCAGCTCCAGATCTCTTATTTTATCTGACATCTCTGCCACTGTTTGCTGTTTTTGTTTAAGACTATTATCTTTTTGGTGTAAGGCCATTGATGAGGATAAGCCATCAATCATACTGATCATTGCTGATATCAAAAGTCCGGCTAAGAGGGAAACTAAAGTGAGTGCATATAAAGGCAGAGTAAAAACAGAATTTAAAACAGAAACATCAACTAATGAAGTATTCTGGGTAGCAAAATAAGCAAACACTATTCCAAATAAAACTACTGTTATAAGTAATGACATAACTCAACCATAACTGTGACATAAATGAAACGGAATAGTTATGGGTAAGGATCAGGTAATGACCAAATTAGTTAACTAACTTAAATTAATTTGGTATACTGGAAAATGTAATGAAGAAAATTAAAAATCCACAATTTCTGGTTTCTCTGATGGTAATTATAATAGTCGTCGTTTCCATTGGCTACTCAGTCATTTTCCGGAATGAAACTATAACTCCCCGACAAGCTGAAAATACTGATTTTATTCCCGAGGTTACAAAATCAGATCAGGAATGGAGAAAGATACTTACTCCGCAACAGTTCTATGTTTTAAGGGAGAAGGGGACAGATTACCCTTTTTCCGAAGAAGTTCTGCTTCATGAAAAAAGACCGGGTACTTTTGTCACTGCTGATTGCGGGGAAGCGGTGTTTCGTTCAGAACAAAAGTACGATTCAAAAACAGGTTGGCCTAGTTTTTGGGCTCCGATTGAAGGGTCTGTTATAGAAATACCGGATAACTCACTGGGGGTGGTGCGAACTGAAATTGTCGGTAAAAAATGTGGCGGGCATCTGGGGCATGTTTTTGCTGACGGGCCAGAGCCCACCGGACTCAGATACTGCATAAATCCATCTGCGCTAAAATTTATTCCTGATGTATAATAATTATTATGAATTCGTACCTCAACCACCTCCAGCTAAATATTGATTTTGAAAATATCCTATTTTATAAAGACTTAATGGAATTTTTGGGTTGGAAAATTATTATGGAAAACGAGCAGATTGTTGGCTTTGATAGTGGTAGAAGCGGCAGCCTGTGGTTTCTCCCAAAACAAAAAGATGCTCCTTATGACTATGATGCTGTAGGTGTTAATCATATTGGAATAGGAGTTGATTCAATTGAACCGGTAAATGATATTGCCGAATTTTTGCGAAAAATTGGTGTTGAATCTTTGTTTGGAACTCCCAAATACCGCCCGGAGTTTTCCGGAGATGACCGGATTTATTATCAGATTATGTTTGAAACACCGGATAAAATTTTGTTTGAAGTTGTTTGTTCCGGCCCAAAAAATAAATCATCTGTCTAAACTATAACAGCAAATAATAATCCATTCTTATTTGTGAAGAGTAATACCTAAATGCTCTTGCAGCGAGGATGAAGCGAGCAAAGAACTTTCCACTGGATACTTCGTAGGTTGTTGTTGATAAATTCATTGTTTGACGGGTATTAACTCATAAATTAAAAAAATGTTATGATATTTAAATGAAATTATTCTCGGGAATAATTGTTTTATTCTTCTTTTTTCTGTTTGTTCCTTCCGCACATGCTCAAATATTTACTAATGAAAAAATGATCACTGTCGATCTGGGATCGCAAAAGCTGACAGCCTGGGAAGGGGGGAAAGTGCAGTATGAGACAAAAGTCTCAACCGGGATGAATCTAACACCCACAGTTAAAGGATCATTTAAGATTTACTGGAAAACTCCGATGCAGGATATGCGCGGGCCATCTCCTTATAAAAATATTTACCCCAGCGGCAAATATCTGGTCAAAAATGTGCCCCATGTCATGTATTTCCATGAAGGTTACGCCATCCATGGTGCTTACTGGCATAACAATTTTGGCCGTGTAGCCTCACATGGTTGTGTCAATGTGCCACTAAAAGCTGCTGAATGGTTGTACAACTTTGCTCCGGTAGGGACCCGGGTTGAAGTCTACTAAATTTCCGATATTACCTCCAATCACCTATAATTAACCGATGTTTCGGCTGATATTAATTCTTTTTATACTTATAAATCTGGTTTGGATTTTTAGTCAGAACTCATATACCAGACAATTAGGGACAGCTTTTTGGAGTAGCCCCCGACCTGTAGCGACCCCATTTCCCAGTGCTGAGATTCCGGTCATGGATTCTCCCGTCCCATCACCTAGTCCTGCACAGTCAGTAGCACCTAAAAGTGATATTAAACAACCATCTACATCAGCCTTACTGCATTCTCAGCAGTACGTCTATCAAACTTACAATAATTGCGGCCCGGCCACACTTTCAATGCTGTTGGATTTTTATGGTCTTAATTTCACCCAGCAACAAATAGCCGATCAGCTAAGACCGTTTAATAATCCCCAGGGATATAACGACGATAAGTCAGTGACTTTAGATGAAATGGCATCCTTCGCAACAAACCAAAACTTGGCAGCTTTTAAAAGAGCCAATGGTGATCTGGATAAAATAAAAAAATTAACTACCAATGGTATTCCCGTAATTACCATTACCTGGATTGATGAAAAAGGCGGATTTGGTCATTACCGGATTATCAAAGGCTACGATGATTTAAAGCAGGAAATTATTCAGGATGATTCTATATTTGGACAGGAGAAAAGAGTCAGCTATGGAGAATTCATGAGACTGTGGCAGGTCTTTAATTATGATTATCTGGTGATTGTGCCAGCTGAAAAATCAGAGTTGGTAAAAAATATCCTGGGGGAAGAAGCCGATGAAAGAGTAGCTTTTGTAAATGCTTTAAAAAGATCATTAGCAGAGCAGTCAAATTTTGCAGTATTTAACCAGTCGATCAATTATTACTATTTGGGTCAGTATGATAAATCAATTCAGTCATTTGAACAGGTTCAGTCAAAAATCCCATATCGTTTAATCTGGTATCAGCTGGAACCTGTTTTAGCGTATCAAAAAAACAAAAATTTTGATAAAGTTTTTTCACTTACTCAGCAAATAATCCAAAGCGGTAATCCATCTTTTTCGGAAATTTATCAGATCAGGGGAGAAGTATATCTAGAACAATCCGATAAAGTGCAAGCCAAAAAAGAGTTTGAAAAAGCCCTTTTGTACAACAAAAACTATCAACCAGCCAAACTTTCTCTGTCTCAGATATAAAAAGGATACTTCAGTACTAAAAAATTAAATCTTTATCAAAAAAGTAAAAATTATATCAAAAATATGATATTATAGGACTTCATGAGAGCAGTTCTTAATTATCTAAATCCTTTAGAACGCCTTGGGACAACAACTTATTCGTATCGTTTTCCCATCGGATTTAATATTTTAGTTTCTGTCCTGTCAGAAATTTTTGCTAACCGGATGGCAAATAATCCCGAAGTTGTCGGAACTTACATCATTTTTATCAATGTTGCAGCCATAATTTACTTTTCTTTCAGAGATGGTATTCGGGGAGGATTTATCTCATCCATAATTGCTGTTTTATATTATCTCTACATTATTTATACCAGAGGATATACCGGAGATCAGTGGAATACCGCTGTTGAAACTTCATTTGTTTTATTTATTTTATATCTGCTAATGGCATCAATTATTGGTTGGTTAAAGCAGAGAATCGATACTTTAATTATTCAGGAAACAGAAGCAAAGCAGATAGCTGAAGATGGCAAAGCCCGGTTAGAAACAGTTTTGCAGCAGCTGCCGGTAGGTGTTCTGATGGTTGATGCAAAAGGAAATAGGCTGGAAGGAAACAGACAGCTGGCCAGAATAATGGGGCAAAGTATCAAAGGGCCCTTACAGAAAGATGGAAACTACCGTTCATCAACTGCTTTCCGGGATGGAAAAGCACTTTTAGCCAAAGACTGGCCGTTGGTTAGAGCCTTGAGTAAAGGTGAAACTATTACCGGAGAAGAGATTGAATATATCAGAGAAGATAATAAGAATTATTTCCTGCGGGTCAATGCAGCTCCCATTAAAAACAAAAACAAACAGATCATTGCGGCTGTTTCAACCATTGATGACATCACCTCTGAAAAAGAGTTAGAGAAGCGAAAAGATGATTTCGTCAATATGGCTTCTCACGAACTTAAAACTCCGATTACCAGTATGAAAATATATATTGAAGTACTTTTAAATCAGATTAAAAGCTTTAAAGACCCCAAAGTCACCAAAACTTTACTCAGTATTAAATCCCAGACTGAAAGACTGCAGGAGCTGGTTGCGGATCTGCTGGATATGTCCCGGATCCAGACCGGTAAACTTCATTTTGATAAACAGCATTTTGAACTAGACCAACTAATCAAAGAGACCGCTGAAATACTGCAAAAAACCACCAAGCAACATTTGATATCTTTTAAAGGAGAAAACTTAACTGTCAATGCCGACCGTTTTAGGATTTATCAGGTGATAACCAATTTAATTACCAATGCCATTAAGTATTCGCCGGAGGGAAAACATATTAAAATAGCAGTTAAAAAATCCAATTCAAAAGCGGTGGTTAGTGTTGAGGATCAGGGGATTGGTATTTCCAAAGAGCAGCAAAAAAAGATTTTTGAAAGACTCTACCAGGTAACAGACCCTCACGAAAAAACTTTCCCGGGACTGGGGATGGGTCTTTATATCTCCAAAGAAATTGTTAAAAGACACAGAGGCGCAATCTGGGTCGAAGGAGAAAAAGGTAAAGGCTCAACTTTTTATTTTTCACTTCCTATTAAATAATCTTTCTAAAAAGATCTTACAAAGCCCTTATTCACCTTTAACTCAGCCATTACCTCAGTATTTTAATCTATTAATTAGAAATGAGGTGAAAAAATTTTAATAAACACTGCTAACCCAATTTTAGAAATGAGGCAAAGCCTCTTTCGAGCTTCGCTCAGAAATTAAAAATTAGAAATTGGATAGTGGCATTGGATATTTGAAATTTAATATATGGGATTACTTGAAATTATCGCAGTGATATTACTCATTGCCTGGCTTGGCGGTTTTGCTTTCAATGTTGCAGGAGGACTTATTCATATACTGCTTGTGATTGCAGTTATCGTTTTTGCACTTAGATTCTTACGCCGAACTGTCTGACAACTTGAAATAAGCCAGCTGTTTTGAAATACTGACGGAGTGAAGATTCCCAAAGAATTAACTACGGTAACCCGTTTATCAAAAACGCTGGCTTTGATCTTATTTATTGCTCTTCCTTTTGGCGGATTTTATTTTGGCCGAACTTACCAGAAACATCTTGACCAGACATTTGAAAGACCTCACCAAATGGAGCAGCGAATGATGCATCAGCCATCTCCCTCTGCAGATTTAAACACCGCTAACTGGAAAGAATTCAAAGATCCAAATAAAAAATTTAGTGTTAATTTCCCTCAAAACTGGTTGATCTCTTTTTCTCAAAGTGAGAGGTACAAAGATAAGTCTGATATAAAACTGGAAGGACCTGAAGGTTGGGTCGATATATTCTGGGCAGATGCTTATGGCGGAGCCTGTGAAGATCCGGGTTTTGAAAAGATGATGATCCAGTCAGGTGAAGAAAGAGTTTGTCACGCCTCTCATATTCAAAGCAGCGGCAGAGACAACAACGCAGAATTTTGGCAGCTGCAAAAGCAATTTGTTAAAAATAAGCCGGAGGGGATCTATGTGAATGTTTTTTCTTTAAATAAAAACAGAGAAGTGCTCCTCCAAATACTTCAGTCATTAAATATTACCAAATAAGCTATTAATTTCCTTACACAGTACTTCAACTTCACTGACCTAGGTATTACGCATGCTGGGTAAAGTTATAGGATGGTAGATATGATTAATCATCAACACGAAAACTGCAGTGAGTGTGTCAATGTCTGGTGGGAATGGGCAAGAGATAATGTGACTGAACCAATTAGTGGATTTCAGGATAAAAAAAATCCGGATGGAACTCCATTTAATTTGGATCAGCAGAAAGGCGCTACCCATATTCAAATCTACTGGATTATCCGGGATCTATGTCGGAGAGGAAAAAACTCAACTAAAATTCAAGCCATTCTGGCAGCTTTTACTCATTCTACTGCCTAATTTCCATCACTAAAGTTCGTCTTCTTTTAACTGGTTATGAAAGTTTTTATAAAGTTTTTGAATTTTAGGATCTATCACAATTCGGCAGTACGGCTGATTGGGATTATTTTCATAAAAACTACGATGTTCTTCTTCAGCTTCATAAAAAGTATCAAAGGGGACAATTTCAGTCACAAACTGATCTGAATACATTCCAGCTGCTTCAGCTTTTTCCAGTGATTTTTCAGCTAGCTCTTTTTGTTTTTCATCATGATAAAAAATAGCACTGCGATACTGAGTTCCATGATCAGCTCCCTGCTGATTGAGAGTAGTCGGATCATGCAGTTGCCAAAATACATCCAGCAATGTTTCAAATGAAATAATTTTGGGATCAAATTCTATCTGAATAGCTTCAGCGTGTCCTGACTCACCAGAGGAAACTTCTTCATAAGTTGGATTCTGAATATGGCCACCTGTATAACCAGGAAGCACAGACTCAACTCCTTTAAGCTTTTGAAATACCGCCTCAGTACACCAAAAACATCCCCCAGCTAAAGTTGCCTTTTCCATAAACCGATTATAGCATCTAAATTGTCCCTTCGAACAACAAAGTTTTGTTATTGAAAGCAAGCAAACAAACTGAACGTCATTGCGAGGAACGGAGTGACGAAGCAATCTCGCAACCAGGAATTAACTTAGTAACTTAGTTGATTCTGCAATACTGATTGCCGTGCGTTAATTCTTAATATATTCGCTCGCCACGATCAGTTTCATGATTGTGGCTCGCAATGAACAAGTTCTTGCTCCGCAATGAACAAGTTCTTGCTCCGCAATGACGGAACTAAAAAATTTACAATTTGAAAGGTTTAAAAATTTAAATTTCAAACATTCTTTTTTTACTTCAAATTTCGAATTGTAAATTTCAAATTAAGCTATAATATGGCTATGAAACCTTTAGTAGCTATCTTTGCTCATCCTGATGATGAAGCGTTTGGTCCATCCGGCACTCTGGCTACTTTTGCTAAAGAAAGAGATGTCTATCTTATTTGTGTAACTGATGGAGACGCGGGCCAAAATGCATTAGAAAGTGTAACCAATCTGGGTGAGACCAGAAGGGGAGAGCTGACACAATCCGCCAAAATAATTGGGGTAAAAGAGGTAGAGTTTCTTGGCTACAAAGATGGATCACTTTCGAATAATCTTTATCATGAAGTAGCTGAAAAAATCGAAAAATTGCTGCAAAAATACCAGCCGGATACTTTACTAACATTTAATCAGCTGGGGATTTCAGGTCATATCGATCACATCTTCGTTTCTCTGGTCACAACCTTTGTTTACCGAAAAACTAAATTCGTCAAAAAGCTACTTTATTACTCTGAGCTTGAAACCGTACTAGGGGAGATGAAAGACTACTTTATATATATGCCGCCGGGCATTGAGATAAATGAGGCAGATTTAGTAGTAGACGTCTCATCAGTTTGGGAAACAAAGCTCTCTGCTATCAACTGCCATCAGTCCCAAAAACAGGATGGGGAAATGATAAAACAGCAGCTTTCAAAACATCCCAAAAAAGAATATTTTAAAATCTTACAAAAAGAGAACCCATAACAAAACTGGTTTATATTTAGGCACAAAGACACCTGTTGACAAGTAATGTAAGAAATGTGAATAATAGATTACAACCAAAAACAAATGACTGCCCAATACAACAAAACACAAAAAGGTTTCACTCTAATTGAGTTACTCGTAACCATCGCCATCATCGCAATTATCTCAGTAGTAGCAGTCGCACTTTTCGGAAATATCCAAGCTAATGCTCGAGACGCAAAAAGAAGATCTGAATTAGAATCTATAGCAAATGTACTAGAAGTAAATAAAGTTCCACAGGGGGCAACAGCTGGTTATCAGCCTGCAGCCTGTTCTCTTTTTGGCGGAGGTATCTGCCCTGGACAAACCACCACAACAGCAACAATCGCAGTTGATCCTTCAGGCTATCCGTATTGTATTAGTACAACTGCTGGAGTAGGAGATATAACAGTAGCAAATATGACTAACACAGGAACCGTTACATGCGGAACTGGATGGACAGTTCTGGGTAATGGTGTTCCAACAGCAGGATCAGCTGTATATAAAATTTGCACACGATTAGAAAACGGATCAAGTGCTCAACCTTTCTGCAGAACAAATACTCAGTAATTTATCCTTGTATATGATTAGATTGTTATAAAGGTATTTTCTTTAAAATGTACTTGACATTAGGATAATGAATTATTCATAATTAATTAATGCGCTACTCTTACAATAAATATTTTTCCAACTTGAAACATAACGGATTTACTCTCATAGAACTTCTTGTAACCATCGCAATCATCGCTATTATCTCAGTAGTAGCAGTGGCGTTGTTTGGAAATATCCAAGCAAATGCACGAGATGCGAAAAGAAGAGCCGAGCTTGAAGCAATAGCTCATGTATTGGAAGTAAATAAAGTTCCACAGGGAGCAACAGCGGGATATCAACCAGCAGCATGTTCATTATTTGGAGGTAGAATTTGTCCGGGACAAACAGTAACAACAGCAACTATTTCAAAAGATCCATTGGGTTATCCTTATTGTATAAGTACTACAGCCGGTGTTGGTGATATAACTGTAGCGAATATGACAAATACCGGAACAATTACTTGTGGTACAGGCTGGACCGTATTAGGTGACGGGGTCCCTACTGCGGGAGCGACAGTTTACAAAATTTGTGCAAGACTAGAAGCGGGTAACGGTACACCTTACTGTAGAACAAATACTCAGTAAGTTTTGCTAATTCTAAAAATTATTCCAAAGTGCCTGATTGGTGACTTCGTGGTGGTAGACTATTTCTGAGGTTTTAACCATTGTTCCCAGATCTCTTGGGCTTCTGTCAGCAGCTGCTTGTTTGAAATCGACATATTTTTCTGCATTTTCATCTCCAAGTACCTGTTTCATAAAATCACTGGCTTTAAATAGTTTAATAGCGTCCTGAATAGTACCTGGGAGAAAACGTAAACGGTCTCTTTTATCTGTATTAATGGGGAGTTTTTTACCAGTTAACCCGACTTTTAAAATGGTATAGAGTACCAAATAAGGATTGGCATCAGGTGCAACTGAGCGGATCTCTATTCTGGAAGTTTTTTCATTGCCTACTGGGATGCGGATCATTGAGCCACGGTCGATAGGGGAGACCTTAATCTGGTTTGGTGCTTCAAAACGGGGATCTAGTCTTCTGTAAGCGTTCACACTGGAATTGAGTATTAAACAGATCTCTGGAGCATGGTTTAATATCCGGGAGATAAAATCCCAGGCTAGGGGAGAAAGGCTTTCCTTACCGCCTAAGTGAAAGAAAGCATTTTTCCCCTTCCTGGCTAAAGAGAAATTAGTATGCATACCGCTGCCATTGATCCCCATGACTGGTTTTGGCAGAAACGAAGCAGTCATACCCATTTTATTTGCTACCTGACGGCAGACCAGTTTATAAAGCTGAATCTGATCAGCTGCCCTTAGAGCATGAGAATATGAAAAATTCATTTCAAATTGGCTGGGAGCTACTTCAGGATGATCTTTTTCGTTTTTAAACCCCATCGCTCTTTGAGCCTCAGCTGCTGTATCAATAAACTGTTTTAAAGGATCCATTGGTAATGAATGATAATAGCCGCCGGTAGTCATCAGATTAAATCCAACTTTTTCATTAAAAGTCTGTTCGCTATTGATCCCATCAATCAAAAATCCTTCAATTTCTCCAGAAGCAAAAGGAGTTAAGCCTTCTTTTTTTTCGGTCTGTTTGATCAGATCCTGCAGTAATCCTCTAAAATCAGACTGATACTGATTGCCTTCCCGGGTCAGAATGTTGGCAAAAACGATCACTTTCCCTGAACCAAAAATATCCGAAGGCAGCCAGAGAAATGAACTCCAGTCCACAAACAGCCTCAGATCGGACTCTTTTTGGGCGGTAAATCCTCTGATTGAGGAACCATCAAAAGTCAGATTATCGCTGCTCTCAAGGAAGAATTTTTTATCATAATCCAGCATATGAAACCGTCCTTCAATATCAGAAAAACAGAGAGTGACAGCTTTAATACGGGATTCTTTGGTTAAATAAGCCCGGTAATGAGCTTCCTGATCTTCAAAGGAGAGAGTATCCCTTTTTTCTTTTGCTTCCAGATTGAGTTCTTCCAGAGTATCGTAGGGGATTTGAAGAAAGTTTTTCAGAGTGGAATCCATACACTTATTTAAATCCAAAAACTAAATAATGTCAATATAACAATTATAATTTTTGCAATTTTTATACTAATTTATATAAAAATTATTATAAAACCTTAAAAAACAGGACCATGCTGCACCGCAATCAGCGAAAACATCAGATAAAAAACCAGCGAAACTGCAATCCAAAGTGTCAGAAATAGTTTATTCCGGCTAAGTTTGGCTAGCATCATAAACATTGGAAAAAGTACCAATTCATAACGGGGAAGTGATAACCAAAAAGATGGCAAAATAATCACCAAAAATCCAAAGAAATAATAAACTGCATAACTAATCCGTAGTTTAACTGAAGTATAAATAAGCCCTGCGGTTCCCAAAATAAAAGCTCCGACCTGGGCATAGCCGATATAAAGTGCTTCATCAGGTCTTCGCCAGGCGATATTATTGATAGCCTCAGTCAACCCTTTTAAAGAAAACGATATTTCTGTTCCCCAGTTTGATTTTTGGACCTGCAGAAAATGAGTCAGATCACCAAATAAATAAAGATTTAAAAATAAATAAGCGGCGAAACCAAGCGGAGGCACAATAAATACCAGCAGCCAGGGAAGCGGTAATTTGTGTTTAAAAATATCCCGGTGATAAAAGTAGAGCTCAAAAATCAAAGCTGGAATAATAGCCAATCCAGTCAGCCGGGTAGTTGAAGCGAGCATCGCAAAGATAAAACCGATTAAATATTTTTTTTGCCTGACAAAATAAAAGCTGGCCGTGACAAAAAAGACCATTAGACTTTCGGTATAGGGGATATGCAGAAAAAAAGCCGTGGGAAAAAGAAAAAGCAGCAGCACAGATAGCAAAGCCACCCGTGGTTCCTCATCCAGCAATACCAGTTTGTATAGAAAAAATCCTGCCCCGATAGAAGCCAAAAGAGTCACTATATAGGAAGACAACAGGATCGGTATAAACGAAACCAGATGAAATAGGGCGATTGCCAGCGGAAACACCGGGAAAAAAACAATAAAGTTGGCCATGTCTCCGGTCGTTTGATAACCTTTGGCTGCAATATCCAGGTAATGCGGTGCATCCCAGATATTCCAGGCTTCCAAAAAACCGAAATCAGTCACTCGGGAAGGCGAAAAAATAAAGCTGGAAGCAAAGCCGATACCAAAAAGGGTAATTAATTTAAGTAGGACAACCAGCGCTGTGATGGCAGGCAAAATCTGTTTTGGCAATATTTTATGGTGCATGTGGGATATTGTATCGTATCTTAGAGACTTTTTGAGCATGTTTTTTAAACTAGTTATGACTGTTACTTGATTCCTGAGTAAAAATTGGCTACGCTGTAGATAGCTACGAATATGAGTAAAACTGCCATTATCGCAATCCTTCTTTTGACCTTTGGTATAGTCGGAGGAATAGGTTTAGGTGTACTTAGACTGTCAAATTCCGGAAACTCCCAAAACCTGGCGTCCAGTGCTAAAACAGAGGAAGGAACATTTACTCCTTCTTCTCTTCCGGCTATTGTTACCAATGTCACTGCTCAAAGCTGTACCACTCCTCCTCAGGTATCAACGGTTGAGGTAAATTACCCCAGCTGTGTGGGATCACAATGTTCTTTTGTTGAAGCAGACTGTACTTGGGAAGCAGTCAGCGGAGCCACAAACTATACTGTCAAAGTCACTGAAGTGGAAAGCGGATCAATTGTTAAAAATGTCACGGCTCAGGGATCAGCTACCAGTTATACTTTTCCGGTCACTCAAAACAAAACATATCGCTGTGAAATATCTGCAGTCAATGCCTGCGGTACTTCAGGACCAGCAGGCGCAGGGGAAGCTCTTTGTGCAGTAGATGGACTAACTGTTTCAACTGAACCTTCTGCCACTCCTGTACCAACTCCGACACCAAAACCATCACCTTTGGCTTGTGGTACCTCGTGTACGACTACAGCTGATTGCCAAACAGGTCTGATCTGTCTGAAGATGCCAACTGGTACTGGTTATTGTGCCAACCCGGCTTATCAGCAATCCTGTTCTGAAAACCCTTCAGTTACCACCTGCTGCAAAGCTCCGCCAAAGCCAACACCTCCACCAGAGCTGCCTAAATCAGGCCTTTTGGACAATACAGTGACCATCAGTATTATCGGAATAGTCTTTATCGGGATGGCTGCTATGATGATTCTGCTTTAAGTTAGCTGCAAACTTCATTTACCTTTTGTCTGAAATTTACCGGTTTCCAGCCTGGAAAATCATTTCTTAATTTTTTGGTATGACATTCAAGTGTTGGATTAATTATCAGAGTAGACCGCCAAAAAAAATTGTAAACATTGCCGGGCAGAAATTCGAGTATATAAAAATAACGGCTGATATATCCTGCCATTTTCCAGAAGCCATCTGGAATAGTGATCGCTTGATACGAAACTTGCATAGCCTGGTGCATCAGGCGGCTTATTCCTGCCATAGTTAGGGATTCGGAATAGACGATATAAAGATTGTGAAGCTTTTTTGGTTTATTTTTTAGCAAAAGAGATATCAGCAAAACTACATCCTGAACATAGACCAGACTGGTTTTACCTGGCCAGTTTAATCTGGGGATCAAAGAATGCTTCGGAATTAATTTTTTTAAAGCATCGAATAAACCGTTACTGCGGGTTTGATGACCAAAAACTGTTGATAATCTCAAAACAGTCACTGGAACTTGATGGATCCTGCTCCAGTTAAAAAGTAAATTTTCTGCCATTATTTTTGATCTGCCGTACTCATTTGAGGGGAGAGGGTCCATCTCCTCATTTATACCTTTAGTGAAATTATCTCTACCTGACCAGACAGCTGTTGTTGAAGTAAATATAAAATGTTTAACCTGTTTTGAATCAATATGATCAAGGATATTTTTCATGGCCACCGGATTAAAGGAGTGATCTTTTTCCGAAGTCTCAGCACTGGCTGCCAGATGGATTATAAAGTCAAAAACTTTGGGCAATTTTTTAAATTTTTTCTTTTCGGTTAGATCCAGCGATATCGGCTTTACAGTCAGTTTTTTTAGGATATTTCTGCCACTTTGCTCAAGGGGGGGATCAGCCGGTCTTTGAAGGCAGTAAATCTGCCAGCCTGGAAACTTTTTAGACAAATAGGTGCTAACTTCCCGGCCAATAAATCCGGTTGCGCCTGTGATAAGAACTGTTTTCATTTCTGCCTTACAATACCATATTTATTGAGCCTGAAAATAGTCAGATATTAAATAATTTTGTAAGGAAACTCTTGCATAAAATATACATTAGGCGAGTATTTTTATGATATAGTAATTAAACGAAAGTGAGGTGAGTAAGAAATGGCTGATGATAAAAAAGGTGTGAGTCCAGTAGCCGTTGGTTTAGCAGGTGCAGTCGTAGGAGCTGCAGCAGCTGCCGGAGCTATAATTTTAGCTGATGAAAAAAACCGTCAAAAACTGGAAGCAACCGTAAATAAATTGAAAAAAGAAGGATTTAAAGTAATGGAAATAGTCCAGAAAGAAGCAGCAGAAATGAAAAGAATTGCAACAAATGGCAATTCAACTGCAAAAAAGACTACCAAAAAATCCGCTAAGTAATCCTTTTTTCTGTCCTAAGTAGTAATTTAATGGTTAAAGTTGGAGCAGGTAATAGTTACTTGCTTCAACTTCTAACCATAACTGTTATCCGTATTTGTTTGATATACTTCCTTTGTGGAAAAAACTACCATCAGACTTAATAAATTTTTAGCTCAAAACGGACTGGGAGCCAGGAGAAAAATAAGTGATTTCTTAAACGAAAATGAAGTGACGGTAAATAGCAAAAAAGTCACAGAGCCTGGTATCCGGATAGATCCCCAAAAAGATGAGGTTGTGGTAAATGGCAAAGCTTTAGCTAAAGTTGAATCATTTGTTTATTTTTTACTGAATAAACCAAAAGGGGTGATTTCATCGGTCAGTGATGAGCACGGCCGCAAAACAGTTGTTGATCTGATAAAAACCAAGGAACGTATTTACCCGGTTGGCCGACTTGATGCCAATACCAAAGGGTTGCTTATTCTGACAAATGACGGTGAACTATCGCATAAGTTGACGCATCCTTCGTTTCACATCGATAAAAAATATATCTGTCTCATTCCCGGTAAAGTAACTTATCACCAGATATCCCAGCTACAAAAAGGCATTGAACTTAAAGAAGGCAAAACTGCTCCAGCTCAAGTCAATATTTTGGAAGAAAGAAATAATCGGACTCAACTTGAGTTAATAATTCATGAAGGAAGAAATCATCAGGTTAAAAGAATGCTTTCCAAAATTGGCTTAGAATTGTTAGATCTGAAACGATCGGCAATTGGACAGTTGGAAATAGGTAGTTTGGGATTAGGTGAATACAGAGAGTTGACTGAAGAAGAAGTTTACATACTCAAGCGCTAGTTCTTACCTAACTATTAGATTTATTGTGTTAAGATACGAAAAGTTAAGGAGGAGTTATGAGGAAAATCCTGGTTATCGATGATGACGAAGGTATCAAAGACGCCTTGAAAGCTATTTTGGAATCTGAAGGTTTTGAAGTAGAACTTTCTCACGATGAAAAAATCCTACTGCAATCCCCGGATAATCTCCCAGGTCTGATATTTCTTGATTACTTTTTATCCGGCACCGATGGATTTATAATCGCCAAAAATATTAAGTCGCATCCGGAAACAAAAAATATTCCGATTATTATGCTTTCAGCAGATCCCCGAAACAGACAAAAAATAGACCAGGAGATTGTTAACGATTTTCTGGACAAGCCTTTTGAAATGAATGAACTTTTAACACTTGCCAATAAATACTTCCCAAATTAAATATTTCTCGCTTTTCTGTTAGAATGCTCCCATGACTACAATTTTTTCATTTACTGAACTTGATCAATTAATCGCCCAACTGCATCACAAAAAAATAGTAATAGCCGGAGGTTGTTTTGATTTGCTTCATCTAGGACATATCACATTTTTAAAAAATGCCAAAGCCAAAGGGGATTTGTTGATAGTCTTACTGGAAAGTGATAAGACCATCAAAAAATTAAAAGGAAAAGGCCGTCCGATCCACACCCAGGATGTCAGAGCCCAGATACTGTCAGAACTAAAAAGCGTTGATTTTGTTTTAAAACTGGCTGAATTTACCTCAGATAATGAATACGATGCTTTGATTGAAAAATTAAAACCAGAAATAATAGCTACTACAAAAGGGGATAAGTATGATTTTCATAAAAAGCGCCAAGCCAAAAAAATAGGAGCCAAATTAGTGTATGTCGCAGAACCAATTAAAGATCACTCAACTTCAAAGATTATAAAAAAAGCCAAGTTAGCAAACTAATAAAAAGTTACTCTTTACCCTGGGTTTCATCTTTCCTTTTTAATAGCAACGTTGTCGCTACAACCAGAAAAATCAAACCGGCCAGACCAGTTATCAACCAGCGGGGGAGAGAAAAGAGATAATTATATGTCTGAGAAAAAACTGCCAGAACAATAGCTATAATTCCGCCATACATATATAACCGGTATTGCATAGTAATACCGGCCAACAATAGGATAACCCCTTCAAAACCTAAGATAAGACCATATTTTGCACCAGATAAATCAAATGCCTGAACTAATGTTGGCAATAACCAGATAACCAGACCAACTATATCAAGCAACTGACGGTTTGCCTGGTCGTCTTTTATTTTACGTGAGTAGGCCAAACCAAAGAAGTAGATCCCCAGTGGAATAGCATAAAACTGAGCGTCGGAAAAATTGAGATATTTAATTTGCCAGAGTATCGTTGTCATTGCTACTGCAGATGCAAAATAGGCAGACAAACTTTCTTTTGATCTAAAAGCATCAAAAGCGGCTATCCCACTAGCCAAATAGGCGCATATTAAGCTATTTTGTTCGTAGATTTTTGAAACAGCATCAGCTGAATAATAATAGCTTCCCGCACCCAACCCATACATCAGCGGAGTAACCATTAATTCTGTAAAGCCACTGTTGCGGTATCGGGAAGATAATTCTTCCGGTAATGTAAAGCTGATAAAGTAAAAAAGAAGTCCTGTTCCTGAGAAAAAGAAGGGATATAAAGTATTCTCAATCTTTAAATATCCCAGAGTAGTAAATAAACCAAGATTTAGTAAGAAATTTGACAGGTAGATTAAGTCTTTTTTCGAAAAATGGATTGCACCGGCAAAAGCTAAACCGGCGATAAAGAAATATTCTAGCAGTAAGTAAAGTTGTTCATTAAAAACTAAAGCAAGGGATGAAATGGAATAGATAACAATAGTTGGAAGTGCAACAGATTTTATTTTTTCATTATCTTTAAAATAGAGTGCTGCAATGTATGCAGCAGAACTCAAAAACAGGAAATAAAATGAAGTAATTCGTGAGCCGTTTGGAAGTTGTAAATACTGATTAATAAATAGATATCCTGCAATACCTGCAAATAGAGCACTTATACCCAGAAAGTAAGGATTCCTTTTAATATAGCTGCATCCTATGGCGATCATTGCTGGGATAAGAGCAAAAACAAATCGATCAATTGGCGTAGACCCACCAAAAAAGGCAACAATAAAAATTATAATAGTTAAAAGCAGAGATAAAATTATATTAATATCTGTTTCTTCCTGACGGTTATTCTTGGAAAACACCAGTCCAAACAGAAGATAAAATCCTGCTACCAGATTTAATATATATCCTAAATATACCGGTATAAAATCCTGCCAGGTATAAAAGACCGCCAGAGTTATCGGAAATAAAATAGCTGATAAAGTCAGATGAATTGGCCGCCTGGTTAAAAGATATGAACAGAAATAATAAAGTGTGGTCATAAACAAACTAATAGTCACTTCAAGAGAAAAAACCATATTTTCTGATAAAGCTATTGAAAAACCATAGATAGCAGTAAGTGGAAGCAGAATATTTTCAGATAGCTCAAGTGGTTGGATTAAGTGATCAGTCTGTGAATACTTTGTGGTCTTTAAAAGTAGTCTTGCTGCCAGAAGAATAAAGGTCGAGAAAATGCCACTGACAATGTAATACTTGCTATCTAACCCGTAAACATTTACCAGAGACAGCATCATTGAAAAAACACCTAAAGCACTGGTATAAGCATAGAACTTATTTTTCTGCCAAAAAGAAAAACTCAGGTAAGCCAAAAGTGAAATAACAGAGGTGACAAGCCAGACCGAGCCAAATGATAACCCCAGGTTTTTTAAAACAAAGTTATACCATGCATAACCAACAAAGGGGATTAAAAGAGCAGCTATTGCTGTGAAAGTGACACCAGCATTTCTGATTTTTGGAATATAATAAAACCAAACTCCAAATCCCAAAAATCCTAACATGCACAAAGAAATAACAGCGGCCTTGATAACACCATCAATAGTCTGCCACTGAAAACCAACAAAAATGGAAGCTGATGCAACTATCAAAAATGCACCAACGTACAGAAGCAAGTTTATAGAATTATGGGAATACCAGTTCCGCCAGATTACATCCAGGTCAGAATTAGCTGATCTTTCTGATGTAAATATTTTTTTTGTCTCAGTGACAGAAAAAGATTGATCATCTTCTTCCTCACCACTATCAAATGATAATTCGTGTTTAGTTGAAAGAGAATGCAAAAAGTTGGAGATTTTTTGATCTGGATGAAGCTTAACTTCTTTTCTGAGTTGTTCAAGTAAGGATAAATTTTCTTTTTCTGAGTTTTTACTTTTGAGAGATCTCATTACCCATACAATAAAGGAAGCAAGTCCAATCACATAAAAAATAGGTACAGTAATAAGTAGAAGGATAAACACCTCATCATTGTGTCAAACGGCAGAGTTATTATCAAGATTAATCTAACATTTCATTCACAGCAGGGATCTTTATAACCGCAGTTCTGACAGATGGCATCCTTTGATCCGGCAAGAGCCCCAATTAAAAAATTACAAACAGGACATGGTTGGGTAGAAGCAAAAGATAATTTATGGGAAACTTCAGTTGGATTATTAAGCCCATAATTTGACAAAACTTTCTCCATAAAAGTATAATAATTATACAACTTAATATTAAAAGCGTTCTAACTTCCAGTCGCGCGGAAGGAGCTGAGTTCCAAAATGGACTACGGAGACGAAACCGTAAAAGACAGTAACATGTGTCGGTAAGTATCGGAGCATGTCATGAAAGAGGATATTCTTTTTCATCAGACATCTCGCGTAGGCGGGATTTTTACGTTTTAAGACCCCTTTGAATTAAAGAGGAGCTTCTTAAAATGGAAGGTTCTTTGAAGCGAGCAGTACAATTTTTCTACTGCGAGTGAAAAGGTCCTTATTGAATAAAGCATATTAAAACAAGGTGGCACCGCCAAAATTGTTGGCCCTTGTAAGTTTGTTACTTTTTAAACGAAGTGAGAAAAGCAAGATTTTCTTACTTTTGTCATGCTGAACTAGTTTCAGCATCTTAACGAAGTAATGAGTTTACAAGGGCTTTTTTTGTGCCCGGAAAGAAACCATGAGAGAAAGTAATAATAGAGGATTTATAAGTCAAAACATATTTAATAGAAATGAAAGGTTATGGAGAGAAGATTTTTCACCTCTGCTTTTACAAGCAGAAAAAATAGGTATTAATAGCTGGCAATACCCGTTCATTTTTAAAGAAGACAGTTTCTATGATAACTATGAAGAGCTTATGAGGTTAAAAAAAGATATCAAAACGAGGCTTACAGTTTTAAGCCAGAAAGGAGGTGAAAATGATGATAGAAGGACATAAATTTGGAATCGAACTTGAAAAAAATGTAGCGCAAGTATGGCCAGAAAGCAATCTGGTCAATAAGCATGCTATTTCAGGTCCAAATGTAATGGCTTTAGTAACTTTATGCCCTTTGTATGCACCAGGAGCCCTGAAAGAATCGAAACTTTTAGGGCATCCCCGCAAGTATTGAAACATCTAGAGTTACTAATAAATGGCTAGCTCTAAAATCAGTACTGATTACAATGCACAAATTTGCAGTCATTCAGGGAGGTAACTTGGATGTGACAGCAGTTTTTGCAAATAAAGGTGTACTTTTAGCAGGAGAACCCATTCAGGAAGAGTTTGAAAAGTTGCATGGACATAATGAAGTGTACAAAGCAGCTTTTACAGGATTCTGTAATGACCAAGGTATAAAGCACACCTATACTAATTATACAGAACTTGGAATTCCTGGACCGGATTTTGTAAATCCCAAAGAAAGTATCGCTGGTCCACATAAGGGGGTTTATTCTCCTGAAGAAATCATTAAACATCTTAATGATTTCTTAGTATCAGTGGGTTTGCCACCTTATGTTGAGGGAAATGGAAGAAATAAAAAAGTCATTAAAAAGATGCATCATCTAGGGGGACAAACATCTAGTGATGAGGTATATTGGTTGACTGCCGGTTATTTAAGTTTCGACCATATGATTCCCAAATTAGTGGGCGATACTGGACTGTATATCGCAACTGAAAGGTTTGAGCCTTTATTTGGAATCTCTAATATGACTCCGGAGTTAAAGGGTATGGCAAGGTTGCAGTTAAAAGCCTAGAAAGACATAAGCGCTTATGAAGATTAATTTTAAAACATTAAAAATAGGCAATATATCCGGCACTTATTACAAGAGTAAAAGGAAAACAAACACCTTAGTAATATATGGGATCGGGGCCCCGATCCCTCCGGATAATGGCACATTACCTGATGCCCCAATACTATTAAACTTTGGAGTTGATTTATTTGTGCCTGATTATATTGGCTATGGTCGAAGTGGAGGGAGTTTTACACCGAAAAATTGCCTGAAAACATTCTTAGTCCTATTTGAGCAATATAAAACTGGTTGTGTGGGAAATGATATATATAACAACAGTCAGATAAAGTTAAAGTATAAGAGGGTTATTTTTATCGGAAGAAGTTTCGGAGGGACGTATATTCCTGTATTACCTAGATTTAACAACAAAATTAAGGAGTTAGCAATTATTTATCCAGTAGTTGATAGCAAATCCTGCGGTTCTATAAAAGGAGAAGAAAGTAATACCGATTTTTTGAGAACCATGTTTGAAGGAGGATATAAATATTTATACAGGGGTATTACAAATAAAGTCTGGGAAGGTCATTTAGAAAATAAAGATGACCTTTCCCCAATGGACAATATTAAATATTTGGAAAATGCCAAACTTTTTATTGGACATGGCAAGAAGGATACGTGTGTCCATTTTTCAAAATCTCTTAGATACTATAAAAAGATTTCTCAGCACTTTCCATCTACGCCAGATTCGTTTAAACTAAATCTCTACACGGAAGGAGATCATAGTAGTCGCACATCCAATTTAGCAGTAAAGGATTTTATGGTCTGGCTGGGATTTAAAGAACTATGAAAACACCGCATTTTTTTAAAGCTAAATCACGTATTGGTCTGACACATCCGCCGGCTAGACAAAAAGAGTTTAATTATGGTGTAGAAGATGGAGCTGATGCTATTTTAACAGCTGACTTTTTGAGTGAGTTAAAAGAAGCTAAAACTGACAGTTTCTTTTTTTCCGATCCGGAAAAAATATCTAAAGGAGAATATGTCACAGAGTTAGTCAAAGAGATGGTCTGGTTCAAAGAATTTATTAACCAAAATATCAAACCAGATGAAATACAACTGGTAATTGGTGGCGATAATACTGTTACATTTGCTTCACTTTTGGCACTGAGTGAAAGAGTTAAAGATGTCACAAAAATCGGCTATATTCAGTTTGATTCCCATGGTGAGTCAAATTCCTATGAAGGCAGTGAAAGCAAAAATTTTCATGGGATGTATATGAGACCTTTCTTTGATAATTTCGACATCGAAGCCATAAATCATTTAGTGCCGGATAAATTTGACTCATCACAGGGAATATTTATCGGCAATATGGTTTTAGATGGTGATGAGCCCCAGTTTTTCAAAACCAAAAAGCTAAAAACACTTACTGTCGAGCAGTATACAAAAAACAAAAAAGCCTTTCAGACATTTTTAAATGAGTTCTTAGATAGGTATCAGTTTATTCATGTTAATTTTGATATTGATGTTTTTCATCGTTCCATAGCCGGAGCAACTGGGATACCTGAAGATGGGAAATGGATGAAGCAGGAAGTTTTTGAAATCCTTGGTATTATTGCTCAACACCAAAATATCTCATTTGATTTATCTGAGTTAAATCCGACCCGGGCTGGAGCCGAAAGATCAGTTAAAATTGCCCAGGAAATACTAAAAGTGATTGTTAAATAAGGCATTTTTCCATTTACTTCGCTCTGTCGAAAAATATAGCAGACTTAATAGTCGGTATACCCAGGGAAATAATCATGTTTAATTTTGTTTTCAGAGATTCCCATTTGGATAAATGATTTTTCAAAACTAGTCATCATTGGTTCAGGTCCGGATATATAAAATAAGGAAGTTTTACTGTGGGGGACTAGTTGATTGATTATTTGAGGTGTTAAAATATTTTCACCGACAAAATAATGGATCTTAAACTTAGGGTTTGTAGATGAAATCTCTTCTAACTCTTTTTGAAATATCAGTTCACTATTTTTATTGGCATAAAAAAGGGTGATATTAATAGGTAGGCTTTTTAAATATAAATCTAAAATAATCGCTCTAAATGGAGTAATACCAATTCCTCCGGCTACAAAAACAAAATTATCTGACGGATCTTCAACTATAAAAGCGCCATTTGGACCTGCTGCTGAAATCTCATCGCCTGGCGTTAAACTGAGTAAATTTTTTTTAAAACTACTACCTTTGTCAGGATCAATCCGGGTTGTCAGTTGAATCTGTTTTTCTAAAGGAGCACTGGCAATTGAGAAGAACCGGTTTTCACCACGGGAATCAGTAGCCAGATCATCAATATGATATCTGAGATATTGCCCAGCCTGCCAAATGGTTAGCTCTTTAGACTGAAAGAAAAATGAATAAACACTCTTTGGCTCTTGTCTTACTGCTGTTAAAGTTAACTTCATCTGACAATTAGTTTAGCAAACAAATCAGTAAAAAAAGACAAATTAAAAAACCCTACAATCATCATCAGTATAATAAGCAAAAGCAAAGGAAAAGCCACACTGAGGGAAGCATAACGATATTTATAAGAATGTACTTGTTTAAAAGTTAATATAAGCAGCCCTCCCCACCAGGCGATTCCTAAAGGAGCCAGAGCCGGAACAAATAAAAACATCAGCGGAAAACTGCTTAATCCCATGACAGATAATGTTTTGCTAAAAGCACCTTTTCCTCCCAGCAATAATGACAAAAAATACATTAGTAAAGCCAACCCAACAAAAACGCCAATCGCTGCTGGATAAAAAAAGAGGGATTCAGATGCAGCTTGAAATACTACCTGTTGTTTTTGGTTTTCCAGCCATCTTTCTAAAATAAAAACACTAATTGCCAAAGAAAAATTAATCAAAAAATAAATCAGTCCCAAAAAAGGGGAGTTTGTTTGGGGGAGTATATAAACAAAATATTTAGGCAAAAAAAATGAATAGAAAAAAAATGGGAAAAAAGTCGAAAATCCAACGGGGAATACAGACGTCTGTTTGATAATAATTTCCTCCTTAATTTAAAAGTAGCATTACCGGAAAAAGAATCAAGATAACAAACTCAGTCAAATAATAAAACTACTTTAATCACAGACAATTTTTATTGGATATTGGATATTGGATATTGGATATTGGATATTGGATATTGGATATTGGA
>CAYUPO010000005.1:76501-79890 GCA_964446685.1 uncultured Gammaproteobacteria bacterium | reverse complement strand
TTCAGCTTTTTGCTGGATCAAAAAATAAAAGATACATTATGCGGGACAAAAGTGTTATTTAGAAAAGACTATGAAAAGATAGTAAAAAATAGAAATTACTTTGGGGAATTTGACCCATTTGGTGATTTTGATCTGATTTTTGGGGCAGCAAAGTTGAATTTGAAAATTGTTGAGATACCAATCCGGTATAAAGCCAGAACTTATGGTGAAACAAATATCAGCCGGTTTAGACATGGATTTTTACTTTTAAAGATGGTTTTATTTGCTTCAAAGAAAATTAAATTTATATGAGAAAAAAATTGGTTTCAGTTATCGTGACAACTAAAAATGAACAGCAAAATATAAAAAGATTGTTGGAGAGTGTAAATAAACAAACTTATAAAAAAATTGAATTAATCGTAGTTGATAATCACTCAAAAGACCTGACAAAAAGAATAGCCAAAAAAATTACTCCACTGGTGTTTAATGCCGGACCTGAACGATCGGCTCAACGTAATTTTGGACTAAAACAGTCCCACGGTGAGTTTGTTTTTTTTGTTGATGCTGATATGGAACTTTCTGAAAGTGTGATTGAATCATGTGTTAAATTAATCAGCAAATCAAAGAAAACTGGAATGGTAGTTGTCAATGAAATATCCAGAGGATGGCGGTTTTGGGAAAAAGTTAAAGCTTTTGAGAGATCTTTTTATAATGACAGTGGGGACTCAAATATTGAAGCAGCCCGGTTTTTCAAAACAGGTTTAGTTAAGCAAATTGGCGGGTATGATGAATCAATTACCGGTCCTGAAGACTGGGATTTACCTGAAAGACTTAAAGCTAAAGGTTTTAAACAAGTCAGGACTAGTGAGAGCATATTTCATCATGAACATATTGAATCGCTAAAAGATCTGGCAAGGAAAAAATATTATTATGGATTACGGGCGCATTCTTATATTTCTAAAAATAAAGTCTCTTTGGTTGGAGCTAAAACAATCTATATTTTAAGACCAGTTTTTTATAAACAATGGAAAAAATTGATAGCCAGTCCGGTGTTGTCTTTAGCAATGTTTTTGATGTTAACTGTGGAGCAAATCAGTGGTGGCTGGGGGTTTGTGAAAGGGAAAATAAACAAAATATGAGAATTTTGCAGCTAACTGCCCATTTTTCGCCAAATCTTGGAGGGGTGGAAACACATCTGGATGATTTAGTGGCAGGGCTGATCAAGCGAAAGTATCTGGTGACTGTTTTAACATATAATCCTCTGTCAGCAGATATTAAAACTCCTTTTATAGAACAAGATACAAACCTGATGATTTATCGTCTGCCCTGGATTCGCGGGTTTTTTTATAAATTGGTTTCCAGTCCGATTTTAGAATTTATTTATTTGTTTCCCGGACTTTTTTTTGTTGCACCATTTATTATCTTCAACAGTAAAATTGAGGTGATTCATGCTCATGGAGTTGTGGCGGGTACTGTTGGCGTTTTTTGGGGTAAATTGACTGGTAAGCGGGTAGTTATTAGTACTCACTCATTGTATAACTTTCCCAAAAAAGGACTTTATCCATTTTTTGTCAAACAGGTTTTTTCAAACGCTGATAAGATCCTTTGTTTGTCGAAAAAATCAGTCCTGGAATTTATACAGTTGGGACTACCTGATGAAAAAATAAGCCAGTTTACTTATTGGATTGATTTTAAAAATTTTTACAAAAAAGATCAGTTAAAACAGAAAAAGAAGTTTGGACTTGAAAAGTATTTTACTGTTTTATTTGTTGGTAGGCTGGTTCCGGAAAAAGGGGTAATGCTTTTGATCAAAGCTTTAGAGGATATTTCCGGCAAAATCAGATTGGTTGTAGCAGGGGATGGTCCTTTACGAAATAAAATTGTCTCTATTGCTCAAAATAGGGATCAGATCAAGTATGTAGGTAAACTAAATAATGATGAGTTGGTTGATTATTATAATGCAGCAGATCTTTTAGTAATTCCTTCAATACATGATGAAGGATTTGGCAGAGTGATTATTGAGTCTCTGGCTTGTGGAACAGCTGTACTTGGATCAAACCGGGGATCAATACCGGAAGTAGTGAATGATAAAGTTGCCAGACTGATTGATATTTCGGTAAAAAGTCTAAAAAAGGAGATTGCCTATTTAAAGCGTAATCCAAATGTGTTAAAAAAGTTAGAGATAAATTCAAGAAGGTTTGCTGTCAGTAAGTATTCAGAAAAAAATATAAATTCAATTATTAAATCATATGACTAAAAAACAATTACAAAAACTGGAACAGCTGCTAGATCATGTTGGTGATATTGCCTTAAGACGACGGGCCAGGAAAATGATTATTGATTTGGATCCTAAGCCAGGAGACAAAATTCTTGATGTTGGCTGTGGTGATGGATTTTATCTATTTTTGTTATCAAATTTAGGAATCAAACTAAAGCTTTTTGGTACAGATTTTGACCCCTTGGCTTTAAAATCGGCAAAAGTAAATCTGGCAGGTAAAAAAATTCCTTTAAAGCAAGCAGATTTAATGAAAAAACTGTCTTTTAAGGATAATTTTTTTGATAAAGTTGTGATGTCTGAAGTTGCTGAACATTTGCCAAATGATGTTAAAGGAATCAGAGAAGTGGCAAGAGTTTTAAAGAAAAATGGTATTTTGTGCTTAACAGTACCAAATGCAAATTATCCATTTCTTTGGGATCCGGTAAATAAATTGATGGAGCTTTTTACCCGAGATCATATTAAGGATGGTTTTTGGGCAGGACTTTGGTTTAACCATATTCGTTTATATACAGTTGATCAAATGCAGAAGGTTGTTGAAAAAGCAAAATTGAAGGTTGAAAAAGCTGAGTCGTTAACTTTCTGGTGTTTGCCTTTTAATCATCATATTGTCAATCTTGCTGCTAGGATTGTTTATGGAAAAGGAACATCTGAAAAAATTGTTAAAGCAATAAGTAAATATCATGTGAAACAACCACTTTCTCCAATGGTTAAATATGGATTTGGTTTTTTTCGACTGGTAGATTCATTAAATGATCTATATCAGCCTAAAAATAGTGGAGCAGGTGTTTTTGTGAAAGCAATTAAAATTTAATAATCCATGGCCGTACATAAAGCCAATTCTCAAAAAAAGTTTTATTTTTTTATTGGAACAGTAGCGGAGTTTGGTAAATTAACTCCGATTATGCGTGAATTCCAAAAAAGAAAAATAAAATTTCAGATCATTGATTCAGGTCAAAACCAAATTAATTATCCGGACTTTAAAGATTATCTTGGTGAAATCAAACCGGATATTAAATTAGTTACCAAAACCAACAAATCATCAATGATGATTTTTATTTATTGGGTTTTTCAGGCTTTATTTAAAGGAATAAATATCTTTTGGAATGAATTTCACAATTTACCGAGAGAAAAA
>CAYUPO010000005.1:71471-76401 GCA_964446685.1 uncultured Gammaproteobacteria bacterium | reverse complement strand
AGTACCTACTTTAATACCAATATCGAATCTTTTTGGTGGGCAATGAAGAAAAAAGTGAATGCGCCTAAGTTTATTAAAGAAGGGAAATATTATTTATTGATAGTTCACAGACAAGAGCATGTTTTATTTAGAAAAAAATGGACCAAAACTAATATGCAATTTGTGATTAATAATGCTCCTAAAAATCTAACTTGTGTTTTACTAAACCATCCACTAACGGTTGAGATCATTAATTCATTGAATCTTGGTAAAAGAAAAATTAAAATTATCTCTCAGTTAACCTATCCTGAGTTTCTTAAAGTTTTAAAAGGTGCTGAATTTATAGCAACGGATAGTGCTACTATTCAGCAGGAAGCCTATTATTTGGGTAAACCTTATCTTGGTTTAACTGATTTTTCAGTTCAGACCGAGGGAATAGGACAAAATGCTGTAATAAGTAATAGTGATTTTAAGATAATGGGTGATTTTTTTAAAAATTATAAACTTTATCAAAAAAAGCCAATTCAGATGAAAAAAAGTCCAGCGAAAATTGTGGTAGATACACTTCTAAAATTTTAGCTTTTTAGATTTAGCTATTTGTTTTTGATCAAAGCGGTACTTAATATGTTTTGCCGGAACTCCTCCGACAATCGAAAATGGTTTCACATTTTTAGTTACGACAGCATTGGCACCGATAATTGCGCCACGGCCAATTTTAACTGAAGGTAAAATAACCACATTTGCTCCAATCCAGATATCATCTTCTAAAATAATTGGTCCGCCAAAATACCCCTGTTTTTTTATAGGAAGAGTTGGATTTGTAAAAGCATGATTTTCTGAAACCAGATTGACATTGTATCCAATTAAAACGAAATTGCCGATTTTAACTCCATTCTGACCGCCAATTTTACTACCAGTATTTATGAGTACATGATTTCCAATTTCGATTTTCTGAGGACTCATAAATGTCACATTACTCATGATAGAGACGTTTTTTCCGATTTTTTTAAGAAAGAAAGACCAAAATAAAGCTCTGAGAGAAGCTATCATATAAATCATTGTGCCATATAAAAAATTCATCTTGTCTAGAGGAATTTATACTATATACTAAGTTGAAATGAAACATCCGTTAATAAGTATTGCCATTGCAACTTTTAACTCTGAAAAAACTTTAAAAGCTACATTAGAGTCAATTAAAAAACAGACTTATCCTAAAAGCCAGATTGAAACATTAATTATTGATGGTGGATCTGTTGATAAAACTTTAAAAATTGCAAAAAAATACAAAACGAGATTAATTCCTAATCCCAAAACTGAACTTATTTATGCAAAGTATCTCGGATTTTATCAGGCTAAAGGACAGTATTTGATTTTTTTAGATAGTGATGAGGTATTAAGCAATAACAAAAGTTTAGAAATTAAATTGTCAGCTATCAAAAAAATTCATGGCATTAGAGCTGCAATGTTAGGCGGATATAAAACGCCTGACTATTCTAGTCAGATTAATAACTATATTAATGAATTTGGTGATCCATTTTCATTTTTTATTTATCGTGAATCAAAAGGAGATCAGTATTTGATACCAGACTTTACAAAGCGTTTTTCAAAGCAGCTTCTTTATGAAGATCAGGATTGTATTGTGATAGATTTTAAAAATGTATTGCCGTTGCCTCTAATTGAATTATGGGCGGGAGGAAGTATGATTGATCTAGAGTACGCCAAGAAAAAATTTACTCAAATTAAAAAAAATCCGGGTCTTTTGGCGCATCTTTTTTATCTTATTACAGCTCGTGGAGGACTTTTGGCTTTAAGTAAGAATGATTTTACTTCGCATGATTCAGTTTCCAGTCTGAATAAATATCTTAAAAAATTATCCTCAAGAGTAAAGAATAATATATTTAATACCGATATGGGCAAAGGTGGGTTTACCGGACGTGACAATTACCAGACCAGCTGGTATAAATGGCGTCGATATCTGTTTATTGGTTATGCGCTTAGTTTATTTTTTCCGATTTTGGATGGTATTTATTTATCACTTAGTCGTCAGAAAAAAATCTATTTATTGCATCCTATACTGACCTGGTATACATTGGGTTTAATTAGTTATTTTGGAATGATTAAGTTATTGGGAGTTAAGGTGGAAGTTGGTCATTATGGTCGCTAATATATATGCTATTATCAACCCGATATTATGAATAAAAATCAGATACCACTAGTCGATCTGCCTCAAAATTACCATAGTATTCAATCAGAAATTGATCATAAGGTTTTAGAAGTAATTGCCTCCGGTGCTTATATTCAAAGTAAATATGTGGTTTCTTTTGAGGAGAAATTTGCTAAGTTTTGTCAGTCTAAATTTTGTGTTGGTGTGGCATCTGGAACAGATGCATTACATTTGGGATTGTTAGCTTTGGATGTTAAAGCGGGTGATGAAGTAATTGTTCCGGCCAATACTTTTATTGCCAGTGTATATGCCATATTGTATACCGGTGCAACCCCGGTATTAGTTGATGTTGATGAAAAAACGGCCAATATTGATATTGTAGATTTAGAAAGAAAAATAACTTCAAAAACCAAAGTCATAATGCCGGTTCATTTGTTTGGTAAACCGTCTGAAATGAAAACTATTGTAAAAATTGCTAAAAAAAACAATCTGAAAATTATTGAAGATGCCTGTCAGGCTCATGGAGCTTATTATAATGACCAAAAAGTAGGGTCAATCGGAGATTTGGCAGCTTTTAGTTTTTATCCCGGCAAAAACTTGGGCGCTTATGGAGATGCTGGAGCAATTACAACCAATTCAGTTCGGTTAATGAACAAAATTAAACTGTTGAGAGAATATGGTACTTCAAAAAAGTATGTTTTTGACATTATTGGCTTTAATAGTCGTATGGATGCGATTCAGGCAGCAATTTTGGAAGTTAAATTAAAACATCTAAATTCATGGAATAAAAAAAGGCAGCAAGCTGCCAGATATTACACAAAACTACTGAAAGAAATAGATGTTCCTTTTATTAAAGTTTTTGAAGATGATCAAAAGGCAGCATCGGTTTATCATTTATTTGTCATCAATGTTCCTCAAAGAAATCAGCTTCAGAAATATTTACTTGATAATGGAATACAAACAGGTATTCATTATCCTGTTCCGGTGCATCTGCAAAAATCTCTTGAATTTCTGAGACATCAGGCTGGAGACTTTCCGGTATCAGAGAAATTGGCGCAGCAGATATTATCATTACCTTTATTTCCTGAAATAACCAAAGAGCAACAGGACTGGATAGTAAAAAAAATAAAGGATTTTTATCTTAATGATTAAAGTGGCTGTGATCGGACTTGGTTACTGGGGGCCAAACTTTGTCCGTAATTTTATCAGGCATCCCCAAACTGAGATTGCCTGGGCCTGTGATTTGTCTTTAAAATCGAGGGAGGAAGTTCATAAATATTACCCACAGATTAAATTAACTGCAAATTATCAGGAAATTCTACAGGATCCCACAGTAAATCTGGTCATGGTTGTGACTCCGCCGGAAACCCATTTTCAGATAGCGATGGATGTATTAAAAGCAAATAAACACCTGCTGATCGCAAAACCGATGACTACTGATTCTAAAGACGCTCAAAAACTGCTTAAAATTGCTCAGCAAAAACAACTTTTACTTTATGGAGATCTGACCTATTTGTATACTGGAGCTGTTAAATATATTAAGGATTCAATAAAGAAAAATTCACTAGGCAAACCACTTTATTATGATTCAACTAGAGCCAATCTGGGGCTGATTCAGAAAGAGGTTAATGTGATCTGGGATTTGGCACCGCATGATTTTTCAATTATTGATTGGGGATTTGGGTTAAAACCAATCAAAGTGTTTGCCACTGCTTCAAAGCATTATCAAAGTTCTAAAAACTATGAAATGGCGCATCTGACAATTCACTACACTGAGGGATTTATCGCTCATATTCATGTTTCTTGGTTATCACCAATAAAAATGAGAACTGTTTTAATAGGTGGTAGTAAAAAAATGATTTTTTTTGATGATGTTGAGCCTGACGAGAAAATTAAAGTTTATGATAAAGGGATCGATGTTTCTACTGAAGATATTTCCTATATGAAACCAATTTATAGAAGTGGTGATGTGGTAATTCCAAAACTGAAAGTTGAGGAGGCTATTTATCTTGAGATAGATGAAATAGTTAGTCAAATATCTAAAAATAAGATTAATTATGAAAACGCAGAATTAAATGTCCGAATTGTTAAATTGCTTGAGGCTTGTGATAAGTCAATTAAAACTGGTAAGTCGGTGTTATTTAAGTGATTGTTTCTTGGTGAAAAACCGTCTTTCTCCGAGTAAATCATTTTTTGACAGATCGTAGTAAGTTGCCTTAGCATCTATTTGCTGAGTTGGTGTGATTTGATCTATTAATGGCATTACTGTTTTAAATAGTGTCCAGCCAAAATCCAGACATCTGCTATAAACATCTTTGACTTCATCCACTACTGGATAGATGGGGAATATTACCTGACCCCATATTGGTCCGTCATCAATTCCGGGTGTTATTTCATGAATTGTAACTCCGTGAAGGTTTTCATTATTTTTTAAAGCCCAGTTGATAGGAGAAACCCCGCGATATTTGGGAAGCGGGCTGTTGTGGATATTTATAATTCGCTGGCATTTTTGGATAAACCAGTCTTTGATAATTTTATCGTAGGTAACTGAAACAGCCAGATCTATTTTCCATTTTTTATCTAAAACATCAGGAATATCTTTGAAATGACCAGATTTAATTATAGGAATATTTTTTTTATCAGCCCATTTGGATAGTGATGAGGTCCAGGTTGGTTCCGGGATTACAGGTACAACAGCTGCCAGGGTATAAGATTTATGAGTAAGAAACCAGTTCGCGACTTTAATAGCGAGTTTGCCTTTTCCTAAAACAATTACCTGTTTTCCCA
>CAYUPO010000005.1:33480-71371 GCA_964446685.1 uncultured Gammaproteobacteria bacterium | reverse complement strand
TATTTGTACTATCCATTATTTCTTTGGCTTTTTGTGCTTTACATTGATAAAGCCAAATACCTTTATTTGTTTTTGGGGTTATTAATTTCATTTATTTTTTCCTCAGCTATGGGAAATCCATCGTATGCTATTTCATTATGGGTTTTAATGGGAGTTTATTTCATAGTTTATTTTCTAAAGAACATTAAAAATATTTCGGTGATAAAAAAAATAACTTTGGGTATGTTTGTTTATTTTACCGGGTGGGTGATGATAAATAGTTGGTGGCTGATTGTATTTGTTGCATATGCACCAAGTGCTTATTTAACTGAGGGATCAGGATTCCAGAATGCTTTGGAATCTTTTCAGGCTGTCAGTCAGCAGGTGCCTTTTATTAATACAATTCGTTTGTTTCACGCAATCCGTTTTGGTCCGGATTTTTATGGAACTGTTTATGATAACTGGGGTTTGATTTTGATTAGTTTTCTACTGCCGCTGGTTATTTTTTGCTCAGTGCGGTGGTATAAAAGTTTCTCATATACTTTTTTAGCTAGTTTGTTTGTGATTGGATTTATAGTTTGCATGGGATCAAATCCTCCATTTGGAGCTGTTTTTACTTACTTATTTGAGCATGTTTCACTTGTCCAGGTTTTTAGAAATCCTTATGAAAAGTTTGGATTGGTTTATTTATTGGCATACTCAGCCTTGTATGGTTTGGGAATGTTAAGTATTTATAAGTTTATATTTCAGGTAACACAGTCTCTTAAAAAAACAGTTGCTGTAATTAGTTTGCTGGTAATTGTTTTGCAGGGAATTCTGGTGTGGCCGATGTGGAATGGTGAATTGATTGGCTGGGGTACTATGTCACAAATTCCGGATAAATATAGCCAAATTAATCTGTGGTTAAGTCAGAATAACCCAGAGGATCATTTAACTTTGTTTTTGCCTTTTTTGCCAAGTTTGGGTGCCAGTTACAAATGGGGAGGTGATTATCATGGAAATGATCCTGTTTATCAGCTGATAAGTACTCCGGTACTGACGCAGGAAGGAACAATTCCTTATTTAACTGCCTTAAAAAAAGAGATAGGTAATCAGGATGTTAGTGGAGCCTTAGCTCTTTTAAGAATTAGATATCTGATAACCCGTCCTGAAGTAGTTGTTTCAAGTGAAAATAAACTGGATTTAGTTAATATTGTTTCGAAACAAGAAAAAACTGATACTGAACTAATTAATACGATTTCTGATTCTCAGATTTTTCAGCTGAATAACTATTCTTTGTTGTCTGAAGTAGATGATTTAGCCCAAATTAGACAGGTTAAAAGTTTTAATGAGCTATTTTATGAAGCGAATAAAGTTGATCTAAATCAGACTCAATTTGTCATTTCTAATGGACAGAAATTAAGTTTTGCTACAGATACATTTTTTACTTCCAGAATTAATTTAATTAAAAAATATAACCAGATGAGGTTTTTAATACATTTTGATAGTGCGGATCCGAAGTTGTTTTATCTGTCAAAAACTTTTAATACTGAGTGGAAAGTTCTTCCATTGAATTCTGAATTACAAATGGATGATACTTTTATAAACAACTTAAAAATCCTTTTTTTGCCTAAACTGGATGAAAAAGAGCACTTTGTTATTAATGGCTATGCAAATGGTTGGGTGACAAACAATAGAGGCCAAATTTTTGGAATTGTGTATATGCCGCAGGTATTGATGAAAGTTTTATGGCCATTTGTCCAGTTTGTTTTTAGTATTTGTTTAATTACTTCACTGTTGCTCTTTTTTAAAGATAATAATTTCCTAAAGAAAATGATTAAACTAAAGGGGTCTGATATATGAAAAAAAATAACTGGTTGTTTTTAGCAATAGCTGCCCATGGCAAAGGAATTTCCGGAGGTGACAGGATCTTTATTGAATTTGCCAGAAGATGGTCGAGCTTAGTTAATATTAAACTGGTTTTGTGGGAAGAGGGATATGAGATGTGTCAAAGACAGAAACTTAAACCTGTAAAAAACCGGACATTTGAGATTCTACCTTTAGAAAAATGGAATTGGCTGGGGTTTAATATCAGCTATCTAGTCAGGATTATATATGCTGTATTATGGTCAGTTAAAACTGATGTAAAGCAATATCAAATGATTTACACAGCCAGTGAATTCTGGATGGATGTATTTCCTGCCGTGATAATCAAATTGAAGAATCAAAATATAAAATGGACAGCTAGTTGGTATCAGACTGCCCCAAATCCGTTTATTGGTTATTCAACAAATCCAACCGTTAAGCGCTATCGATTTAAAGCATTAATCTACTGGTTGATCCAACAGCCAACAAAATGGTTGATTGCCAATTTGGCGGATTTTGTTCTGGTAAATAACGAACAGGAAAAAAGGACTTTTCCCAGACATTTAAAACAAAAAATGATTAGTGTGGTATATGGAGCAGTGGATAAACAGAAAATTGATTCCTATAAAATTTCCAAACATTCTAAAAAACTGTATGATGCCGTGTTTCAGGGTAGATTTCATCCTCAAAAAGGGGTAGAGGAGTTAGTTGATATCTGGAAGTTAGTCTGTAAAAAAAGACATGATTCTACCCTGTGTATGATAGGGGATGGTCCTTTGATGGAAAAAGTGAAATTAAAAATTAAAGAAAATAATTTAGACAAAAATATTATACTAAAAGGCTTTGTATTTGATGGAAAAGATAAATATCAGATTTTTTCTGAATCTAAGTTGGTGGTTCATCCGTCTTTGTTTGATAGTGGAGGGATGGCAAGTAGTGAAGCAATGATCTTTGGTATACCGGTGATTGGATATGATCTGCCTTCATTTCAGACATATTATCCGAAAGGAATGGTGACTGTACCGGTTGGTAACAAAAAACTTTTTTCAAAAATATGTTTGGATTTACTTAACAATTTCTACAAGAGGAAAAGGATTGGTAATGAAGGTAAGGAATTTATAATTAAAAATAGATTGTGGGATCATATCTGTCAGGATATATTTAGTAATATTTCCGTTGTTTATAAATAAAAGTAATCCTATTATAAGAGCCTTATCGCTTGTCTTTGAGAAAAAGCTTAGTTATGATCAAACCCTATGGTAAAAGCAAATAAAAAATTTTTACTGAAAGATAGTATTATTTCGGTTATATTAATTACTAAAAATGACCAGGCCAGTATCAGTAGTGTGATTAAATCTTTGCAGCAGGAACTTAAGATATATAACTCGTTATATGAAATTTTAGTAGTAGATAATGATTCGACTGACCATACTGTTGAAGAAGTCAGTAAATTTCAGAGACGTAGTCCTGGGATTAGAATTATTGTTTTATCCAGAGAATACCACCGGGATATAGCATTAACTGCGGGTCTTGATAGCTGTATTGGAGATCAGGTTATTTTATTTGATAAAAAATATGATTCGTATCAGATGCTACATCAGACACTGGATAAATTATATAGCGGGTATGACATGGTTATAGGAAATATCAAAAAAAATCATTCAGTATCATTTATAACCCGTATATTTTTATGGGTTGTTGAAAAATTATCATCTCAAAATTTTCAGTATCGGTTTAATTTTAGTATGGGTCTTAGCCGGAAGGCGGTTAATTCTATTACCCGGGTCAGGCGAAAAAGTAGAAATTTCAGTTACATTAATTTTTTGATTGGTCTTAAAAAAACTACTGTTGAATATCCTCCTGGAAATAATCTGACCAAATATCCAAGTAGTTCATTTATTAAAATTTTTTTGGATGTTGTTGATATTATGATCTCAAATTCTTTTAAACCTATCCGGTTTATCACAGTTATTGGAATGGTTTTAAGTAGTCTTTTTTTGATTTATATATTTGTAATTGTGCTTCTGGTTGTAATGTTTAATATGAGCTGGATTGCACCTCAGGGTTGGATTAGTTTAGCAACTGTACTTGGATCTTTGTTTTTCCTGCTTTTTTCTGTTTTGACTATTATTTCGGAATATATTATCCGTTTAATGAATGAGACAAAAGAAGAACCGCTTTATTTTATTTCAGAGGAGCTGGATCATACTCGAATTGTCTCAAAAGGAAAGCAGTTAAATATTGTTTAATATGAATGATGCATTGATTGGTTATTCAGGATTTGTTGGTCAGAATATACTTTCAAAACATTCATTCAAGCATCTTTATAACTCCCGTAATATTGAGCAGATAAAGAATCAAAAGTTTGATTTAGTTGTAAGTTGTGCGACCCCTTCGCTGGTTTGGAAAGCTAATTTAGATCCTAAATCTGATTTGGCTAATATACAGTCTTTAATGAAAAATTTGAAAAATGTTAAAGCAAAGCACTTTGTTCTGATATCAACCATATTTGTTTATCCAAATCCTTTTGAGGTAGATGAAGATAGTCAGATTAAACCTAGGTTTTTAACTCCCTATGGCAAACACCGTTATCTGTTAGAAAAGTTTGTAAAAAAATATTTCAAGAGTTACACCATAATCAGATTACCAAACTTATTTGGTCAGGGAATCAAAAAAAACCTTGTTTATGATCTGATTTATAACAACCGGCTTGATCTGACTGATCACCGGAGTGAAATGCAGTGGTACAATTTAGAACATATCTGGCATGATATTCAAATTGCTATGAATAACCATTTGAATGTTGTAAATTTTGCAGTTGAACCTGTAACAGCAAAAAAAATTGCTAAATTCTGTCTGGATATGAATTTTGAAACTGTAACGCAAAAACCTCCTCTTCAACACAAAATGTTCACAAAGTATGGGGATCTTTATGGTAAAAAATCACCATATTTATATGATGCAAAAACTACGCTAAAGTCTTTGAAAAAATTTATACAGCAAATGTTATGAAAAAAGCTTTATTTAATATCGCCTGGGATCTGAATGAAGAAGATTTAGTTGCCAACCTATTATCCAGTCATCAAATCACAGGAGTTGAATTGGCACTGAGTAAGATTTGGCCAAATCTTGAACGAGTTACTAAAAACCAGATTAAAGAATATAGAGATTATTGGAATAAACAGGGGATTGAGATTGTTGCTTTATGCTCTTTGCTTTTTCCGCATCCGGAAATGAGTATTTTTAATAACTTTGATGAGAGAGTAAAAATGCTGATTTATTTAGAAAAAATAGCATCTTTGGGAAGTCAGTTGGGAGCTAAGATTTTAGTTTTCGGTTCACCCAAAAACAGAAATTATAAAGATATTAAATATGATAAGGCAGTAAAAATAGCAGTAGATTTTTTTAGTCAGCTGGCAGAGATAGGAAAAAAGTATGAAGTTGTTTTTTGCATAGAACCTATTCCAGCAGAATATAATACAAATTTTATTAATAATACTACTGAAGCAGTTGAACTGGTAAAAATTGTAAATCATCCGAATTTTCAACTTCATCTTGATAGTGGAGCTATGACAGTAAATAATGAGGATTATCAGGAATCAATTAAACTGGGATTAAAGTATTTAAAACACTTTCATATAAGTGAAGATTTTTTGGGGGAGGTGGGTAAGGGAAAAGTAGATCATCAGAAGATAGCTGATCTGTTGAAAGAGTGTAATTATGATGGCTGGGTTTCAGTTGAAATGCCAAAAAAAGATGGTGAGACAAATAACCTGGTAAAAATTGAAAGAGTTTTAAGATTAGTAGAAAGGATTTACAGATGAAAAATAAATTGCGATATTCTTCCGAGTGGCAGTTGCCCGAATTTGAAATAAAAGAGTTTCAGCCTAAAAAAAATAAGTATTGTATTGGTTTACCTGTTATAAATGAAGGTCAGAGACTTAAAAAACAACTTTTGAAAATGAAGCCATATTCTAATATAGTCGATATTTTGATATTTGATGGTGGAAGTACTGATGGATCGGTTGATTTTCAATTTTTAAAAAAACAAAATGTCCGTGCTCTTCTGGTAAAAAAAAGTCCAGGTAAGCAAGGTACGCAGCTAAGGATGGGGTTAGCTTATGCTTTAAGAGAGGGGTATGAGGGGATTTTGACAGTTGATGGAAATAATAAAGATGGGGTTGAGGCAATTCCGGATTTTATTCAAAAATTGAAAGAAGGTTATGATTTAATTCAGGGATCTCGGTATGTTAAAGGAGGAAAAGAGATTAACACTCCTTGGCTGCGTCATTTAGGAAATCATTTTATTTTAGCGCCACTTTTTTCTTTGTTTTCCGGATTTAATTATTCCGATGTTACAAATGGATTTAGAGGTTATTCTGTCAAATTGCTGACTGATAGAAAAGTAGCACCTTTTAGGGATGTATTTGTTAGTTATGAATTACTATTTTATTTAGGGGTTAGAGCTGGACAACTAAAATATAAAATAACTGAATTACCAGTTTTTCGGGGTTATCCGCAAAAAGGAAAAATTCCGACTAAAATTACTGGTGTAAAGGCTCTGATAAATGTTTTTACAATCGGAGTTAAAGTTGTTGCAAATTTTTACAATCCATGACTTGAGATTTCATCAATAATGTCAAAGACGTTGTCGATTTTTCCGCCTAAGACCACATGGAAATTGGGGATTATGTAGTTTTTTCTAAAAAGAATTGGTCTGCCGTCATTGTTTTCATTGACTTCTAAAATAGTTTTAGTCTGATAAATTGATTCAGTTGATGTAATTGACTTTAAGGAAGGTATATATCTGCAAATATCTTTTTTCATATAAATAAAATTTGTTTGTTTTACTTTAAACTGTTTTTCTTCATTGCATACTCCCCGCCAGCTTTTTAATGGAGTGTATCTTACGTGGTGAAGTGAATGTTTTTTCTTGTCTGGAAATGGTAGAAGTGAAAAAAAAGGGCCATCCATGATAGTGATTCCATAATTTCTCAAAGGAAGGGGCATTTGCAGCAATGGCATCTCCGTATTCTCAAATTTAAGCGGTATAAGAGGCAATTTTGACCTCTTAAGAAGAGTATTGATTTGTGAATAGGTACAGTTAAATACGATATCGGCATTTAGGGTGGATAAATCTTTCAATTGAAGATCGACTGATGAATTTTTACCGGGAGAAACCGAGTAAACCTCCTGATTTTTTATTACTTTTATTTTTGATTGTTTTAGTTTTTTAATCAGTATTTTTCTTAACTCATTGCCGCTAAATTCATACTCTTTAACAGCAAAGACCTGTTCAATTAGTTCTGGATTAAAAAAGGATTTAATTTCTTTGGAAGCTATTTTACAGGGAGTACCGATTTGTTGGCAAAAAAGACTGAATTGTTTGGCAGAAATTTTGGAATTGCGTTTAGCGATGGCGTAAAAGGAGGGATATTTACTGACCACCGCTGATTTAAACTGACGGGCAAACTTTAAAAAATTGATGTGTGAACTTAAAGCTGTGATATAAGATCTGGGGTAATGATATCCATTATGAATCCTGGCCTGGTTATAGTATGAAGCTTTGGTAAGGATTTTACTTTCTTTTTCGATGATAATTACTGAGGCATATTCTTGTTTTAAAAAAAGCGCCAGCATTGTTCCATAAAAACCGCCGCCAATGATAATAATAGTTGATTTTTTATTTGGATTAATCACTTGTGAAAACTCAGGTTTAGTCTACAATATCGGATAACAGATGTCGATTAAAAATTTCATACTTCAAAGATCAGATCACATTTTACCAATTGTTGTACTTTTTCTGTTGGGAATTATTCTTTTTTGGCCAACATTTTCTTTGGCATTATATGGAGACGAGTGGCAAATGTTATGGTTTGGAAAAGCCGTTAATTTACAAAAATATCAGATAACATCTGAGGATATCTGGGGAGCTTATTGGAATGAAATGGCGGTTTTTACCTGGATTTTTGACAGTCTGGGGAACAATGGAAGTTATTACTATTTTTTTTCATATATCTGCCGTTTTCTAGCTGCAGCATTTTTTTACTGGTTTTTATATAGCCAGTTTTATTCTAAAAAAATTGCTTTTTTGGGGAGTGTTTTTTTTATGGTTTCACCAATCGGTATTGAGGCCACGGATTGGGTAAGAAATTTTGATTCTTATTTAGGAATTATATTTCTACTGATTGGATTGCAGATTATTCTTAATTTTAAAGGTACAACTTCAATACTTAGTCTGATGCTGGTTTTTTTAACAGGGTCTTTAATCAATCCTTTAAGAGTTCATGGAGTATTTCTAACTTATGAGGTGATGTTATTAGTCCAGTTGTTTGGTGCACTAGGTAAGAAAGAGATGCCCTTTGTAAAGATATTACTCACTTCTGCAATAGTACTTGGTGCATTGTTTTTTTTACTGATTAAATTAAATGTTTTTGGTGGATTGTCAGGAAATGGCTTAATAGGGGAAGCGTTTAATTTTTCGCAAAGTTTTAGATCTTTGACAGTCAGTATAGGAAATATTTTAATTCCAAATTTTAGATTGTCAGAATTCCCTTTTCGATCAATTATATTTTTGTTAATGTCGGGAGTTGTTAGCCTGTCTTTTCTGGTAAATGGCAATAAACTAGCCGGAAGATTTTTAGGGATATTTTTACTGGTGGTAGCAGGAGAATTGAACTATAAATACTTTTACTTAGCAGATAGTTTGTATTTGGCCGCTATTATTGCCTTATTTTTTCTGGCTATCGTTGGGTACTGGTTGGTGATAAATATATTTAATAGAACTTATAAACAAACATATTTATTAACATTGGTGTTGTGTTTATTAAGTGCTTTTATGATTTATCCGGTTTTACGACAAAGTGGATTTGCTGCTAACTTTGATCACAGGTATCTGATATATTCTGCTCTGGCGACACCATTATTACTGGTAATATTTTTAGCTAATTCTTTTGCCAAGTATAAAATCTTAAAAAATATTGGTATTACACTGACTTGTTTAATAATTATTTTTAATGGAATAATCACGTATCGATATATATCCATAGCTAGTATGAGTCATCCACAATCTACATGTCAAAATTTAAGGCAGCAGGTATTTGAACAAATAAGAATGGTTGATTTTACTAAACAAAAATTCTTTTGGTTTAAAACTACTCGTCCGGAGGACGATGCTGAAGTTTATAATTGCCTCACCTTTGGCTTTATGTTTATGACTGGTCTGCAATTTCAAATATGGGATCAGAAACTGCTGCCTGTCGCTGTTTATGAAACAAAAGAAGGCATTAATTCAATGTTGACTGATGGTAAAACAACTGCTAAATATACTGGACAGATCAAAAGAGTATCTTCAGATGATTTACTGGTATTTGAAATTAGGGATGACAAAGTAGTTTATCAAAAGAATAATTTTTAAAAAATGGATACACTTAATATTTTACATGATAGTATAAAACCAAATCTGATTCCAATTCTTGAAATCCTGGGATTTTTTTTCATCACCTCGATAGTTGGCTGCATCATATATTCAGTGATTTTCAAACTGAAAGCCTGGTTTGTATTACTGCCAGCCTCCGGGCTACTGGGAATATTTGGATTTATTTTTTTTCTAGGTTGCTTAAGCTATTTGTTCAAGGGTCCAGGTGGGATATTGATAATATTAATTCTTTATATTTTATTCGGATTAAGCTTATTTATAAAGTTTAAACCAGTATTACCAAAAATAAAATTTAGTAAAAACAACTTTTTTTGGATTTTAGTTTCATTAACTTTTTTAGTAGTTTTTTTTCTGATAGCCGGGGTCAATATTTATGGTGGGGATGTGATTGCTTATTGGGGATTTGCGACATCTTTTGCAAATGGTAATTATCCGGTGATGTCTCCCTGGCAGCCGGATTTACTTGCAGCGCATCACCAGGGAGCTTTTTTATATCAGGGGGCTGTTCATTCACTTATTTGGGTAAATATGAAACTAATTCATAGTTTATTTGCTTTTTTTGTGGTTAGCTGTGGGTTTTTTTTCCTTTGGGGCTGGATGAGAGAGGAGTTGAAAAATACATTGGCTGGTTTGATTTTGGCGATGATGTTTTTCTTTTCCTTTAGTGCACTCTTTCTTGTTTTGCCTTTAAATACCCAAAACTTATTTAATCCCGAAGCTGTCCGTGAAATTACAGGTCTTCCTAAATTTATTGATGCAAAAAACCGTTTGGGGGGATCATCAAACATTAACGAGATTTTTTATCTTAATCATCGGGCTGCAGCTATTGGCGGGTTGATGCTATTTTTGTACTTAGTTTTAAAACCTATAAATCCAGCAAATAAGTGGAAATTTCCGCTTTTAGCGCTATTAACTATTACTGTGATGTCAACAGATGAGGTGGTATTGCCTTCCATGGGTTGTGTTGGGCTATATTTTTTTATTAACCAAATGATAAAAGCAAATGGTAAAAACAGGCGGCAGGTGATTTTTTTTGCGACAGTAAGTGGAATATTATTTATAACTTTGTTTTTTTTAATAGGAAATGCGCTAAGGGATTCATTTTTGATTCCGGCTGAAGTTCCCCGATTTTATCTAGTTTTTACTTTGGATTCAATTTTTTTCAGACTGAAAGAATTAAATAATGCAGTACTAACTCTTCCTAGTTACAAAATATTGTTTTATATGCCGAGTCTTTTTTTAACTGGGCTAATGGCAGTTTTATTTGCCTTTAAGATGAAAAATCCGGTGAATACAATTTTGCTCATCTCTGCTATTGGAAGTCTGGTTGCATTTCTTTTAGTTGAACACACTTTTTATCCGGGTAATCAGGGTAGATTTTTGCATTTGCTTTATCTTTTGGTGATAACTTCATTTTTATTTGGTTTGATAAATTTGTTTTTCACAAATAGAGGAATGAATAAAATATTTGTGGGAATTATTATATTTTGTTTATGTAGTGTTAGTCTGTTGTCCTCAACATTATTAGTTTTAAATCAGATTAAATCAACAAATTATCCTAATTATGAGTCAAAACTGCCTGAGTATCAGCCGGTTTTTTCCTGGATGCAGCAACATGCTCCCCAAAAAAGAATTTTCTTTTTAGATGGATATTTAAAAGGTGTTTCTTATAGTCACCTGAGCATTGTGGGCATTCAAGATTATGGAATGTTTGTGCCTGTTTCTCCGGCTCACATCAAAGTACATACACCAGACTTTGGAGTTGAAGCACTTGATTTGATTTTGACACTTAATCCTCGGGATATGAGTGCCTTAAAGGTTGAGTATCTTTATCTGCAAAATGATCAGTTTGTTAATTTAACTTCTGAAAGGCGACAGAATTTGAATAATTCTGATTTTTTTAGGAAAATTTATCATGATAATTTTGGTGCTTTATATGAAGTTTTGCCTGACTACCTGAATTCCGGAAGAAATGATGACTACGTAGGTATCTCTGGACTCGTAAACCAGATTGGAAATAATAAAAAAATCTATTTAGATTATCCTCCCGGGATTGAGATGGGTGTCAGACAGGTATTATGGTTGTCACTTAAAAAAAATAATCAAATTTATACATTCTGGAGTTCCGGGATATTTAATTATATTGAAACTCCAATGACTATTTATCGTCCATCTGAAAAGGTAGAGTATGATTATGTGATTGTTGACTCAAAAATGGATCCCTTAACAGTTTGTAATTGTCTGGAGTATATGCCGATTTGGCGGATGAGTGGTGTTGCTGTATATAAGGTGATTAAATAATGAAAAAAATATTTATTAGTGTTGTCATACCTACCTATAATTCAAAAAATAAAGTAATTAAAGCTGTTAAATCTTTATTAAATCAGACAATAGATTTATTAGAGATTATTGTGGTTGATAATGGATCATCAGACCAGACATCGACTAAACTCCAATTAGTATTTGGAAAAAAGATAAAACTGATAAAACTTCAGGAAAATCAGGGGGTGACCGGAGGCAGAAATGAAGGGGTAAAACATCTTTCAGCAAAATCTAAAATGGTGTTGTTTTTTGATCATGATATGATCGCTGATAAAAAAATGGTAGAAGAACTTAGTAAAGTATTTGAAACTGAAAAAAAAGTAGGAATTATCACCCCAAAAATATATTACCTTTCAGATAAAAATATTATCTGGTCAGCCGGAACGGGTATAAACTTGTTAACCGGACAGGTCTTGTTCCGGGGTGGTGTAGATAAAGGTCAATATGATTTATTAGAACCGGTTCAGGTAGCGCCCGCTGTTATGTTAGTAAAAGCAGATGTTATGAAAAAACTTAAGGGGTTTGATAATAAATACTTTGCAACGTTTGAAGATACTGACTTTTGTTTTAGAGCCAATAAAATAGGTTATAAAACAGTTTATGCACCAACCGCTATTGCATTTCATGATTTACCACTGGATAAAGTTGGAGAATCAAAACGATTAGTAAAAAGAATGTATTGGGTTGGTAGGAATAGGATTTTATTTATGAAAGATTTTGGGCAGTTTTGGCCAATTTTTTTACTGTTTCTCATTCCATTATCAGCCTATTATTTATTGTTGTGTTTAAAATATGGTAGTATCACTGATTACTGGCAGTTTATTAAAGGAACGATCAATGGTTTTTTGAATAAATGAAAAAAAAATTACTTGTACTATTATTTATTTTTAATTTAATGATACCTTCTGTGGTTTTGGCTCAAGACAGTTCTGCATCAGCAGAAGTTTCTTTTAAAAAAGAATCGGTTAATCCCGATTCGTTTATTTATCCTATAAAAAGATTTTCAGAAAAAATTGAAGAGTATTTTAGCTCCTTTGGCGCCGTTCAAACACAAAATTTTCAGAAAAAAATAGCACAAATTCGCCTAAAAGAGTTGATGTATGTGGCTCAAAACAAAAGTTACTCACAGTTTAAAGACTCATCCAGTCGTTATGTAACAATGCTTCAGAAAATGATTGAGTCGAAAAATATTCCGACAGAAGATGAAAGAAAAATGATATCTGAACAAATAGCCAACTTAAAAAAGTTACAGCAAAAATATGAGGGAGACTATGCATACTGGTCTTTCTTGCAACAGGCGATCGAAACAAGTCAAAATTATATGTCTCTGTCCCATTAACCCCTGCTTTTTTCAATGAGAAAAATATTAACAAAAAAACATAAATTATTTTTTATCTTTTTTCTTATAGTGGTGTTGTTATCGCTTATAAGTTTTAATTATGCTTTGGGTTTTCATTTTTGGTTGGATGACTGGATGAATCTTTGGTTTGTTTTAAATGGCCATAAGGAAGGCTATCAGGGACAGTTTGATATTCATCCAGGTAACTATGTCACATTTTTTTCGCAGGTTTATTTATTCGGTACCGAGCCACTTTTGTATAACTGGTTTGGTTTGGTTTGTAAAATTTGTTTATCATTTATAGTCGGACTTCTGGCGTGGGTAATCACAAAAAATAAAAAAAGCTTTTATATTGGAACATTGTTATATGCTTCCTATTTTGGAGGCATGGAGAGTTTTGTTTTTACCACTGCCAGAAATAATTTGTTAAATCTTGGCTTAGTCTGTTTTACAATTATTTTTTATCTGACAGGTACATACCAAAATAAAAATAAGTTAAAGGGAGTGGGGCTATTATTTCTTTTTTTGAGTTTTCTAAGTGATCCGGCCAGAATGGTTTTTCTGCCTATGTTACTGATAGTTTATGAAGTAGTTATCTGGATGAGAAAAAGAGATGAATCTTTTTCGAAGGCTTTAATCCGTACTAGTATTTTAATAGTTGTTAGTCTGGCAGGATTTTTTAGTACTCCTCTTGGTACTAATTTAGGAGGGCAGACGAGTTCAGGCCACTTTTCGGAAATATTTTTTATATCATCAAACTATTATGCATTTTTTACTGGATTGGGTGATTTAATTGCCAGTTATTTGCATATTTTTAAACCTCAGCCTGTTGCTTATTCGTGGATTATTGGTGTTTTATTTATTATTTGGCTTATCGCGTGGAGTTTATGGCAATTGTTTAAGAATGAAAATATTGAAGTCGCAATTTTTTTAAATAGTATTTGGATGTCTTTAATAATTAACTGGCTGGCTTTTCCCTATTTAATAGCGGTGTCTCAACACCGTTATCAGACTATCTCAGCTGCTTTTTTTATTGTTTTAGTAACTATGTTGCTAATAAAACTTAAGAAAAAGTATCTACCTGTTTTGGTTCTTATTATAATTTTAAATGTTATACACTCGATTGGAATAAACCATGACTGGAATACTGTCCGGGATTATAAAAAAGTTCAGAAATTAATAAATGTGGAAATGTCATACATTCCGAAAAACTCGAATCCTCAACTTTTAGTTTTAGAAGGCAGCCCGAGGATTGTATCTGAAGGTTTGGGATGGACTTTTGGAGGGTCAGTGCCATATTCTTTTTCACGAAATATTTCCTCTATTGATGATGTCCCGAGTTCTGCTCCGACACTTGAACAAAATGTAGAAATTTTTTGTAATATTTTAGGAAAACGCCCGGTTATTGGTACTTGGGTAACTCAAACAAAACCAATGGATATTAATAATGTTTATGGATTTCAGGTTAATGATTTTGAAATTATGGAGAATAACACTGATCAGGTCAGAATGAGAATACTGGGATACTCAAAATGTATTCAAAAAACTCCGGGAAAAATTATTTCCCCTGGTTTGGAATTAGATTATTACCTGGTAAGTCGTGAGCTTTACACACCGGGGAAATCAGGGATTTTTCTGCATTGGTCTTTGGACGAAAATAAAATTGATCAGTTAACAATAGACTATCAATCATCAGAAACAAATTATAAAATAAGTGAATCTCATTTTCCGATTGAGGTTAGAAAATTAGCTGAAAGTTCATTTCATCATATTATTTTTAGTTCCGATCAGATCACTGGTACATTAATGCCGATTAAAGTTAAATACTGTAAAGAGAATATATGTGAAACTATATTAATTGAAATTGTTTTATGATTTTATCAAAAATACCTTTTACTTATCACTGGATTATGATCCATCATATCGAAAACTGGATCGATGTTTTGGATTTGGGTTGCGGAGATGGTGAATTTACTGCTGATTTAGTCCGGGGAAAGAAAGTAAATATTATAGGTGTTGAACTTTACCCGGGATCTATCAAAAAAGCTAAAGAGCAGAATATTTATCGGAAGATAGTCAAAGCAGATATTACAAAATTGCCCAAAACATTACCTAAAGCAAATGTTGTTATAGCATCTCAGGTAATTGAACATTTGACAAAGACTAATGGAAATAAATTTTTAAATCAGATTGAAACATTTGCTAAAAAACGAGTGATTGTATCAACTCCGGTTGGCTTTGTACCTTTTCATCAGCTTGAAAGGGGACAGCAAGATCAGAATCCGTATCAGAAACATCTTTCAGGATGGGAAGTAAATGATTTTAGAAAAAGAGGATATAGAGTATATGGCCAGGGATTAAGGGTTATTTATCAGTCGGGTTGGGCAAAAAAGATTTCTGGTAACTGGTTTTTAGTAATTAGTTTATTGTCTTTTTTGACTTCCCCGATTACCTACTTTCATCCTGAATGGGCAATGTATATGATAGCAGTCAAGGAAATCAGTAATGGCAAGTCTACCAAACAAAAATAAATATCCTTTTATTTCAGTAGTCATTCCAATTTATAATGCTAAACAGTTTATTATTGGGGCTATAGAAAGTGTTTTAAAAACCAATTATCCCTATTTTGAAATAATTATTATTGATGATCTGTCAACAGATGGCAGCTTTGAACAAATTCAGCAAAAGTTTATAAAGAATAAAAAAATGACATTTGTTCAGAATAAACAAAAAAAATTAGCCGCTGGATCAAGGAATGAAGGAATTAAAAGAGCTAAAGGTGAATTGATTGCTTTGTTAGATCACGATATTGAAGTTGATAAAAATTGGCTCAAAGAGATAGTTGCCACCTTTCATTTATATCCTGATGTATCTGTTGTTCAGAGCCGGGTTTTAGATCTTTCCAAAAAAGATGTTATTCAACATGCCGGAATAAAAATTAATACTTATCTTGGCTGGGTTGTAGCACGTGGTTTTGGGCTTTCAGCTAAAAAGCACTTCCTTGATTCGGATGAAGTGTTTGCGAATGCCACAGGATTGGTTTTCAAAAAGAAAGTTTGGAAGGCAGTTGGTGGGTTTGATGAAGATTTGGCGATAAACACTGATGATTGGGATTTTAACTGGAAGTGCTGGATGTTAGGATTTAGACAAAGACTTTCTCCTAAAGCAATAACCTATCATTGGTCAAAAAAACAGCAAACAAGAGATGTCTGGATCAAAAGAACTCAGTGGGAATTTCATTTTGCAAAGGTGCATTATATTTTTATCAAAAACTATGAATTGAAAAATATTTTGATTTTTTTGCCAGTTTATCTGGCTGTTAATTTTGGTAGGGGGGTGTTTAATCTAATTTTTCGTTTGAACTCAGCACCAATTATTGCCTCTGTTACCTCCCTTGGATGGCTGATTCTTCATTTTCCAAAACTTCTGAAAAAAAGACGTTTGCTTTCAGTAAAAAGAAAAATTACTGATAAATATTTAATTGATCATTTAATGGATCATAATTTTGTTCCTAATTATTTTATTAAACATTGGTTTCAGGCTTTTCGGGTGGGTAAAACTATCTCAACTGAGTCGCCTTATTGATATGACCTGTCCGATTTGTGAAGAATCATTCCAGAAAAAAATTATTAAGCCTTCCAGAAATGGGTATTATTACCTGGTGTGTCCTCATTGTAGCGGAGGGGTATTAATGCCCCGAGGTAAAGCTCTGCGAAATCTAAAAAAAGCTTATCAGCCAGAGTATTTTAACTGGCAGGAAGCTACGGGAATTAGAAAATTTCTGAATAAGCTGCAATTTTTTACTCCCTATACTTTGTGGATAAATAAAAAGTATGAGCTAAAGCCTGGGAAATTGCTTGATGTAGGAGCTGGAATTCCTGATTTTATTCTTAGAATGAATAAAAATGGTTGGGATGGTTATGCTTTAGAGATTGCACCACAACAAGTTACTTTGCTAAAAAAATACATCGGATCGAGTAAAGTAATGTTGGGTGATTTTGAAAATTTTCCTCTTAAGATAAATAGATTTGACATAATAACTTTTTGGCATATGCTAGAACATCTTACTTTTCCAGCTAAATCCGTCAGAAAAGCCCATCAGTTATTAAAAAAACAGGGAATGATTTTTGCCGAATTTCCCAATTTTGATTCATTTAATCTTAGTCTTTTTGGATCTAAGTATATTCATTTTGATTTACCTGGGCATTTAGTTTATTACAATAGAAAAAGTGTTGTTACACTATTTCAAAAAAATGGATTTTCGAATATAAAAATAAGCTATCCGTTAAAACTTAATGGTTCAACTAGTCTTAATTTGTCCAGGATCGTTTATAAAAAATCTAGAAGCCAGTTATTGAGTCAAAGCCTGTTTTATATTTTACTGCCTTTATCTATTATGCTCTCAGTAATTAATGCTTTTATTGGAAGAACAGATTTAATCAGAGTTTCAGCCACCCGAAATTAACTTGTTTTTGTTAAAACAATTGTTACAAACATACCTGTTTGTTTTGAAAAAGGTGATATTATTTTTTCAAATAGCTTAAAAAAATTAAATGTAAAAGTGGGTACTAACTGATGTTTTTTTAATCCTCCGGATAAGAGGTATCTGATAGGAGTATGTGGCTGCATATAGGTAATATTAAGTGAAGGAAACATTTTTTTATATTTTTGCTTATCTCTTTCAAAAATAATCCACGGTAATGCGTTATTGGCATCAGATAATGGTCCTTTTCCTTTAATATTCCAGTTAGGATCATGTTCGTCAAATCCTTCGTAGTGGAAATTTTTATATATAAATCTGCCCCACCAGGAATTATACGGTTCGATCATAATTATTTTCCCCTCTTTTTTTAAACATCTATTAAACTCAGTTAAAGCTTTCTTAGGATTTTTAATATGATGAAAAGTATTTAACATATAAATAGCGGATAGAGTGTTGTTTGAAAAAGGCAATTTCTCGGCGTTTATTACTTTGTCGCAAATGGGTAGTTTTATTATGTCGGATGTTATAACATCGGGGATAACTTGTTTTATAAATCCTGCTCCAGAACCAAGTTCTAATTTTTTCCCTTTTGGAAGTTGTTTAGAATGAGATTTAAGTTCATTATAAAAATCCAGATAAATTTTTTCAAAGAATTTTTTCCGATGAATTATTTGCTGACTATTAATGGTGGTTTCCGGTAGATCTAAAATGTTTTTCAATTTTTTGATTATACAAATTGCGTAGTCTTTCGTATATAATCGGTTAACTTTTATACATCTGTATGGTAATTTTAGGATTAAATAACTCACACTTAGCAACAGCGGCCATTATAAAAAACGGTAAACTTTTGGCTTGTATCTCTGAAGAAAGATTAAACCGTATTAAAAATCAGGGTGGTCTGCCGGTAAAAGCTGTTAAAGAAGTTTTAAAAATTGCAAACATCTCTCCAAAAGAAATTGATTATGTTGTTTTTAGTTTTAAAGATTTAACAATTAATGCCGGATTTTCAGTCTATAATTCAGATGGGTCAGGTAAGAATACTTCATTACTAGCTTTAATCTGGCAAATTAAAGAATCAGTTTTAGCCAATATTCCGGTTAGCCGTTATATATATCAAATATTAGTTAATAAATATTATCAATTGTTTTGGAATCCACAGTTGAAAATGGAATTGGAGAAAAAAGTCCAGAAAAAATTAGGGATTAGTAAAGATAAAATACTTTATTGTGATCATCATACTGCTCATGCAGCAGCTGCTTATTATAGTTCACCGGATTATCTGACAGGCAAAAAACTGGTATTTACTCTGGACGCGATGGGCGATGAACTTTGTTCAACAGTCAGTATTGCTGAAGATGGAGTTATGAAACGAATAGTTTCGACTAAAGCCGGGAATTCATTAGGGGATCTATATGCTTATGTCACATCTTTTATGGGGTTAAAAAGAGGTGAACATGAATATAAAGTAATGGGAATGGCGCCTTATGCTAATCCGGAACATTTTGACAAGCTGTATCAGAAGATGAGAGATCTGATTAGGGTAAATGATGATTTAACTTTTTCAGCCAAAGTTCATTCACATGTATTTTATAAAATTTTAGATAAAATTCTGATTCACCAGCGTTTTGATAATATTTCAGGAGCAGTTCAGAAATTAACCGAAGATTTATTGAAAGAATGGGTTAAAAAAGCGATAAAAAAAACCGGTATTTCCGATATTGTTTGTGGCGGGGGGGTATTTATGAATGTTAAGGCAAATCAGTTGGTGGCTGAGATGGCTGAAGTAAAAAGTATGTATATTGTTCCGAGCTGTGGAGATGAATCGACCTCTTTCGGAGCAGCTTTTTGGGCATATCAGAACCAGGCTGATACTGATAAATACCCAATTGTTCCTCTTAAAGATCTGTATTTAGGTAGTGAATTCTCTGACCGTGAAATTGGCCAAGAGCTTAAAAAACCAAAGTATAAATTACTTCAGGTGGAAAAATTAGATGATATAGAGAAAAAAGTTGCCCGACTGCTGGCAAAAGGTGAGATAGTGGCCAGATTTAAAGGCCGGGCTGAATGGGGTGCAAGATCATTAGGTAATCGTTCTATAAATGCCAATCCGTCAAGGTTTGATGTGATTAAAGAGATAAATGATCAGATTAAGTCCAGAGATTTCTGGATGCCTTTTGCGCCTTCAATAAAAAAAGAACAGCTTAGTAAATATGTGAAAAATCCTAAACGAATGAATGTGCCTTATATGATAATGACACTTGATTCAACTGATAAAGGTAAAAAAGATCTGGTAGCTGCGATGCATCCATATGACGGGACACTGAGGCCTCAGGCGGTCGAAAAAGAATGGAATCCATCCTACTGGCACCTGATCGATGAGTTTGAAAAATTAACCGGAATAGGTGGTATTTTAAATACCTCTTTTAATCTTCATGGATATCCGATTGTCCAAACTCCTGAGGATGCGATTGATGTACTTATGAGATCTGGTCTTAAATTTCTAGCAATTGGTTCTTACCTTGTTTCCAAACATGATTAAATTGCTAAATTCTGATCAATTTAGGCACTTCATCCCACAGATTATAATTGCTTTAGCTGCATTATTACTGATGACAATCTGGTTCTGGAATGGTCAGATTTATGCCAGTAGTGAATCAGCGCTGCCATTTGAAAATTTGGGAAGATATGTTGAATTAACCAAAAATGCCTGGTCTAATTATGCACTGGGAAACTATCCTGGTTTTACTACTGCTTCATCTCTGACTTATTTGGTTTTATATTGGGTTTCATTACTGGGTGTACCCGGATTTATTATTGAAGCAGGGTTTTTTTATATCATTTTTTTAGTTTCTGGGATAGCTATTTATCAGTTAACTAAAGAACTTTTTCCTGAAACTAAACCGGTTTTTCTGCTTCTGGCGGTAGCTTATTACTGGTTTAATCCTTTTGTACTGGTTAATATCTGGAGTAGATTCCTGTACAACTATATGGTTTTTTTGGCTTTGTTTCCATTGGTTGTCTGGCTATTTATAAAAGGGTTGCGAGTTAAAAAGTATATTTATAGTTTTTATATCGGAATTGCGTCTTTGGTTTTTTCTTATGCTTCTACATCACCACCATTTGACTTTTTATTATGGTTTGTAATTGCAGGTGTTACTGTTATAAATTTTCTTTGGTCCAAAGAAAAACAGGAAAAAATTTTTGTTTTAAAGTTTTTAAGTCTTAGTCTGATAATTTATGTTTTATTTAATATCTGGTGGATTAGTCAGATGTTTTCTTATTCTGCTTCTGAAAGATTTTCCCCTTCGTCGAATATATTTTTTAATAGTATTGATAATCTGGATACAATTCAGAATATTTCATATCGTTTAGGAAATCTGACCGATGTATTTAGACTGATGCATCATGATTTTTATCAGAATACTGAAGTGCCCTGGATTGCATTTTTTAGCCATACCTGGCAGAAATTATTTGAATTTGGAATTTTATTTGTAGTTTTTCTGATTGCTGCTGTTAAATTTAAAAAAAGAGCTGTTTTGTTGTGTGGTTTATTTATTTTACTGGGATTTTTTCTAATGAAAGGATCCTCGCCACCACTGGGGGAATTAACTTTGGGTTTTTTTGCTCAGGTTCCTTTACTGCAGCTTTTTCGGAATCCGTTTGAGAAATTTGGCTTTATCGTTCCGGTTTTTTTGTCACCACTTATTGGGTATAGTTTTTATTACTTATTTGAGAAAATTGCGTTTTTAAAAAAAGTTTCAGTTTTATTTTTGATTTTGTTTGTAGTTTTTTTTGGAAAACCTTTTTTTACAAAAGAATTATTTACTTATCAGAACAATACAGGGGAATGGAAAAGTTATGCTGTATCGGTTCCTGATTATTATCAATCAGCTAATCAATGGTTAAAATCACAAAATGGTAGCTTTAGAATTGCGGCTTTTCCTTTAGGTGGTGAAGGTATTACTTATAACTGGAATTATCCTTTTTCTGGAGTTGAATCAACTAATACTTTACTTGATATACCAGCTATTTCTTACAATACGACTATTCCTTATTATTCAGAAATAAGTAGTAAGATGGAGGATGATTTTTTGTTTGATCCGGCTTTTTTTACCAAAGCCGGTTTACTTAATATTCGCTATATTCTGATTCGGGACGATATTGATTTTAGGGATCGGCAAATGATGAGTCCTGAAGTCTTTAAACAAAAAATAAAAGAATTTGAAGAAAAAGGACTTTTAAGACCGGTTCAGAAATTTGGGAAACTGAGTTTTTGGGAAATTAACTCCTGGCATGACTCTTCCATAACGATAAATCAAACTACTGATACTGTATCCCCGGTTCAAAGTTTCAAATTGATAAACCAAAGTAGCAGCTCTGCTTTACTAGTGGATGCCTCTGTCTCTGATTTAGTTCCCGAAGCAAATATAAACGAAAATATATTTTTGCCTAATGATCAGTTATCCATTGAGTCTGTCATTACTTTAGGTTATGAGAGGGATCAGGAAATATTTCCTTTTGTTTCTTATTTACCAACACATGTTATATATCCCTTGGTCAGGTTAAAAGAAGATTTGCAACTCTTTATTCTGTTTAATAAAAAGCAAAAAATGCAATCTGAACTTTTTTTCCTGGGTAAAAGAATATCTGAAGTAGAGTTATCAAGACGTCCGGGGAATCAAATGGATTTTGATAAAGCTATTTCAAATTACCAAAAGGATTTTACCAGTTTTATGGATGAAATAAATACATATTCTAAAAAACCAGATAGCCAGTATCAGAATTGGAAAAGTCAGTATTTGCACCCAATACTTGTCAGGCATCAGAATTATTTTTCAAAATTGTCTTTTAATACATCGATTACTACTGAACAGAATAAAAAATTAGATAAGTTAAATGAAGACATAAGGAAGAAGTTAGCAGAAAATTACATAATTCCTCTTAAAACCAATATTTCTAAATCATCTAATCATTTTGATAACTGGATAATTTATAAGTTCAACAATTTACCAAAAGGTGATTATAGATTTACTTCAGCAAATAAATTTAATGGAGATAAAGGAGATCAGTTTTCTTACTCTTATATAGTTAATGGGCAATCACGCACAATGTTTGCTTCAATTACTCAAGACAATAGGCTTGATCTGGGAGTGATAAGCCTGGAAGAAGGGAACAACGAGATTGCGTTGCAGCCAATGAAAAGTGGAGAGCCTGTGAATATTGACAAGCTTCCTGTAAACGAAAAAGAAACATTTGTAAATTTAACTCAATATGATCCATCGACACTGTTTTATCTAAGGTTTAATTATTTGCTTCCTGATGGCAGCCAACTGATGACCCGTCAATATGGTGATAACAGCGTTTCAAGGAAAGGTAAAGAAATTTATTCAAATTCAGTGACAGTAAATTTTGCACGCGAAAATAAGAATAATCTTAAAGAGTGGACATTTAGGCCAGGTGAGGACACTAATATAACTAAAGTTGGTTTTATTTTAAAAAATCCATCATGTCAGAAAAATGATCTGACAGATTGTCAGGGGACAACTTTGGAAAATGTCTCCATTACCCAGTATTTTCAAATAGAGCCAGTTTTAATTCGGGAAAATACTAACTCTGAAAATTTCGGATCGAAAAATATTGATTATACGAAGAACAATGATTCTTATTATCAACTTAAGTTCGTTAATGATCAGGATTTTCAGATATTAGCATTAAATCAGTTGTATCATCCTGGATGGCAGATGAAAGTGAATGGTAAACAGGTCGAGGATCATTTTCTGGTAAATAGTTATGCAAATGGCTGGATATTAAAGCAAAAGGGGGAATTAAATATTGAACTGGAATTTATTCCGGACAGGTCATATAAAATTAGTCAGGTGATAGCAGGACTAAGTGTTGCCGCTTTGAGTATTTTCTTTTTTTATAGAAGTTGGAAAGCGAGATATGGAAAGAATTGATTTGATTAACATTTTACTCTCTGTATTTGCGGTGTGGTTAGTTTTTGTGCCATCCAGCAAAATAAGTTATAGAAAAGTATTTTTTTTCGGTGTTATATTATTTGGTTTGGGTAGTTTTTTTAGTTTAATCAGTTATGTTTATGTTTCAGAAGTTTATTTTCGTCTTGCACTTATTTGTATGATGATTGGTATAGTTAAAGCTGGAATAATATTTAAAGATGGGAAGTAACTGGCTGATACTATTATTTTTATTTTTGTACTCCAGTCTTAGTAAGTCTGGAATACACGCTGCAACAGATTTTCCATTTTCTTCACCTGAAATAATTCAAAGTTATTTGAGTTCACCTCAGATGTGGTCTTTTTTGACTGGTCCATTTGGTAGTAATCAGGGAACAACGCTGTGGAGTTGGTTGTATGGGGTAACTCTTGGGTTTTTTTCAGTCATTGGTGTTAGTCACAATTGGATAGTTATTTTTAGTGTTTTTCTGATACTGATAATTGGTTCAACAGGTATTTTTAAACTGGGGAAATTATTAAATCTTTCTACTGTAGGTAAAATAATCAGTGCCTTTTTTTATCTTTCAAATACCTATATTTTGCTGCTAGTAGATGGTGGTCAGATTTTATGGGCTTTGGCATATAGTTATCTACCGCTTTGTTTTTATCTGGTAGAAAACAAAATTCTACAAAAAAAATATTTATCTGTTTTAGAGATATTTTTAGTTGTGTTTATAACTTTTTTTGATTTGAGAGCCGGATATCTTTTGGCTGTGATTTTGATTGCCAGATTTATGTGGGGATTTGTTCGCCTTTCAAAAACAGAATACAGCTGGTGGATAAAATTTTGGTTATTTTTTGCAGTTAAGTCAGGGATACTTTTGGCTGGTCTGCATGCTTATTGGTGGTTTCCCCTCTATATGTCGGAAAGTGCTGGATTGCCATCAGGGTTAATTAATAATTTAAATGGCGATTTTCAGACTTTTACCAGTTTGAAACATTCACTTTTATTTTATCAACCACACTGGTATCAAAATGTATTTGGATTGATTTCCTCACCCCGAAAAGAATTTCTGTTAATTCCATTATTAGTCTTAATTGGTTTTTGGGCCAAAAGAAAAAATTTATTGGCGATTTTTCTGCTGTTATTATCAGTAACTGGAGTTTTTTTGGCAAAAGGACCACAGGAACCATTGGGAGCTATTTTTAATTTTCTTTTTACTAAAGTCCCGGGATTTTTTGTTTTTCGGGATCCAACCAAATTTTTTGTTTTTATTGCACTTGGGTACAGTTTATTAATAGGCTCGGCAGTAGATTTTCTTAAAGATAAAGTACCTTCCCGCTTCAGGTTTTTTCCAGGATTATTGATAATTGGCTTTTTGCTTTTTTTAGCAACACCTGTATTTCTGGGATGGACACATGGGCTATTTGCTCCTAGTCCTTTTTATCAGCAGTATTCAGAATTTGAGGGAAAAGTTAAACAACTAAATGAAGGTAAAGTTTTGTGGATTCCAGGAAAGACTCCTGGAGGATATATGGATCTTAAACATTTAGCCATAAATGGAGTAGATCTGGTAAGTCTTAGACCTTTTGTGACCGGAACCAAAGGGACATATGAAACTTTAAATTTTTTGAGGGAGGCTTCCTATTCAGGTGAGTTGCTTAAGATTTCCGGAATTGGATATTTAGCCTATCCACCATTGGATCCACGTTTAGAATATAAAGCTGATCAAATTGTCTATCATGATGTTTTTCTTGGACAGTTAAAAAATCAAAAATGGGTTTTAGAAGAATTAGATAATTCAGGAATTCCGCTTTTAAAATTAGATAACCCGGAAAAACTTTTTTTTGTTCCGGATAAAACATTTTTAGTTGTTGGTTCGGATTTGATATATGGTGAAGCAACAAAAAGTGCAGATGCTTCATTATCCAAAAATAGTTTAATTTTTTTGGATGAAAAGTCTGGACTAATAAATAATATCCCATCCTCGATTCATTCGTGGTTGCTTTATAAAACTGAAAGCTTAGATTTGTTGATGGCTTTGGTAAATCAGGAAAAATTTGCTTTTCCAGCTAAATCTCTGAAATCCTCACCTGATGAAACTGGCTGGTGGAAAAGAGAATCCAAAGATCTGCTTTCTTTTAAGGATTTTTTAATTCAAAAATATGGAGTGGTGAATCAGGATTTTGATTTAGGGGGAGGTTTTGCAATTGCTGAAGGAGATAAGTCCTTAATTGTGCCGCTTAAAGCAAATACCGGTGATAAATTATTTTTAAGAGCCTTACAGAGTACCAGGAGTGGGCAGTTAAAGATTGATTATGGTAGCCAAAAAATGAATCCGGTTAATCTTAATACTTCGGGTGATATATTTTTATGGAAGGAAGTTGGAACATTTAATCAGCAAATTGATTCAATTACTATTCATTCAGCTGGAGATATTAATATTCTGAATGGATTAGTTGTATTGTCGGATAAAGAATATTCGGATTTAGAATTACAGATAAAAAAATATTCTGAAAAAGAAATAGTTTATAAAACATTGGTCAATTCACCAGAACGAAATAAAGTTAACGTTGATTTCGTAAAGATAAATAACGATCAGTATAAAATTACTGTCCAGGGGATAACTAAACCTTCAGTCATCGTCTTTGCTCAAAGTTATGACCCTCAGTGGCAGTTAAATGGTCAGAAGGCTTTTCCGGTTTATTCGATTTTTAACGGATTTGTTTTAGAAAAAGATGGTGAGTATCTGGTGGAATATTCCCCTCATCAGTATATAAAATATGGACTATTGATCAGTTTGACCACTTTGCTTGGCCTTTCGGGTCTGATAATATGGAAAAAATTTGTTAAACACTAATATGGACACAGGTACTCTTACTCTAGAAAGCATGAATCAGGCTCCCCGATACAATAAATGGATATTAGGTAAGTTTAAAAAATATCTGAAGGGCGATATTTTGGAAATTGGTAGTGGTATTGGTAACTTTACAAAATTACTTATTCCTTATGGCAATGTCTGGGCTTCAGATATTTCAAAAGAATATGTAACAAAATTAAAAAATGAGATCCCGGAACTTAAAGGTACTGGAATTGCTGATATTGAGAATGGGAAATATTATTTCAAAAATCAAAAGTTTGATGTGATAATTTGTCTGAATGTAGTAGAACATATTAAAAATGATGAGGCAGCTTTGCTGCATATGCAGCGGTTATTAAAGCCAAAAGGAATTTTAGTATTAATAGTTCCTTCCGGAATGAAACTTTATGGATCAATTGATAAATCTATTGGACACTTTCGAAGATATAGTAAAAAACCTTTGGAAAAGCAGCTTCATAAATCTGGATTTAAAACACTGAGGATCAGACTACTAAATTTTGTCGGTGGGTTGGGATGGTTTGTTGCTGGAAAAATATTTAAACATACCCATATCAAAAAAGGAAATGTAAAGATATTTAATTTAATATCTCCTATGTTTTTATTTATAGAAAGGTTCTGGGAACCACCGTTGGGAACTTCGGTCTTTGTGATTGCCCGTAAAAGTTAATATGCTTTTGTCTGTATTAATTCCGGTTTATAACGAAGAAAAAACAATCCGGCAAATTCTTCAAAAAATTGCTGAAGTTAACCTTCCAAAAGGAGTTAAAAAAGAACTAGTTATTGTAAATGACGGCTCAACAGATAAGACAAAAAGAATTATTCAAAGTATTTTAAAAGAGCGGGATAAATTAAGGGACTCAATTATTATTTTTCATCATGATCTAAATAGGGGAAAGGGTGCTGCTATCAGGACTGCTTTGTCGCAGGCAAATGGAGATTATCTGATTGTACAGGATGCTGATCTTGAGTATGATCCGCAGGATTTTAACAGATTACTTGAACCGGTTTTTAAAAGACGGGCTAAAGTGGTTTTTGGTACAAGATTGAAAAATTATCCTTTGAAACTGTGGGGTAAAGACAAAACTGTTTTACCCTCCCATTGGGTGGCCAATAAAGTGCTGACCAAACTTACAAATATTCTTTACGGAGCTACTATTTCGGATATGGAAACCTGTTACAAACTGTTTGCCCGGGAAGTTTTAGAACAGTTTCCTTTAAAAGCCAATAAATTTGATTTTGAGCCTGAAGTTACAGCAAAGATATTAAAAAGAAAGATTAAGATTCATGAAGTTGAGATTAAAACCTCACCCAGAACTCATAAAGAAGGTAAAAAAATAAAATGGCATGATGGTATAGCTGCTGTCTGGACTCTTGTGAAATACCGCTTTGTCTCTTGAGCTTGTTGCAACTTCTTTCTAGGCATGAAACAATAGTTGTCAGAATGATTTCCGCCGTGCTGATTACATTTAACGAAGAAAAAGTTTTAAAAAGGTGTCTGGAAAGCATAAAAGATTTTGTTTCTGAAATAATAATTGTTGATCTCGGTTCAAAAGATGGTTCTTTAGCTGTAGCTAAAGAATATAAGGCTAAAATTTTTAATCATCCTTGGGTTCCTTATGCCGATCCAGTAAGGAATTTCGCGTTAGAGAAAGTAACCGGTCAGTGGGTATTAATGCTTGATCCGGATGAAGTAGTCCCAAAAACGTTGCAGGATAAGCTACAAGGTCTGATTAAAAGTCAGGAACCTTTTGCAGCAGTTAATATTCCATTTAAAAATATTTTTTTTGGAAAATGGATTTCTCATACCAATTTTTGGCCGGATAAGCATCTGCGCTTTTTTAAAGCTGGTACTGTGAAATGGCAGGATCAGGTTCACTCTTATCCAAAAGTAATAGGAAAAGTATTAGAACTTCCAGCTGAGGAAAAATATGCGGTATTACATAACAGTTATAAATCCTGGTCCGAATTTTATAAAAAACAAAAAAAATATGCTTTAAGTGAAGCGAAAAACAGAAAACTGGCTGGAGAAGGGTTTTCCTTAAAACGTTTAATATGGCTGCCGTTGAGGGAGTTTTTAGCTAGATTTATTAAACATCGAGGATTTTTAGATGGAATAAATGGATTGTTTTTGGTGTTAGTTTTAATGTGGTATAGGGTTTTGGTTGAATGGTATCTGATTAAAATCTCAAATACCAAATAAATAATTATGATTAAGTTTCTGGGAAAATATGGGATTTATGTGATCGTTCTAGTGGCATTTTTATTACGACTTGTCCGGATAGATCAAAGTTTATGGTTGGATGAGGCGATCAGTGCATTAGCGGCCAGGGATTATTCTTTTTACGGTATTATTTTTGATTTTTTGAAAGGAGACAATCATCCACCTTTGTTTTATCTGATTTTAAGAGGATGGGGATTATTATTTGGATTTTCTGATATTCCGCTCAGGATGTTGTCAGTATTATTGGGAACTGCCACAATTTGGTTGACTTATTTATTTCTCAAAAAACTTATAAATTCAAAGGTAGCTTTATTGGGAAGTTTATTTTTAGCAACTTCACCATTGCATATTTATTATTCTCAGGAAATCAGAATGTATCCTATATTAGCTTTTTATGTAATTTGCTTGATGTATTTATTTTTATTTACTCTTGAGGATAAGGTTAAGATGAGGTACTGGGTAGGAGTCAGTATTTTGACCGTTTTGACAGTGGCAACAGATTATGTTGGTCTATTTATTTTGCCGGTATTAGTGGTGATTGGTTTGTGGAAAAAACAAAAATTATTATGGTGGAAAAAGTTGACCATGATTTTAATACCTCTGGTTTTAATTAGTTTATTATGGATCCCACTTTTTTTAATGCAAACTGAGACCGCCAGAGCTCAATTGAGTGGATTACCTGGATGGAAAAGTATTGCCGGAGGAGCAAATTTTAAAGAAGTTGTAGTACTGTGGATGAAGTTTGTTTTAGGCAGAATTAGTTTTGAACCGAAAGTAGTCTATTATCTGTTAACTAGTTTTTTTTCACTCGGGTTTTTTGTGGGTTTGTTGCAAGCAATAAAAAGTAAGCAAAATAAAATATTATGGATTATTTTACTGGTTCCTTTAGTCAGTAGTTTTTTAGTCTCTTTTGTTGTTCCGGCATTTAACTATTTCAGATTTATATATGTATTACCCGCTTTTTACGGGATCACCGCAGTTGGGTTATTATCTATTAAAAGAAAGGCGTTTTATTTTCCTGTTATTGCTTTAATACTTTTGGGAAATATTATTGGAAATTGTTTTTATTTTTTTGATCAACATAATCAACGTGAGATGTGGAAACAGGCGGTTTTGTATACAGAGCAAAATCCGGCTGATGTAACAGTTTTTGAATTTCCATCCCCATTTGATCCATATGAATGGTATGCACAAGATTATACAAAGGGATTTGGAGCACTTAACGGTCTGCCGGTTGATCAGAAGTTATCTGAAGCAAAAATCGAAGCAAAAATTAGCGGTTCTACAAGTAGTTTGTATCATATAAGTTATTTAAGAGATTTAACGGATTCAGATCGGTTTGTCGAGCAAAAAATTGAACAGTTGGGGTTTAAAAAAATTCAAAGTAAAAGTTTTGCCGGAGTGGGGGAGGTTAGTAGGTATGAAAGATACTAATATCAAATATCAAATATCAAATATCAAATATCTAATTCTGTTGTTTTTGATTGTTATAGTGCATGTTTTTGCATTGTCTAAATTATTGTTTTTTCCTTATCCGGAGTTGTTTGTATATCCATATTTAGCCAATCATGGTTTGCTGCCTTATAAGCAAATATTTGATCAGCATTTCCCCGGACTGTTATTTTTGCCCTTGAACTTTGAGGTTTTGGGTTTGACTAATGAATATATTGCTAGATTCTGGCAGTATGGATTGTTGATTATGACACAAGTTTTATTATTTTTTGTGTCTGCTAAACTTTTCAAAAATTATTTTAAAGCTTTGGCTGTTTGTTTTTTATATTTATTATGGCAGCCTTTTTTTCAAGGTTGGGTGTTATGGATTAATAATTTTTTAACAATATTTTATCTGCTGGCATTTTATTTCGCTGTCAGATCTTTAAAAGAGAATAAAAATGGCTACGATGTTTTTTTAACTGGTTTTATTTTGGCTGTGGCCACAGTTTTTAAACAGGTGGCTATTCCATTGGCTGGGTTAGTATTTCTGTATTTGCTGTATTGGAAAAGAAGTTTTCAAACAATCAAAAATTACTGTTTCGGTTTCTTAATACCAATTATTGGCATGTTGGGTTATTTAGCAAGTATTGGAGTACTAAAAGATTTTTGGTTTTGGACGGTTCAGTTTAATCTGACAACTTATGCTACACTCGGCGGATCAGTTCCTGAAGCGGTGTCTGTTAAAAGAATTGTCGGAGTTTCTCTTCCAACTATTTTATCTTTATTTGATCAGGATAAAAAATATATTTATTTAGTAATAGTTTTTTTTACCGGAAGCTTTTTAGCGGGAGGAAATAATTTTGATTTTACTTATTTTCAACCGGCTTTGCCCTATGTCTGTATTGCGACTATTTATGGTTTTAACTGGCTAATTAAAAAAAAGATTGGTTGGTTGATGATAGGGATATATTTTATAGTCTGTTTAAGATGGTTGATGCCTTTTTATCAAAGTCATACGCAGGAATATGTTTATTATTTTGATGCTGATACAAAATCAGCTGCAATCTCAGTAAAGCAACTGACCCGGCCTGGGGAAGAGATTTTTGTTTATGGTGTGACCCCGCTAATGTATCAGATGACAGAGACGCTTCCGGCGGGCAAAGTGTTTGTGTACCAATTTCCCTGGTTTTTAGCTGATGCAGGGGAGAGGATTTATCATGGTTTAATTGAGTCTAAGCCCCGGATAATTGTGTCAGATCCAACTGTTCAGACAAAGGGTAGGAAAATTACTGATTTTGCTCCCCAACTGTATAATTATATTTACGCCCACTACCAATTAAAAGCTAAAATAGGTACTATCGAAATACTTGAAAGGAAGGACTAATATGGCAAAAAAACTAAGAATTGGATTTGATATTTCCCAGTTAGCCCATCAGGGTGGAGTTTCAACTTATACTCAAAAATTGGCTGAGGGTTTACAGGAAAAAAAAGAAATTGAAACTGTCTTTTTTTATTCATCACTTAGAAAACCTTATAAAGGCAATCTAAAAGCGGTTAAAAAATTTAAACTACCGCCTTCATTATTTGAATTATTATTTAACAAATTGCGAAATGTTTCGATAGAGAAATTTTTAGGACCAATTGATGTCTATCACAGTTCTGATTGGGTTCAACCACCTTCGAAATCCAAAAGAGTTACTACCTATCATGATCTGGTTCCTTTGCTGCATCCGGAGTGGACAGTTTCAAAAATTGTTGATGTTCACAAGAGAAGACTTCAGCTGGTAGAAAAAGAAATTGATATTGTAATTGCGGTGTCTGAAGCAACAAAAAAGGATTTGTTAAAAGTGTCTTCAATTCCGTCAGATAAAATTGTAGTTATTTATGAAGGAGTTGGAGATACGTTTAAAATCCAGTCGCCAAAAGATATTAAAATGTTTAGGAAAAAATATCAGCTGCCTGAGGAGTTTGTGTTGGCGCTTGGTGGAATAGGTGAGAGAAAAAATATTAAAAGACTCAAAATTGCCTGTAAAGATGTACCCTTAATAGTGAGTGGTGAAGATATTGAAAGAGTGAGTGATGAAGAGCTGCCTTTGTTATATGCCAGTGCCCGGCTTTTAGCATATCCATCTTTATATGAAGGATTTGGATTACCAATTTTAGAAGCCCAAGCCTGCGGAGTTCCTGTTGTGACTTCGGATGTCTCATCTATGCCAGAGATTGGTGGACAGGGTGCTGCCTATGTTGATCCATTAGATATTGAAGATATTAAAAAAACTATCCGGAAAGTGTTTTATGATAATGAAGTTCGGAAAAATCTGATTAAAGAGGGCTTAAAAAATGTTAAACAGTTTACCTGGGAAAAAACTGTCGAACAAACAATAGAGGTTTATAAATCTTTAGGTGGAAATTAAGGAAGTACTTCGACTTCGCTCAGTACAAATTTTTTGTTTGAGCTTTGATCGAAAAGTAATTATATGACAAAAATTTGGATTGATGGATATGAAGCAAATGTTGCCCAAAGACTTGGCAGTGGTCAAGTAGCATTTGAACTGTTAAAAAATATTGAGTTGCTTGATAAAAAAAATGACTATCTGATTTTATTACCGTCTTTGCCACTACCTGATTTGCCAAAGGAAAGGGAAGGATGGAGATATAAAATTTTAAAGCCACGTAAATTGTGGACCAGGATTGCCTTACCTTTATATTTATTCGGAGCTAAACAAAAACCAGATGTTTTTTATTCACCAACTCATTATTCGCCCTGGTTTTCACCTGTTAAAAAAGTGGTTACAGTTTTTGATTTAGCTTATCTCCGTTTTCCGGAAATGTTTGAACAAAAAGATTTGTATCAGTTAACTAACTGGACAAAGCATTCAATTAACACAGCAGAAAAGATTATTACAATCTCATACTCTTCCAAAAAAGATATAATTAAATATTACAAAAAAGATCCAAAAGATATCACAGTCTGTTATCCGGGATATAATGAAGAAGTTTTTCATCAGGTCAGTGATCAGCCAAAAATTGATCAGACTTTGATGAAGTATCAGATAAAAGGGGATTATTTAGTTTTTATTGGGACGGTACAACCAAGGAAAAATTTAAAACGTTTAATTCAGTCTTTTGTTAAAATTGATAATTTGAAATTGGTCGTTGTAGGAAAAACAACAGGGGAAGGCAGACAGGCATGGCAGTTTGAAGAAATTGTTGAATTACCTAAAAGACTTGAGATTGAAGATAAAATTATTTTTACCGGATTTGTTTCAAACCAGGACATGCTTTATTTATTGAATGGTTCTAAAGCATTTATTTTGCCTTCATTATGGGAAGGTTTTGGCATTCCTGTGGTAGACGCAATGGCATGTGGCAAGCCGGTGATTGTATCAGATGTTTCTTCCTTACCTGAAGTGGCGGGAAGTGCCGGGTTATATGTTAATCCGGAATCAATTGATCAGATTGAGCAGTCCATCAGGCTTATTTCAACTGATAAGAAACTTCATTCAAAGTTGTCTAGAAATGCCATTGAACAGGCTAAAAAGTTTAGTTGGAAAAAAATGGCTAAACAGGTAATTGATGTACTGGAAAAAACCAGTCAGGGATAGATTTTACTTCTTTGCATTGTCAGAGCCCTTCACTCTATAATTAACTCATGCTGTTTTCAGAACATATTGGACTTTCTTCCTCAGGAGTTGTGTTTAAAGATAAACAAGGCAGGCCACTGTCTTTGGCTAAAGCTTTTTCTAAAATTGGCCGGAGACTCGTCAGTTATATCGCTGACTTTGAGCTTTTAGTGGTCAGGGTAGCTGGTTTTGTGCCGGTTTATTTTTTAAGGTATCTCATTTATTTGTTAGCCGGAGTAAAGCTGCATCGCAGTGCGCATATCCATATGGGGGCACAGTTTTTTACGCCGGAAGGGGTAGAAATCGGTAAGGGCACTATTGTTGGACAAAATGCTTTTTTAGATGGTAGAGATAGATTAAAAATTGGCCAGAATGTTGATATTGCTTCTGATGTGATGATATATAACTCCGAGCATGATATTAATTCCGACTTTTTTGAAGCAGTTAACGCTCCGGTTGTAATCGGGGATTATGTCTTTATTGGTCCCAGGGCAATTATTTTACCCGGAGTGAATATAGGAAAAGGAGCTGTTGTAGCTGCTGGTGCAGTTGTTACAAAAGATGTTCCTGAATATGCAATTGTTGGCGGAGTGCCGGCAAAGATTATTGGTGAAAGACAGATCAAAGATTTAAAATATAAACTGGGAAGAGCCAGACTTTTTCAGTAAATTCAGATGATTAAAAATGTTTTTTTAGCTATATTATTTTTATTGGGACTGACTTATCTGCTTTTGCCTGGACCCTCTTCAGTAAAGGATATAGCAGCATTACCTAATTCGGTCAAATCTTCTGAACCAGGGGATACGATTCAGGTTCCCAATGTAGCGGCCTATTTTTCTGATATGAGGCGTAAAGAAGTCACCTCTTTTTACCTTAAAGAGTTTTCTTACTTAAAAATTGGGAGTATCACAATTCCTCCTTTACGATTAAACAGACCTCCGGAAGAGGCTTACACCTATATTAGGGATCAGCAATCAAGCACTTATCTGGAAGAATATGTTTATCCTTTTAGGGATTCAGTATATGTAAATGGTTTTGAGCCATTTGATATAAATGGTAAAGCTTATAAACGAGGTGCGACCGATATTTTTATTGATGGAAAGTTTTTTGACACAAAAACGACTATCCGATATTCAGGTTCCTCACTAGTCTGGCGTCTGGTGGTTTATATTGGAATGTGGATTGGATTTTATTTTACTTTTCTAACTATTATTAATGTTTTAAAAAAGAAACCATGGAATTAGTCAAAAAATATTCAGATCAGGTAGCTTTTTTCTTTTTATTGGTACTTACCATTTTCATTCCTTTGTACCCTAAGTTTCCGTTATTCGGTGTTACAGGAACCTACGTTGCAATCCGGCTTGAAGATATTATTATTGCTGTTGTAGGGTTAATTTGGCTTATTTTAAACATCAATAAACTTCCCTGGATGATTAAGCAGCCAATTGCTCAAGCTTTCTTGTTGTTTTGGGGGGTGGGTCTAATTTCCCTTTTGTCTGCCATATTTTTAACTCATACTGTAAGTCCTAGTTTAGGTGTGCTTCACTTGCTGAGACGCGTTGAGTATATGAGCTTGTTCTTTATTGGCTGGCTGGCGGTTAAAAATTTGCAGCAAGTTAAGTCAATTCTTCTATCCATGATGGGGGTAACTGTTCTGGTTGTCCTATATGGTTTAGGACAGGTTTATGCTGAATTTCCGGTTATTTCAACCACAAATAAAGAGTTTTCCAAAGGGTTGGTACTTGCTTTAACACCGGGCGCCCGGCCGAATTCAACATTTGCCGGTCATTATGATTTAGCAGCTTATTTATCAATTGCACTTGTCTTTTTAGGAACACTTTTTTTTGTGTATGGCTTTAAACAGCTGATGTCCTCCCGTAAAAAATTGCTGGCTCCTTTATCCATTGCTTTTGTTGCTTTGCTTAGTTTTGGAATGTTAGGACTAACAGCAGCCAGAGCCTCTTTTGCCTCCACCTTTGTTGGACTGGCGCTTAGTTTTTGGCTTTTAAAGAAGAAATGGCTAATTGTTGGTTTGTTTATACTTGCTGTAGTTGCTGTTGCAGCTATCCCTCAACTTAGACACCGCTTGGTGGCTACTATCACAGTTAATTTATTGGGTGGTGGTGGAACAAAATATGTGTCTGATCCTAATGCGGTCAATGATTTTACTCCAGTGGCACAGGATTCATCTGGTTCTGCAGTCCGGCAAAGAATTACCGATAATCAAAAAGAGGCAACTATGGAAACTGAAGCTACTAAAAGTGGGGTAGCTTCTGACATTGCTGAAGGTGAACCAACTGACTATACCGAACTGACAGTGTCCCGATCATATAATATCCGGACTGATGTTGAATGGCCGAGAGCGATGCGGGCGTTTACCAAAAATCCCGTTTTAGGAACTGGTTATTCATCAATCACTGATGCTACTGATAATGATTATTTGCGCTCATTGGGTGAAACAGGTCTGATGGGTACATTGTCTTTAGGATTAATTTTCTGTCTGCTTATTTTTAGTTTCATTAAGGCTATAAAAAGGGTCAATACATTTGAAAGGTTATTTTTGATAGCTGTTATTTGTGCCACTATTAATATCCTGATTACTGCTGTTTTTATAGATGTACTTGAAGCTTCAAAGATAGCCAGTTTACTTTGGATTATGCTTGGAGTAAGCTGGGCTGTGGCTACAGGTTATAGAAGTAAATAATTAAACAATTTTGCAATTTAAATATGAAAAATATTATTAAATTCTTTAAATCACCCGAACTTTACTTAATACTCATAATAATATTGGCTTTTTTTGTCAGGCTTTATAAAATTGATAGTCCGATTGCTGACTGGCATTCATGGAGACAGGCGGATACTGCGGCAGTGTCACGAAGCTTTTATAAAGAGGGATTTAACCCGTTTTTGCCCAGATATGATGATATGTCTGGTATATCTGAGGATCCAAGGGTAATTCCAAACATTAATCCGGAAAGGTACCGGATGGTAGAATTTCCGATAGGCAACTCTTTAACTTACTTTTTGTATGTTTTAAATGGTGGAGTTGATGAAAAACTGGCCAGATTAGTTTCAATCATGGCATCTTTGGGTTCACTGGTATTTGTTTACCTGCTTACCCGTAAGTTTTTTGGATCAGCGACAGCCCTGGTAGCATCATTTTTGTTTGCCGTTTTGCCTTACAACATCTTTTATTCACGGGTGATATTGCCAGATCCACTGCTGGTGTTTTTTAGTATGGGAATGGTTTATTTTACTCATCGCTGGATATTGGAAAATACTAAATGGTTGTTTTTAATCGGTGTTTTTTTTACCATCAGTACTTTTTTAACTAAACCGTTTGGTGGTTTTTATTTACTGCCTCTTCTTTACACCTATTATCAGAAAGAGAAGAAATGGTGGCCAATTCCTCTGAGATACTGGCTATTTGCCTTTGTTTCACTGCTGCCGTTTGGTTTATGGAGGTGGTGGGAAAGTAAGTATCCTGAGGGGATTCCCGGATCCAGCTGGTTATTTGATGGAGATAAAAATACCAGAATCAGGTTTAGACCATCTTACTGGAAATGGATCTTGGGAGACCGTTTTGGTAGGGAGATTTTAGGAGTGGCCGGCTCATTTTTGTTTTTTGTGGGGGTACTCAGAAAACCAGAACCGAAACAAAGCTGGTTTTTGCATTTGCTTGCTTTAGGAGCTTTTCTGTATCTGATCGTGGTAGCCAAAGGCAATGTTCAGCACGATTATTATCAGACACTAATTGTGCCGGTACTGGTAATATTTGTGGCCAAAGGGTTTGTTGATCTGATGCGGGGAATTTCCGGATTTTTGCCAAGACTTTACACAATTCCTTTAGCAATGTTATTTATGTTTTTAACTCTTTATCTGACCTGGGGAGAAGTAAAAGGACTTTATCAGATTAACAATGGGGCGATAGTTGAGGCCGGAAAAGTGGCAGACCGTATTTTGCCGCCTGATGCAGTGGTAGTTGCTCCCTACCAGGGGGATACCTCATTTTTGTATCAGATTAACCGTCCTGGATGGGCTGTGGTGGCTTATCCAATGAAAGATTTGCATGATATGTTTAAAGTTAATTATTATATTTCGACATCCAAAGATGCCAAAACAAAATGGGTTATGCGAAAGTATGCCACTTTAGTTGATAACAAAGATTTTGTAATTGTTGATTTAACTAGAGAGTTACCAGGGTTTGACAGGTTGAATGATAAAGAACCGAACTAAAAAGAATAAACAAATGTCAAATGCCAAATGAACAAGTTCCTGCTTTGCAGTAACCCAATGCCAAATTCGCCATAATTAGCTTGTTTATTTGTTTATTTGTTTATTTGTTTATTTGTTTATTTGTTTATTTGTTTA
>CAYUPO010000005.1:0-33380 GCA_964446685.1 uncultured Gammaproteobacteria bacterium | reverse complement strand
GTTTATTTGTTTATTTGTTTATTTGTTTATTTGTTTATTTGTTTATTTGTTTATTTGTTTATTGCGAAGCAAGAGCTTGCTCATTTGTTTATTTGTTTATTGCGAAGCAAGAGCTTGCTCATTTGTTTATTTGACATTATATATTTATGAAAATACTCATGCTGACACCATATTTGCCTTTTCCTCCAATGACTGGAGGGCAGACTCGTTCATACAATCTGATTAAACGACTGACTGCGTTAGGACATGAAATTACTTTATTTTCTCTGGTAAAAAATGACAAAGAAAAACAGGGAGTTGCAGGATTGGAAAAAATTTGCAAAAAAGTCAGAATTTTTGAAAGACCCCCAAAACCATGGACAATGGAAAATATTATGCGGACAGGGCTTAGTGGATTTCCTTTTTTAGTGATCCGAAACTGGGCGAAAGGTGAAAAAAAAGCGATTGAACAGGAATTAGAAGATGGTCATTATGATTTGATCCATGCTGAAACTTTTTATGTCATGCCGCATATTCCAAAAACCAAATTGCCAATTGTGTTAGTAGATCAGACGATCGAATATCTGGTTTATCAGCATTTTGTTGAAAATTTTAAATATCCTTTGGCAAAACCTTTGCTTTCAATTGATGTATCAAAGTTAAAACATTGGGAAGTAGCTTACTGGCGGCAAGCCAGAAAAGTGGTGGCGATGTCTCAGGCTGATAAAGATATTATGTTGTCACAGGATAAAAATCTTGATGTTGATATAGTTCCAAATGGAGTTGATGCGTCCCTATTTTCGGAAAAAGTTTTTGAAAAAAGTAAGGATCCGGTTGTTTTATATTTAGGAAATTTTACCTGGCTGCAAAACAGAGAAGCGGTAGATATTTTGATGAGCAAAGTCTGGCCAAAAATTTTGGAAAAACTGCCTCAGGCAAAGTTATGGATTATTGGTAAAGATGCAAAACAGTTTTTGGGTCACTTAGAAAATGACAAAGTGCGGGTAGATGAAGTCAAAGATGTCAGGGAAGCTTATCAGGGAGCATCAGTTTTAGTAGCTCCAATTTATGGAGCAGGTGGAACCCGCTATAAAAACTTTGAGGCTTTTGCCTCAGGATTACCTGTTGTAACTACTTCAATCGGAATAGGTGGGACAGATGCGGTAGATGGCAAAGAGGTGATAGTTAGGGATTCACCTGAGGAGATAGCAGAGGCAACGATTGAGTTATTGCAGGATAAAGCACGGTATAAAATGATTGCTGAAAATGCTAAAAAAATGGTTGCCCAAAAATATGACTGGGATCCGATTGCCAAACATTTGTCAGATATTTATGAGAGTTTGAAATAAGTTAATTAGTGGACTTGTTAATTAGTTAATTAGACACCTATATTCAAATCTAATTAACTGATTCACCAATTTTCTGATTAACTATTTATGAAGATTGGAATTGACTGTAGATTGTGGTCGGAGGCAGGTGTTGGCAGATATATCAGAAACCTGGTTCGCAATTTAGCTGAAATTGATCATGAAAATGATTATTACCTTTTTCTGCTAAAAAAAAATCTTGATCAAAATCTACCAAAGAATTTTTATTTAGTTGAGTCAGAATATTCCTGGTATTCGATGGCAGAACAACTTAAGTTTCCAAAATTGCTTCATTCATATAAGTTGGATCTGATGCACTTCCCGCATTTTAATGTGCCAATTTTTTATAACGGTAAGTTTGTGGTGACCATTCATGATCTCATTCATCAGCATTTTAAAATGGAAAGAGCCACTACTCATGGTCCCTTAATTTATAAAGTTAAACAGTTTGCCTATGACAAAGTATTTTCCCATGCAGTTAGAAAAAGTAAAAAAGTGATCACAGTTTCTAACTATGTCAAAGAACAGTTAGAACATGAATGGAAAGTAAATCCCAATAAAATTGTTGTTACCAAAGAAGCTGCTGAAGATTCATTATTAAAGTTGGCTCAAAGAATGACCGCAGATGGAGTTAATCAGGTTTTGAAAAAATTTGATATTCAAAAGCCATATATATTTTATGTTGGAAATGCTCATCCCCATAAAAATGTCGAAGGATTAATTAAAGCTTTTTTAGAAGTCAGAAAAAATTATCCCTCTTTAAAATTGGTACTAACAGGAAGTGGCCATTATTTTTGGGACAGAATCAAAAAAGAATATCAGCATCCGGATATTATTTATACCGGGTTTGTAACCGATATCGAATTGGTCGGACTTTACAAAGGCGCACAAGTATATGTAGTGCCATCTTTTGAAGAAGGCTTTGGTATCCCGTTACTGGAAGCGTTTGCCTGTGAGGTCCCGGTAGCATCTTCAAAGCTTGGTTCATTAACAGAAGTTGGAGGAGAGGCTGCCTTATATTTTGATCCCCATAATACAACTGAAATGGCAGATAAAATTATGACCATCTTGAATGATCCGAAACTGAGAAAAGAATTAATTAAAAATGGTAGTGACAGGTATAAAGTTTTTAATTGGAAAAAATTAGCTGAAGATACAATTAAGACATATATCGCTTTCTAGATTTTGCGGCTGTGATTGCAGCTGGTATAAATACAATGAATAAACTTGCATATGCTGTTGCGAGAAATGAATAAAAATTTTCACTAGGGGTTAAATGAGGTGTTGTCATCGCAATTTCAACTGATTTTTGCACAAATCCTCCATTTTGTAAAAAGTTTTTGAAGGAAAATTCATTTGCTTGATGAAGCATTTCGGTTCCTAATTCACAACCATTTTCTATTTTTTTTAGTAAACTCATTCGCAAACCTTAACTTATAAGATTATTTTTTTCAACAGCTCTTAATTTGGCAGATCTTGATCTTGGATTATCGTAAATCTCAGAATTACTTGTTTCTAGTGGTTTGTCTGTTAGAATTTTAGCTTTATATTTCTGTTCTAAATCTTTAAATGTATTTTTTACAATTTTATCTTCTAAGGAATGAAAACTAATTACTACGAGTCTTCCACCTGGCGATAGTAATTCATATGATTTTGGTAATGCTTCAGTTAGGCTATTTAATTCATCATTGACGGCAATTCTAAGTGCTTGGAATATTCGGGTTGCTGGATGGATTTTTTCAGTGGGAGATCTTCTTCTGACAGATAGAACAATGTTTGCAAGTTCAGTAGTGGTTTCTATCAGTTTAGTTTTTCTGTAATCAACAATTTTTCTGGCAATTGGTTTAGCGAATGTTTCTTCACCAAATTTCCAGAATAGTTCGGTTAATTCTTTTTCATATAAAACATTTACTAAATCTCTGGCAGATACTCCCTGAGATTGATCCATACGCATATCAAGGGGTGCATCTTTATTAAAACTAAACCCCCGGCTGCCTTCATTGACCTGAAAACTGGCAACACCAAGGTCAAAAAGAATTCCTGAAATGGATATTGTTTGCGAATTGGTAGATCCTGAAACCAGTTCAGGATGACAAGAGTTGATTTTGTCTAAGACATGGATAATATTAGCGAAGTTGTCCTGATAGAGAATCAGATTTTCGGAATAAGCCTGGAGGTGGAAATCAATATTTTCAGTTTTCAAATTGTGATTTTTGGCAACTTCATTGATCGCATCAGCATCAAGGTCGATACCAATGACTTTTCCGCCCTGTTTTAAAATAAGATCAGTATGGCCGCCGCCACCCAAATTACAGTCAATGTACCAGTGGCCTGGTTTGACAGATAATAATTCTAAAGATTCTTTTGGCATTACTGGTGTGTGATAGTTACTCATGTGTGAATTTTACCGTTTGGCGCTTTAAATAACAAATTAACCGTTTCTGGAGCTTGAAACTTAACCATAAACACTTTACGCTTAAGCCTATGAAAGTTGCTTTAGTACATGATGATCTGGTTCAGTGGGGTGGGGCAGAAAAGGTGCTGCTGGCATTGTCAGAGATTTATCCTGAAGCACCTATTTTTACTTCAGTAATTGATAAAAAAAATAGTTTGATTGCGGAAAAATTTAGAAATAAGAAAATAATCACCTCTTTCATGCAAAAAATTCCTGGCTGGAGAAGTTTATACAGGCCTTTACTACCTTTGTATCCTTTAGCTTTTGAGCAGTTTGATTTTTCTGAATACGATCTGGTTATAAGTCAGACTACCAAGTTTGCAAAAGCTATTATTACCAGACCTGAAACAACTCATATCTGTTTTATTCATACTCCGCCAAGGTTTTTATGGCATTTACCTGCTGATAAATATTCCGGAATTTTTCAGCCGCTTTTTTCCTGGCTGAGGTTTTATGATCAGCTGATTTCGCAGAGAGTTGATCATTTTATTACCGGATCATTTAATTGCCAAAAACGGGTGGAAAAAATCTATCACAAAGATGCATTTGTTTTGCAGCCGTTTGTTGATGAAAAAATAGTTCAGGGAATGACCAGTTTTGATGGTGGGTATTATTTATTAATAGCCAGGTTAAACTCTTATAAAAATGTAGAACTGGTAGTTAAAACATTTAATCAAAACGGGAAAAAATTAAAAATTGTTGGTAGGGGACCAGAAGAAAGGAAATTAAAATCATTAGCACTGGATAATATAAGTTTTTATGGAGGAGTATCGGATGAAATGATAACTTCATTATTAGCCGGTTGTAGCGGACTGATAGTCAGTGCAGAAGAAGACTTTGGAATGACTGCTTTGGAAGCACAGATTTTTGGAAAAGGAGTGATTGCGTATGGTCATGGAGGCTCTTTAGAAACGGTAATAAATGGCAAAACCGGAGTTTATTTTGATGAGTTGTCAGTTAAGAGTCTACAGACAGCAATTGAGGAATTTGAAAGAAACCCGGTAAATCCTGATGAATGTATTAAAAATGTCCAGAAGTTTACTCTTGCAAAATTTAAGATAAACTTTAAGAATATACTCAATAAAATAATCCAATAACCCAATGTTAAATATACAAATGCCAAATAAAAACGCCATATTTGCACAATTTATGTGATAATAACTAGCATTGGGAATTTGACTTTTTTTATTGGTATATTTGGTTATTTATTTTATGTATTACGATTTTATTAAACGAATAATGGATATTATCGGAGCTTTGATTGGTCTGGCTCTTTGTTCTCCGGTACTGCTTTTAACATCTCTGGCAATCAGGCTTGATTCAAAAGGGCCAATTATGGCTGATACGCCGATGCGGGTGGGTAAGAATGGTAATTTATTTTATATGTTTAAATTCCGTTCAATGGTGGTTGGTGCGCAGGAGTTGTTGCAACAAAATCCGGAACTTTTGAAACAATATAAAAAGAATAGTTATAAGATCCATAACGATCCACGGGTTACTCGGGTAGGTAAGTTTATCCGTAAATTTTCAGTTGATGAGTTTCCTCAATTTATCAATATTTTAAGAGGTGAAATGAGTTTGGTTGGTCCCAGGGCTTATTATCCATTTGAACTGGAAGAGCAGCAGAAGAAATATCCTCAATCCAGAGATTTTGTAAAAATTATTTTATCTTCCAAGCCCGGGCTGACCGGAGTCTGGCAGGTATCAGGCAGGAGTGATATTAATTTTGATAAACGGGTCGAAATGGATGCTCAGTATGTTCAGAGAAGATCGATTTTTTATGATGTGTATCTAATGTTGAAGACAGTGCCGGCTGTTCTGGTAGGACGTGGGGCAGTGTAAGTTAATCTACAAGTACCAAATCTCAAGCATCCAAACAAATTACAGTATTTGATTAATAAATTACCAAGCTGTCTGTTTATTGTATTTTAAAACATTGGAACTTGTTTGTTACTTGTTATTTGGATACTTGGTTATTATTTTATGATTCTACATTGAGTTGTCAACTTTACTTTTTCCATTCTGATCTTTACACTTAATATCATGCCCTTTACCAACCTCAACAAGCGCTTGGCGCGGCAAGATCAATTCCTACGTAAAAATTCAGGAAAGAAAAAAAACTATAAAAAGATGCTGATTCGTATTTTTATCGTTCTGCTCATTTTGTTTGTAGCTGTTTATTTGCCTATCAGAGGAGCCTACAGTGCCACAAAAAGGATTATTGCTTCCGGTAGGGCTATGAATGATGCTGCGAAAAATGAAAATCTGGATGATATCAAAAAACACGTAACTGATATAAAAAAATCAACTGGAGATTTAAATCTGTCTCTGAATTTCCTTTTTTGGGTTAGAGTTATTCCATATGTTGGCGGATTTTATGCAGATGCCAGACATTTTTCCAAGGCTGCCTCGTACGAGTTAAATGCTGTTGAAACAGTTGTTGAGTCGTTATTACCTTATAAAGCAGAGCTGGGCTTTAATGGTACTCCAACTCCAGGGCTTGATAGGGTAGCTCAGGCTGTAAAAGTCTTAAATAAAGTTATTCCACAGCTTGATAAAGTTGAACCTGACTTGAAAAGAGCTCGTGATGAGGTTGCTAGTATTGATGTCAATAAATATCCGGAAAAATTTGGCAGTCGCAATGTCAGATCTTTAGTAGATACTGCTAAAAACTTTATTATTGGAGCGCATTACGCTGTAACAGAAGCTAAACCAGCTTTGGAAGTAGCTCCGGCAGCATTAGGTGAGCCAAGTGCTAAAAATTACCTGATGATCTTTCAAAATGACAAAGAGTTGCGGGCAACCGGTGGCTTTATGACAGCTTATGCTTTCCTGGGACTGGATAAAGGAAAAGTTTCTTCTTCTACCTCAGATGATATTTACAGACTTGATGAAAAAATGCTCAATGTTTGTTTGACCAAAGTTTGCCCTCTGACTCCACCTGCACCTATTGTGAAATATCTGCCGGAAGCAAATGGTAAACCCCGAACTGCCTGGTCAATGAGAGACTCAAATTTGTCACCGGATGTACCTACTTCTCTGGCTCAGTTTGAAAGACTTTATCAATTTATTGGTGAAGGCAGGCCATGGGATGGAATTATTTTGATTGATACTCATGTAGTGGAAGAGCTGATTAAAATTACTGGTCCTATAGAAGTCCTTGGCACCAGATATTCAGCTGAGCATGATGACAGATGCAATTGTCCAAATGTGATCTATGAACTAGAAAATTATGCTCAGATTATTGAAAAAGGTGAGCAGGATAGAAAAGCTATTTTAGGAACTTTGATGCAGCAGATCCTGGCCCGTTCACTGGGAGCTTCAACCGAAAAGCTACCGGAGTTTATTAACGCTGGTGTGAAACTGGCCAACTCAAAACATATTATTTTTAATATGCATGATCAGAAGACTCAGGACGCTTTAACTAAGCTTGACTGGACCGGCCAGATTAAGCCTTATACTTTTGATTATCTGCATGTAAATGATTCAAACTTTGCCGGAGGTAAGTCCAATTTGTATGTGGAACAAAAAATAATGCTTGATATTACAACTGATAACGCAGGCAAAGTGACTAATAAACTGGCAATTACTTACAACAATCCACAAAAGTATGATGCCTGGTTAAATCAAAGAAATCGGGATTATCTGAGAATTTATGTTCCAAAAGGATCAAAGCTCTTGAGTAATAAAGGTTCAGATGTGAAAGTAGCTACTTTTGAAGAGCTGGATAAAACCGTACTGGAAGCGTTTCTGGAAATCCGTCCGCAAAACTCCAGAACTATCGAATTTGAATATGAACTGCCAAATGCTTTCTCAGGTGGTGAATATAACCTACTGATCCAAAGACAGCCAGGAAAAGAGGCATTTGAATATGAAATAAAAGTTAATGGCAGAACTAAAGAGAAGTTCTTGCTGGATACCGACAGGGAACTTAAAATTCAACTCTAATTACTCTTGTATAATACTCATCATGAAACGAGATGCTGAGCGCATATTAAAGGAAGGATTCCGTGATATTGATGAGTTAGGTGACTGGGAAGGAATTCCGTCTATGATGAATTATGCGCTAAGGGATTGGTACGGTATAAATTTACCTTCACAATTTAAACTTTTAGAAATGGGTGCTGGCAAGGGTTTATTTATTCCTGTATGGAGAAATAAGTTAGATACCGATGCCTATGGTGTTGATATTAGAGATGATGTTCATTATGAGGGTGGTACCTTTTTTAAAGAAGATGCAAGAAATACACATTTCCCCAATGATTCTTTTGATGTTGTAGTAGAACATCTTATGGTGGAAGAAATTAAATGGAAAACAGACTCTGAAGTAATTATTAATGATATTTTAAGAGAAGCAAAAAGAGTTTTAAAACCGGGAGGTAGTGTGCTTTTTCATCCCAGATATTATATGTCTGGAGAACTACAGCAAGAACTGGGTTTTAAACAAAGGGCACTATTGCCTAAATATCGAAGCACAATTGATTATTTGCATACTGTGTATACTTTGTAATCTATGGCATCAGTAACGACAGAAGGAATTATTTTAAAGAGGAATAACTTTGGGGAGGCGGATCGGATGATTACGGCTTTGACTGATCGGTTTGGGAAAATCGCGATTGTGGCAAGAGGGGTGAGGCGGATTACTTCCAGAAGAGCGGGGAATGTGGAAATTTTAAATAGAGTTTCGCTGCATTTGTTTAAAGGCAAAAATTATACTCTGACAGAAGCGCAGTCTCTGGAGACTTTTCCGGTTATCAAATCTCAGTTAACCCTTTCAACAATTGCTTTTCATCTGATTGAATTAACTGACAAGATTTTGGTTGATGATTCTCCAAATCATCAGGCATACAATTTATTGCTGACAGCTTTAAGATTTTTAGAAGTAAATCCGCGTCAAATCTTTGTCAGAGCTTATGAGATAAAAATGCTTTCCCTGGCTGGATTTTGGTCTGTTGAAAGGATGCATGAGGTAGATGATGATACCCGTGATCTTCTGACAAAACTTGAGGAACAAACTTTTAATGAAATTGCTGAGATTGAATTAACTGAGAAACAGGCAGTAGAAATAGAACATATTCTCAGGTTTTATATGGAAGAGACTCTGGAAACCTCACTCAAAAGTTTACAAGTACTTAGACAACTGAAAAGATGATTTCTAACGTCATTGCGAGCAAAGCGAAGCAATCTGCTGCATGACGTTTATTAATTGATGAAGTAATAAAAATTCTAAGCTAGATTGCTTCGTCACTTCGTTCCTCGCAATGACGTCGAATGTTTGCACGACTAACATCCTTAATACTTGATACTTTACCCTTAATACCTTATACTTTCCTTGTTGAGCAATGAAGGCTTTTGGCATAGCTGGAGCTTGATACTAGATTTAAAGTTGCCTTAGAGTCCTTCGACAAGCTTAGGACTAAAGGAAGCAGGGTGGAACCGCGGTAATACCGTCCCTAGCAAATATTTTTGCAGGAGGCGGTTTTTTTATGCAAAAAAATAGTGATATGATGAGAAAGGTCTTTTGTTGAGCGAAGCGAAACATCTCTGAACTTGTTTCAGGACTAGTCCTCGCATTCGCGAGAGATCCTTCACTTCGTTCAGGATAAGCATAATATGGATAATAACAATCAAAATATAATGGAAAAAATAGTGGCTCTCGCCAAAAGAAGAGGGTTTATTTACCCTGGATCTGAGATCTATGGAGGAGTTGCCAATACTTATGATTATGGACCGATGGGAACTGAACTTTTAAGAAATGTCCGAAATGCCTGGTGGGAAAACTTTGTACATCAAAGAGACGATGTTGTTGGACTTGATGCCAGTATTATTTCTTCCCATAAAGTCTGGGATGCTTCAGGACATACAGCTGGATTTTCGGATGCCATGTTGGATTGTAAAACCTGTAAATCCCGATTTAGAGCAGATCATATTATTGAAGATTTTTTTGAAAAGGAAAAGAGAGATCAAAAAGTAGAAGGATTATCTCCGGAACAATTAGGGGGAATAATTACTAAGGAAGGAATCAAATGTCCTAAATGTGGCAAAGTTGATTGGACTGAGGTTCGTAAATTTAATTTATTGTTTCCAGTTCATTTAGGTATTGTTGAAGGTGACCAATCATTAGCTTATTTAAGAGGAGAAACTGCGCAGGGAATATTTATTAATTTTAAGAATGTTACAGATTCTTCACGGGTTAGATTACCATTTGGAATTGCTCAACTGGGAAAAAGTTTTAGAAATGAAATTACTTTGGGGAATTCTATTTTTAGAACAATTGAGTTTGAACAGGGAGAGATTGAATATTTCTTTGATCCGGAAAAACAAAATTGGGAAGAGATTTTTGAAGCCTGGAAAACAGCGATGTTTGCCTTTGTGACAACCAATCTGGGCGTCAGAGCGGATAATCTAAGATGGCGCTCGCATACTGATGAAGAAAGGTCTTTTTACAGCAAAAGGACTGAAGATCTAGAGTATCAATACCCATTTGGTTTTAAAGAGCTCTGGGGACTGGCATATAGGACTGATTATGATCTGAAACAACATATCAAACATTCAGGTAAAGATTTATCGATAATAGATCCTGAAACTAATCTAAAAGTTATTCCGCATGTAATTGAACCCGCAGTAGGTATCAATCGCCTGATGTTGATGGTATTAGTTGATGCATATACCAGTGATAATGGAAGAGAATTTTTAAAACTAAATCCCAAATTAGCTCCTTATAAAGCAGCTATTTTTCCACTTTTGGCTAATAAACCAGAATTGGTTGATAAAGCTCGCGAAATGTATAACCTGTTGAAAAAAGATATGACTGTGGCTTGGGACGCCAGAGGAAATATTGGAAAACGATATGCGGCACAGGATGAGATTGGGACACCCTTTTGTATTACTGTGGATTTTGATACACTTGAGGATGAAGCGGTGACTGTCAGAGACAGGGACAGTGCGACTCAGGAAAGAGTTAAGATAAGTGATCTGACAAGTTTTCTGAAATCTAAAATTTAATATTTTTCGAGTGTTAAGCGAGAAAATTCCCTAAGTAAAATTAGATGTAATTTCTCTCTTCGTTCGAAAAATATAGTTGATATGATTGATAAACTCAAAATCTTTTTTTCAAACAAAGTGAACCTAGCCCTGGTTGTTGTCTTAGTGCTTTTATTAGGTGGAATGGTTTGGGGAATTAACTGGTGGTTAAATCGGGTGCCTACTAACTTACCAGTCGAAGAAGTTGAACTTTCTTTTGATCCTGAAGGTCCTTATGCTTTACTTATTCCCAGACGCGATGGCAATGCGCTTAATTTAAATATCTTCCGTGTATCGTCTTATGAAGGGATTTCTTATGAACTAGCTTATCAGGCTTCAGCTTCTGATGTAGTCAATTCTGATGCTGAAGGGGCTGCTGAAGGAGATAAAATTGACCGTGGTGTGCAGGGGACTTTGAATACCAATGATAAAAAGAGTGAATATGACCAGGAGATTTTGTTTGGAACCTGTTCCAAAGGAGATACCATGTCAACATTGCACTGTGTATTTGATAAAGAGGTGGAAAATGGCACATTGCTGCTGAAAATCACTAAGCCTTACAAAAGGGGTGACAAGGTAACAACTATCTATAAAATGACAACAACTTGGCATCTGCAAAAACCAGATATTGCTTTAGGTAAAATAACTTCAGGTGACAGCCATTTTAATTATGTAACAACAGCACCGCAAACTGAGCTGGCTACTACCGGCTTTGCTATTGTTAATGATGTAACTGCTGCTCCAAAATTGCCTGATGGTAAAGCATTTTTTGGTAAAGTCTATGCTCTAAATGTGCCAACAGCTAAAGATATTTCAACTGGAGATGTCAGTATTGAAACACTTGAAACACCTTCCCAAAATGCCAAACTAGCAGTTTATCAGGATAAAACAGGTAACTGGGAGATGTTGGAGACTAAAGTTGAATCAAATAAACTGTCCGCTCCAGGCAAAGGTGCTGGTATTTATGCAGTACTAGTTGATAAATAATGGATCAGCATATATATGGTTTTTTGTTGATTATTCTCTTTGTTATTTCAGTTTTTTTAAGACGGTATTTTTCATTAAAAGTTTCACTTATTCTCTCATGTATATTTGCTGTTTTAGTATATATTCCATTTGCTTTTATTATCTCTTTTACCAAATGTTTTAACGGGTGTGCCGATACAAATATCAATTTCACACCCATTATATTTATTGAATTTATCGGGGTTTTTTTGGGACAAATTTTAGGTCAAATTTGGCGTAGAAATGTTAAATGAGTTATTTTCCTCTTTTAAACGGTCGCTCTTGCATTCACGTCCATAAATCAGCATTTGGGGTTTAATGTGTTTGTCGATTAAATTTAGTGGTAAAAAAATTAGATCCTTTAGTATTTCTTTTCACAGTTTCGGGTTCAATTTGTGTTGACATTCTTTTCACGATGGTGCAAAATGGGTAAAGAAGGTAAAACTGTCCGAAGATTATGTTCCTCGGAAAGTTTATAACTACATTTTCAGGCAAAAACCGGATAATACTACCAAAAAAGTTCAGGCAAGAGGTGAAGGATGGGGTAATTTATTTAATTGAGGGGTTTGATGGTGGATTATGGGGATTTAATTCTGATAAATGGGGGGTCGAAGCTGGTAAAAGACTGGCAGAGGACCTGACAAGTACTACAGGCAGAAGAGAGAGACGGAAATTTTTTTCTTCAGCTGAAATCTGCGTTCTCGACGGACAGGGACGATTTATTATCCCTGAGACAATGATTGTAAGAGCAAAATTAAAAGAGCAAATTTTAATAGTTGGAACAGGCGACCATTTTGAAATATGGGAACCAAACCAATACCAGAAAGTGCTTAATTATGATCTCTCTACTGTCACAAATTAGTTTAAGTCCGAAACTCAAATATCAAATTATCCTGTTTTTTGTGCTACTGGTTTTGTTTGGTACAGTTTTAACTATCTGGTCAATGAACAGACTGGCAACTGTAGGAGAACAGATTGCCCAGCTTGAAACTACCAAGTCAGCCTTAGAATTGGAAAATGACCTCCTGGAAAAAAAGATTGCTGAAAAGAAATCTTTGACACAGGTAGAGAAATCTTCCAAATCTCTGGGTTTTGGCAAAATTCAAAAAATAGAATACGTCAAAGATGCCGGTCTGGCTCTTAATCATTAATTATTCTTTGGTACAATATCACTAAGCTTTACCATCACATTGTCATTCCTGCGAAAGCAGGAATCTATACAAATCACCGTAGATGGTTGTTATTATAGATTCCCCTTTTCAGGGGAATGACGGTTGAGAGATATAAATATCTATGCGATTTCAAGTTATTAAACTGCTTTATCTGGGTTTTTTCGTAGTTATTCTTTTGCGGCTTTTTTTCTGGCAGGTTATTCAAAATGATATGTTAACTGCTAAAGCTGAGGGACAAAGATTTTTAACCAAGGAGACAATTGCTCCAAGGGGGGAGATTTTATATTCTGATGGTTCAGCCTTGGTGACTAGTGAACCGGCTTATTTGCTTTATGCTCAGCCGAGAATAATAAATGAACAGTTAGTGCCTCAGACTAAATTAAATCCGGAGACACCAGATGCTCAGGACATGGAAAAAGTCGTTAAATATAAAAAAGATTTTGCTATAAAACTATCTCAGATATTCAAAGAAGAAGATACAAAAATGGCGACTCAGACTTCCACTATCGCTGCAACACCAGAAGAAGAAAAACTAGAGATAAATCAAAGGCAGGATTATTTATTCAATTTGCTCACCAAAAATCTGTATTGGGTTAATTTAAACCGGAAAGTTGATAACTCACTAAAAAAGAAACTGGAAGGATTATCCCTCAAAGGTTTGGGTTTTGATAACAGCACTAAAAGATTTTATCCGGAGGGCTCTTCTTCAGCTCATATAACAGGTTATGTGGGATCTGATGAATATGGTGAAGATATCGGGTATTTTGGTCTGGAAGGGTACTACAATGGTGAATTAAAGGGGAAAAATGGGCAGTTAGTGCAGGAAAAGGATGCTTTAGGGTTGCCAATTTTGATCGGTGAATTTTCCTCCAAAGAGACAAAACCGGGAAAAACACTTAAGTTGCATATTGACCGGGCGATTCAGCGAATGGTGGAATCATCACTGGAGAAAGGTCTGCAAAAATATGGAGCAAAAGGGGTGTCAGCTATTGTGATGGATCCCCGTAGTGGAGCAATTGTGGCAATGGCGTCACTTCCAAGTTATGATCCGGCCAGATCCTGGCTATATCCGCGGCAAAGTTACCGGAATCCTCTGACTGCTGATGCATATGAACCTGGTTCGACTTTTAAAGTGCTGGTGATGGCAGCAGGCATTAATGAGGGGTTGGTGACTCCGGAAACAGTTTGTGATATTTGCAGCGGTCCATTGCCGGTTGCTAACTATGTAATCAAGACTTGGAATAATAAATATATGGACAATCCATCAATGACTGATGTCATTATTCACTCTGATAATACGGGTATGGTGTATATTTCGCGTAAAATGGGAACTGAAAAAATGTTTGACTATATTGAAAAATTTGGGTTTGGTAATGTCACCGGAGTTGATTTACAAGATGAACAGTCACCGGATATGAGACCCCTGAAAGACTGGAAAGAGATAGATCTGGCTACTGCCTCATTTGGACAGGGTATTTCTGTTACTGGTTTGCAGCTGGTACGGGCCGTCAGCTCAATTGCCAATGGAGGGATCATGATGGAACCTCATGTGGTAAATATCATTAGTGACGGTCAGCAGACAACTGAGATCAAACCACGGGTGGTTGGTAATCCAATATCAGAGGAAGCGGCTAAAAAAGTGACAGAAATGATGGTGCAGGCGGTTGATAAAGGTGAAGCACAGTTTTATAAGAAAAAAGCCGGAGTGCAGGATTACCGGATAGCCGGTAAAACAGGCACAGCCCAGATTCCAGTGGCGGGTCATTATGATGCAACTAAAACAATCGCCTCTTTTGTCGGATTTGCGCCGGCTGATGATCCAAAATTTGTGATGCTGGTCAGATATGATCAGCCAACCAGTTCAATTTACGGAGCAGATACAGCTGCCCCGACTTTTTTTGATATTACCAAGGATTTATTTACATACTACGGAATTGCCCCGACAGGGCAATGAAGTTAACTGGTTGACGGTACTATTAAATTTCTTCCTTTTGTAAATAAATAACCTGATCCTGAAAGCCAGCGATCAATAGGAATCATAGGTAATACAGCTTCTTTCCAATCTCTTTGAGGAGATCCGGTGTCCATTAGCATTGGAATTATAATATTTCCCATAATATTCATTAATGGAATTCCGACTAAATCATGAGGTTGGAGAATTGGACTGCCTTCTAACATTCGCCTTTGAAAGTATCCTACATATAAACCATATGCAAATATATGTCCTAGACCCAACTTTTCTGAGGTCAAGCAAGTTAATACACCTATCCTAACAGTTTGGTTTAGAATATCTAAGAATTTTTTTTGATATTCATCCGAATCACTATAATTGCTTTTTCCAACAGATTTACCAATCTCCTGATCATTTATTTGAATCTCGTATGCGGTTGGACTTTTGATAACCTGTCTATATTTATTGCCACCTACTGCTTGTTTAAATCCTTCAAATTCAGGAGCAAATGTCTTCCAGGCTAAAACATCATCACCAACTCGTGATTGTTCTGCATCAGGAATATTTTTAGAATCTGTAATTACTATATTTCTACCTAAGGCAGACAATTTCATAAATTTTTTGGCTTTTGCTGTATCCACATTTGTTGTTGTAGACAAAATCCCTGTTCTTTGATAGAAAATAGATGGAGTTTCTTTATGTTTACTCATGTAATTCTATGATATTATACGAGCAGAGGGATTAAAATTTCAACTATAGGGTAATTAATGAAAAGGCTAGTTCGCAAAGTTATTCCACAAAAGGCCATCAATTTATTTAGACATCTTCCGACGGCTGTTTTAGCCAATCTAATCTATGGCTTTCCTTCCAAAAAAATGACTGTGATTGGTGTCACTGGAACTGACGGTAAGACGACCACTGTCAATATGATTTATCAGATTCTAAAATCAGCTGGAAAAGCGGTTTCGATGGTATCTACCATTAATGCTGAGATCGCCGGAAAAAGTTATGATACCGGGTTTCATGTTACTAATCCGGATCCGATGCTGTTACAGAAGTTTATAAAGCTGGCAAAAACTCAGAATCAGCAATATCTGGTGTTGGAAGTGACTTCACATGGGTTAGATCAGTTCAGAGCCTGGGGGGTCAAATTTGATATTGGGGTTATCACCAATATTACTCATGAACATCTGGATTATCACGGAAATTGGGAAAATTATTTTAAAGCCAAAGCAACTTTGATAAAAAATGTCAGAGTAGCGGTTTTAAACCATGCCGAGAAACATTTCGACCGGCTTAAGAAGCTTACTTCAGGTAAAGTTGTTAGTTTTGGATTGACGAAACAGGCGGATTTTCATCCCCTGAAGTTTCCTTTAAAACTGTCTTTACCCGGAGAATATAATTTGCAAAATGCTTTGGCAGCAGCAGCTGCAGCAGTTAATCTGGGAATTGATTCAAAGACTATTAAATCGGCATTGGAATCATTTAATACTTTGGAGGGCCGGATGAATGATGTTCCAAATGATAAAGGTATTAAAATATATGTTGATTTTGCCCACACCCCTTTTGCTTTAGAGCAGTCTCTGAAAGCTTTACGTCCTAAAACAAAAGGTAAGCTGATTGCGGTTTTTGGATCTGCTGGCGCCAGAGATGTGGAAAAAAGAGGCTTAATGGGAGGAATATCGGCGCAATTAGCTGATTTAAGTGTTATAACAGCTGAAGATCCGCGGGGTGAGCTGGAGAAAATTAATGCTCAGATTCTAGAAGGAGCCCAAAAAAAAGGCGGTGAGCTGGGGAAAAATGTTTTTATTGAAGGAGACAGACAAAAGGCTATTGAATTTGCCATTAATTCCTTGGCTAAAAAAGGAGATGTGGTGGGGATTTTTGGTAAAGGACATGAAAAAAGTCTGAATTATGATGGAAAAACAGAAACTCCATGGTCAGATCATGAAGCAGTGAAAAAAGCTTTAAAACACTAAACTGAATTACTCACGCAGGTGGGGTCTTCATAATAACTGCCTTTTAATAATCAATGAAACATAAATATAATTTGTTACAAAATGAATTAGGAGAAGCCAGGGTTAAACTAAATGAAAGTTTGCATTATCATACTGGCCGTAAACTGGATGTTTTAGCGGATGCTTTTTATATTGCCACCAATCAGAAAGAACTTCAGCAGGTGCTAGATCTGTGTTTTGAACTGAATATCCCTTATAAGTTACTTGGATATGATACTATTGAACCGCCTAAAAAAGGTAAAAATATAGAGTGTCTGGTCATCAAAAACCGAACTCATATTATTAAAATTAGTGGTATTAAAGGAAAATTTGTCATTGGATCAATGGGTATTGATCAGGTCCTTTTGGAGGTCGATTCAGGTGTTAGTTTAGCTGAGTTAAGAGATTATTTTGTTAAAGGTAAATTAGTGGAACCAATTTTTACTTCAGATGAGAAAATGACATTTGGTGAAGTGCTACCCACTGAGTTTGGAGTGCAGGGAATGATTGAAACTATTAAAATTTGGGAAAAAGGTATAGTTGAAGAGGTCACTATCTTAGAATATAATCCGAAAAAACATGTTGCATTATCAGCAGTGTTGCGCGTTAAATCGAAACAAATACTATGAACTTCACTACTAAATCAGGTTTTATTAAAAAAAACTCCCAAAAACTAAAGCTTTTTTTGATGCGGCAGTTTTCTAAATTTATTCCGCCGGAAAAAGTTGTTTTTGTGTTTGGTCCGTCTATTAATTCCATCACTACTTTGTGTGCAGAGGCAGTACTTTCAGAAAAAATGCCATCATTTGCCTCTGTAATGTCAGGTGAAGATACCACCTGGCAGGCACATATTGCTTCAACAATGCTAAAAATCAATAAAAATGTTGAAAAAGCGGTTTTTGCAGTGCCGGATGATGCTTATCTGTATGATCCAATGGTTTTTAGTTTTATCCAGCCTCAGACAATAGTGGCCGTCGGGACGCCGGTTCAGGATAGTAAAAATAACTCTAAAATGCAGTATTTGCAGTTTTTGGAAGGAATGATTGATAAATTGGGTTCAAAAGGGGTAGTTATCGTCAACTGGCATGATCCGGCATTAAGAAAAATTGGAGAAGCTTTTTTTGCTTCAGCTGAAACAAATTCTGATAATACTGAAAATAATAAATTTTTATTTTTTGGTTATGATCCGGAAAACTGTCATGTTTGGGCGGGGAATATCAGAATTCATCAGCAGCAAACGGTGTTTGAATTAAATTTTGGGGTTGAGCGGGTGGAAGTAACTTCCCGGCTGTTGGGTAAGCAGCAGGTTGATGCAATATTAGCCGCAACTGCCTTAGCTGTTCATAACGGAGTCCCTCTAACATCGGTCAAAAAAGCAATTGAAAAAATGGGACTGATAGAGCATCGCCTGGAGCTGCAGGATGGCGTTAATGGTTCAGTTATTCTGGATGATACATTTGAATCAAGTATCGCCTCATGGACTGATTCTTTGGAAATTTTAAATAAACTGCCGGCCAGAAGAAGAATTGTGGTGGCAGGAGAGATGAAAGGAATGGGTGAATCCAGTGAAAAGTTTCACAGAGAGCTGGGGCAGATGCTGTTTCGGGAACATGTTGATATTATCCTGTCTGGTACGGGAGATGCTTTGCATACCTCAGATGAATTAAAAAAATTAGGATTTTATGAAGGTCGTCTGGAAGAGAATTTGTCCAACCAGTCAATTACCACCCGACTTCTCAAAATAATCGGCAAAGGAGATTTAGTTTTGATCAAAGGTGATGAAAAAAATCGGTTTGAGGAGATCTTAAAGAAAGTTTTAGTTAAAAAGTAGTAGAATATAGAGAGAATTTGAAATTTAAAATTCGAAATTTGAAATCAAATGAGCAAGATCTTGCTTTGCTATAAAAATGTTTCAAATTTAAATTTTTAAAACATTTCAAATTGATTTCGAATTCTAAATTTCGAATTTCAAATTAATACCTATGGTAGAGCTTTTGGGGCTAGTTTTAATAGCATTTATTGTAACAAGTTTTTTGATTGTGCCTTTTATTGATTTGCTGTTTTTTCTGAAAAGAAAATATGAACGGCATATGGATGATAAGAAAGATCATACTCAGACTCCGATTCATGATCAGTTAATGAAAGATGATGAAGGAACACCAAGTGGTGGCGGGATATTGCTGATTATGGTTTTGAGTGTTTTAACTCTGGTTTATACCTATTTTGTTCCCATGTTTCATTCAGAGACGCTATTGATCTTACTTTTTACCCTGCTTTCTTTTGGCGGACTAGGGTTGATTGATGATGTGAAATGGCTGATGACAAAAAGGCAAGGTAAATTTATGGGGCTGAGCAGACGTTCAATTTTTGTTTTCCAAACATTATTTGGTTTTGTGGCAGCTTTTATGATTTATTCTTTGGCTGGGATTAATAATTTATATATTCCCGGAATTGCCAATCTGATAATTGGCTGGTGGTATATTCCTTTAGCTGCTTTTATAATCGTTTCTTTTTCAAATGCTTATAATATTTCTGACGGATTAGACGGTTTATCAACCGGGCTGTTAGCTATCTGTTTATTTGCTTTTTTGGTGTTAGCGCATACAGTTTTTAATCAGCCTTTATCTATCTTTGTTGGAGTATGGATTGGGGTGCTGATTGCCTATTTGTACTTTAATGTTTTTCCGGCCAGAATATATCTGGGAGATGCCGGGTCACTGGCATTTGGTGCGACTTTAGCGGTGGTGGGGTTGTTGTCTGGCAAAATAATTGGACTGGCTTTAATTGGCGGAGTATACATTGTGATTTTAATGTCATCACTTTTACAGATCTTAAGTAAAAAGTTTTTAAAGAAAAAATTATTTCCTTTGGCACCAATTCATATGTATTTCAAATTCATAGGTTGGGAAGAGCCCAAAATAGTGATGCGATTTTGGCTGGCAGGAGCAATTTGTGCAATTTTTGGTTTATGGCTATCTTTGTTGAAATAAATAGGGCAGAAAATTCAGAGTATCAGCTAAATCAGAAATACATGCAAAGCGTATAAACTTACGTTCTTCAGATAACAGATTACTCAGATAAACCGGATAAATCAGAAGCTATTGGTTATTTATCTGATTTAAATCTGAATTCTTCTGCAATCTGAACCCTGAATTTTCCGAATTATCTTCAAATTTTACTGTTACTTCGACTTTTCTGACTTGTTATAATTTCTTTATGCGCCGTATTGCCCGTTCGATTCATAATATTTCGACACCCAAGCAAAAACATGTTGATTTTGGTTTATTACTGGTAGTTGGTTTGTTGGTCGTTTTTGGATTGGTGATGGTATATGACTCTTCAGTGGTTCAGGCATTTAAGGATTTTAATAATAAATATTTTTATATCAGGCAGCAGTTGATCTGGGTAGTTTTGGGGTCAGGGGCTTTGATATTTTTTTCCAAATTTAATTTCCATTATCTTAAAAAGCTTTCACTGCCATTTTTGATTGTGGCTTTTTTGATGCTTTTGGCGGTATTTATTCCTGATTTGGGAGTAAATGCCGGAGGAGCTCATAGATGGCTGAAATTGGGGCCTGTGACAGTTCAGCCGGCGGAAATTATTAAGCTGGCCAGTATTATATTTTTTGCTGCTCTGTTTGAAAAGAAAATAAAAAATGGTCCGTTTTTACTGGTGGTTGGTGCGGTATCTTTAATTGTTGGTGTTTTACAAAAAGATTTAGGTTCAGTGGTGGTTTATTTTTTGACAGCATTAACAATGTATATTTTTGCCGGAGCCAGACTTAAATATACTTTAGGTTTGGTGCCATTTGCGGCTTTAGCAGGCATTGCTTTTATTTTGTCATCTACCTATAGAAAGCAGCGGGTGATGGCTTTTCTGGATCCTTTTTCCGATCCACAGGGGTATACCTATCATATCTCACAAGTTTTAATAGCTTTGGGTTCAGGTGGTTTTTGGGGGTTGGGGATTGGTCAGTCCAGACAAAAGTTTGAATATATTCCAGAAGTTACGACTGATTCAATATTTGCGATTGTTGGTGAAGAGTTAGGATTTATCGGTAGTGCTTTTTTAATCGGTTTATTTTTAGTTTTGTTATATAAATGTTCACAGATTGTGGAAGAGACATCTGATGGATTTGGCAAATTGCTGGCTTTTGGACTAACTTCCTGGATAGCAACCCAAACAGTGGTAAATTTAGCGGCTATGGTTTCTCTGATCCCACTGACCGGAGTGCCCCTGCCATTTATATCTTATGGGGGATCAGCTTTGCTGGTTAATTTAGTAGCTATTGGGATATTACTGAATATTTCCCGTAGCAAAAATGTTTTGTAACCTTCGTGTTTTTTAGCTTCCTCAAGCGTATAATGATAGAGGATGAAGATTTTAATTACCGGAACACATTTTACGCCAGCTCAGGCTTTAATTGAGCAGCTAAATACTTTGGGTTTATTTGAAATAGTCTATGTTGGCAGAAAATCGACCAGAGAAGGCGATAAAACTGGTTCGATTGAGTCACAGGTGTTGCCAGACTTAGGAGTCAGATTTATTTCACTTATATCCGGTAGACTAGCGAGAAATTTTTCTGTCTGGACTATTATTTCGTTACTTAAACTGCCATTTGGGTTTATACAAAGCTTTTGGATAATTTTGAAAGAACAGCCGACTGTGGTGGTGTCTTTTGGCGGGTATCTAGCTTTTCCAATTGTTTTCTGGAGTTGGTGGTTTTCGATACCGGTTGTAATTCATGAGCAGACACTGAAATTAGGATTGGCAAACTGGTTGAGTTTCCCGCTGGCTTCTAAAGTGGCGTTATCTTTTAGCAATACAAAATACCATTTACAAAAAAAAGTAGAAGTGACCGGAAATCCAGTCAGATTAGAAATGCTGCATTCTGCCAAGCCTGGGGCTGAGGTGGCTGGCTTTCTTAAAATCATAAAAAAACCGCTTTTGCTGGTAATGGGCGGAAATCAGGGATCTCATTTTATCAACCGGTTAATTGGTCGCAATTTAGCTGAATTAACTAAGCAATATGTCATAGTTCATCAAACTGGGGATTCAAAGTATAAAGATTACGAATATTTAGTAGAGGAACAGAAAAATGTTCCGAGCGGAACTTATTTACCAAAAAAATGGTTGCAGACTGAGGATTTGTCGGCTATTTTGGAGAAAACTGCTTTGGTAATTTCACGGGCAGGGATGAATACTCTTTATGAATTGGCATTAAGGGAAAAACAGGTACTGGTTATTCCTATTCCTGCTGCTATTAATCAGGAACAGCTGCAAAATGCCAAATTTTTTGCCAAAGCTCAATTGGGAGATTTTATGACTCAGGGAGAAATTACTGATCAGGTCTTTTTACATCGTCTGGCAGGTATTATGCAGGGATTAGATAAATTTAAAGCTCAGAAGCAGACAAAAAATCTTTTTATTCCTGATGGGGCACAGAGATTGGCTCAGCTTGTTTTAAGTACAGCTTATTAATATGTTTAAACGTTCGGCTAAATTTTCCCGTCCAGCAAAATCAAAGTCATTTCGTTTTAAGCTGCCTTTCAAATTGTTGTTGCTGCTGCTTTTAATTTTTGGGTTAATTGGTGCTAACTGGTGGATTTTTACCAGATCTAAAACACCGATTGAAGTGACGGCGGATGAAGTTTCCTGCGGTGAACCATCAGCAGTGAGGAAGATGCTGGAAAATGAGAAAATCAGTTTTTTTTGGTTAAAAAGCCAGGAGATTGAAAAAAAAGTTAAACAGCAATATCCTTGTGTAAATCAAATCCTGGTGGAGAGGAAATTTCCGTTTACAGTCATTGTTAAACTGTCAGGACGTCATCCGGAAGCAGTGTTTCGGGTAATTCAGAAATTTATTCCAACTCCTGTTCCAATGGATGACCTGGAAGCCAGTGCTTCTTCTCAGGAAGCAAAGCCGTCCTTGCCTCCACAGGTGAGTGTGTCGTATGGTGAAACTGTCTTAGTTGATGCCAAAGGAGTGGCTTTTGAAAAAGGCTCAAGAGATGGTCTGCCGTTTATCGATATTGTCACTACCAAATTTGACATAGGTGATACTATTGGAGAACGGGTTATGCATCAGGTAATGCAGATCTGGCAGCTTTTTTCTGCTCAAAGTACTCCGCTTTTATCAGCTGAAATGGAAGAAGACAAGATGACGATGGTGATTGATAAATCATCCTCAGATCCGAGTGTGATTCTGTCTAAAGATAAAAATGTCTCTTTAAAAGAGGACATTGTGTTTTCATTAACCGGCGATTTGGATAGACAATGGGCATCTTTACAATTGATTTGGAAGCAAGCTAAAATTAATTCAAAATCAGTCGTGAAAATTGATCTGCGGTTTGATAAACCAGTGGTCACTTACGTGCCTGACAAGAAGTAATCTGTTATAAAAGAGAGCTTGTTGTAAAAAACAGCATGCATTTTTTTCACAGACACAGTACAATGAGTAAAATGAGACTAAAATTCAAATCACAATCAACAAATATCAAACAAATATTAAATTCAAATTTCCAAATATAAAATTGTAGTGTTTGGTTTTGAAGATGTTTGATATTTTGGATTTGTTATTTGTAATTTATGACCGAAGGGAATCGTTATGGCTAAAGATAAAATAATTTGTGGAATTGATGTTGGTTCTTCTAAAATAGGCACTTTGATTGCTTCAATTAGCGAGGACGGACGAATGAATCTGATTGGTGTTTCAGCTACTCCTTCCAAAGGGGTTAAAAAAGGCCAGATTGTTGATATTGAAGCTGCTGTTGAAGCGATCACTGAAAGTGTTGAGAGCGCTGAAAGAATGGCCGGATATTCAGTCCAAAATGCTTATGTCAGTTTGGGTGGTCCTCAGATTGAAAGTATCAACTCGCATGCAGTGGTAGCGGTGGCTGAGCCTGATGGAGAGATTAAAACCAATGATATTGCCCGGGTAAATGATGCCGCCAGAGCTATTGCACTTCCTTCCTCCAGAGAAATAATTCATGTTATCCCACGTACTTTTACAGTTGATGGTCAGGAAGGGATCAATGATCCAATTGGTATGACAGGTGTCAGACTGGAAACAGATACACATATTATTACTGGACCAACCACTTCAATTCGTAATCTGGTCAAATGTGTCGGAATGGTTGGAGTTGATGTCAGAGAACTGGTTTTCTCCGGAGTTGCTTCCTCACATGCGGTACTAACTGAAACAGAAAAAGAGTTAGGTGTTATTTTGGTTGATATAGGTGGTGAAACAACCGATATGGTCATTTACGTTGATGGTGCGATTGCTTACTCAGCAGTAATTCCTCTCGGTGGCAGGCATGTGACCTCAGATATCGCTGTAGGAATGCGAATTTCACTAGATAGTGCTGAAAAAATTAAACAGATGCTGGGTAAACAGCCAAAACAGCCGGTAATGGCACAAGATGAGAAACCAACTTCTTCCCGGAAAAAAGATGATGAGTTGCTGGATGTTAAAAGTTGGGGAATTACTGAAGATGTTCAAAAAATCTCACGTAAAGCAGTGGTGGATAGTATTATCAGACCCCGATTGCAGGAAATTTTTAAATATATCGGCAAAGAGATCAAAAAAAGTGGCTTTGGTTCACAAACACCATCAGGATTGGTTATTTCAGGAGGTGGAGCAATGGCTATAGGTACTCTGGAGCAGGCAAAATACACACTTGGATATCCAGCCAGAATGGGTAAGATTGAAGGATTTGTCGGACTGACAGATGAAATTGATTCACCATCCTATGCCGCAGCAGCCGGACTGATTCTTTATGGCACACATGCTGGATCAGGAAATGAGATGAATTTGCCGGTTCTGGGCGGTGGATTACCAATTAAACAAATGACTCAAAAAGTAACCGACTTAATTAAATCTTTTCTTCCTTAACACCATTTTCTTTTTCCTTTGTCATGCTGAACTTGTTTCAGCATCTACCTTTCGTTCTTACTATTATGCAATGGGAAGATCCTGAAACTAGTTCAGGATGACAAGAATGGATTTTATTATAAGCAGATTTAAATTAAAATACTGCCAGGATAATATTATGAGCTTGAGATACTCGACAAATATATAAGATGTTGATACAATCGCGAAATATCGATTATTCTGTTGTTCGATCCTCCTTGCCCCGTAATACAGTCGAATAATCATATAACCAAAATTTTATTATGCTGATCAAACCTGACGTTCAAAAATTCGCTAAGATCAAAGTTGTTGGCCTCGGTGGAGGTGGAACAAATGCTTTAAATTCGATGATCTCACTACAACAGATTCAGGGTGTGGAATTTGTGGCTGTAAATACTGATGCTCAGGCACTTTTAAGTAACCAGGCTCCGACAAAAGTCCAGATTGGTGAAGCATTGACCCGTGGTCTTGGATCAGGCGGAAATCCTGATATTGGAAGACAGGCTGCGGAAGAGTCCACCCAGAAGCTACAGGATGTTTTAGAGGGCGCAGACATGGTCTTTTTAACAGCTGGTATGGGTGGAGGAACAGGTACCGGATCAATTCCGGTTGCTGCAGCAATTGCTAAACAAGTTGGAGCTTTAACAGTGGCTGTTGTGACAAAACCATTTGGATTTGAAGGATCCAGAAGAATGGTGGTGGCTGAAGAAGGAATTGAACTGCTAAAAGACAAAGTTGATGCATTAATCGTGATTCCAAATCAAAGACTGCTGGAAGTTGTTGATAAAGCAATGGGACTGCAGGAAGCATTTAGACTGGCTGATTCTGTTTTAGGACAGGGTGTTCAGGGAATTTCTGATCTGATCGTGATGCCAGGGTTGATCAACGTCGACTTTGCTGACGTTCGGACTATCATGACAAATGCCGGTTCAGCTTTGATGGGTATTGGACAGGCCAGTGGAGAACACCGGGCTGCTACAGCCGCTCAGATGGCGATTGCCTCTCCTTTACTTGAAGTATCGATCGAAGGCGCTAAAGGGGTGTTATTTAATATCGTAGGAGGTCCTGATTTGTCGATGAATGAGGTCAATGAAGCAGCCCAGATCATTGCTCAGGCAGCCGAACCAGACGCTAATATTATTTTTGGAGCAACTATTAAAGATGATCTGGTGGATGTAGTTAAAATTTCTGTTATTGCCACCGGATTTGATGAAAGCCGGATGAAGCTGCGGGAATACGCCGGAGTTGGTGCAATGCGTCAGCAGATGCCAGGTCCAGGGCTTTCCTCAATGCCGCCAATGCAAAATCCATATGCTCAACAACAGCAACATCAAAGACAGCCAGAACCAGTACAGCAACAACAATACACTCCACCTCCACCCCAGAGGCAGAGAGAACCAGAGCCAGAACCAGAACAAATGAGTAAATTTGATGCAGATGAACCAGATGACGACTTGGAAATTCCAGCCTTCTTACGACAAAATAGATAAATATGGCAGATAACCAATTAACAATTGAACAAATTAGTATTGTTCTAGACAAAGCCCTAAAGCCTTTGTCTTTTCGTTTAGAGAGAATTGAAGGAAAAGTTGATTTACTTGAAACTAGGTTTGATAGATTGGAAGATAAGGTCGATAAGATTGATGAAGTAGTTCATGAAATGAAATTTGATCTGGAAATTATTAAAGAAGATTATATCGGTCAAGTTGATGAAATCCGTTTACATGTAGGGATGTCTCCAATTATTAAACATAAAACTGCTTAACTCTGTGATTGACAAAAATAGTATCCTATATTATTCTAATAAACATATGTTGAAGTTTGTTGCACAATTTAATAGTTTTCTCATTATTACCTCTTAACAAAAGGGGGTAATTTGTGTGGCAAACATAAACCTCCTAAATAGGAGGTTTTTTTGTACCTTTTTTCAAAAAACTTTCGATTTAGGAGATTTTTGAAAGGAGGTGAAAAAAATGGCAAAAGAAAAGTTAGTAGCAGATGTCTCATATAGTGACGGTATGTTTGCCGGAAATTTTTATGTAGTCTACCAAGATGGGGGAAGACAACAGCGAAATCCCAGTTCGGGATATTTAGGTTCCACGAGTTCACCAGAGCATGTCTTTAACTTACGGGTACATGATTATGATCCAAGCAAAAGACAATCTGTTTCCCGCTATGGAAACCTAAATGAAGCCGTCGCTTTCTTAGAAGGTACTAAAAAGCCGTTAACAGAAATGCAGCAATCAGTTAATCAAAATAGCGACCAGGTTAATTTTGGAGATTTATTATATTTACCAGTTATTGATAACCTTCACTGGTTGCATGGTGTTAGACCAAGTCAAAGGCTGATTGATGTTTGGGACTTACAAACTGCAACAATGTTTGTAGATAGATTTATGACTGCAACAGATTGGAGGGTGAAAGAGGCAGTAAGGAAAAACGATCCACTCTGGAAAAATGGGCTTCTGGACTTTGAAAAAGAACAATTCGAGGCCTACCAAGCCTGGTGGCGAGAACAAGAGATGGGAAAGCATGTCGGGATGGTTAATCTAGCGAAAAGACATTGGGCAAATTTTTGGGACTACACGGTTTTTAGAGGGTTAGATGATCAATTGTTTGGAAGATAAGTTTTAGGAGATGGAGCGCGCCCATCTCCTGAATGATATATACGTAGTATATACCACGTATATATCAGTTAAGATTCTGGTCAATTTATTTGTAGGTTAATTTTGCGAATTAATGTAGCCAGAATGACTGGGATAATATAACAATTGAAAGGAAGGCTTTAAAACCGTACAATACCCACATATGTTTAAACCTGTGTCATCACAAGTTGATTTAGCCGGTCTTGAGGAAGATCTGCTTGCTTATTGGAAAGAAAACAAGATTTTTGAGAAGTCTATTTCTTCGCGGCCTGAGGATAAGAAATGGAATTTTTTGGATGGGCCGCCTTTTGTGACTGGGACTCCTCATTATGGTTCTTTGCTTTCTTCTATCCCTAAAGATTTGTTTGGTCGTTTTTGGACTATGAAAGGGTATCGGGTGAGAAGAGTTTGGGGTTGGGATGGGCATGGGTTGCCGATTGAGAATAAAGTGGAAAATAAACTGCATGTGAAGCGGAAAAAAGATATTGAAGAAAAAGTTGGAATTAAAAAGTTTATTGATGAATGTTTAGGTTATGTGGAGCAGGTGTCTGATGAATGGGAATGGTATGTCGATCATATTGGACGCTGGGTGGACTTTAAAAATGCTTACAAGACCTGGGATATGGACTATATGGAGTCGGTGATGTGGGTTTTTAAACAGATGCATGATAAAGGGCATATTTACAAAGGTCTACGGGTGTCACTTTTTTGCCCTCATTGTTCAACTCCTATTTCAAACTTTGAAGTGGCAATGGATGCTGATAACTATAAAGATATTCCAGACAGAGCAACTACCTATAAATATAAACTAAAAGGTGAAGAAAAAACGTTTATTTTAGCCTGGTCAACTACTCCATGGAACAAAATTGCTACTCCGGCATTGGCAGTTAACCCTGAGTTAACCTATGTCAAAGTTGAGCAGGGTGGTGAGTTTTATGTGCTTGCTGAAAGCACTTTAAAGATGCTCAAAGATGAGCCATATAAAATAATGGAAGAAATTCCTGGGGAGACTCTGGTCGGTAGAGAATTTGAATTACATTATGATTTCTATAAAGTGTCTCCTGGCAATAAAGTTGGTGTGATTATAGGAGACTCATTTGTTAGCGCTGATGAAGGTACTGGTGTTGTTACGATTGGTGCGTATGGTGAAGAAGATTTGAAGGTTATGCAGCGGGAGAATATTGAAATAGTGCTGCATGTTGATGAAGAGGGGATGGTTGAAAAGGATATCCCACTTTTTGGTGGCATGTATTATCTGGATGCCAATCAGGTGGTGAATGATGATTTGGAAAAAAGGGGCCTTTTGTATGAAGATAAACCTTATACTCACTCGGTAGCCCATTGTTGGCGATGTGGTACCAGACTCTTTCATGCGCCAAAAGATGCTTGGTTTGTTAATGTGCAGGCTCTTAAGCCTCAGCTTTTTGCAAACAATGAGCAAATAAACTGGTTTCCAAAGCATTTTAAAACAGGCCGGTTTGCTAAAAGTATGGAGTCAGCACCAGACTGGAATATTTCCAGAAACCGCTATTGGGGTTCACCAGTGCCTGTTTGGGAATGTGATTGTGGATTTAGATATGTTCCAGGGTCTGTAGCCGAGCTAGAGGAAAAATCTGGTCAAAAAGTAACTACCCTGCATAAACCGGATATTGACGAAGTGAGTATAAAATGTGATCAATGTGGCAAAGATGTGAAACGAGTACCGGAAGTACTCGATTCATGGATTGAAGCTGGAAGTGCTTCTTTTGCTGAAAGGCACTTTCCTTTTAATGAATCCGAAAAAATAGAAGATTTTTTCCCGCCTGACTTTGTGGCTGAATATACCGGTCAGATCAGAGCCTGGTTTTATGTGCTGCATGTGATTTCAACTGCGTTGTTTGATTCAATTGGTTTTAAAAATGTCTTAGTTGAAGGTGTATTGCTTGGAACAGATGGACGGAAGATGAGTAAAAATTACGGTAACTTCCCCGATCCAAAAATGGTGATGCAAAAATATGGTGGTGATGCTGTCAGAGTCTACCTGCTTGGTTCTCCATTGATGAAAGGCGAGGATATCTCTTTTTCAAATGATGGTGTGCCGGAAGTTGTCAGAGGATTTTTATTGATTTTGTGGAATAGTTATAAATATTTTATTGATTACGCGACTATTTTTAATTGGAGTTGTACTGCTCCCGGAGGAGATGCTGATAAAGATAAGTTAACTATTTTAGATAAATGGATTTTATCTCGACTGACTCAATTGGTGCAGCAACTGAATAAATCTTATGAAGCGTATGACACTTCAACAGTGGTTAAATTAATCCGTGAATTTGTTGTCAATGATTTTTCGACCTGGTATATCAGACGAAACAGAGATCGGGTCAGTAATAATGAAAATGAAATAGATCGCAATGTTTGTCTGAGTGTGATGTATGGTGTGTTAGTGGGATTGACTAAAGTAATGGCGCCGCTGGCTCCATTTATCTCGGAAGAAATGTATCGTAATTTGACTGAAGATGAGTCAGTTCATCTGACCGATTTTCCAAAAGGAGATGCTTCTTTACTTGATCTGGAATTAATAGAAGATATGAAATTGGTCAGGGAGATTGTTGAAAGAGGCCACTCAAAGAGAAAAGAAGAAAATCTGAAACTGCGTCAGCCTTTAGCTAAAGTCATGTATAGTGCATCCAAACAAGTTTCAGAAGAGTTAGAACAGATTGTAGCTGAAGAGCTAAATGTGAAAGAAGTTGTTTTCGGAAAAATAAATGAAAATCTGGAGATTGAGCTGGATACAAATATTACACCAGAGTTAGCACAGGAAGGGGAAGCGAGGGATATTATCCGGAATGTTCAGAAACTTAGAAAAGAACAAAATTTGACACTGAAAGATAAAATCGAATTGGGCCTGCCACAATGGCCGGAGAAGTTTGAAGAGATGATTATGAGACTTACAAATGCTGCTAAGTTAGTTAGAAGTGAAGAAATCTCTATTAAAGTAATAAATTAATTTATACTTGTCATCCTGAACTTGTTTCAGGATCTACCAACAGTATAAATAATGGGTGTGATTAACATTAAACCTCTATTCCATCACAATGGAAGATGCTGAAACAAGTTCAGCATGACAAAGGGAAGATAATCTTTATGATAATTCCTGTATTACTGATTCTTTTTTTTGGTGTGGCGGTTATTTATTCTTCCAGTCCGACTTTGGCAATTCAACAGGGGACTTTTGGGATATTAGGAATGGCGGCTTATTTTTTACTGCGGAATTTTGATTACCGGAGTTTTATTCCTTTGCTGAAATATTTTTACTGGATAATTATCATTTTGCTGATTATCACGCTGATTTTAGGTTATGAGTCGCGTGGGTCTGTCAGATGGATTCCGTTGGGTTTGTTTAATTTTCAACCGTCAGAGTTTGCCAAGATTGTGGTTATTTTAGTTTTAGCTGATTTTTGGAGTAAGCATATGCCTACATGGAAAAATATTGCCAAAAGTCTGGGAATCCTCTCCCCACTGGCAATCCTGATTTTTAGGCAGCCGGATTTGGGTACGATGTTAACTGTTGTTTTTATTTGGATAATGATGCTTTTGGCTTCGCACATCTCGCTGAAGAAAATTAGTTTGCTTGGGCTAGCTGGATTGATAGGGATACCTTTAACGTGGCAGATACTTCATGATTATCAAAAACAAAGAATTTATAGTTTTATGTCACCAACAGCGGATCCACAAGGAGTTGGGTTTCATGTAATTCAATCGATGATCGCAGTTGGCAGTGGACAACTTTTTGGCAGGGGGTTAGGTAGAGGAACGCAGTCTAGACTTCAATTTTTGCCTGAGTTTCGAACTGATTTTATATTTGCTTTTATTGCTGAGGAGCTTGGGTTTTTTGGCTCTATTTTAGTAATTGGGTTGTATGTAGCGATGTTTTATTTTTTGTATAAAGTATTAGAGAGAGTGGGTGACAGGTTTGGTGAGTTGATTATTGTTGGAATTTTCGGGATGTTATTTTTTCAGAGCACAGTCAATATAGGCATGAATATTGGTGTTTTGCCTATTACCGGGATTACTTTGCCGCTGTTATCTTATGGTGGTAGTTCTTTAATTACAACTTTAATCTGCTTTGGAATTGTGGCTTCAATTCAAAAATTTGGTATGAGAAAAAAAGATGCCTTAATCATTGGAAAAGAAGAGTAGTATTTAAAATTTCTAATTTCTAATTGGGAAGCAAGAGTTTTGCTCATTTCTAATTGATCTAAATAATGTCTTAAATATAAATGTATAAACTGTTTGAATCATTAGGATTTGGGATTTGTTTAGGAATTAGTAATTAGAAATTAGAACTTTCTTCTATAATTATATGGGCTTGCGTTTTGGGCACGAAAAATGTACAATTTCAACTTATGATGAACTATTTGGTAGCAGAAATAAAAGGTAAACAATATAAAGTACTTCCAAACAAAAAATTTAACGTTGATTTTTTGGGTGAAGGAGAGACAAAACTGGAATGTGCAACTGTTTTAATGAAGAGTGAAGCTGACAAAGTTGAGCTTGGAATGCCTTATTTAACAGATAAAGTGGTTTTTGAAGTTTTGGGTCAGACAAAAGGTAAAAAAATCCGGGTTGCTAAATATCATGCGAAAGCTAATACCAGAAAAGTGACTGGTTCAACTAAACATTACAGTATTCTGATGCTGAAAGCGTGAAAAAATATCAGTTGACAAAAGTTTTCACAAGTTATAGTATTTTGGAGGAGAAAAAGAAATACGAATTAATAATTTATATTTCTAAATTTTAATCATATGGCACATAAAAAAGGCGGCGGTACAGCTAAAACAAATCATGATTCTATTTCAAAACGTCTTGGCGTGAAGAAATATGGTGGAGAAAAAGTTACTGTTGGTAACATCATTGTTAGACAAAAAGGTAACAAATTTTATCCAGGTCTCAATGTTAAGTCAGGTAATGACTATACTTTGTTTGCGTTGACTGAAGGCACTGTTAAATTTTCTATGAAAGTCGGTAAAAAAGTTGTTAATGTAGTGAAGGCATAATGGACGAAAACAACGATCGTATTTTTGAACTTGATATCAACCTTTTACAGGCAAACCCTTTACAACCCCGTGGTCTTATCACTCCTGAATCGTTAGCCGAACTGGCAGAATCTATCTCAGAACATGGTATTTTAGAACCAATTGTGGTGGCAAAAACTCCGGCTGGTTATCAGATCATTGCTGGTGAAAGACGTTGGAGAGCTTCCCGTTTAGTTGGTTTGCCAAAAGTTCCGGTAATTATTCGTGAAACAACTCCTCAGGGAATGCTGGAGATGGCAATTGTTGAAAACGTTCAGCGGGTAGATCTTAATCCTTTAGAAAGAGCTCAGGCTTACAAAAGACTGATGGATGAATTTAATTTAACTAACTCAGAAATCGCTCAGAGAGTATCAAAAAGTCCTTCCTATATTTCAAATACCATCAGACTTTTGACTTTGCCTGACGCTTTAAAAGATGCTTTAATGTCAGGTCAGACTACAGAAGGACATGTCAGAGCTTTATCAGCTTTGGAAGATCCACATTTGATAATTGAAGCTTACAAAGAAGTGCTAAAAAGAAATCTGTCTGTGAGAGGTACTGAAGAACTGGTCAGAAAAATTCGTTCACATCACGGAATTGGTCCTAAAAAAGGTGCAGCCCCGGAAAAAATGCGGATTGTTAGTGAACAGGTTGATCAGATTGAACAGGGATTACAAAGTATTTTGTCAAATCATGGTACAGATATGAAAGCCGTCAAAGTAAAATACATGTTGACTGGCACTACTGCTAAACTGGAAATCCGAATGGATGGTCAACCAGAAACAACCAACGAACAGATCCAAAGAATTTACCAGGCTCT
>CAYUPO010000004.1:11265-90523 GCA_964446685.1 uncultured Gammaproteobacteria bacterium | reverse complement strand
ACAATTGTTGCATTATTACATGATGTTTTAGTGGTAGTTGGTTTGTTTGCCATATTAGGTCATTTTTGGGATGTTGAGATTGATAGTTTGTTTGTCACTGCATTGTTGACAGTTATCGGGTTTTCCGTTCATGACACAATTGTGGTGTTTGACCGGATCAGAGAAAATTTGCCTAAATATATGTCACATAAATTTGAAGAAGTGGCTGATATTTCAGTTACTCAGACACTTGCGCGTTCTCTTAATACTTCTTTAACTGTGGTGTTAGTGCTTTTAGCTCTTCTGCTTTTCGGAGGAGAAACTATCAGATGGTTTGTTGTGGCACTTTTAGTGGGAGTTGTTTCAGGAACATATTCTTCCATTTTTAATGCAACTGCAGTGTTGGTTTGGTGGGAAGAGAAATTAGGTCATTAGTGTTTAACCTGCCTTATGCTACTTATATTTCCTGATATAAAAACTAATAAATCTCAAACTGGTTTTACCTTAGTCGAACTATTAATAGTGATAACAATTATTTCTATTATTTCGGTTGTCGCTGTGGCTTATTATAGTGGAGTTCAAAAAAATACCAGGGATGCAGTTAGGAAATCAGATTTAGCCGCTATTGCTCAGGCTTATGAAGCAAATTATGACTCTTCTACCGGTTTGTATACCCCACTAACCAATTCGCAGTTTTCAGCAAATAATATTCCGCTAAATCCAAATGGTTTACCATATTTTGGATTAATTAGTTCATCAACTAACTCATTTCAGGTTTGTGCTGCTTTGGAAGATAGTCCTTTTGGCAGTTGTAATACGCCTAGCGCTGATTGTGTATGTGTATCTTCACAAAGATAATTGTCGCTGTTGAATCTGTTACCCATTGAATTTTTTCTCTCAATACATTATAAGTTAGTATCAAATTAGTTTACTTAAAATCTGCCCCATAGAAAATGAAAAAGTTTTTACACTTATTTATCGGGCTGGTTTTGACTATTGCTGTTTTTACTGCATTTTTTTCTCTGCTAAATACCAGCCAGAATGTTTTTGCGGCAATGCCTGCCGGATTTCAGGAACAGGTAGTATTTAATGGTTTAAAAAATCCAACTGCTGTTCGGTTTGCTTCAGATGGCAGAGTGTTTGTAGCTGAAAAAAGCGGTTTAATCAAAGAATTTGATAATACTTCTGATACAACTGCCACTATCGTGGCCGATTTCCGGACTAACGTTCATAATTTTTGGGACCGAGGTCTTTTAGGTCTGGCGCTTGATCCAAATTTCCCCACAAAGCCTTATATCTATATTTTATATACCTATGATGCAGCAATTGGCGGGACAGCTCCCCGGTGGGGAACTCCAAATAATGATTCAGATGGTTGTCCGACCCCGCCAGGTGCTACAGGCGATGGTTGTGTTGTTTCAGGAAGATTATCCAGGTTTCAGGTAGCTGGTAATGTTATGACTGGTCAGGAGCAGGTTTTAGTTGAAGATTGGTGTCAACAGTATCCGAGTCATTCGGTTGGAAGTATTGTTTTTGGAGCTGACGGAGCTTTATACGCCAGCGGAGGAGATGGAGCAAGTTTCTTATTTGGTGATTATGGCCAGGCAGGTAATCCAAAAAACCCCTGTGGAGATCCAACAGTTCCGGTAGGTGGAAATCAAACACCGCCAACTGCTGAAGGGGGCTCTTTAAGAAGTCAGGATTTACGAACTTTATCTGATCCGACTGGTTTGAATGGTTCAATAATCAGAGTAAATCCAGATACAGGACAAGCCATGCCTGACAATCCTTTATATTCTAATCCAGACCAAAACGCTAAGAAAATAATTGCCTACGGTATGCGTAATCCGTTTAGAATCAATATTAAACCTGGTACAAACGAGTTATGGATAGGGGATGTTGGAGGAAATAATTTTGAAGAGATAAATCGGATTACCAATCCTTTAGATAGTAATGTTAAAAATTTCGGCTGGCCTTGTTATGATACAAATCACCGTAACGATGGATTTGACGGATTAAATCTTAATATTTGTGAAAATCTTTATAACCAGGGTGGTGCGACAGATCCTTACTATTTTTACGATCACAATGTAAATATTGTTCCAGGAGAAAGTTGTAGTATGGGTAGTTCTTCCATCTCCGGTATTATTCCAAATTTTTCCAGTAATGGGGCATATCCGGCAGAATATGAAGGAGCTTTATTTTTTGCTGATTATTCCAGAAACTGTATTTGGGCGATGTTAAAAGGAACAAATGGTTTGCCTGATCCGGCTAATATAAAAAACTTTGTAGCTCCTGCAGCTGGTCCGGTTGATTTACAGGTTTCTCCGACAGGTGAAATCTTTTATGCCGATTTTGATGGAGGAACAATTCGGAAAATCAAATATTTTGGAACAAGTCCTACTACCTGTGCGGCCGATCAGTTTAGTGTTCAGTATTTTAATAATATGACCTTGTCTGGTACGCCGGTATTTACTTCCTGTGAAGTGGCTATTAACAATGACTGGGGTGGTGGTGGAGTCGGTAATGGTGTACCAAATGATATATTTTCAGCCAGATGGACATCTAAACAAAATTTTACAGCTGGGTCATATACATTTACGGCAACTGCTGATGATGGGGTCAGGGTCTGGGTCGATAACAATCTGATAATTGATAAATGGATTGATCAACCAGCTACTGCTTATAATGCAACGATTGATCTGACAGCCGGAGTGCATGATATTAAGATGGAATATTTTGAGAATATGTATGATGCAGTTGCAAAACTTAGCTGGCTGCAAAATGGACAGACAAATACAGCGCCAACACCGGTCATAAATACACCGCTAAATACCTTAACCTGGAAAGTTGGAGATACAATAAACTTTTCTGGTACGGCAACTGATGTAGAAGATGGGACATTGCCAGGATCTGCTTTAAGCTGGACTCTTTTGATGCAGCACTGTCCTTCAAATTGTCATACTCATACAATTCAGACTTTTGATGGGGTTGCTGCCGGATCTTTTGTGGCTCCTGATCATGAATATCCTTCACATTTGGAGTTAAAACTAACTGCAAAAGATTCAAAAGGATTGGAAAAATCTACTTCAGTTGATCTCCAGCCAAAAACGGTTAATCTGACTTTCCAATCGCTGCCAATAAATGGATTTTCATTACTGGTTGGAACACTGACTGGTACAACAAGTTTTACCAGAGAAGTAATTATCAATTCGCTAATTTCAATGAATGCACCATCTCCGCAAACTATCGGTAGTAAGACATATGATTTCCTGTCCTGGTCAGATGGGGGAGCGCAAAATCATGCTATTACTGCTGGCAATACTGCTGCTACTTATACAGCAAATTACAAAGAGCAAGCAGGTGCAAATAATGGTTTGACTGCTATTTATTATGACAATCTTAATTTCACTGGAACAAGTGTTACAAAAACTGATCCAAATATTAACTTTGATTGGGGAACAGGAAAGCCGGATCCTGTTATAGCACAAGATACTTTTTCTGTCAGATGGACTGGTCAGGTTCAACCTCAATTTTCTGAAAATTATACATTTTATACCTCATCTGATGATGGGGTCAGACTGTGGGTTAATAACCAGTTGCTGGTAGATAAATGGGTTGATCAGTCTGCAACTGAATGGAAGGGCAATATTACTTTAACAGCCGGACAGAAATATGATATTAAAATGGAATACTATGAAGGTGGTTGGGATGCCAGTGCCAAACTTTTCTGGAGCTCTCCGTCAACTCCAAAACAAATAATTCCACAAGCAAAATTATTTTCAACAAATGTAACTGTACCAACTCCGGTCCCGACTCCAGTACCAGCAGTTGGAGATGGTTTAACAGGTGCCTATTATGACAACGCTGATTTAACCAATTTCAAAGCCAATAGAATTGATCCAACAGTTGATTTTAACTGGGGAACCGGAGTTCCGCATCCACTTGTTGGACAAGATACTTTTTCAGTTAGATGGACTGGATTTATTAAACCCGCTGTTTCCGGAGCATATACTTTTTATACGCAGTCAGATGATGGAGTAAGATTATCGGTTAATAACCAGATGTTAATAAATCAATGGAATGATCACTCAACAACGGAGCATTCCGGAGTTATTAATTTAACTGCCGGTGTGAAATATCCAGTAACAATGGATTTTTATGAAGGCGGCTGGGATGCTGTAGCCAGACTTCTTTGGAGTGGCCCATCAGTAGCAAAACAAGTCATTCCTAAAGCAAACCTTTATTCTAAATAAAAGCAGTACTAAGGGGATTTAGGATTTAAGATTCAGGATTCAAGAATAAAACAAATTATACTATCTTAAATCTTAAATCTTAATTTTTGCTATTTCTTCTAACAAATACTCGCGGTTATTTTTTTCTGCATCTTCCTGTACTTTTTCAAATAATTTTTGTAGGATATCTCCCACCTGTCGGCTTGGTTTAAGTCCGGTAATTTCCATGACATCAGTTCCGGTTACTTTTAAATCAGAAATGGAAAAAGGTTTTTCCATCACCTGATCGATTCTTTTGCGGAACTCTTCCATTCTCCAGGAAACAGCTGTTTCTGTACCTCCTCCTAAACGATCGGCTATTCTGACTGCGATCATATCATCAATATTTTCAAAACCAACATTTTTAATAAATCTTCTGATAGCAGAATCTGTTTGTTCCTCAGTAACTGTAAACATATGATATCTGACTAAAGTACTTATTTTTTCTATTTCTTTTCGGGAAAGCTTAAAACGCTCACCAATTTTTTTGGCAATTTTTGCTCCAGCAATATCATGGGCATAAAAAGTGACATTACCATCTTCCTGAATATTGACGGTATCCGGTTTTCCTACATCATGTATTAATGCCGCAAATCTGACTAAGGGGTCTTTGGATGGACAATGTTCAAGTGAGGAAAGCGAATGTTGTCCGATATCATAAATTCGATCATGTTTAGGACCTTCCTGTTGTACTCCAAAACATCTTTCCAGTTCAGGTAAGATAATTTGCAAAATTCCTGTTTCCCGTAGCAGAAGAATTCCTTTAACCGGATTTTCAGCAGCAAGAATTTTAAATATCTCATCCCGAATCCTTTCCCAGGAGATGTTATTTATTAGTGAAGCATTCTTTTTAATGGCAGATAAAGTATTTTCCTCGATTGAAAAATTTAACTGAGTGGCAAAGCGGATGGCCCGCATTAATCTAAGAGCATCTTCATTAAAACGTTTGTCAGGATCACCAACGGCTCTAATTACTTTTGCTTGCAAATCTTTTTGTCCATTGAATGGATCTACAATATTAGAATTTGAAATCTCAAATTCGAAACTTGAAATTTTTATCGCCATCGCATTAATAGTAAAATCTCTTCTGGCAAGATCCTCTTCAATTTTATTTGTCCAGACCACTTCAGTCGGATGGCGACTATCTGTGTAACCTGATTCTTTTCTCATTGTGGTAATGTCAAAAACTTCACCAGTTAATTTTTCAAATTCTTCAGGATCATAATCGGATTTTTGATCTGATTTTTTTTGCACACTAATATTTTCCAGTAAATATTTTTTCGGTAAAACAAAGGTTCCAAAAGTATTAGCGTAAAAACCTTCAGGGAAAAGTTGTAAAACCTGTTCTGGGGTAGCGTCAGTTGTAAAATCCCAATCATGGCTTTCTCTGCCAATAAATAAATCGCGAACAGCACCCCCAACTGCGTAAAGCTGGTAACCATTTGCGGTAAATTTGTTTGCTAGTGTTTGAACTTCTTTTGGTATTTCCATGATTACTTTCTCAGCTTCCCCTTTTACTTTGAATACGCTTAGCACAAGTCAGGGTAATGACGTTCTTGGGTTGGCATCTTAAATAACTAGTGTAATTCTACACCTATCCTGAGTGTGATACAATTTTCACCTTAAAGTATGATTTGGAAGATAAAAGACAGAAAACAGACAGATCTAGTAGAACAGCTGCTTATAAACAGAGAACTGGCTAAAAAAGCCGAAATTGAGGCTTTTTTTACCCCCAAACTTGAGCATTTTGAAAAAGATCTTCATCTTCCAGGGATTGATAAAGCCTGGAAAAGGATTCAGCAGGCAATAGATAATCAGGAACTGATCATTGTCTATGGAGATTATGATGTCGATGGTGTTTGTGCTTCGGCCATCATGTATAAAGCTCTGACAACTCTCAAGGCTAAAATACTGCCATATATACCTCATCGGGAAAAAGAAGGATATGGATTATCAAAAACTGGTTTAGAATTTGCCCGGGACTCAGGAGCAGCTCTGGTTATTACTGTTGATAACGGAATTGTTGCTTTAGAACAGGCAAAATTTGCTAAAGAAATTGGTCTGGATCTGATAATTACTGATCATCATTTACCACTGGAGACACTACCTGAGGCTTTGGCAATTGTGCATTCTATAAAAATGTGTGGTACTGCGGTGGCCTGGTGTTTGATAAGAGGAAAGATTTCAAAAAAACTGGAAAATGAATTACTGGAACTTGTAGCAATTGCCACTATTGCTGATATGATGCCGCTTCTTGAAGTTAATAGAAGTTTTGTCTGGGAAGGATTAAAAATATTAAATGAAACTAAAAATATCGGATTGCAGGAGCTGGTTAGACAATCAAAACTGGAATTAGGATCAATTGGCTCATATGAAATTGGTCATATGATTGCTCCCAGAATAAATGCGATTGGTAGACTAGCTCACGCAATTGATGCTTTGAGACTGGTGTGTACTAAAGATCCTTTAAAGGCAAAAAGGCTGGCGAAGCTGCTATGTGATACAAATACCGAAAGGCAGCAGGTGACGGCACAGGCGCTGGAGGAAGCGCAGTTAATGGTTAAAAAAGAAAATAAAATCCAGGTTCTCTGGTCTGATAAATGGAATCCCGGAATCATTGGATTAATCGCCGGAAGGATTACTGAAGAGTATTATTTGCCATCCCTGGCAATGTCTGTATCAGATGGGAAAGCCAAAGGTTCAGCCCGTAGTGTAGACGGGGTAAATATAGTTGAACTCCTCAGACAAACATCAGATTTATTAATAGATATCGGGGGTCACTCCGGTGCAGCAGGTTTTTCACTGAAGGAAGAAAATATTGCCGCATTTAAAACAAAATTGGAAACACTGATGGAAACAGTCGAATTGCCGGGTGAAAAAGTTTTGAATATTGAAGCAGAGGTAGAAAGTAATTTACTGTCAAAACCGCTTGTCAAAAAAATAAATCAGTTTGCCCCATTTGGTTATAAAAATCCCCAAATAATATTAGCCAGTAGAGGGATGCAGTTGTCGGATGTCAGAACTTTATCAGATGGAAAACATTTAAAATTCAAAGCCGATGGAATTGATGCCATTGCATTTGGAATGGGAGAGTTGGTTAAAAAAATGGTAAACGCCACAACAGCTGATGTCGCATATACCCTGGAAATAAACAAATACAATGGTCAGGAAAATTTACAGTTGAAGGTGAAAGATATTATAGTTAGCTAAAAAGTCTTACTAGCCTATCTGTATAAATTCCAAGTGCCACACCTGTTTCAACGAATGGTTGAAGGTATGCTAGAGATGTTTTGAATCGCAGTTCCATTGCGAGTGATGGAGATCTAAATTTTCCCTGGTATTCCAGTGCTTTCTTTTTCTTTTCCCAATCAGATATTCTTTTCTGAGCTTTTATTTGATCAAGAGTGGGCACATCCCATACAGGATTTGGGTTTCTATCAAAAGACGGATCGATGATAACAACTCGACCATCTAAATTCTGAACTCGACTTTGTAATTCTGGCATAGACTGATATTATATTATAACTTATAGTAAAATGCAATTATTTTATTTTATGTGCAGGAGAATTTGGATATGGAGTTGCTGTGCTTTGAGGATGTTGGATTCCTTCAATCTTAGATCCTGGAGCATCAGGATTATTTAACATCTGCTGATGTTTTTGGCGGTATTCATCACTAATTCTTTTATCTTCTTCAGTTGGAGTAGGAGCATATTGTGGCGATTTGCTGTACGATTTCATAGGTTGGTTTGCTGGTTGTTTATCTAAATTATTATTTTCAGAATTTGGTTTAGTTAAATTATTTGTTATTAGACCAGATCCAATAGTGGCAGGAATGCCTGCAAGTAGGAGTGCTGCTGCCTGAAGAAACTTTCTTTTTCCAGGTTTTTCAGGTTTTGGTGGATTGTTTGGTTCAGGAATTACACCTTCTCTTATTGGCGTAATATTTCCTGGAAAATCTGGACCTTCTCCCTTTTCATTCATAAAAAAAGTTTACCAAATAGATGTAAGAATACAACTATTGATTTGCTAAATCTTACAATAGGTTTGATTGAATTGAATAGGCTGGTGTGATAGGATACTCAGGCGTGAGGACGGATGAAATATGTTTGTAACTTTGATAACTGATTGTAAAGATGATAATGCTCTTGGTCGTTCAACCACCCGGTTGTCGACTTTGTTTGAATGCAATGTTACGACTATCGGTGTTAATGGTTGGGACGCAGATCTGGAAGCGGCAGGAAATCTGATAGATATGCTGGATGCTTCAGCGGGCAAGAAAGGGGTTATTTTAGTTAATGTAGCTCCTCGCCATAAATCCGGAAAGAAATGGCCCAATGGGACTCCATTTGGTTTTTTTCATTACAAAGAAACATTGGTTGTAATATCAGTTGATGGATTATCTTTGTCTTTGGTTAAAAAACTGGGAATAGTCAATCATATTAATGTGATGGATATTCCGACAGTAATGAAATATCTGAAACAGCAGGGGATAGTATCAAAAGATTTAGTAGAGCATATTTCACATACTCAATTTCGGAGTTTTGAATTTTTACCTCGGGTAGCTGCCTGGTTGGCTGAAGGAATAGAAATACCTTCAGAAAAATATCCTCTAAAAAATGTTCCGCATCTTCCAAAAGCTATCTGGTGGATTGATAATTTTGGCAATGTAAAAACCACACTTTTACCTGAAGACATTGGTTTTAAAGCGGGTAAAAAAGTATTTTTCCCAACGTCATTGCGAGGAGGAACGACGAAGCAATCTGTTGTGACTAAGGTTGATTCTGGACAAGCCAGAATGACACTAATATGTTATAACCGTCTGAAAGACGTTCCAGAAGATAAGCCAGCATTGATAATCGGCAGCTCAGGACTGGACGAAAAAAGATTCCTGGAAATCGTAGTCCAGGGAAAAAGCGCTGAAAAAGAACTAAATCTTAAATCCGGGCAGGATATTTAACTGTTTTATTTCTCCACAATACTGTCGGTGTTAAATATAATAGGACACTTGGATCAGACATCGCTTTTAAATAATTTTTTGCTACATGTTCTGTGTTTGTCAAATCGACAATGACTGAGCTTAACCCTGGTTTTTTAAAATCTAAATATAAAATTGCATTCGGATCATGTTTATTTGTCCAATCCATATCAGGACAAGTACTCGCGCTAAGATTAATAACTCGTTGTTTAGGTATTTCCATTTTTACACCTCCTTTCTTTTAACGTCATCTCGAACGTAGTAAGCAGAGCTTTCTTCCTGACGGAAGTGAGAGATCTTAAGATTTACTAGGAATAAACATTGGTTTTAATCTAGAGATTTCTCGCTCCTCGCTCGAAATGACAATTCCTTTCCACAAAAAAACCTCCCATTTGGGAGGCTTTAAAAATTTCTAACTGCGAAGCAGGAGCTTCGCTCATTTCTAAGTACTAATTTCTAATAAATAGAAAGCCTCCCAAAATAGCGCCCCTTAGGGCTAACAATAATCGGAGATTGAAATCTAGCGATTTTAATGGGGGCAATAATAATAGAAAAACTAATATAGGAACACATAAAAATATTATAATTTGTATTTATTTTTGAGTCAAATATTTAAATAATAACTGAGCCGTAATCTGTTATGGCTAAGTTTTGAATAAGATCAATCTCGGCATATGAGTAGAGTGTTGGGTTTTTTCGTGAACCATAAGGAAGAAAGTTGATATCAAATTTAGGAAAACCTTCTTTTAAGTTTTTTAGAAATATTTCAAGAGCTTTTGCATAAGTTTCAGAATTTTGAAGATCAATATTTACTGTGTAAGGTGGCTTTAGCTGATCAGGAATTTTGGCAAAAACAATTAGTTTACCATGTGAATTTATCAGTATTTCCTGTAGTATAGAGATATGTGAAGAATGGGCATAATCAGGTTGGTGGATCATAAATAAAGAAGATTCATTCGTTTTATTTGAAAAAATACCACCAGTTGCAATACATGTTGCTAATCCTTCAGTACGTATAATCGGATGTGTGTTGGTGATTCCGAATCCTGGATCAGGGTATTTAACTAAAAATACGTCTTTATTTGTCATATTAAATTTTTCCAGTTAAAGTTAATCTGTCTGCTTTTTGGACGCGGGAAAGTTGTTTCCTGTATTCTTGTATTGGTAAACTGGCTTTTTTATATTCTGGATTTGGTATTTTCTTGCCCCATTTAGTTCTTCTTGCTGCAGGGTATAAAGTTTTTAATAACCTTAATCTCTCATCCAGTTGAGTAAGAAGAGGTCTCCGCATTACTATTTGTACAGTTCTTTTACGTGTTGAAATTTCTACTTTATATTCTTCAAGATTTATATTTCTAATTTCATCCACAAAAGAGTACGAATCATTAATATTAGATTCTTTTTCTCCATCTGGTAATATTTTTTCGATACTTAACATATTTTTTTATATAATTTATTTTTTTCTGGAGGAGTTGCTTTTGAACTCCTCCAGTTTAATAAAACACATTATTATTCTCCTTATTTTGTTCCAAATTCTGTCCTGTTTTCTGCAGCATATTGAATTGATTTTCTTTTTGCAGTTTCAATATCCATGTTAGGATTTTGGCCAATCATTTCAACAACTGCCTGCCAATTTGTGTGGTTTGGATTAAAACGTTCAGTTGTACCACTAACGGGCAAGATTGGCCCATCAGAGTCGTAAACGAAATGTGTTCCATAAACAACTCCTCCTGATCTTGCTCTAATTCTTGGAGCATCTTGTTTATCCATTCTTACTCCAGGTATATTTCCATTTTCAATTTTTTTCATTTGTAACACCTCCTTTCTTTATATTTTTGAACAAAAAAAACCTCCCATTCGGGAGGCTTAGGTATTCCTTACTTTTTTTAGTTTTTAGCTAAAAAAAGCCCTCCCGGTTGAAATGCTCACAAGGAGCACCACCACGAGAAGGAGGCTAATACTAATAATATTTGTCTGTTTTAAAGCAACTGTATTTTGCATACTTGAGGAATGATACACAACAGTAATAGTTTTTGTCAAATTATCATTTATTGATGGGAGCACATGTAGCACTCCCATCGTTAAATTTTTAATGTCCTGTCCAATTATTTTTAGTTCTTGGTTTGCTAGTGTCTCTATCTGATCCAGCAGCAATTGTCATCCTGGTTAATGCGCGAATCTGATCTTCGGCAGAATAAGTTACTAACTTTTTTTCTGTAGCTTTTACTTCCGCGGTGGTTTCAACCACATGATTAGCGGGCCCAAAATTTACTGGTTCTGGTCTGACACCTGCTAATCCTGAATACATAGGTCTATTTTTTCTTTCACTCATATTTATTTCCTCCTTTCTTTAATTATTTTTTTACTTTTTTATGGCCTTTTTGTTAAGGCTTTTAAAAGAGCTACTGCTCTGGCTTCTGCTGCTGCTCTTGCTTTGGGTGAAGCGTTCAGACGTTCTATTCTTTCTTTTGAAGCGATAGCATCAGGTCTCTGACTTATCTCTTCAATTGTTCTTAAAGCATGATTTGGTCGTAATAAATCAGTTCTTATAACTTCAATTTGTGTCATATTTTTATCCTCCTTTCTTTATTATTTTTCTAAAAAAAGATCAAAAAAAACCTCCCGTTTGGGAGGCTTCTATTGTCTTTAGACTTGGTGTCTTTTAAGACATTAAACAGCCCCCTCCTTGAGGAAGGTAAAGTAAGTAAAAAAACTGTTAGTCCAAGTTTTCATGGTTATTTGGGTATTTTAAACATAACTTCTGATCCTTGTCAAATCTGAGCCTGAAAAGGTACAATTGCTTGTATGCAAAGAACGTTAATATTAGATTGTAATAACAAAATAGGTGAGGAAGTGACAATTGCCGGCTGGGTGCAGGTCAGGCGTGATCATGGAAAAATTGGGTTTTTGGATGTGGCAGATAGAAGTGGTGTGATTCAGGTTTTTTGTACTGGAGACTTATTGGGTGATATCCGTTCGCAGGATGTAGTTCAGATAACCGGAAAAATTGCTGAGCGTCCGGAAAAACTGGTCAATCCAAATATTCCAACCGGAAAAATAGAAATGCAGTCCATTAAAGTAGAGGTTTTATCCAAAGCAGCTGAACTGCCTTTTGATATGTCAAATAAAGAGTTGGATTTGCAGCTGCCAACTTTGCTCGATAACAGATCTCTGACATTAAGACATCCTAAAGTAAAATCTATTTTCAAAGTACAGGCAGCACTCCTTGAAGGATTTAGAAAAGCAGCTACTGAGTTAGACTGTACTGAAATTGTGGTGCCAACTATTGCTGTTGCCGCTTCAGAAGGTGGTTCTGAAGTGTTTCGGGTTGATTATTATGGATTCTCTGCCTATATGACGCAAAGTCCTCAGCTTTATAAACAGATGTTGATTCCAGCTTTTGAAAGAGTGTTTACAATCGCTCATGCATATAGGGCTGAACCATCAGTTACTACCAGGCATTTGTCAGAAGCCACTCAAATGGATTGTGAATTTGGATTTGTTGATTTTACTCAGTTAATGGATCATCTGGAATTTGTAGCAACTAATACTTTTAAATATGCTGAGGAGCATTGCGCAGATATATTAAAAGATTTTGGTTTTGAACCAGTGTCTTATGGTACTATCCCGCGACTAAAAATGCGAGAGGCTCAGCAAATTATTTTTGACAGAACCGGACGGGATAACAGAAAAGAAAAAGATCTGGAACCAGAGGATGAACGGGAAATTTGTCGGTGGGCTAAAGAAGAACATGGTTCTGATTTTGTAACAATTACTCATTATCCGACTGCTAAAAGAGCTTTTTATACCATGCCTGACCCGGAAGATCCGGAATTTAGCTTGAGTTATGATTTGTTGTTTAGAGGAGTTGAGATCTTAAGTGGCAGCCAGAGAGTAAATGATTATGATCAGCTGGTTTCGATCATGAAAGAGCGGGGAATGAATCCAGACGACTTTGAAATGTATCTGCAGGCTTTTAAATATGGTATGCCGCCTGAAGGTGGATTTTCTTACGGATTGGAACGCTTAACCTGGTTACTCCTGGGGTTGCCAAATATTCGTGAAGCATCTCTTTTTCCACGAGATATGGAAAGGGTCGATATTCGTTTATCGAAAATAACCAATGGCAAAGATAAAAAATCTGTTTAAACATCTGCCTCTTTTGATCAGTCTGGCAGCATTTACCGCTGTGTTATTTTTCCTGATCAGTACACCTCAGGTTGTCCGCTTAGCTGAGAGTAAGATCAGTGCATCAAATGAGATTCCTTCACCAATCGCTGTGATGGAGCCGGAAATTGCCGGAGTTAGCAAAGCGCCTGTTATTACTGTAAAGTCAAAAGATATTGCAACTCCTTCAGCATCAGCATTGGGTGTTTATGCCGTTGATATGGATTTAGATCAGCCACTTTATCAGAAAAATATTCATAACCGTTTATCAATGGCTTCTACTACAAAAATTATGACTGCCATTGTGGCCTTAAAACAGTTTAAATCCGGAGAAGTATTGATTGTCCCACCTGCTGCGTTGGTCGGTGGATCCAGTATGGGACTTTCATCCGGGGAACAGATGACATTTAGGAGTTTGCTTTATGGAATGCTTTTAAATTCAGGGAATGATGCTGCCTATACTCTGGCGTATAATTATCCTGGGGGATTGAGTAATTTTGTTGCTCAGATGAATCTAGAGGCTGAAGAAATGGGTTTAAAAAATACTCATTTTCAGAATCCAGCTGGTTTTGATAACTATGAACATTATACGACTGCCTTTGATATGGCTCAAATCGCTAAAGAATTTACTAGGCAGTCATTACTTTCTAAAATAGTAGCAACTAAAAATACTTCAGTTATTTCTTATGATAAATCCCAACAACATCTGCTTTATAACCTAAACAAGTTACTTGGTCAGGATGGGGTTGTTGGTATTAAAACAGGGACAACCGAGCTAAGTGGTGAAAATCTGGTAACACTGGTCGAAAAAGATAACCACCGGATTTTAATTGTGCTGCTTAACAGTGCTGATCGTTTTGGAGAAACAAAACAAATTATGGACTGGATCTGGCAAAATTATAGCTGGGAAGTAAGTGAGTAAAAGCCGCAAATTTCTAATTATTCTAATTTCTGAGCAAAGCTCGAAAGAGGCTTGCCTCATTTCTAATTTCTAAATAATGTCTTAATAACAAATATCTAAACCAGATATTTATAGTTATTTAGAAATTAGAAATTTTATACTACTACTGAGTTGGGTCAATAGATGCTTCTTTGACTGCTTGGACGTAGCCGATGAATTCTGGACCTTCAAAGACATAGACCGGCTGAAGATATGGTGAATATTCTTCGCTGAGGAAATAGGCTAAATAAATTTTTGTGATAGAGACAAATCCGCCTGACTTAGCCTGTGAAAATGGCACAATGGCACTACCTTTCTGCAGATCTGTATAGGCCTCTTCACCGGTTTTTAATGGGTAAGTACTGGAATTTTTCAGATCAATTGGCCAAAAAGTGTAATCCAGGTAAACGTATTTTCTGACTTCATCTCTAAAATTTGTGACCATTCCTTTGACCAAAGCTTCGTTATATGTGGGAGTTACCAATGGGGTCTCATCGACATCTTCCTGCCAGATATTGATAATGGCTTTATTGGGGTCTCCTTGTGATCTATCATACAAAACTTTGGTTTTACCGTTTCGAAGCTGATCTTTTAATAAACTTTTATTTGAAAGATAACTTTTGAAATCGTCTGCAACTTTGTCTGAATTTTGGAAATTTTCTCTGGTTTCAACATTGATCTCAGCACTGACAGAGGCGATGGGTCTGGTCATATGAAAGTTACCGGTATCGAGGTTAATTGTCAGTTCACCCCCTGTTTGATCCAGGAATTTATACTGAGTGGCTGAGATAGCCTGTGACCCTCGGTTAAAGCCGATCAGTCCAGCCAGACTTTTGGCTCTGTCTAAAGCTAAAAGATCGGTTGCTAGCTGGGCAACTGAATAGACTTTGTATAGTTTGGGTATTTTATCAGGCAATCCACCGGTGTCAGTATCTAATTTGTAGTTATATGCTTTAGAATCAGCTGCATTTTGCTTTATAAAAAGCCGGGGAAGTGGGCCAAATAGTTCGTCTGGTTTTTCTTCGACCACCGGCCGGCTAGGTAGATAGACCTGGTAGTACCAATACTGATAGCCTGCCCAGGCAAAAATAGCTACAACAGAGAAAATTGCTGAGAAAAGGAGGGCTTTTTTAGTTAACAGAGCTGTTTCAGTGAGTGTCATGGCAGGTTGGTCTTCTTTATATTATAACGGATTACATTCAATGTTATAATAACCGCATGAGTGACGTACGTGTGCGTGTTGCACCATCTCCGACCGGTTATCCGCATTTGGGCTTGGTTTACCAGGCGATGTTTGACTATGTGATAGCCAAAAAAGCTGGTGGTAAGTTTATTCTGCGAATTGAAGATACGGATAGAGGTCGATTTGTCGAAGGTGCTGAAGATGTTATCTATAACAGTTTAAAGTGGTCAGGTTTGTTGCCTGATGAAGGACCGCGTGAAGTTGGTGAGGTCGGCCCATATCGGCAATCTGAAAGACTGGAAATATACCAAAAACATGCTGACTTACTATTGGAAAAAGGTCATGCCTACCGGTGTTTTTGTACAAAAGAACGTTTAGATGAGATGAGAAAGCAGCAGGAAAAAAATCATCAAGCTCCCAGATATGACCGAACTTGTTTATTGCTGAGTGATGAACAAGTCCAAGATAACCTAAAAAAAGAACTGCCTTTTGTGGTCCGAATGAAAATCCCGGAAAATACTAAGATTATTGTTGCTGATGCTATCACCGGTACTATCGAATTTGACAGTAAAGAGATTGATGACCAGGTGATTTTAAAAGCTGATGGTTATCCAACTTACCATTTGGCTGTTGTGGTGGATGATCATTTAATGAAAATTTCCCATGTTATCCGTGGTACTGAATGGATATCTTCATTTCCAAAACATCAGCTGCTGTATGAATATTTTGGTTGGAAAGACTCAATGCCGATATTTATGCATATTCCACTTCTTTTAAACAGTGAAGGTGGAGGAAAGTTGTCAAAAAGGCATGGCCACACTTCAGTTGAGTACTATCAGAAAGAAGGTTTTTTACCGGAAGCTGTATTAAATTATCTGGCAAATATTGTCTGGAACCATCCTGAAGGAAAAGAGATTTTTCCTTTAATGGATTTTGCTCAGGCATTTGATCTTGAACCTTTTAAAACAGAAATCAGATCAAATGGAGTTAAGTTTGATCTGCAAAAACTGGAATGGATGAATGGGGAATATATCAGACAGATGTCTGATCAGGATCTGACACAAAGACTGCAGGATTATCTGGTAGATCATCCAAAAAAGGATTTGATAGCTCCAGTTGTTCCACTAATAAAAGAACGAATTAAAAAATTGTCTGACTTTATACCACTGACAGATTTTCTTTATGCAGAACCTGAGTATGATATGTCAGTGTTTAATAAAATAAAAATTGAAGACAAAGTTAGTGTCCTAGAAAAAATAAAAAGTGTGTTGGATGGTTTAGGAGAAAGTTGGGAAAAAGAACAGTTTGAAACATCGCTTCAGGATTTGGCCAAAAGTTTAGAAATACACAATAGGGATTTCTTCCAGTTGCTCAGGGCTGCTGTTTCAGGACAGCTGGTGTCACCACCGCTTTTTGAAAGTATGAAAATCTTGGGGGAGAATAAGTCATTGGAAAGAATAGAAAAAGCTAAAGATTTTATTGCTAATCCGCCTCAGGAACCGAAATATTAATATTTTTCGAACGAATTAAATAAGAATTTACGTGAGAAATTTCAAATAAATATAATTTTAGGTAATTTCTCGCTAATCACTCGAAAAATATTTTTTTAGGTTTATTTAAGAGGCAGTAACAAAAATGATTTTATTGTTCGACCGAAGTGGAGAACTACAATTTTGGGTAGATGCTGAAACTAGTTCAGCATGACAAGTGGAATAATTTATAAATTGTTAATCTTCGCTCCCATTATGAGCAAAGCTCTCTTAGCCCTTTATTTAAAAATTGTTAATTTTGGCGGCTAAGATAAGCAGAGCTTGAAATGTTAGCTCAGATTGTTAATCTTCGCTCCCATTATGAAATCGTTTTCTGTTAGGCCGTGGGCGGCGTGAGTTGTTAGTTGAAGGCGAACTTTGTCGTAAAAACAGATGATGTCCGGATGGTGGCCTTCTTCTTCGGCCAGATCAGCTACCTGGTTGATAAATTTGATTGATTCTCTGAAGTTATTAAATTTAAATTCTTTAACCAGATTATCGCCAGCTAAAAGCCAGCCTTCGACTGCCGGCATAAATTCTTTTATTTTATCGATTGTCAGTTTGCCTTCACCTGTTTCACAGGGAACACATTTTTTCTTTGTAAAATCCATATTTGTTAGTGAAAAGTGATACGCAATAAGCAATACGAATAAATTGTGTTGGTGTTTCGTGTTGTGTGTATCGTGTTACGAATATACTATGCTATTTTCTTAATTTTGGCTAGATAGAATCCTTCCATCAACTCTGATGGGAAAACCCGGAGGGTATTGGTTAAGGATGTGTCAAAAATATTCTTAGCTGACTTATCAAATCCAGGAACTGATTGAGGTATGGGTAAAATAATTGTTTCCAGTTTAGTTTTTCCAGCTGTTTTAGTGAGTAACCAATCAACTACTTCCTCATTTTCCTCTGGTGAAAGAGTACAGGTTGAGTAGACAATTGTTCCACCTGGTTTAGTAGCCAAATATGCGGAGTAAAGCAAATCTTTTTGTCTAAGGCTTAAAGCCTGGATCAGGTCCTCAGACCAGTTTTGATAACTTTTTGGATTATGAATACTAAAAGTTCCTTCCAGACTACAAGGAGCATCAAGGAGCGTTTTGTCAAAAGTATTTGGATATCTTTTTCCCACTTCCTGACCCTGTAGAGATTTAACCTCAGTATTTGTGACACCCTGTTTTTTTAAGTTGTATTTTAATTTTTCCAGACGGATCAGGTGGCGGTCATTGGCTAATATTTTTCCAGTATTATTCATTAAAGCCGCCAATTGAGATGTTTTACTTCCAGGAGCAGCTGTCAGATCTAAAACTTTTTCATTTGTCAGTGGATCTAAAATAAGTGGTGGCAGCATACTGGTCAGACTTTGGATATAGAGAGATCCTTCAGCATATAGCGGGGTTGCAATTAAAGTTTTTTTATCAGTTTTTAATTCGAATCCATCTTTTAGCCAGCTGATCTTTTGACACTTGATATCAAGTTTTTCCAGTTCAGCAACTAAATCTTCAGATGTTATTTTTAAAGTATTAGTTCGGAAAGTGGTCGGTCTTTGTTGGGAATAACCTTTCAAAATCAGTTCAACGGTTTTACTGTCGAAAAGAGAGTTAAGACGATCTAAAAATGGTTTAGGCAAAGCTGAAGTATTTGACATACAGGCATGATTATAGAATATCATGCTGGTAATTGGTATGTTAAAGTTAGTATATGGGTGAAGAGATACAGGAGCTGGCCGCCAGATGGCGCCACTGGAAATTTAAAAACACCTTTCTTTTAATTATCAGCGTGGTGGTTTTTTTGTTCTTTGCTGAGACTCCGTTTATAAAAAACATTATTCAGTTTATTGGTAATTTTGGTTACCTGGGAGCTTTTTTTGTTGGAATATTATTTGTGTCTATCTTTACGGTTGCTCCGGCTTCAGTGATGTTGTTTCAGTTGGCTGATACTCTGAATCCTTTGGGTGTGGCACTAGCTGCGGGTACAGGAGGAATGGTAGGAGATTATCTGATACTGAGGTATTTAAAAGACAAAGTTTTTGAAGAGTTAAAGCCATTATATATGGAACATGGTGGTAAAGCATTGAAAAAATTGTTTAAAACTCCTTATTTTGCTTGGATTATTCCAATATTAGGAGCTGTAGTGATAATGTCTCCTTTTCCTGATGAAGTTGGACTGGGGTTAATGGGAGTATCCCGGATGAAAACCTGGCAGTTACTGGGACTGCTTTATTTACTTGATGTGGCAGGGATATTTCTGATCGTTATAGCTGCGAGGTCTTTTTAAAAGGGAAATAAAAATGGAAGAATTAAATAAAGAATTTGACAGACAGATAAATAACTTAATTAGTAAAGGTTACCCGAAGTTAGCCGGATTAAATCAAAACCAGTTTATAAATAAATTTGAGCAGTTAAAAGATAAACTTGGTCAATTACAAAATACTGAATATGATCTGGAGAAAGGATTGATTCCTTTTGTGATAGTGGTGACAAATAGTTTAATTGATGTAAAAGAGAGACTGGATAAAATTGAGTACAAAGGAAAAAGTCCGATTTTAAATTTATTTCCAGTAGATATTGAAAAATTTATTCCATCAGATAAAGTCAGTATTCCGGGGGAAATATATTTATTAACTAATATCAATAGAGGGGAGCAGTATTTAAATATCCGTCCGCAGGATGCTTTAATTGAAATTTTAAAAAATGAAAATACTCCTTTAACAATCGATGAAGGGATTGCGGTAATGACACATTTTCCGGAAATTTTAGAAAAAAATAAATGTTTTTCCCTACTGGCATCACGCTCTGGAGACCAAAGAGTGCCGGCATTTTGGATCAGTGCAAACCAGGCTAAGTTAGGTTGGTGCTGGGATGGTAATCCGCATACCTGGCTTGGTTCTATCTTTGCTAGAAATAGAATTAGTATCAGCTAATCAACTTTACATAACTCTATCATTGTTAATGTCTTCTTCATACTTTGTAACCCTACAATATTTTTACTAAAGGAAGGAGGAGAAAGATGCAAAATAATTCAAATACACAAAATCATAATAAACAGGGACAAAAAAATTCTGCTAAAAATGATCATTCTGATATTAATCCTGTTGTGGCTGGTGTTGCCGGTGCAATAGTCGGAGCAGGTCTGGGAGTTGCCGGAGCAATGGCAATGAAAGATGAAAAAATAAATCAGAAAGCTCATGAAGTTGCAAAAGCTGTTGGTGAAAAAGCCAAAGAATATGCTGCTAGCATGAAAGATGAAGCAACAGCTCAACTAGAAGGAAAAGCTGAGGAGACAACTGAGGAAGTTAAAAAAATAGTTTCTAAATAAAAAATAAAATTTGTTTGATGAGGACGGACTTCAGACAGAAAAAATGAAACCACGGAGCGAAAGCCCGTGGTTTTTATGATGTATTGACAATTAAATCAACTTTGTTATTATTCACTGAACCATAAAATCTTAATGGGCAAATTTAAAAATTTAAAAATAGTTCTTATCCTAGCACTTCTTGTTTTCCTGTCTTTCTCTGCCTCAATTGCTCAAGCTCTTACCTTTGATGATCTTATAGAATCTGGAAAAAAACTTTTAGGAAGTGAAAAGACTCCAAAAGGAGTTGATGATTCTAAAATAGAAATAACTTCAGATATTCAGCTAACTGAAAAGGGTGATTTAAATAATAATGGTGAGATGGATGGTGGGGATACAGTTCGTTTTTCATTTGTTCTTTCCAATGGCACTGATAAGCCTTATCCTTTTTCTAAACTCAAAACTAATATCAGACGAGATGCTATTCATTTTATTCACAATGTTCAGGGAGTAACTGGAATTGATAACACAACTTTAGAACTTCCTAATATATATGTTCTACCAAATTCAAAGCAAGTGATAAGTTTTGATGCAAAATTAAATTTTATTGAAGAAGAAGATAATTTATCAGTCAAAAAAACTGTAAATGACGAACTCTCTTCCCAGGGAACTTTAGAAGATAATAAACAGAAAAAGATGGCTGAAAGCCCCAAGAAGGTTAAGAAGATTAAAAAATCACAAAAAAAGGAATCATTAACATCACTAAAAGTAAAAGATAAAGAAGCATCGTCTCCAACTAAAGAAAAAAATACAGCAGTGTCTAGTTCATCTGCATCTGCTCAGGAAGTTGGATTAAAAAATGATAAATAAAAAAAGCAGTAAATTAAGCAAAGTTTTTAATTCTACTATTTCACTTTCCTTGATATTGGTTCTGACTTTAACTTCAATTTCAAATTACTTGTTGCTTTCAATAAGTCCTTCTTCAGTAAATGCTCAGTCATGTGGAGGAGTAGGGGGAGCAGTTGGTGCTCCAGGTGTCAGACCGGGAGGAGTTGCATTAAACCAAGCGGCTACATTTTTGGCAAATATGTCAGAGTATACTGGAGCTTATTACGATAGTACTCTTGACCGAATTGTTTTTATTGGAAAAACAAATACATCTGCACCAAAGTTTAATAAAGATGATTTAGCCGTAACTATTAGGTCGCTTATTTTTAATAATGCAATTCCATTTGTAAGTCTTGAAACGCAAGTCAATGATACTAATCGTACTCAACCAATGCAGGTCATATTTAGTGATGGTTTAGAAGATACTAAATTTGGGCAAACTATTCTTGATGCTGATTATAAAATGAAACAATATAGTCAAGGTTATAATGCTGATGGTTCTGTACTTGTATCTACTGTAGCAGGCTACAAATCTTTTTGGCAAAGATATCAAGAGAATGGAATTACTTCTGGATCACCAGGATCTAGATGGTGGATTACACCAAAACTAGTAAGTTTGAAAAAAGATGATGTGTCAAAATCTTTTATTTTTGATCAAGTTAAAATGCAGATTTTAACAGAACCAACAAGTGCAGCTAACTCACCACAGTGGAACAATGCAGCGATTGCTTTTGCTCAACAGCAAACTGATCTTTATGATGAATTTGCTAAGGAATCACCATCATATTTACAAACGAAACAGTTGTCTCAAATTGTTGGAGTTATTAAATGGATCAAAGATGCCGGAATTGCTAATAATTTTGAATGGGCAAAGAATTATCAGCCAAACTATAATCCTACGGCCCGAACTAAACCACGTTTATATACTCCGTGGGTGACTCAAGGGAATACCGATACTCAAATTAGCGGTGGTGCGGATTTCTCAACTGCCAATACGTATATTGCTGATTCTGGGATGGCTAGTACTTTAAAAAGTGCTTCTCAATCTCAGTCAGTTAATAAAGAAGATGTTCATTGGACTTTTGTCAGCAATGGTCAAACTTATGATTCAGTTGCAGTGGAAGCGGAGGCGTTTAGAAGTGTAGGATCGTATTCTACCGCAGTTTCTGATTTTTCAACTTCTGTTAGTAATGATTTATCATTGCAGTTGAACAGAGCATATAATTCTTATAGTAGTGCTCAAAATAGTATAGGTAATGGATGGGATTTATTTCCAGCTAGTTTGACTCAAACATACTGGGGTTGGGATGAAAAACTTGGATGCCCAAATGAAGGCTATGGATATAGAAAAGTTGCTTTAACATTTCAGGATGGTAAAAGAGAAACATTTGAGTATCGATATTGTGGTGGTGAATACACTGCCTTAGACCCTGCTTTTCATACTAAATTTTTTATTAAGCCTGATGGAAGTTACTTTGCCAGAACAATAGATCAAACAGAGTATATTTTTGATGCCTCACTTAAACTAACACAGATTAAAGATAAAAATGGGAATAAAATTAGTTATTATTATGACGGTAATAGTAAGCTGACACAGATAAAAGATGATAATAACCATTATTTGAATTTGGCTTATAACGCAACTACTGGATTAGTAAATATTATTACTGATTGGGCTGGAAGAGTTACAACTTATGGTTATGACTCTTTAGGAAACTTAACTTCAGTCAATGATCCAAAAGGTAGCGCAACAAAATATGCTTACGATAGCAATAATCGTTTACTAACCATTACTAATCGATTAAATCAGCTAGTGTTGACTAATACTTATAATGCTGATGGTCGGCTACTCACACAAAAAGATGCTAACGGAAAAATAGTTACATACGCTTATGATAATACTACCAATACTGTTACTTCATCAGATAATCAAGGTCGGGTGGGAAAGACTATTTTTGATAATAAAGTAAGAGTTCTTAAAGAGCAGGATGCTTTAAATAACGCACAGGAATATACCTACGGAACGGAGTTCGCTCCTCTCACTGTAAAGGATAAAAAAGGAAACATTTCTACTTTTAATTATGATGCAAATGGAAATGTTGTTTCTAAAAAAGATCCTGCAGGGGTTAGTGTTAATTTTGAATATGACGTGAAAAATAATGTAACAAAAACAACTGACCAAAGATATAGTGGAAATAAAATTACCAGCTATAGTTATGACCAAGCAGGCAATTTGGTGCAGACAACTGAGGGATCAAAAGTCACTAAATATTCATACAATCCAAAAGGACAATTAATTGGTGTAACAGATCCGCTTAATAAAACAGCAGCATATACAAGAGATAGCTTAAATAATATTTTGACTTCTGTAGATCCCCAGTCAAATATTACAACCTATACATATGACACTTTGGGTAGGTTAACTTTGGTCAAAGACCCTGATAATAAAACCACAGCGTTTACATATGATAACAATAATAATCTGCTGACTTCTGTTACTTCTTTGGGAACAACTACAAATGTATTTAATGCTGAGAATAAATTAATCAGGATAACTGAGCCTAATAATTCTTCAACGCAGTTAAGTTATAACGCGAACCAAAGTCTTAATTCAGTGACCGACGCGCTAAGTGGAGTAACAAATTATGGATATGATCAATACCAGAATATAACTTCCAAGCAAGACGCTTTAAACAGAACTACTCAATTTGCATATGACAAATTAAATCAGCGAACTCAGAGCACGACTCCTTTGGGGAAAGTAATGAAATGGGAATATGATCAGGTGGGAAATATCAGCAAAAGAATAGATAGTAACAACCAAACTACAACTTATGAATATGACAGTCTAAATAGACTGAAAAAAATAAACTATCCTAACACAACAAATATTTCATACACATATGATAACCGGGGCAATCTTCTGACGATGATAGATCCTTCAGGAACAACAACATATACCTATGATGTCTTTGATCGTTTAATTTCTGCTAAGGATTCAAATAATGCTATGGTTCAATATGAATATGATATGGCGAATAATCTGACCAAGATAACTTATCCGGATAGCCGATCTGTTTCTTATAATTATGATGGATCTGGAAGATTACTCAATATAAATGATTGGAACGGTGGGCAGACTAATTATCAATATAATAAAAATAGTACCTTGTCTTCAAGAACTTATCCAAATGGAATAAAAACAAATTACCAATATGATAATGCCAATAAAATAACTGAAGTTTCTCATCTACAGGGAAATATTGCACTGGCAAAATTTAATTACACTAGAAATAATCTTGGAAATATCACAGCCGTTACCGAAAATTCATTACTGGATGCAACAGTAATACCTACAAGCCTATCAACTCCCCCTCCCTCTGGGGTTTTTGAACTAAAAGACTTTTCTGCTCAGTACTGGAATACAGCAGGTGGTGGTAGTCCGGCAATTCCTTCAACTAGCGCGCAATTATCCCGAACTGATAACACGGTTAACTTTAACTGGGCAGGGGGAACACCTGGATCACCGATTAATACTGATAATTTTGTTGCTCGCTGGACGAAAACAGCAAATTTTGCAGCCGGGAATTATAGTTTTAAAGTTACCGGTGATGATGGTTTTAGGTTGTTTATAGATGGGCAACAGGTTATTAATAAATGGGTTGACCAGGGTACTACATCAGAAACAATTGAAAAAAATCTAACTGCTGGTAATCACACGGTGATAATGGAATATTATGAGAATGGTGGAGATGCTGTCGCTAAATTGGAGGTAACGCAACTTGAGGCAACAATTACGGGATTTACAGGTCAATACTGGAATGTACCTGCAGGAAGTAATCCGGTAATTCCAACTACTACACCAAATCTCACCAGAACTGATACAACGGTGAACTTTGATTGGGGAGGAAATTCTCCGGCAGCTGGTATTAATGTAGACAACTTTGTAGCCAGATGGACTAAGACAACCAATCTGACTGCCGGAAATTATCAATTTAGCGTAACTGGAGATGATGGAGTCAGGTTATTTATAGATGGAGAAAAAGTGATTGATAAATGGGTTGACCAAGGTCCTACTACTTATTCAATAAATAAAAATTTGGCAGCAGGTAACCATACAATTATTATGGAATACTACGAAAACGCTTGGGGTGCATTGGCAAAACTTGATATTAGTCAGATTTCTACAACTTCAACAATGACCAATTTTACCGGACAGTATTGGAATTTAGGGTCAGGAACTTCTTTTACAATACCGTCTACCACTCCCCAATTAACCAGGACAGATTCAACTATTAACTTCGACTGGCAAGGTAACTCACCTGAGCCTCTTATTGATACTGATCGATTTATGGCAAAGTGGACTAAAACAGCTAACTTATCTGCTGGAGTGTACCAGTTTAAAGTGACTGCTGATGATGGAGTTAGACTGTATGTTGATGGGGAAAGAATTATTGATAAATGGATCAATCAGGGCCCTACAACTTATACTGCTGATAAAAGTCTGACTTCCGGTAATCATACAGTAGTTATGGAATACTATGAGGATGGTTGGGGTGCTGTGGCTAAGTTCGATATGACTCAGCTCTCAGGAGCAGATAGTGGTTTTTCCGGTCAATATTGGAATGTTGCGACTGATTCAGGTTTTGTCTTTCCAAACACAGCTCCGACATTTTCAAGAAATGATGCAAACATTAACTTTAACTGGGATGGATCTTCACCAGATCCTTCATTGACATCGGATTACTTTGTAGCCAGATGGACTAAAGCTCAAAATTTTGCTGCAGGTATGTATCAGTTTAAAGCAACCGGAGATGATGGGGTTAGACTATTTATAGACGGAGAAAAGGTATTAGATGGATGGAGAGGACAGTCTCCAACAACTTATTCAGTATATAAAAATCTAACAGCAGGTACACATAATATTGTGATGGAATATTTTGAATGGGGAGGTGGAGCTCAGGTTAAACTTGAATATAATCAGGTCACATCCCCTGAAAATACTCAAACAACATTTGCTTATGACAACCTGATGCGTTTGATAACTGCAACTTACCCAAACAATAATTCATTTGGCTACACTTATGATAAAGTTGGAAATCGGCTGACAAGTACAAAACAGGGGCAACAGATAAATTATGCATACAATAATGATAATCAGTTGACGACCCAGGGAAGCACTATTTATGCCTACGATAACAATGGTAATAGAACCAATTCCACTACAGCGGGCAATGGAAAATCTTTTGGATACAACTTTGAAAATAAATTAATCAGTTTCAATAATCCAGCAACTGGAGAGAATGCCGGATATGTCTATGATGGAAAAGGTAATAGAATTGCTGAGAAAGCCGGAGCAACTACAGTATTAAAATATGTGAATGATAATTCGGGTGACTTGTCGAAAGTTTTGTATACGGTTGATGTAAACAATAATTCATCAAGTTATATTTATGGTGTAGGGCTTGTTAGTGAAGGAAAAGATGGATACTCTGATAGAAAATACTATCTGGAGGATGGACTGGGAAATACCAGATTTGTAGTTGGAGCAGGTGGTAGCAATATTCAGGCTTATACATATGATGCCTTCGGTAACTCCCTCACCGGAGGTCCAGCAGCTAATTTCCAATATAAAGGTGAAGATCTGGATGACAAAACAAACCTCTATTTCATGAGAGCCCGGTACTACGACCCGGCCACAGGAGGCTTTATCTCTAAGGATCCAGTTGAAGGAATCTTAACAAATCCACAAACTCAGAATGGATACAACTTTGCAAATGGTGATCCAGTTAATCTGTCAGATCCCTCAGGGTTAGCCGTAAATGGTATATGTTTTAGCTGTTCTGCTGGTGCAGGAGGCTATGTCTCGACACAAAGATGTATTGGTGTTGGGGATAACTGGCAGGTTGGGGCTACAAAATCAGTTAGTTTTGGTGCAAATCCGAATATTGCACTAGGAGGAGATATTACTTGGTTAAATAGCAAATCTGCCTCAAAAATGTCAGATCTCCATGGAATGAGTGTAGTATCAGGAGGTTCTATTGATCTTCCTTTTCCTGTGCGTGTAGGGGTTACTGGGCAAGGTAATTTTGATCCCATTACTAAGCAGTTAAACCAAACTAATATGGGAATCAGTGGAGGAATCGGTGCCTTACCTGTTGATGTTAAACCTGCCGGAATTGAGTATACGTCTAAATATACATTTTTAGAGGCTGTTAAAGATGCCTTATTTGTTCTATTCTAAATAAGTTTTATAAAGCGATTATATGGATCTGAGTTTAACTATAAGAATTACATTTTTTATTGTTTATTTTGGTATTGGATTACTTTTGTTTGTTACAACGGTAAAGTATTTTCAAAAACTTCGAAAAATAAACAAAAGGCCTGATAGTGGTTTTAGTGACTTTTTGTATTATAAGCGAACTACCACAGAAGAATCTGAAATGTATTACCATGATCTTTTTTCTAAAAATCTTAAAAATAATAAATTAAGAAAGGAAATTCTAGCAGTAAGGTTTAGCTTCATAATTGCTTTTTTGACATTTTTTGTAGGCATAATATTGTTTAATATATACTGATACCAATTGGTGTTGTATTTATAATTTTTACAAAGATCTGCTACTATGACCCAACAATAGGAGGATTTATCTCAAAAGATCCTGTTGAAGGTATCATTAATCAGCCTAATACACAAAATGGGTACAATTTTGCAAATACTGATCCTATTAATCTATCAGATCCTTCAGGTCAGTTTGTTGGAGGACTTCTAAAACTTGGCTCCGTCTGTACTGCGGCAGCATGTAGAGATGGTGATTGTACTAATGAGGTTAAAGCAGCAGTGTCTGTTTATCAGGCACTTAAAAATGGAGTTCCTTATTACTATGGAATCACTAATGATTTAGCAAGAAGAGCTTCGGAACATTTAGCAACTAAAGGCATATCACTTCAAGGGATTCCAGGATTAACCGGATTAACAAGATCTGATGCTAAAGCAGTTGAACAAGTATTAATTGAAAATAGCGGACTTGGAAACTTATTGAACAAAATCAACAGTATTTCACCTCAAAACCCTATATATAATGAATCAGTTACAAAAGGAAGTGATATTTTAAATAGAGTTGGGTTATAATTTGCCGATGAATAATAAATTTATTAAAGTGGGTGATATTTTTGAAATTCCTTTGTCAAACAATAAAAAGGCTTTTGGACAATATGTCTTTTGGGATTCAAAAAATGGTCCACTAATAAAAGTTTTTGATCTGATTACCAATTTAGAAGAGCAGATTCCAATTGAAGACATTATTGCAAGAAAAGAACTTTTTCCACCTGTAATAACTGGATTGATGGCTGCTATCAAAATAGGTTTATGGAAGATTGTTGGTCATAGCGAAGTTAAAGATTTTATATTTCCAGAGTTTATATCTGCATTCGTTGATTATAAGTCCGGAAAGGTTGGTTATTGGTATTTATGGAATGGGATAAATTCAACAAACCTGGGACATGAGTTGCCAGAAAAGTTCAAAAATTTGGAATTTTTAGTTGTTCACTCACCTTATGATATCCCTGAACGAATTGAAACTGGTGTTAAACCTTATGATTCTCTTATAAGGTTTAACAAAATATAATCCCACATAAATGCTGTTCAATTATGCTTTATTTCAAAAGATCTAGTTGAGGTATATTAACACAGCCTCAACCCCAAAATCGCTATAATTTCGCAAATGGTGATCAAATAAGCCTTTGTTGCCGAGCAGGGATTTGAACCCCAATGAGGAGTAAACTCCTCCTTCCTGCGGAAGTAGACAGATCCAGAATCTGTCGTTGCTGCTTGAACTTCGTTCATTGCAGTTTATGAAATTAATCTTGTTGCCGAGCAGGGATTTGAACCCCAATAGACAGATCCAGAATCTGTCGTCCTACCATTAGACGACTCGGCAATTTTGTTTAAACGTCTTGAACTGGTAAATTTTAGCACAAAATGGCTATTTTTTCCTAGGTAGTTGTAAAAAGATCTTTAGCTTTCAGTCCAACGAATCTTTTTTGACCTGAATCATATTTAGCTATTTCTTGAGCGATCTGATCTTGCCATTGATCTGGGATTAAATCTGTGTATCGATTTGGTGGTAGTTCGCCTCTTAAAATCGCTTGCACCATCATTTGTAGATGTCTGGATTGTCTGTACTCGTCGGGTTCTTTTACAAGAAATTCATTTTCTTTTAAAAGGATATCAAAATCAAAATTGTTACTTTTTCCGATATAATCAGGTTGTGATATTCCCAGATGGTTTATCATCCACAACGGAGTTTGATCGCTATACTGAGCAATTCTTTTTAAATGATGTGAAGGTAAACCACCCAGTCTAAGTGAAGGGGCATCTTCTGATATTATTGTGAGTAATCTCCCTACAGAGGCGACTCCGATTTTTAACTTATCATTACCTCCAGAAAGGTTTGGTAATTCTGGATGCCATAATTTTACTTCATGCATATATGTTTTCTAACTATTTTTCCAAAAAAAAAGAGCCCTGTGGCTCTAGTGGGAAAAAATATTTAAATTGTTTTTTGATTTCCAGATATTCATCTCTCTGGAGTAAAACAATACTGTAAAAACAATCATCTGTCAATCTATTATCTAAGTTATATTTGAATTTATGCCTGTGCTTGTCTGGCAAAGCCTTTGGCGAAGTAGATATGAATGTCAGAGGCAGTATTACAAATGCTAGAAACGTTTAAACTGTTTATTTAATTCCTTTAGCGGTTGAAGAATGAAGGTTGGGCGGCCGTGGGGGCAGTGGGTGTGGTTTGGGGTTTGAAATAGCTTTTCAACCAGAGATTTTGCCTGTTTTGTGTCTATTCTATCGCCTGATTTGATTGCACTTCTACAGGCTAGATATTTCAGCAGCTGGTCTGATTTTAAGTCTATTGAAATACTTTTTTCTTGAATGATCTGTTCAATGAATTCGGTTAGGATTTCGGTAATATTTCGATCCTTTAGTAACTCCGGAATATGAGTAATAGATGTACCTGTTTTAAAATTTACTGAAAATCCGAGATTTTCCAGAAATCCCTTGTTTTCTAACAGAATTTGATTTTCCAGTATCGAAAATTCTGGTTTTAGAGGGTGTAAAAGTTTAAATTTTTTATTTTTTTTATTTTCAAAATCTTTTTTAAATTGTTCATATAAAATTCGCTCATGTGCAGCATGTTGATCAACAATAATTAGTCCATTTTGTGCCTGAATTAATAAAAATAAATCATGTATTTGTAATATTTTATCTAAGTTGACGAATTTTTTTTCCAGCATAAATAATTCGTCCTGACCCCTTAAAATCTCTCCGGCAAACGATTTTGTAATAGAGGGGGGCTTTGAAATCTCAGATAAGGGATGACTTATCTGCAAAGTCTGGAAAATAGCTTTTTGGACCTGATCAAAAATTAATTGACGATTGAGTAAATTTACTTGCTCTTTTCTGGGGTGAACATTTACATCTACCATTTCCGGTGGGACAGAGATATGGATAAAATAAATTGGATATTTATTGTGTTCAATTGTTGTACCATATGCCTCTTTGATGGCTGTTGAAACTAATTTATCGGTTATTGGGCGGTTGTTAACAAAGATAAACTGTTTGGATGAACTGGAAGTTGAAATAGAAGCTGAGGAAGTAAAGCCGCTGATATTGACATAAGTATCTTCGAAATTAATAGGTAAAAGTTTAAAATCTTCCTTCAGAAAATATTTAAGCCGATCCATAACTTCCTGATCACCTGGCAGGTCAAAGACTAATTTTTTATTGTGAGTTAGTGTAAAACGAATGGTTGGATTGGCTAAGGCGATCCGGATAACCCAATCCAGGATAGTCCGGTATTCCTTTTGGGGATTTTCCATAAATTTTTTTCTGCCTGGAACAGAGTAAAAGAGATCTCTGATCTCAATTTGGGTGCCGTAAGGCATGCCAATAGGAGAGGAGGATAATAATTTCCCTTCTGCAAGTGTGATTTTGGTTCCGGAGGGAGCTTTATTTGTCCGGCTTTGAAGTGACATCCGGCTGATGGAAGCCAGAGAGGCCAAAGCTTCACCCCGAAAACCCATTGATCTGATGGCATTTAAAGAATCATCCTGTGTGACTTTGCTGGTGGTATGTAGTTTGAAACATTCTTTGAGGTCTTCTTCAGACATACCTACACCATCATCAATGATCAGAATTTTTTTAAGACCACCCTCCTCAATAAAAATCTGGATATGTTTTGACTGGGCATCAAGTGAATTTTCAATTAGTTCTTTGACTGCAAAAGCTGGTTTTTCAATAACTTCACCGGCGGCTATTTTGGCAATTTGGGAAGGAGTTAGTTTGTGAATTGTTTTCATGGTAATAGATTACGTCATTCCCCTGAAAAGGGGAATCTGTAAATACCTAAGAGTAGACACTGCAGATTCCCGCTTTCGCGGGAATGACGCCTATCTGTCCTAATTTGTGTTTATTAGTGAATCATGGGTAGTCTGAAGGAGTTTTAGTTTATTTTTTATTTCAGAAAGTTTATTTAGTGCTTCCAGTGGGGTCATGAGGGAGATATCAACTGTTTCCAGTTCTTTTAATAAGACACGGGCAAGTAGGGTATTTGTGTCTTCTGTGGTCTCTGTTTTTTCATGAGAAATATATGAACTATTTGATTCAAGATTGCCTAATTTTTGTGTGGCGTTAAGAATTACTTCCGGTGGAATCCCTGCTAGTTTGGCTACTGCAACTCCAAAAGAATGAGATGCGGCTTCAGGTGTAATTGTATAAAGAAAAATTGGTTGATCATCATTTTGAACAACGGCCATTGAATAATTTTTGACTGATCTGGGGAAAAATGTTTCCAGTTTTTGTAGTTCATGATAGTGAGTGGCAAAAAGTGTTTTAGGTGGAATTTTAAAATGAGTGACTAAGTATTCAGCAATTGCCCAGGCCAGTGAAATGCCATCGTAAGTGCTGGTACCCCGGCCTATTTCATCCATGACAATTAGGCTTTTTTCAGTTGAGTTATTGAGGATGTAGGCTGTTTCGACCATTTCAACCATGAAAGTTGAAAGACCGGAAGTAATTACATCGGAAGCGCCTGATCTGACAAAGATCCGGTCAACCGGAGTGATGATTGCTGATTCTGCTGGGACAAAGCAGCCGATTTGGGCCATCAGAGTAATGAGTGCAATTTGACGAATAAAAACAGATTTGCCGGCCATATTTGGTCCGGTTATTAGTAGCAACTGGGCTTTTGATTTGTCAAAAAAAACATCATTTGGCACAAACTGTCCGCTGTCTAACAGTTTTTCAACCACCGGATGGCGACCATTTTTGATCGTCATTTCGCCGGACAGGATTAGTTTTGGCCTTTGATATTTTTCTTTTTCAGCTAGATAAGCAAAGTTTGCTAAACAATCAATTGTGGCAATGGCCTGGGCACTTTCCTGGATTGCAGATGTGAAAGATATGATTTGGTTTAGTGTTTTTAAAAATAATTCATACTCTAAAGCATTAATTTTTTCCTCAGCAGTCAGAATAATTTCTTCATGATGTTTTAATTCATCTGTTATAAAACGTTCGCCATTGACCAGTGTTTGTTTGCGGTGATAATTGTCCGGAGCTAAACTGACATTTGATTTGCTGATTTCGATGTAGTAACCAAAAACTTTATTAAACCTTACTTTAAGAGAGCCGATACCTGTTCTTTCTCTTTCATCTTTTTCCAGATTGGCAACCCAATCTTTGCTTTTAGATATCGAATGATAAAGTGCATCTAGTTTTGAATTAAAGCCTCTTTTAAAAATTCCGCCTGATTTGGTATCTATCGGTGGCTCATCAACAATATTGGCTTCTACAAGTGAGCAAACTTCAGATAGTTTTTCAGTGATGTTTTTGATGGTTTTCTTAAGTAGGGTGGATCTTGTCTGGTGCAAAGATTTTTTTACCTGCAGAATTATTAAAAGAGCGTTTTTTAAATTGACGATATCCCGGGCGTTTCCTAAATTTAAACTTAACCGGGAAAGCAGTCTTTCAATATCTGGTATTTGTTTTAACTGATCTCTTAAATCTTCTTTAAGAGAACTGGTCTGGTTGATTTCCGAAACAGCATCAAACCGCTCTTCAATCGCATCTTTGTGGGATAAAGGTTTTGAGATCCAGGATTTGAGGAGCCTTCCGCCCATGGCAGTAATTGTCTGGTCTAAGACAAATAGTAGTGAGCCTTTTGTGTCGTGTTCTCTGATTGTGGAGAAAAGTTCCAGGTTAATAATGGTTGAACGGTCCAGTGATAAAACATCTTCATCATTTAAATAAGTAAACTTTTTCAAATGAGATAAAGCCGCTTTTTGGGTCTGCTGGAAATATCCCAATAATGCTGCAGCTGTCTGAGCCAGAAGTGGTTTGGTATCCAGAGAAAAAGCAGTTAGCGTTTTTACGCCAAAACAGTCTTTGAGTACTTCATGTGAACGAGTACTAAATGTATTCCATTCCTGAAATGAGTATAAATTTAGTCCTTTCTGACGGCTTAAGATTTTTAAAACATCGGGATCGTTATATAACTCATCCGGCAGGATGCATTCAACAGGATGGATTTTGGAGATTTCCTGATGAATTAGTTCGATATTTTCCCCAATCTCTTTTTCAAATCCGGCAAAAAAACCGGTTGATAGATCTGCATATGATATGGCCAGTGTGCCACTTTCAATATTTAAACTGACAATATAATTGTTTTCTTTTTTGGCAAGAGCATTTTCATCCAGTATTGTTCCTGGAGTGACAACCCTGACAACTTCGCGATCGATAATACCGTATTTATTGGGCAGGCTGACCTGTTCACAAATGGCAACTTTGTAACCGGCTTTGACTAGTTTATTCAGATAGATATCAACCGCGTGATAGGGAACTCCGGCCATCGGAATTCTGCCGTCTTTGCCTTTTGGTCTGCCGGTCAGGGTAATATTTAATACCTCTGCCCCAGTCTGCGCATCTTCCAGAAATAGTTCATAAAAATCTCCCATCCGGAAAAACAGTAAACAGTCCTGATACTGTTTTTTAATTTCCATATATTGTTTCATCATTGGAGTGGTAAATTCGTGCATAAATTTGTCAGGAAAATTAACTAGATTATCTTAGCAAGTTTTATAAGAGTAACCAAGCTGAACAATCGTGAAAGACACAAGATTATAAAAGTAGGTTCGAATTATATTATTCAGCTTTGCTTCAGAATGACAAAGAAGATAAATAGGAAACTTTAAATCTGAAACAACTGCATTTGGTCCTGGTTGATGGTGCGGATGTGTTTGGCGTACTTTGGTTTGTTCAGACAGGAGTTTAGAATCTTATAAGTATCCAGGTTAAAACCAATATCTAAAGTTGTTTCAAGTTTGTTACTGGAGGTATTCATTTTGCCGATAACACACCAGTTGTTGATAATAAAACTGTCCCTGGTTGTTCCGTCATTGCTGTAATCATCGATCACAATTGGCTGTTCAAACGGCCACTTTTTAAACTTCATTTTACCGATTATTTCCATAAATCTAAAATTGTAAAACAAAGGTTTTTCTTTATTGCTGCAAGCTCCTTTACACCTTCCTAAACGGTATCCAAAGCAGCTAGAAGATGTCTTATCTACACCAAGTAATTTCTCACATAAATTATGCTCTTTGGCAATTGAAAAGAGAAATTCCTGCAGAGACTTTTTGCTTCTGAAAACACCGATAATCTTGTCTATTTCCTGTGGGTCTATATTGTCTTGAATACCATAGTTACAACTAAAGTAACCCTGTTCATTTTCGCTATATTTCAGGACTAATAATTTATTTTTCTGACGAAGCCTCCGGTTATAAAGTGGTTGCAATTTTTTAACCAAATAGGCTTCTTTAAGCAATGCTCCCAGTTCTCCTTCGGTCTGAATGGTTTCGATTGATTTGATTTGCTGGGTAATTTTAAGTTCCAGGGATGAGGTGTGATCAGCGGCAAAATGAGATAAAACCCGGTCCCTGATATTAACGCTTTTTCCAACATAGAGTGGGATTCCACTTTCTCCATAAAAAATATAAACTCCGGGATTTTCCGGCAAGGCATCCAGATCATCTCCGGAAAGGCCGGTCGGAATACTTGGTCTTTTTTGAGCTTTACTGACGGCAGCTTCAATTAGTTCGGCTGGAAATTCTGTCTGGATTTTCTGGTAAAACTTCCAAAGTACTTCAGCATCATCAAAAGCCCGGTGGCGGTTCTCAATTGTGAATCCATGCCGTTCGATTAGTATTGAAAGATTGTGATGACTGTATTGGGGATATAAATTGCGGGAAAGTTTGACAGTGCATAAGTGTTTAGCAGAAAAATTTATTCCCAACCTTTTAAATTCGGTCTTAATAAATCCATAATCAAACCGGGCATTATGGGCTACAAAAACAGCATCTTCCATCATTTCCAGAATTTGATCTTTTAGTTCAAAGAAAGTTGGAGCAGTGTCTACCATAGCTCCGGAAATACCTGTCAGCATTTCAATCTCCGGCGGGACATATCTTTGAGGGTTGATCAGTGAAGTAAACTTTTTGACAACTTTACCGTTTTCCACCCGAAGCATACCGATCTCAATCACCCGGTCAGTCCTCAGGCTTCCGCCGGTGGTTTCAGTGTCAAGAAATACGAGTGTGCTGGGCAGCGGCATAGTTGGTGAGTCATGTATCATGCGTCATGTGTCACAACATAAGGCAGAGTTACGGTTTATATTTGGTTTTTATAGTAACAATTCAGTGTAAGAAATTCAAGGAGTCTAATTCATCATTGCGGAGCAAAATTACTAAGAATCAACGCGCAACCTATCGGTAGACATGCAGGTAATCAATTAACTATTGTCATTCTGGCTTGTCCAGAATCAAACTTAGTTAAGATTCTGGACAGCTGATTGTTAAGGCTTATTTTATTCCAGTCAATCTATTTATGTTGCCAGAATGACAGGCAGAGGAGAGATTGCCACGTCGCTTCGCTCCTCGCAATGAACAAGTTCTTGCTTCGCAATGACGTATTGTCCCAAATGATATATTTTGTAGTACTTGACCTAAGTCTTAAAAATTGATACTTTAAACAAGCTTACTTGAATAGTGAGTTCTCGAGAATCCCCGCTACGTGCGGGGTTTTTCGTGGAAAAAAATGAGGGAAATTTTTAATACTCTGCGTTAGTTCCTCTATCTCTGTGTGAAAAGTATTTTATGTTTCCGCTGTGCGGAGTGGTTGTATTTCACCCGCTGAAGATAGGTGACGATCTTCAGCCCCTTTACACTAAAAGCTAAAAGTTCTAAGCTATGTTCATGATTTATATCGGAGCTGATCACAGAGGATTCGAATTAAAAGAAGAGCTAAAAAGGCGGATGGATGCTGACGGACTGGAATATGAAGATATGGGAAATGAAAACTTGGATCCGGCCGATGATTATGTTGATTATGCTCAGGCAGTCGGACAGGCTGTTGCGGAGGATTCAGATAGCAAGGGGGTTTTAATTTGCGGATCCGGAGTTGGAGTGGATATGGCGGCAAATAAAGTTAAGGGGGTCAGATCCTGCCTGGTATTTGATGAAAAAAGAGCTGCTCAGTCCAGAGAACATGAGGATGCCAATATCATCTGTTTAGCTTCAGATGTACTGATAGCTGATACTGCTTATGAGATGGTAAAAACATTTTTAAATACCGCTTTCACAGGTGAAGAAAGACATATTAGACGGATAAATAAGCTAAAAGAGCTAGAGCAGTATAGATTAAAATAATTTGAAATTTGAAATTTGAAATTTGAATTGAAAAGTTGGTTTTCAAAATTAAATTTTAAAGATTTCAAATTAACTTCAAATTTCAAATTGTGAATTTCAAATTGTCTTATGGTTACACTAATTCCCGCAATTTTGGCTACAAATGAATCTGAATTTTCTGAGCAGCTGAACAAGCTGAAAAGTGCGTCGGCTTTGGAAGATGGATGGGTGCATATTGATTTTATGGATGGCGAACTGGTTGAAACAAAAAGTATTCAGCCATCATCCTTGGCAACGCAGGAAATTCCTTTTCACAAAGAAGCTCATTTAATGGTTAAAAATCCGATTGACTGGATCAAAGATCTGAAAGAGCAGGGTTTTGAGCGGGTTATTATTCATCTGGAAGCTGAAAAAGTAATGGAGACTTTGGATTTAATTTTACAATCTGAGATGTCTGCTGGTTTGGCAATAAATCCGGAGACTTCTTTAGAAGAGGTAAAAAAATATTCTGAAAAAATTGAGGTTTTGCAGGTAATGGCGATCCATCCTGGCAAACAAGGTCAGTCTTTTCTCTTAACTACATATGATAAAGTGAAAGATGCCTCAAAAATGGTTGGAGTAGTGGCTGTTGATGGCAGTGTTAATCTGGAAACAGCCTTAAAACTAATTGAAGCGGGAGCCGAAAGGCTGGTAATTGGTTCGTATTTACAGAAAGGAGATATTGATGAAAATCTTGAAAAAATTTGGGAAGCTCTTGGGTAAAAAACAAAAAATAGAAAAAGCTCCATCTATCTCACATGTAGCTATCTTTGGCTATGCTGACAGTAAACCTGAAGATCAGGAATTTAAAGACTGTTTCGAAACATGTCGGATGTTGGCAGAAGCAGGTTATGAAGTAGTTGACGGCGGAGGCCCTGGAATCATGCTGGCAGCTACACTGGGGGCTAAAGCCGGAGGAGGACGAGTTACCGGTGTGACTCTTTATCCTAAAGATATGAAGCATTTTGAGGGAAAATCCAAAGATAATGTGATGGATGAGGAGATTAAAACAGACAGTTATGTTGAGCGGACTTTAACACTGATGCGGGAAGGGCAGATATATGTGGTCTTTAATGGAGGTACTGGTACTATTTCAGAATTTGCCATGGCCTGGGGGCTCGCAAGACTTTATTTTGGTCATCATAAGCCGCTTATTTTATATGGAAAATTCTGGAAAAAGATCATCAAAGCTTTTCAGGAAAATATGCATATGAGAAAAGATGAAGGTAAAGTTTTTAAAATTGTTGAATCTCCGGAAGAGGTGCTTGAAGCTATAAAAGACTTTGAAAAAGAGCTGCAGCGGGGAGATCATGGAGACCATGTTAAAACAACCAGAAAAGATTCTGCTAATTATATGAACTAGTAGATTAAATTCTAACTACGAAGTACGAAATTCGAGACAAATTCAAAGTATTAAAAACTCAAATAATAAGAAACGTCATTGCGAGCCACAATCATGAAACTGATCGTGGCGAGCGAATATACTAAGAATTAACGCGCGGCAATCTGCTTCTAAGAATCAACTAATTTACTAAGTTCATTCTTGGTTGCGAGATTGCTTCGTCGTGGTGAGCTTGTCGAATCCACTCCTCGCAATGACGGTACGTTCTGATACCAAGTAACTTAAGGTCTTGCTCCCAGTGCTATCACAGACGGTGGGTTTGCTTAGGGCTGGACGCTAAAAGCTAAAAGCGGTAAGCTAAAGTTACTGCCTATGTCACTGACTGACTCCCGTATCAAAGAACTTGAACTTAAAGCTAATACTATCCGTCAGGATATTATTAAGATGCTGGTTGAAGCAGGTTCCGGGCATTCGGCCGGACCTTTGGGAATGGCTGATATTTTTACTGCTTTGTATTTTGAATTACTGCATGTTGACCCAAAACAACCTGAGTGGGAGCTGCGTGATCGGTTAGTTTTATCAAATGGGCATATCTGTCCGGTTTTATATTGCACTATGGCTCATGCCGGTTTTTTTCCTGTTTCAAAACTTTCCACATTACGTAAATTTGGTACTAAACTTCAGGGACATCCCCATCGTGGAACATTGCCTGGACTAGAAACAACTTCAGGTCCGCTTGGATCAGGACTTTCTCAAGCTGCTGGCATGGCTTTGGCTGGGAAAATGGATGATGAGCCCTGGCGGGTTTATTGCCTGACCAGTGATGGTGAACACGATGAGGGCAATACCTGGGAAGCTGTGATGTTTGCAGCTAAATATAAGCTGGATAACTTAGTGGCGATAATGGATCGCAATAATATTCAGATAGATGGCTTTACTGAAGACATCATGCCGCTTGATTCACTGAAAGATAAATACGAAGCTTTTGGCTGGCATGTGCTGGAGATTGATGGCCATAATATGCAGCAGATTGTCGATGCGGCGGAACAAGCGAAAGCAATTCATGGAAAGCCAACAATGATCATTGCTCATACTATTCCTGGAAAAGGGGTTGATTTTATGGAAAATGATTACAAATGGCATGGCAATCCACCGGATCTTGCAGATGTACCAGGCGCTCCTAAAAAAGGTGAGCAGGCTAAAGAAGCGTTGAAAGAGTTAAGGACATTAAGAGGAAAAATTAGGAGTGAGCATGAATAAATCTTTACTTTTATCTTCAAATATCTGTCATTCCGAACTTGTTTCGGATACTACCCATGGGAAGATCCTGAAACGAGTTCAGGATGACAAGGGTAGAGTTCAGGATGACAAATGGAGGTTTTTGTCATGAAATTAAATCCTAAATTATTTGATGAAGATGTTGAACAGGTTCCGACAAGGAATGGTTTTGGTGAGGGGTTGGTGTTGGCTGGGGAGGCTGATAAGAATGTGGTGGCTCTGTGTGCTGATCTGACTGAATCAACTCGGATGGAAGGATTTAAGAAAAAGTTTCCAGAGCGATTTGTTGAGGTTGGTGTTGCTGAGCAAAACTTGGTGACTGTTGGTGCCGGTATGGCGGCTGTGGGGAAGATTCCATTTGTGGCGTCTTATGCGACTTTTTCTCCTGGAAGAAACTGGGAGCAGATCCGGACTACTATTTGTTATAACGATCAGCCTGTCAAAATTGTTGGTTCTCATGCTGGGATTTCAGTTGGTCCAGATGGTGCGACGCATCAGGCACTGGAAGATCTGGCAATTATGCGGGTATTGCCAAACATGGTGGTTGTTTGTCCGGCTGATGCAATTGAAGCAAAGAAAGCAACTCAGGCAATTGCCAGAAACGGGAAACCTTCATATATCAGGTTATCCCGGGATAAATCTCAGGTTGTAACTACTGAAGAAACACCATTTGAAATTGGTAAAGCTGAAGTATTTAAAGAAGGAAAAGACGTTACTATTATTGCTTGTGGAGTAATGGTTTACCAGGCTCTTTTGGCTGCTAAAGAGTTAGAAGAAAATCATATTTCTGTGCGGGTTATTAACAATCACACAATTAAACCACTTGATCAGAAAACTATTTTGGCAGCAGCTGAGGAGACTGGAGCAATTGTGACAGCTGAAGAACATCAAAAAGCCGGAGGACTCGGTTCAGCTGTGGCAGAACTTGTAGCTGAACATCATCCGGTTCCTGTAGTCAGAATAGGGATCGAAGACAGCTTTGGTGAAAGCGGCGAGCCAATAGAGCTGATGAAACATTTTGGCCTGACCCATAAAGACATTAAAAAAGCTGTTTTGAAAGTGCTGAGGATGAAAGGAAGGGGAAATTTCTAATTAATCTAATTTCTAAGTACTCTAAACAAATCCCAATGACTAAACAGTTAGACATTTAGTTTTGGACATTGTTTAGACATTAGAAATTAGTACTTAGAAATTTTTTGTATGTGCGGATGCGTCTTTGATACTATTTTAAATGGGGTATTTCTGTTTTTTGTTCAGGCCGGATCTTATGTGGTGGCTCTTTTTGTGAACGCTTTGCGGTTAATTTTATTTACTACACGCGGGAAATGAAAAAATCAGAATTTTTTCTTATCATAAACAGGGTAATTCTGTAGCTAGCTACAGAATATTTTATATGATAATGAATCCTTTTCACGACTTTACAGATTAGTTTTCATCTTGTACACTATCTCCACTCATGAATCGAAGAGAAGAAAAAGAAGTAGTAACAGAAAAAAGAATGGCTCCCCCTCCACCACCGCCACATCCTCACTCAATTATTTCAGTACCTGCTTCAATAATTATTGGTAGCTGTATTATTGCGCTTTCAATATTACTGTCAGGCGGAGTTTTGGAAGTAAAAGGATTAACAGCAAAGAAGGTAGCAGATGCACCAGCGGCTGTAACTCCATCTTCAGCGCCCGCTGCACCGGCAGCTCCTGAACAAACTGGTCCGGTAAAAGTTTCAATTGATGATGATGCTGTATTAGGTGATAAAAATGCTCCTATTACAATGGTCGAATTTTCAGATTATGAATGTCCTTTTTGTAAAAGATATTTCGATCAGACTTATCCTCAGTTAAAAACTAATTATATTGATACCGGAAAGTTAAAAGTAGTTTTCCGGGATCTGCCTCTTTCTTTCCATGATCCAATGGCGACAAAAGAAGCGATTGCTGCCAATTGTGCCAGAGAACAGGGCGGAGACGAAGCTTATTACAAAATGCATGATGAAATGTTTAAACAGACTACTTCAAATGGAACAGGTTTGTCAGTTGAGAAACTTTACACTATGGCAGGAACACTGGGTCTGAACTCTGCAAATTTTAAGACCTGTCTTGATAGTGATAAATCCAAAGCAGAGGTAGCAAAAGATCTGGCTGATGCTGGAACTGCCGGAGCAGATGGAACTCCAACATTCTTTATCGGAAAGTCTGATGCATCTGGTACAATAGAAGGTACACGGCTGGTTGGTGCACAACCATATAGCGCTTTTCAGGCAGTAATCGACCAGCAGTTGAAATAAACTATGCTCTTATCTGTCCTGACCCGAAAATTTCTGATTGGAACTGTGGCAATTGCCGCTTTTTATATTCTTTTAAACGTTTACTTTACTAACTACTCTTTAATTAATCAGGCTTATTTTGGTGATTTCCCTGTTAGTTATAAATTTGAAATAAGCTTAGCTCTGATTCAGGGACTGACTACAGCCATGAGTCTGAGTAGTTTGCTGATTTTGATTATCATCGGACTTCTGACAGGAGCCAATCTAATGTTGTCTTATAAAAGAATCCGGTATAGTTTTGCTAAAAGATCCAGTCACTGGGCATTTGGCCTGGGGACTTTGTTTGGTACGGCTGGTGGTGGTTGTGCTTCGTGTGGATTGCCGTTACTCGGCCTTTTAGGTATGTCGGGTAGTGTGGGGTATCTGCCATTTAAAGGTGCTGAAGTTTCTGTTTTAGCTATTGGACTGCTTCTGTTTTCATTTTTCGTATTGTTAAAGCAAAGTGTGACAGCCTGTGTAATTGCTAAATAAATCCGGTTTTAATATCTATGTTTGATTTAATCTCTATTGGCGACACAGTAATTGATACAGTAATTCCCTTAAATGAAGCGGAGATACTTTCCAGTAAAAATGGGAATACTATCTTACTGGCATTGCCTTTTGGCGCTAAGGTTCCGGTAGAAAGTGGTGAATCGATGGTTGCTGGAAATGCTGCCAATAATGCTGTTGGAAGTGCCAGGCTGGGATTAAAAACTGCTATTTATACTCATTCAGGAAATAAAGATGATGAGGAAGATGATCTCCGGATCAGACAGAAGTTTAAGAAAGAGGGGGTTGATACCAGATATGTGATAGAAGTATCCAATCTGCCTTCAAATCACAATATAATTCTCAGTTTTAAAGGAGAGCGAACTATATTGGTTCATCATCAGCCTTGGAAATTTCATTTGCCGGATCTGGAAAAAGCTAAATGGGTTTACCTGACATCAATGTCATCATCTTATGTGGAATCAAATGTGATAGAGCAGCTGATAAATTATCTGGAGCGCTCAGGAGCCAAACTGGCTTATCAACCTGGTACTTTTCAGATCAAACAGGGAGCTAAGAAACAAAGCCGATTGTTGTCTCTGTGTGAATTTTTGATTATGAATGTTCAGGAAGCCAGACATTTTCTGGGACATGAAAAAAGCGAAAAGTTGTCTGTAAAAAAATTGCTGACTGGGTTACTCAATCTGGGAGCTAAAAAAGTAGTGATAACAGATGGTAAACAAGGATCTTATGGTTATGACGGTGAGACTTACTGGAAACTGGATATTTTTCCAGCTAAGCTGGTTGAGATGACAGGAGCTGGGGATGCTTTTGCAACAGCGACAGTTGCCGGATTATTAAATGGTGAAGCTTTACCTGATGCTATGCGTTGGGGAGCTGCTAATAGTGCATCAGTTGTGGAACAGGTAGGTCCGCAAAAAGGATTGTTAAGCAAAAATAAACTACAGGAAAGACTAAATGAAAATAAGAAGATTTCTGCAGTAGAGTTTTAAGTTAATAACTCCTTTAGCTCTGTCATTTTTTTCGGATCAAGTTTTGCTTCCAGTACCCTGACTTTGATTTGCAGCGCATTAAATTGATCTGATGAAGCAAATTCGATGAATTCATCAAAGGTATACAGCTTTGGAGTGATTTTTTCTCCGCCCTCTAATTTTTGATCTGCTATTTTCTTTAATCCTTTTGCCAGATATACAAAAACTGTCCAGTCGATATTTAAATCAGGATGATAAGTAAACCATTTTTCCATCCTTGCTGCTTTGTAGCCTGTTTCTTCCAGTAGCTCTCTTTCAGCTGCTAGTTCCGGGGTTTCTCCTGGATCAACTTTTCCGGCAACCAGGCTGATACTTTTAGGACGGTGAGGCTGTTCTTCCTCAATCAGAAGTATTTTATTGTCTTCTGTCACTCCCAAAACACTGATTGTGTCCTGACGGTTGATTCTTTCATAGGTTGAGGTTGTTCCATCGTAAAGTTCCTGGGGCCATTGATAGACGTCATAAAGGATGCCATCAAATACTTTTTTGGCGGTTGGGGGGAATTTAGTTGGTTTATCTTTCTGCATAGAGGCTATTATAAACTTTGATCAATCAACTTGTCACTTTATTTTTTTCTTGTACTTTTTTGGAAAAGTACCAAAAACAATTTTGCAGGAAAGTCGGGCTAAAAAAATTACTCCGTTTAAGGGGGGAAAGTCTGCCCCCTCCGCAAGTATGCGGACGTCCCCCTCTTGCTCTCCGTAATTTTTTCTTAACGCCCTTCGTTTCAATGCAAAATGAAACTAAATGATAATTTATAGATTTAGGCTATGCAGGATTTCTACTGGACAGCTGGAATTGAGTTGTGCAACAATGGTTTTAATGCCTGATTTAGCGCCATTTCTAAAAGACGGAAAGTTTTTGATGTTAGCTTTGGATCATCGTGGTAGCTTTAAAAAGCTGATGAATCCATCAAATGGCGATGCGGTGACTGACCAACAGGCAATTGATCTGAAAAGAGAGATTATCAATGCCGTCAAACCACAAATGAGTGGTGTTTTAATTGATCCTGATTACGGACTTCCGGCTTATACTGAAAAAACCAAACCATTTTTGCTTCCAGTTGAAAAAACCGGTTATGAAGATCAGGGCGGAGAACGCCTGACTAAACTAGAATATGGAGTGCCCAAGTTGATGGATTGGGGAGCAGGTGGAGCCAAAATATTACTTTTTTTCAATCCTTTTCTTAAAACTGCTGAACAACAATTGGAGACAGCCAGAACAGTTGTAGAAGAATGTAAATCCAGAGATTATCCATTATTTTTAGAAATTGTGACGTATGAGTCTGATCATGATATTACACTGGAAGAGAGAGAAAAAATTGTGATTGAGTCTCTAAAGATGTTTATCAAAAGAGGGATCAAACCTGATGTTTATAAAATGGAATATCCCGGATCAGCTGTCGCCTGCCGCACCATCAGTGCTGTATTACAGGAGGATGGTATACCCTGGATTTTACTGACCAGGGGAGATAGTTTTGATCACTTCAAAGTGCAACTGGAAGAAGCTGTTTCCAGAGGAGCTGTGGGATTTTTGGCCGGACGAGCTCTTTGGCAGGAAGTCTGCACTATGCAGGGAGCAGAAAAAGAAAAATTCCTCAAAGAAACTTTACCTGAAAGATTTAAAGTTATCTCTGATATTTGTTGTAATAAATGAAACTTTTTTCCGGAAGAATAAATAGAAGCAGTTTTGCTCTTAGTTGGATTATAAGTACTATTTTTTTATATTCGGTTGCAAAGTTCTTAAAGAATTTTTATACTCAATATCCTAACTCTGATTTTACCGATCTTTTTTTTCAATTTAGTAGATACTTTTTTGGGTTATTAATAATTGTTTTCTATATAACAATATATTCAAAAAGATGGCATGATTTAGGAAAATCTGCCTGGCTTACCCTTTTAGCAGTTATCCCAATAGTTAATTTATTTGTTTTTATTTATTTATGTTTTAAACCAGGTGATTCAAAAAAGAATAAATATGGAGATAAACCTGTTTCAATCCACATCTAGCTTTTGTAGACAGTAGCGATTGGTTGAGAGGTCTCTATTGGTGTAGTTACTTTGTTTCCATAATCTTCGATCGCTTTTACTGCATAGGTTTTATCAATGTGTTCTGCTGCATATTCGATGGTGGCGTCGGTCTTTTTGTGTGGGTTGAAGATGTTATTTGGATCAAAGGCTTCTTTGACATCTTTAAACAGTTGAAACATATCTTCACCATACATTTGAGGTAAATAAGAACCTCTGACCAGTCCATCATTGTGCTCTGCGGCCATTGTTCCTTTGGCTTCTTTAACCAGTTGGAAAACTTTTTGAGAAAGTTCCGGAATAACCTGTCTAACTTCTTCTTTAGTCAGATCCATCAAGGGGATAATATGAAAATTGCCGTTGCCAATATGCCCGGCGATGGTATAGGTAATCCGGTCTTTGTATGGCTCTAGTGTCTGGGTCAGTTTAGGCAAAAAGTTTGGAAGTTCGGTAGGAGGGACACAGATGTCATCAATAAATGGGGCAGTTCGGAGTGTTCCGCCAGAATGGTGTCTTAAGATATTGAAGCTGTCTCGTCTGATAATCCAGTATTTTTCTTCGTCATTTGATTTGACTGCTCGGGTTTTAATATTAAAGTGAGCTAAGGCACTTTGGCAGAGATGAACCTGTTCCATTGGAGAAGAATCTTCTTCGGCGGTAAATTCGGCGATCAAAACCAGTTTAGGGAATTTTTTAGTCCATGAGGCAATCATTTCAGGGATTAATTTAAAAGGAGCCAGCCATTTGGGAGTTTTTTTAAAGTCTTTTAGGATATCGCCGATGAATTTGGTGGCATACATCAAAGTCTGGTCATCAAAACATTCAAAGCTTTCAGGTGCAAATTTGAGTATTTCAAGGACTATCTGGTCGAGATTGTCCAGATTTTCAAGTTCTATTTCCAGCATAGCGGTATGAGTTTTGGGTTTGACCAGCTGAAACTCAATTTCTGTAACGATACCCAAAGTTCCCTGAGAGCCGACAATTACTTTGGTCAGATCAAAGCGGTCGTTTTGGAGTACATTCCAGAGGCCATATCCGGTAGAATTTTTACTGGTGATAGGTTTGTGAGACTGGATCAGATCATAATTTTCATTGATGATATTACCGATTTTCCGGTAAAGGTCGCCTTCGAAGTTGTCCTGTATGGCTTTGGCCATAAATTGTTCTTTGGTTAGTGGCTTAAACTCGTATTCATTGCCATCTGAACAAACCATTTTGAGACGCTTAGTGTATCTTTCAGTCTGGCCGTAATTGAGAGATTTTTCTCCGGCTGAATTGTTTCCGACCATCCCACCAACAGTGTTTAATTCCCTGGATGAGGTGTAACAGGGTAAAAGTAAGTCTTTTTCAAGGGTTTTTTTCTCAAAATCACGGTAAAAAACACCTGGTTGGGTTATAGCGTAATCATCTCCGACATATAAAACCTGATTGAAGTATTTAAGCATATCCAGGGTAATTGAATCATTAATAGCTCCACCAGACATACAAGTACCTGCGGCGCGGGGAGTTAAGGAAAGGTGTTGTGAGAGGTCCTGATTGATGAATTTAACCAATGACTTAAGATCTTCAGTGTCTTTGGGAGCAATTACTACCTGAGGTTTGATGGCAAAGATTGAGGCATCTTTGGAAAAAGCAGTTAGTGATGCCTCATCAGATAAAATATCGCCTTTTACAACACTTTTAAGTGAATCGGACAGCATCTATTAAAGGTAGCAAATTTAGGTAGTAGATGGTAGTTGGTAGATAGTAGATGGATGTTATGGTGGGGTGGAGAGGGAAATTTAGCCTCAAATTGGTCTAATTAACTAATTCACTGGTTTACTAATTAACTCTCTTTAACTTGATTATAGTCCTATAGTATGATATAATTATACTCTGTAAAGTTAATCTTCTTGTCTCATAGTGTTTGAGTGGAGTCATAAATAAAATTGTGACTTCGCATAAAACATATGATACCTAACACAATCTCATCATTAATTATTATTTCTCAGTTAGCCTTGTCACAGGTGGGTGTTATAGCACCGGTAGCTACTTCGCAGGTAGAACCAGTTGTGCTGGGAACAAGGTCTATTTCACTTGATCACAGACAATTAAATCAGCCTTTAAATGATATTTATAAAGACAACATATTGCTTAATATGGCCTATATGCGTGGAGTAGTTACAAAAGGTTCGACTGTGAACTGGGATACTGTGCGTGCTCCATTTGAATATGAATTTATTTTACAGCCTGGGCAGACATTTGCTTTTCATGATTTAGTGTCTAAAGAATATACAAATGTAGCTTTAACATCTAATTCTCATTTTGGTGGTGAAGAAGGCTATAAATATGATGGTCGCTTGTATGGAATGGGTGTTTGTCACTTAGCTTCTGTCATCAACTGGGCAGCTAAGGATGCTGATTTAAATCCAGTAGCTCCTACAAACCATGATTTTTTTGCTATCAATGAAATTCCTAAAGAACATGGAGTAGCTATTTATGCTGATCCTGGGTCAGTAGGGGTTAGTTCTAAGCAAAATTTATATATTTTAAACAGTAAAGATAGTGCAGTAACTTTTAAATTCAACTTTGATGGCGATAATTTGAAAGTAACTGTCTTACAGTAAATGATATAATCAGATTATGTTTGATATAGATAGGCACGCGACAACTTCACGTATTTATGAACCAGTGGTTAAGCTTCCTGGAAAAAATGTCTTGGTTATCCATGCAGATCATGGAGAAAATGAACCCTTCCCTGGGGCTGATGTAACCAATAGAGAGATAAAAAAAGTTTTTGGCGATCGTTTGGATGCTTTGGTTATGGATAGCCAATATAATCTTTTGCGTAGTGATCTTGATGTTGTTATGTCACAGCCGCCAAGTAAGGATGATTTTGCTGATTGGTCTTTGCGGAAAGCTAAAAATGATCAAACTGTCTTAGTTTCTGCTGATCCTATTAGTTACAGCTTGTCATGGAATATTGCATTCAAACAATGGATTAAGGGTACTAGTCAGTTAGATATTGATGCAAACAATCAAAAATTTTTAATAGGAGCCTCAGGTGAATTAGATCGAAAGCAGCAGATTGCTAAGATAGAAGTAAGAAAGTTGGGAATTGTAGGATTACTAGCGGTGTGGGGTATAACCCAATTTTTATCTGCCAAAAAAGTTATTGAACGATCTGAAACTATTGAGGACCCACTGATGGCTATCAATACATCCAGAAGAAATTTCATTTTAGCTGGGTTAGGAGCTGTATCTGGAGGATATCTTTATACAGAAGGTTTGGGAAGTGTAGATTCTCAGAAGGCTACTTATGAATCAGAGACGGTCAATTCTTATAATACCCGTTTGTGGTTAGAAAATTTAATTAACTTTCCACATGAGATGAAAGATACAGATTTTAATTCTCCTTACTTTGAACACCGTCAGCGAAAGAACGAATTGTACGGAGAAAGTGTCCCACTTCGCAATGCTATTGCAGCTGAAGTAATTGATGCTGTTCCGGTCAGCCAGATACAACATTCACCGTTAAATGATGATACTGTAAATATTGCTACAGTTTGGGGATATGACCATCTTGCGGTAGCTAAAAAAAATCGAATCTCCTCACTTTTGGTAAATCCGGAATATAGGCGGACTGTTATCAGTTCTGGTCTGCAAAGTATGTTTGATTTTTTTAGAAGTCAAGCCGTAGATCCTAAAAGTATTGATTTCTTACGAACTAGTCTAATGGATATGCCAAAAACACAACGTGTATTAGCTGACAATCGTATTGTATCTGCACGGGTATCTGTACCGGCTTTAGTGGAAATTTTAAGTGATGTGTAACTTTTTAGTGAACAAACACTTTGGTTCCTGGATTGGTTAAAGATGCTTTGACTGCGCCGGTTTTTGGAGGGAGGACGGGGCCTGTCCAGTCAAAAAGTGTGGCTACTTTATCTAAAGGAGCGTTGACACAGCCGTGACTCATTGGATGACCAAAGTTGTTATGCCAATAGGCGCCATGGACTGCAAAGCCTTTGTAAAAGAACATATTATGCGGAACATTTGGCAGATTGTAGTAAGTGCCTAACTCTTTTTTTCCGCCTTCCATCCGCTGGTTTCTGGTTTTGTACCAGATATTAAATGTTCCTTTTGGTGTAGGAAACCATCTGCCGGAAGAGATTGGAAATTCCATGACAATATTGTTTCCTTCCCAGGCGCGTAACATTTGATGATCAAGGGATACTTCAATCCATTTTTCTTCTCCGGAGGCTGTTGTTGTTCCCAGAACTGTGGTTGTGGAAAGTGGATCATTATTTAATGCCAGATCATTATCAATTTGTCCCTGTGCTAAAGCTGTTTTAGGATAATCTACTATTTCATCTTCAAAAATAGCTGTATTGGCATCTTCATCAAAAGTTCCTTTGGATTTTTCAATTACTTCAGGATCTCCGCAGCAGGAAGAAGTTGGATCACCGGAAATTCCCAGTGAATAAGCAACGTATCTTTTAATCGGCATAAATTGAGACGCAGCAAAAACGAGCGACAAAACAACTAAAAGGGGCAGGACTTTGAACATATATTAATGATCAGTTTATTTGGTATCATTGTCAATAAGTCTTATTTAAATTTTCAATTAGCAGTTTTCAATTTCCAATGAATTTACAATTAAAAATAATGATCATTGAACATTTTTCCATTGAGCATTGATTGAAAATTATGGTTTGAAAATTGGAAATTTGCCTGTTTTATGATTAAAAAATTTCATTTACCAAGATTGCACTGGTTTTTTTATTTTCTGATTGTGGTTATTTTTTTAACCTGGTTATATTTACTTTTAGCTTATGGTCTGGCGATGGTGCTGCCGGAAAAAAAAGTCAGCAATGGGATGGTTTCAGGTATTTTGGTCAGAAAGCAGATTTGGTCTGGTGAGATCAGAATCACCGGAGATGTCTGGACAACGCCTGGTACTGTGGTGACTGTAATGCCGGGAACAGTTATCAAAATTGATGCCAAAGGAGATAGGTTCAATTTTGATTTTTTACCCTGGCATTTAAAAAGCGGAATTAATATCGGAGAGGAATATCATGATGTCAGACCAGGTGAACCCTTTTGGGATGAAAAGGAAAAGATTCAGGTTCATTTTTCCACACTCTATGCAATTGGTACCAAAGAGCAGCCAATTACTTTTGATTCGAATGCCCAGTTTCCTTCACCATATGACATAAATGTGATCTCAGCTAAACATGGTGTGATCGCATCGGCTGTGATGGCTCATTATAGGCGACTGGAGATCGGTAATAATTTTAGTATCCGGGATAGTCTGCTGCGTGAAGTGGGTGAATGCTCAGTTTGCATAAAAAGAGGTAAGGCGGCTATTATTAATAATGTTTTTGAACAGGCTTTACGGGAATCAATCTGGATTGATGGAGGAAGTCCCCGGATTGCAGACAATAAGTTTCTCAATTTAAACGGTAAAGGAATTGTGATAGATCCAAAAAGGTTGGGAGCTCCTTCAATTGTAAATAATATTTTTGAAATGCCTTCCAGAGAAGCATTAGTTTTGCTAACCGGACTTGAGGAAAAAGGCGGGGATGTGACTTTAAACAGATTTTCCGGCAACTCAATTATTGAAATTGCCTGTGATAGTCAGGTCCATTTTTCCCAGAATAGTCTGTTTAGTGTGATCTCATTTATCGGCAATGGCTGCGGTGGACATTATATATTTGGACCAAATTATTGGGGAACACAGGACGTCAGAACTATTATGCAGGAAAGAATTACCAACAAAGATCGGGAATTTACTGTTGAAATACCAACTATTTTAACTGTCCCTCCGATGGGTGTCGGGAGGAGAGAGTAAATGAAATGGTTACTACGTGCAGCCGGATTTATGGGGTGTTTAGCGTTTGTTTTTGTCTGGATATTTTGGTTTCATGCATCTCCGAATAAAGATCTGATTTCACCGGTACTTGGTGTATCCAAGATGAGATATTCTGACAATATCTGGTTTCCCAAGGAAGCCTCTGCAAGTAGTTTTGTATCCGCTCCGGAAATATCTGCTGAGTCAGCTTTCTTTGTCGAAGCAAATACTGGTCAGGTACTGTTTCAGAAAAATTATCGTGATAAAAAAAGAATCGCTTCGCTGACAAAAATAATGACTGCTATTATTGCTTTGGAAAATAAAAAGCTGTCTGATACCTACACTGTGTCAAAAATGGCAGCTGAAATGGAGCCTGATAAAATGCTGCTGAAGGAAAACGAACGATTGACACTGGAGGAGCTGTTAAGCGGGATTTTTTTGGTTTCGGCCAATGATGCCGCTGAAGTACTGGCCGAGCAATCTGCCTCAGGTAGAGAGGAATTTATCAATCTGATGAATACAAAGACCAAAATTCTCGGAATGAATGACACCTGGTTTATAAATCCTTCAGGTTTGGAGGAGGATGACCCGAGCGATCCTTCAAAGTTAATCGAGCATTTTTCCACAGCCTATGATGTGGCTCTGATGAGTCGGTATCTGATATCAAGATGGCCTGAGGTAATAAATATTAGTTCAAGGGAGCATATTTACCTGCCAATAACTGATACCCATCAGGATTATGATATGTACTCAGGTATCAATTTACTGACTACTTATCCAGGTGTCATGGGTCTTAAAACCGGCTACACACCCGAAGCCGGCCTAACACTGGTAACCCTAGCCAAAAAAGGCAACGCCGAAGTCCTGGGTGTACTCCTTGGAGCAACCAACAGAAGAGACGATGCCAAAGCAATGCTAGATTATTCTTTTGCTAAACTAGGATATTAATAGTTTTTGCTCTCTCTATGGGATTATGTTACGACTTTTTATTTAAGATTTATTTACGAAAATTTAGTTAGATGGTTGGGGTCGTCCCCTGAATCTGTGAGTATAAGAAAGTTTTAAGTTTATACAAGCAGTATGTTTAAATGTTGGGTTTAGTAAACTTTAACCATTCATCTTTCGTAATTTTATAAGTAATGTACCAAGTCTGTTTACCTAAATTAGGTCCTTCATAATCTTCCTTGCCATATTCCAAAAATCCCGACTTTATTAATACAGATTGTGAAGATTTATTTTGTAGCACAACTCTAGATTTAATTATTTCAAAACCAGCTGTATTAAAAGCCCATTCCAATATTTTTTTAACAGCAGCTGTTGTAATTCCTTTTCCCCATAATTCTCTATGACCTAAAAGATAATTTAATTTTCCTGCTTTAAAACCAAATTCTTTTGATGAATTTCGATTTCATTTAAATTAATGTTTCCAGCCGCATTTTCATTAACTTCTATTATCCAATTAAAAGCATCGAGATTATTTATTATTTCTTTCAATCTCTGCTCTTCACCCATTAGAGAAACATTTGAAAAATCTGTACCCATATATTTACCAACGTCCTTATCACTTACCCATTTCAAACTTTCTTTTGCATATTTAATATCTGGTGTTACAAGTTCTAATTTATAAAGAGAATATTCTGGAATTTCTAATTCTTTATAGAATGGGTGAGACTGCTGGTATGTTTGCATTCTTACGGAAGTATATCAAAAAAAGTTTTAACATTGTCCATTGCGCAGACATTAAAAAGTTGGCTCTCTTGGATAAAGTCGGAACTTTTTACTTTAATAAAAAATATTTTCATTGAGGATTGAACTAATTTTATTTTTATCCTATAATACGCATATGGAAATTTTAGGACGTAAATTATCAGATAAAATTATCACAGATGGTGTCAGGATATCCAGCTTTTTAGGAGCTCGAAATGAAGAAGTGTTTAGTTATGAGGAAGGAAGACTTCAACGAGTGGTTCGGGAAAATTCCGTGTTTCATATTCAAAATGTCGCTGATTATCTGAGAGCTTTTTATTCTGATGAGAGCTGGAAAGGTTCAGATTTGCCATGTATAGCGCCACCATATCCAAGTTTTTTTATGGAATACCGAACTGCTCAAAGTGATGCTGTATATAATGCAGGAATCAAACGAGCAGGTATATTGTTTGAAACACAAACTGATAAAACTTTATACAGAAACACTGTTGATCCTAAAGATCTGGATGCTACTAAATGGATTTTAAGAGGGACGGTTATTCACGATAATGGAGATTTAAAGCCAATGGTTACTACATCACATGATTTGTTTGTTATGGAAGATGGTCGACTTCTTGGTAATGGAGAATCACTTTCAACTCTAGTATGTGAGAGGCTAGGAGGAAAATCTGCTGCTCCAGAAGATCAGGTTGATGATTTAGTTAGAAGTAATCTTGGACAGGAAATATTTACTAGTTTGCTAGCGGTTAGTTTTATGCATTGTCATGGAGCTAGAACCAGAGTTGAAGAACCGCCGGTAAAACTCTCAAAACGCCACGAAAAGAAAACTGGCCATCCACTTACAAAGTATCACATAATAGATATTGATCCTTTGCGAGAATTGCTCCTTAAAGAAGGTCAGGTTGAAAGCCATGGGTTGGTTAGAGCACTTCATGAGGTAAGAGGGCACTTTGCTGATTACAGAGAAAAAGGACTATTTGGTAGAACACAAGGAATTTTTTGGAAACCAGATCATAGACGAGGTGATATTGAATCTGGGCAAGTAATTAAAGACTACAATATTTAGTCAGCTAACTAAAGTTGAGTCTAGTGGACTATGTTACGAATTTTTATTCAATCGGAAGCTCTTCACGTCTTAACCACACATGATTAAGTGCTACAGCTGCCAACCTCTGATGTTCATCATAAAATACTTTGGCTGCTTTTTCAGTTAAATCTTCTTCTTCACTCATAATTTTTTTTATTTTATGACGCGGTTGATTTTCTAACTTTTCCCAAGAGCTTCGGTCTACATGAATCATCTCATGAACCAAAGACAGTGGTTGTCTTTCTTTAGGTACATACGTACTTATACCTAAAGCAACCATAACTCTTCCATATTTATCTAATACGGATAATGGAATGACTCTGGCTTGTTGCATATTAGTGGGATAAAAATGCACGATGTGAATTCTATTATAGACAGCATCAAGAAACCCTCTTCGCGTAAGTTGGTATTTCTGGGAAGATATTTCATCTTCAATTTTCATGGTGAGATTATATCAGGGAAAAGAAGTTTTTGATATATTTTGAGCTATTTCTGTTGGGAGATGCGGAATCGAACTTTTTTGGACTCACGGGATTCTTACATTTTTTTTACTTTATAAGTACTTATTTTAGGCATAATTTATGGATGAGTTGGTGGAAAATACTGCTTTTTTTGGGTGGGGTTTTTGGTATTGGATTTATTATTTATTCAATTTAGTCGGGTTTATATTGGTGCACATTTTCCTTCGGATGTGATTGCGGGAATGCTGATTGGCTATCTGACAGCTAAAACTATTTTGATAATTGGCCGGGAACTGCAGCTTATTTTCCAGAAAAAGAAAGGAATCAGACATGAAAACCGTCCACAAACAAGCTGATCTGGCTGAAAAAGTAAAATATAAACTTATTTTTAATCCTAAGGCCGGTAAAAAAAGATCAATTTTACATTTTCATAAAAACCCGGAAGCAACTTTAGAACAAGTTCAGTTTTTGCTGGAAAAATATCAGATTGTGGTTGATCTGGCACCGACTAAAAGAGCCGGTCATGCTAAAGAACTGGCCCAGGAAGCCATTAAACAGGGTTATAAAGCAGTCTTAGTGGCTGGTGGGGATGGAACGGTTGGTGAAGCGGCAAATGGGCTGATTGGTTCGGATGTCCCACTGGGTATTTTGCCACTTGGTTCATTTATGAATATTGCCCGAATGTTGTCTGTTCCAAATGATTTAGAAAAAGCGGTGGCTCTAATTAAGATTGGAAGAACTAGGAAGATTGATATTGGAAAAATTACTCACATGGGAGAAAAGCTTAGTGAACCATATTTTTTCCTGGAAAGTTCTGGATTTGGCTGGGAAGCACAGGTGCATGAATCGATCCGAAGGATGGAAAACGGCGAGTTTGGGGAAATTTTTAAAATAATTAAAACTTTTATTGATTTTTATACCTATTCAGTTGATGTGGAGATAGATGATCAAAAAATTCATGCTAAAGCTTCGGCTGTGACTGTTTCAAATGGAGCATTTAGCGGAGCTGCTCTAAAACTGGCTCCGGAGGCAAAATTAAATGATCACCGGTTGACTGTATCGGTATATAAAATGACTAAATATGAATTACTCAGATTTTTTGTTAATTTGTTTTACGGAAAAAGAGGCAAGACACAAAAAATAAAAACCTACCAGGGAATCAAAGTTGTACTTAAAACAAAACGGCCACGAATGGTTCATGCAGATGCCAGAGTTTTTGGTGAAACACCAGCTCAGTATGAAGTTGTCCCAAATGCTCTAAATGTCATAACCGGCTTTCCTGATCCAGGAGAAGCCTATTTAAATCCGCGACAAATACTTGATCCTTAATATAGAAAATTCAGAGTATCAGCTAAAATCAGATAAATCAGGTAACAGATAAATCAAAGATCAGATATATCTGATTCTTCTGTAATCTGACACTCTGACAAAGCTGATACTCTGAATTTTCTGCTCTCATTTCTTTCTACTTTCTTACGGCTAAACACAGCCATTCTTACTGTTAAATTCTATTATTTTAGTACAGAAAGAGGGAGGTGAGTGAAATATATGTCATTTTTACTTTGGATAGTATTCGGACTTATTGTCGGGAGTATTGCTAACTTTGTAGATCCCAGACAGTCCCAGGGAGGTCTTCTTGGATCAATCATTTTGGGAATAGTCGGATCAGTTGTTGGAGGTTATCTCGGTGGATTATTACTTGGAACTCCGGTAACTGGATTTAACTTCAGTTCCTTAATTGTTGCAATCGTAGGCTCACTCTTGGTGTTATACATCGGGAGAATGTTTAACAGAGCATAAAGAAACAAAAGGGCTCGTATTAAAGCGAGCCCTAACTTTGTAAAAATTCAAAATAACAAGTTCCAAATATCAAACAATAAATAAGTGTTTAATTGTAAATTGTTTGTCATTTGAAATTTTGAATTTGTAATTTAATTCTAGGAGGAGGTGAATATATATGTCAAAAATGATATTAGGAGTTTTTAGTGACTCAGATAATGCAGAAAATGCGATTGGTGATCTTGAACGCTTAGGATATGATCCAAAAGATCTATCTATTGTGATGCGGGATACTGTTGAAGGAAAAAGAGTTGCTGATGCAACAGGAGCCAGTGTAGCCGAAAGTGCAGCCAGTGGAGCGACTACAGGCGGAATCATTGGTGCCTTAGCCGGACTTTTAGTCGGTATCGGAGCTATCGCTATTCCTGGAATCGGAGCTGTTTTGATCGGCGGACCTTTAGCTGCGGCTTTAGGACTCAGTGGAGCCGCTGCCACAACTGTTTCCGGTGCCACAACCGGAGTATTAGCCGGAGGATTAATAGGAGCTTTAACAGGACTTGGGGTACCTGATAATGAAGCCCGGGTTTATGAAGAATCTATTAAAAGCGGTGGTGTTTTGGTCGCAGTTCCTGCACAGGGAACTCAGACTGAAGAAGCCATGAGAGTAATGGATAAATTTGGAGCTCAACAAGTGAGAACCATATCTACGACCACTCATGAATCTTCCAGAATCAGAGATTTAGATGATGACAGAACACATCTTCATCGTTAATAGAGTACACAAAGGCTTGGGTACAAAAACCTAAGCCTTTTTTGTAAGAATATTGCAATTTTACCTTCTTTTTAGTTTCATGGTTGATTTGTTTGTGGGTGTTTTATGTAAGAAAATGGTAATAAATATAAAAAAAAAGTGAATTTATAGGGCTTTTGACTTATAATATATAATATGAGCCTAACTGATGATATAGATGAATCAATTTTAGAAATGATTTATTCTTCTGTGCTTAAATTACTTACTCAGTTATCCCCTGAGGAGATTTACTCTACGGTTGTAAATGAGGCGATTAAGTTAGTAAAGGGAGATGATGGGGCGATTTTATTGGTACAGAATGGGGAATTTAAAAAAGTTTATAGCTCTTCTGCTTCTATTGCCGCAGTTAAAACCAGAAAAAATGGTTTTTCGTATCGCGCCTTTACTAAAAACAAAGCATTTATGATTGATTATTATGAGTTAAGAAAAGCTCATCCTGAAAAAGAATTTGAAAATGTTCACTCCAGTTTGTTTATCCCCCTCGCATACAAAAAAAAAGCTTTAGGAACATTAATTGTAAGATCATCGCGAAAAGACAGATCATTTGATAACAAAGAATTACATGTATTGCAGCTTTTTGGATCCATGGCTACATTAGCCATTACTCAGGCAGAATTTTATAGCCAGCTTCAGCAAGCACTGAATATGCGGGATAAATTTATTTCTATGGCAGCGCATGAACTTCGAACGCCGTTAACAGCAATACATGGATACTCACAATTATTATCTAAAAGACTAGGTGGTTCGGAATCTAGCGAGAGCAGATGGGCAGATCAGCTAACTTATGAATGTAACAGGATGAGGATTTTAATTGATGATTTACTTGAAATTAACAGAATTAAATCTGGAAAAACAAATTATGTATGGAAAGAGTGTAATTTGTCTGAAATTCTAAACAGAGCAAAGAATAATTTTAAATTTATGTATCCAGATAGATCGATTTCGGTTAGTAATGAGCTAGAGAATAAAGATCCTTTTGTTGTTGGAGATTTTGATAAGTTGCTTCAGGCTATATTGAATTTATTAGATAATGCTGGTAAATTCTCATCCAATGATTATCCGGTAATGCTTAGTTTAGATAATAAAGATACATATTATAGAATTCGAGTCCGCGATAAAGGTTTAGGTATTAAAGAAAATGATATTAATCAAGTTAAAAGTAGTTATTTTGTGGGGTCAAATCACAACAAAGAAGGAATGGGACTTGGTTTGTATTTAGTTGAGGATATTGTTAGTGCCCATAGAGGGTTTGTAAGTATCAAATCCAAAGAGGGTAAAGGAACTACTGTAGAACTTTTATTACCTATACATGTATATGATAAATCCTAAAGAGAAAGCGATATCTTCTTGTTCTCATGAAGTGTTAGATAATTCATTAAATCGATCAGGATATCCTGCAGGTCCCGCAATAATTTCGGATGTTCTAGAAAATCCTCAAATTGATGGAATTCAAATCATAGGGGAAGGGGGGGCAGGTAAAACAGCGATTATAGTTCAAGTTTTAAATAGAATGCATGAATTGTTAAATGACCGTATACAAACTATTGTTCCAAGGGAAGGACAGGAGCTTTTGGCAAAAAGAGCACAGGTTAGTAGAATGATGCGTTTTGGTGTGCTTCCTCAAATTTTGCCCTTTGATAGATTTGTTACAAAAGTTGTTGAAGAGCAGGGTGTGCATCAGTCAGCTTGGTCCTCTGAGACTTGGGGAAAAGTATCAGATGCGATCTATTCTACAGTTGATCCTAAACTTGAAGAAATCGCTCTGCATAATAAAAGAGCCAGAGATGAGGGGAAAGGCCCTAGCTGGATATTAATCACTGATCCAGTAGTCTTGGGTAATCTGGATAAAGGACGTGAAGCGGCAAAAAAAATTGGTAAAAGGTCAAATGTTAGAACCTGGGGTGTCCCGTCTGATTTTGATAACAAAACACGAGCAGCTCAAATCAGAAAATATGTGTTGCAGGAGGGATTATCTGAAGAAGCAATCGAAAAAATCCTAGTTGATCAGGGTATTGTCTATGATGGTGATTTTGGAAAAGTTCCATCTCTCATGAGGAGAATGGCCACACCTGAGCTTATGGCTCAAAGTGACAACCAAGTTGAAAAGCAAATTGATGATTTGCAGAGTGCCGGAATTGATTTTAGCCTATATCCTTTACCTGAAAGTGTAATTCAAAAAATAAAAGAAAATACACCTGCAAATCAATTGGATCGTAAGTTAGAGCATTATGCAAGACGATTTCCACATATGATGTATGTTTTGAGATTTCTGTTAGGTATACCTCAACCTCAATGTGATGTTTTGTTTAACATTCATTTAAGAGATCAGAAAATCCATTGGTATCAAAATGCTTTGGAAAAAGCTGCAAATAATGGTGGGGATTTTTGAGTTTAATCTTTGATCATGTACCCGAAACCTCTGACTGAGTGGAGAAGTTTCTTTTCAAAATCCTGGTCGATCTTTTTTCTGAGATAGCCCATGTAGACATCGACTACTCTGGTTTCAATATCAGGGGAATAAAGCCAGACTCTGTTTAAAATCATTTCTCTAGTCAATATTCGGCCTTTATTGTTCATCAGGTATTCAAGTAGTTTAAATTCCTGCGGAGTTAGTTGGATCTGAGTACCGTTTCGGGAGACTTCAAATGTTTTATTGTCTAGTTCCAGATCGGCTACTGTTAATTTATTATCTTTAGAAGTATTTTGATTTCTCAGTCTGGCAGTAATACGGGCAAGTAGTTCATCGGCTACGAATGGTTTGGTCACATAATCATCTGCACCCAGGTTGAGACCTGCTACAACATCTGCCACTGTGTCTTTGGCAGTCAGAATAATAACTGGCAAATTAGGATAGTTTTTGCGGATTTCCAGACATACTGATTCACCGGTCATATCCGGTAGCCCCAGATCTAAAATAGCTAAATCAGGTGGAGATTTTTTGATTATTCTCAAAGCAGTAACACCGTCTCCGGCAATATTGGCAGTAAAACCGTTATCAATTAAGAACTCTTTGAGATACTTTTGCAGACCGCTATCGTCTTCGATAATCAAAATATTGTTCAGCATTGAAAGGATTATACGTGGGCAAAAAATCTAATTCAAGCTAATTTACCCTATTTTAGGCACATTCTTACGCAACTATTACTTTCGGGCTTATAAAGTAAGAAATTGCTGAGTTTGGATGAGAATTTTGATTATTTTAACTAAATTGAGGGGGATGACATTTGCCAGATTCTTACCTCAAATTGACTGGACGTTAAAATTGCCGAGTTATAGTTTTATTACGAGTGGAGGTGAAAAAAAATCATGGATGATAAAAAAACATCAAAAAAAAGGAAAAGTAAACGAGGCTTTGCAGCGATGTCTTCAGATCAGGTAAGTGCTATCGCTTCCAAAGGTGGAAAAGCTGCTCATGCAAAAGGAATTGCTCATGAATGGAGTAGTGATGAAGCACGGGCTGCTGGAAGAAAAGGTGGACAAAGAAAAGTAATGTAAACTTAACTCTTTAAAATTTGTTCCATCAAAACAATCGTTTTTTGTAAAGCGGTCGGGAGAAAAACCAAATCTGTTTTTTCCATTGTAATATTGATAAAAAAACTTCCTTTAGGATATTTTATCCAGTTCCAGTGTGTCCGGCCGCTAAAACAGGCATCCCTTGTGCCATCAGCTATTTTTTCTAAACATAAATATTCAAGTAAGACATGTTCAAACAAATGAGCAATTTCAGTGTTATTAACTTCATCCCTGAAAGGCAGATTTTCTTCATTAAAACACTCAGTCATCAAGACACTGGGTAAAGTTTCTTCTAAAATAGCTGTTGTCTGAGGAAGAAAATTTGTGGTTAAAAAAGCGGTACTGCAATACATATTAATACGAAGGGTTTGGATCCGGTGTTTGATCGCCAGATTAAAGTAGGGAGAGGTATATTTGTTTTGGAGCTTATGGCTGTGTTCTTGCATTAAATTTACCTCTTTCAAAAATTATACTTACACAACTTCTTTGTATGCAAACACATCAATAATAGTATTTTGAAGTTTAAAGTAAGAAATTCTCACAATGTCTAACAAAAAACCTACAGATATTTGATTTTATTCTGTTGCGTCTCGGCAATAATAGATTTATGAAACATGATTTAAATTATTTTTATGGAACTGGACAAAGTCTGGTCAGGATGTCTGACCGGGTTTATCAGCCGATTGATGTAAGTTCACTGCTTAAAAAAGAATCTTTAGCTGTTTCTTTATCGGATACAGCCAAAAGAAATATTAAGTTTGCAACTTTGGTAATTTCAGGATTTTTAGTTGGAGGGTTGCTGGGGGAATTGTATGTGCAACAAGTTTTATCGGATTTTGAATTTGGTTTTTTGACATCAGCTTCCAGTTTATTTAGAGCAGTTTCTTTGCCTGAATCTCTTAGTACTGTTTTTTCAGCCGGGGCTATGGGTACCGGTTTGGGTGCAGTTATCGCATTTTTATCAACTATCCAGGTTCCAGAATAATTTTCTCTCTTGCACCTCATCATCTCTTCTGATATATATAGGACGACATGACACAGAAACATTTTGTAATTGGTTTTATTGCGCTTACCGTAATAGCAGTAATTGCTTTAAGTTATTCTCAGCTTAGTTCATTTACAGTTGAACCATCTGCTACTCCGGCTGCAAGTTCGTCTGGATTATCGATGGAACAGGACACAAATCAACTCCAACCTGAGCCTGAACAGAGTTCAGCTCCGCAGTTAACCAAGAAAAGATATACTCAGCCTTTTGCAGATATGCCAGCGGAAGAATTAAAAAATAAAAAAGCAGTTTTGGATACTAATAAAGGTGTTATTGAGTTTGAAATTTATCCAGAAGCAACAAAAGCGGCTACAAATTTTATTTCCTTAACAAATGATGAATTTTATAATGGTCTTAGTTTTCACCGGGTGGTTCCTGGATTTGTGATTCAGGGAGGAGATCCGATAGGAAATGGTACAGGCGGACCTGGTTACAAATTTGCTGATGAACCAGTTACTAAAAAATACTTAAAAGGAATAGTTGCGATGGCAAATTCAGGTCCCAATACAAATGGAAGTCAGTTTTTTATTATGCTGGATGATAATACCAGTCTCCCGCCAAATTACACTATCTTTGGCAAGGTTATTAAAGGGCAGGATGTGGTAAGTAAGATAGCTGTTGGAGATTTGATGAATACTGTTTCAATTCTGCCTCTAAAGTAAAATTCAAAATAACAAATTCAAAATTTCAAATAAATTCAAATGGATAAAATAGAAAATCCAAAACAATATGATTTAGAAGATAGAACACTTGAGTTTGGGAAAAAAGTCAGAATATTTGTTAAATCGCTACCAAAAACAATTGGAGCATTAGAAGATGGAAAACAAGTGGTTCGATCTTCAGGTTCGGTAGGAGCTAACTATATTGAAGCTAATGAATCTCTTAGTAAAAAAGATTTTCTGCATAGAATCAGAATTTCGAGGAAAGAGTCTAAAGAAAGTAGATATTGGCTTGAGATGTTAGAAGTTGAAACGGTAAATAACCCTATACTAGAAAAAGAAAGAAAAATGTTACTTCTTGAGTCAAATGAACTATTAAAGATATTAAGTAGTATCTTATTTAAATCCCAGCAAAGCTAGTTTTTGATTTTATTTTTTGAATTTGTTTGAAATTTTGAATTTGTTATTTTGAATTTTACTTTAGTGGATATGTGCTGAGACTGAGGTGACTATTGAGAACATTAAGAATGAAAGGAAGCTCAGGATTAGAAGTAAGCCTTGTGTCTTCATCTGTTTTCACAGTGTACAAAACTTTTCACGCAGTTGTCAAATGTAATATTACTACAAGCTTTAGGTAAGACCAAGGCTAACTCAACTATGGAAGACGTATTAAACGGGGTGGGGGTTGGGGATAGTTGTTGGGTTTTCCACTAGATAGATCTCTTCTTCTGGTTACATTTAGTTGTCTTATTGGGGTAGGTTCTTCTCTCTTCCTTCCGGCTAGTCTCTGGGGATTCTGGATTGCATCAGCTAACTCAGTAATAACATGACTTTCTATTAAGCGTCTGATTTCATTTGGATTTTTAAACTCTGGGCTATTTAAATAATCAGCAAAAAAGGCCGCTTTTTTAGGATTTATATCTGCTAATAAATCAGATAAGATGTCTGAGTCTGGCTGAGGATAGGTATCGTGAAGTATTTGTGCTACCTGATGAAAAAAAGTGGGGGAATCTTTGGAGGATATTTCAGGATTGGACAGTGACATGTGTGTAGTATCGTTATTTAGAGTAATATTATTATTGTGTATAAGTAAGTAAATCGTAATGAATCTAGGGAATTTGCTACTTTTCTCTTAATACTTAATACTTAATACTTAATACTAATAAATTATGACTGGAAGAACACATGATTTAGCTGCTTTTACTGCATTATCTTTTGTTGTGGCAACGCAGCCTTTGCCTGAAATGAGATTGTCAACTGTTTTGGTGGCTTTATCAATGAATTTTATCGGAGGGCTGGCGCCTGATATTGATCAGCCAACGGCTTCACTTTGGAATAGATTGCCCGCCGGAGGAGTCTGGGGGCGGGTATTTTACCGATTTTTGGGAGGTCATAGATTTATTTCTCATTCCATACTCGGTGTTTTTTTGTTTGGCTTTTTACTGGACTTATTACTTGATGCAATGTCTAGTGTTGTCTTGGTGGATATGAATGTAGTCTGGTGGAGTTTTATGATTGGTTTTGTGTCGCATTTGTTCATGGATATGCTGACCAGAGATGGTGTTCCCTGGCTTTTTCCGATTCCGATTCATTTTGGAGTTCCCCCATTCCGGTTAATGAGAATTAAAACGGGTGGGTTTGTTGAGAAATCAGTTATTTTTCCGGGATTACTTTTTGCCAATGTCTATATTTTTTATACTTATTATGATAAGTTTTTGGAGTTTCTGAGAAACTTTATTAAATAGTTAATTGATTGAATATATTCTTCAAAGATGTTATAAATCCCGCATGATTAACTCACCTGAAGATATGCAAGCTGTAGATAGAAGACAAAGTGAAACAAGGCGATACGTATGTAAAGCTGTTTTGGCTAGTTTAATCCCGGTTATTCCCGGATCTCTTATTGTGGCTCATCTTGCAGCGAGGCTGAATAAATCTTCTGAAGTTGTTTTAGATCAAACTCAACCTGTAGATCCAGCTGTTGCTGCTTATACAGCTGAGATTAGTGAAGTTTCGGAAAAAGTTATGGTTGGTGGTTTGGTAACAGGCGGTATGTCTGTAATAGGTTCAGCACTTTTGGGTTTTGGATTGTTGCGAGATAGAAGTAGACGGATCCGAATAGAAGCTCAAACTCAAGTTAAAACGCAACCACAAGATTCTGAGTAGAACAATTTAGTCAGCTTCATCTTTATATGTTTCTCCTAAACACATAACTATTTATGCTCGCTGCACAATATCTTGTATATTGACACTAATTCTTGCCCTTATGTTATGGTAGATATGTTGAGTGAGGTAAGGGTTGAGCCACAACATATAGTGTATGTATTGTCCGTACTGCCAAAGTGATTTGAGCCAGGTTATTGATAAAAGAGCAGTCAAAGGTACTGGTGAAATAAGGCGCCGTCGAGAATGTCTCAAGTGCCACAAACGATATACGACCTATGAGAGAGTATTACCTGTCGAGTATCTGGTAATCAAGCGGAATGGCCGGAAAGAACCTTTTGACATCAGCAAAATTGAACGCGGTTTACAGCGGGCTTTGGAAAAAAGACCGGCTGCAGTTGATTTAGCTAAAATCGTTGCCAAAATTGAAAGACGGGTTAAATCAAAAGAAAATAAAGAAATTGAAAGTAAAGTAATTGGCCGGGAAGTCTGTAGTGAGTTAAAGAAAGTAGACAAAGTAGCTTATTTGCGGTTTGTCTCAGTTTACCGGCAGTTTAAAGAGCCAGGAGATTTTACAAAAGAATTAGCAAGTTTAGTGTCATAAGAGCAGTTAAACTTATAGGAATTTTGATACATTAAGTCGTATAAAATATAGGTTGATTGTGTTACATCAGTCAGTTAATAATATTAGTCCGAGAAAAAGAAATAACAATGAAACAAACTAAAACAAAAACAGCAGGAAAAAGTTTAAAATCAGTTGCTTTGCAGGTAGCTGTTCCTCAGACCAAAATCTCTAAATCCAAAAATGGTATTGTTCCTACTTCAGAATTGATAATGCCAACTATCCGGACAAAAACAGAGCTTGATGGTGTCAGACAAAAAGTTTTCATGGACAGGTATTCTTTAAAAGATGCTAAAGGAGATCCAGTTGAAACAACTCCGGAAGAGATGTGGCAGAGAGTGGCTGCGGGGATTGCTCATATGGAAAAGACACCAGAGCTGAGAAAACTGTGGGGTCAAAGGTTTTATGAAGCAATGGAAGGATTTAAATTTGTTCCGGCTGGTCGTATTTTGTCAGGAGCTGGGACTGGATATGAAGTAACTTTTTTTAACTGTTATGTGATCCCTTCACCAAAAGATTCCCGGGGAGGAATTATGGAAAATATTACTCACACTGTTGAGATCCAGGCCCGAGGTGGTGGTGTAGGTATTAATTTGTCTTCCCTTAGACCAAATGGAGCCAGAGTCAGAAAAGTAAACGGTAAATCCTCAGGTCCTGTTTCCTGGGCTAAGCTTTATTCTGCTGCCAATCATGATGTGATCCAGCAGGGTGGATCCAGACGCGGAGCTTTGATGCTGATGCTGCATGACTGGCATCCTGATGTAATTGAATTTATTCATGCTAAAGAAGACGGCGTGTCTATTCCTGGAGCCAACCTGTCTGTCTGTGTGTCAGATAAATTTATGGAAGCTGTTCAAAAAGATGAAGAATGGGTAACAGTATTTCCGGATATTGCCGATCCTGAATATGATGAAAAATGGGATGGAGTGCTGGAAAACTGGACTGATATGGGTAAAAAAGTGGTTGAGTATTCCAGAATGCCAGCCCGGGAGATCTGGGATCAGATTTGTACTTCCGCCTGGAAATCAGCTGAACCTGGTCTGCACTTTTTGGAAAGAAGTAATAAATGGAGTAACACCTGGTATTTTGAAAAATTGCTTTCAACTAATCCATGTGGTGAACAGCCATTGGGTGAATGGGCAGTCTGTAATCTGGGGGCGATGAATTTGTCCGCATTTGTTAAAGAAGATGGATCTTTTGATTTTGAAGATCTGGATGCTAAAACCAGGACTTCAATGAGATTTATGGACAATGTAGTCGATGCCAATTATTACTTCTGGGAACAAAATGAGATCAAAGCCAAAGAGATCCGCCGGACTGGTATCGGAACAATGGGTCTGGGAGACGCCCTGATTAAAATGAAATTGCGTTATGGTAGTGCTGAAGCGATGCCGGTAATTGAGAAGATTTATCAGACTATCAGGGACGCTTCTTATGAAACATCATCTGATCTGGCGAAAGAAAAAGGCGCTTTTCCAAAATTTGATGCTGAAAAATACTTACAGGGTCATTTTATTAAACAGTTGCCAAAATATATTCAGGATAAAATCAGTAAACAGGGGATCCGAAATGCGGTTATCCTGACTCAGGCGCCTACCGGAACTACTTCTTTGTTAGCTGGAGTATCTTCAGGAATTGAACCAGTATTTGATTTTAAATTTATCAGACGCGACCGGATTGGTGAGCATACTATTTTGCATCCACTGTATGAACAGTGGCAGAAGGAAAATCCTGACAAAACTTATGAACAGAAGCCTGATTATTATGTCGGAGCTAATGATATGTCACCACTTGATCATGTCAGAGTTCAGGCTTTGATTCAGGGATATACTGATTCATCCATCTCCAAAACAGCCAATGCATCTTTCGACTTTACAGTGGACCAGGTGAAGGAGCTTTATATGGAAGCTTACAAAATGGGTTGTAAAGGTGTGACATTTTTCCGGGACGGATCAAGAGCCGGAGTGCTCTATCACGAAGAGAAGAAGGAAGAAAAGAAAGAGGAAGTAATTGCTCCGGCAGTGACTACTTCCAGACCAATGATTTTGCGGGGAAGAACCTACAAAGTATTAACTCCGGTTGGTGAAGCGTATGTGACTATCAACCGTGATGAACAGGATATGCCGTTTGAAGTATTTATTACCATTGGACGGGGTGGAATGCATACTATGGCTGATGCTGAAGCGATCGGACGATTGATATCGATGTCTTTGAGACTGGCTAGAACTGCGAACTCCAATCCAAAAGAGGTAGCTCAAAAGATTGCTTCTCAGCTGCGGGGAATTGGCGGATCTTCCCATGTTGGATTTGGCAAAGACCGGGTGATGAGTTTGGGAGACGCTGTTGCGAAAGTTTTGTCAGAAGATATGGCTTTGGGTGGACTAGACCTGGGTGAAGCCAAAGCTGAAACAATGCCACTTAATTTAACTGAAGAAAAAGCAGAAACCAGCCCAGCTTCGACTCCGAACACCGGAGTGGATGACGTAGTCGGAGCTCCGCTTTTTTCCCAGGGTGTAACTGACCCCACCAAAGTAACCGCCGACCTCTGCCCAGAATGCGGCCAGGCATCCTTTGTCTATGAAGAAGGATGTAAGAAATGTTACTCCTGTGGTTATTCAATGTGCTGAGTAACATTTCTTGCGAGAATTACGTTACTACATTAATCGTTGTCATGTAGCACTCCATTCTCTTAAAAAGTGCTATTCTTGCGGGTATTCTATGTGTTAGCACTTTTTGCGATAACTACATTGCTACAATGATCGCTGTCTTGTAGCACTCCGTTATCTTAAGAAATGCTATAGCTGTGGTTATAGCATATGTTAATAGCATTTCTTTCGATATTTCCGCTACTATTGAGATAGTTTTCTCAATAGCACTTCAATATCTTAAAAAATGTTACTCCTGTGGTTATTCAATGTGCTGAGTAACATTTCTTTCGATATTTCCGCTACTATTGAGATAGTTTTCTCAATAGCACTTCAATATCTTAAAAAATGTTACTCCTGTGGTTATTCAATGTGTTGAGTAACATTTCTTGCGAGAATTACGTTACTACATTAATCGTTGTCATGTAGCACTCCATTCTCTTAAAAACTGCTATTCTTGCGGTTATTCCATGTGTTAGTATGTTCTTCAGGTAAATTCACCGTTAGAGAATTGGGAATTTTTTTAGGATTGTGGAGGTGTTGTTCGTTGTACTAATCTATCCCGTATTCCTCGAAGATGATCAGTTTCAGCTCGAAATTGGTATTGTTTAGCTTTTAAGTCAAGAGTTGCATCATTAATTATTTGTTGTAATCGGGCTGAAGTATCTCGATTATTATCAGCTAGTAAACTAATTTCATCTTTTAAAAATGCTGATGCTTCTTGTGTAGTCACACTTACTAAAGCTCGGGTAAGATCTTCTCCTACTAAGACAGAACCAATTCTATATACAAATGGATGGGCGGATATGTCAGTCAAAACGATTGGTTGGATTTCAGTACCTATATCCCCATGCTTAACCTGTTCAGGAAATAAATATGGTCCACTATGTAAAGGACTTACTTGCACTCTTCGTTTTAATAATGCAGCACCCTGCTGATGATATGAATCATTAGTATCAGTAAGTGCGGGGTTAAAAAGTTCGCCTAATTCTACGGATTTATCGATCCTCCACTGATCAAGATTAAGCATGCGGAATGTCGGTAATTTATCTCCATGTAAAGCAAAAGAGAAATGAGTTGTGCTTCTGCCGGGATCAGTTTGTATACTCACTCCTTCAATAGCAATTCCATGTCGTGGTGATAAAAGGCCTTCTATGTATGATCCAGCAATACTTGCTTCAGGTTGTTGAGTGTATGGTACATAATCTCTGGTATCGTAAGGGGTATGAACTCCTTGGGGAATTCTTCTGGTTTGAATTTTAGCTAATAAATCAGGATTTTTCGGCATACATGGATTATAGTATTACCCAAAAGGATGTCAAGTAATACTTTAAAATACCTTAAGGATATAAGGCAAACGATTGTTGGACTTTTTATTTGGGAAAGATATACTACATTTATGGCAAAAGAACCTAAATATAAGGAGACGACTAAGGGGCTGGTGATTGTGTATACCGGTGAAGGGAAGGGGAAGACTACGGGGGCTTTGGGGTTGGCCTTGCGGGCTGCGGGGTATAAGAAGAAGGTGTTGATTGTGCAGTTTGGTAAAGTCTGGTTTACCGGGGAGCAGGAAGGGGTTAAAATGCTTGCGCCTTACGTTAAATTAATCCAAGGTGGCTTAGGATTTGTGAAGATCTTTGATGACCAATATGACATCAAAGAGCATAAGAAGATGGCAGGGGAGACGTATGACTTATTATATAAGGAAGTTACAAAAGGCAAATGGGATGTGGTGATAGCCGATGAGATAGTCGGAGCAGTTGCGGGCAAGCTGTTGTCTGAGAAACAGGTCATTCAGCTGATTAAAGATAAACCGGAAAAGTTGGATTTGGTCTTAACAGGACATCATGGCAGACCATCTCTTTTTAAACACGCAGATCTAGTAACAGAGATGGTGCAGGTAAAACACCCCTTCCAAAAAGGATTTTTAGCTAAGCCCGGGGTTGATTATTAGAGAATAAGCTTTAGAATATCTTTATGAGTGATTCAAAAGAACTGAGGAAAAGATTAAATTATTTAATTTTGTCCCGTCGAGACCGAAAAGTTGAACCGCTTATTCCTGAACTTAGATTAGATAGAAAAGAAGCCTTATTAAGTATTCCAGAAAAGGTAATTTATCATGTTTTTCCTGAACCTATACAACGTTTTCTAGCTCGAGCTTTGCCTAGAGATAGCATGAGGCGGGTTTTAGAGGTGACAGACTTCAGAAAAGAACATGGAATTCCTAAAAGCTATTTACCTCTTTAGTTGAGATTATACTTTCTTTCAGGTAACTAGGTTGACATGATTTAGCACTCGTGATATATTACTGCTAATGCTTCGACTACGCTTAGCATAAATCCTCAGTTGATAAGGATTAAACAAATTTCAGAAAAATATTACTGTTTTCTTTTATTTGTAAGATACTATATACTATCAACTCTTGATTAGATTCTGGACAAGCCAGAATGACAAATTAAACAAAAAATATGGCTTTAGACCCTGTATCCCAACCACTTAAATTAGCAAAGAATCTGCCGGTAGCACCTCTTCGAGGTACGGTTATATTTCCCGGAAATAATGTTCCAATTGTATCTGGTAGACCTAAATCCAGAGCTGCACTTGATGCTGCCTGGGCTGGTAATAGACTGATTGTTTTTGTAGCTCAGAAAAATGAACGGATTGATGATCCTTCTACTGATGACTTATTCCAGGTTGGTACTGTTTGTCTGATCAAACGAATTGTGAAGATTGAAAATGAATATCAGCTCAATGCAGAAGGTCTGGTGCGGGTTTATATCAAAAATTTCAACCAGAATGATCCATATTTTGAAGCAGAGATCGAAGAGATCCCGGAGCTTTATGAAAAAAATGAAGAAACTGAAGCTTTGGTTAGAACTGTCAAAGAACAACTTCGAAGATATCTGGAGCTTAATGGCAATCCGATGTTTGATATCAATCAGCTGGCAAACTGGCCGCTTTTGAATGCAACTGATGATCCAAACCAGCTGGTAAATACTATTTGTCAGATTATTGAATTTAAGACTCTGGATAAGCAGCAGATTTTGGAGATGGTGTCTTCAATGGACAGATTACAAAGAGTTTCAGAGTTGATGGCTAAAGAGATCCGAATATTGGAAATTTCTCAAAAAATATCTTCCCATACTCAGGAACGGGTCTCCCGGATGACAAAGGAAGCTATTTTGCGGGAGCAGATGAGATCGATTGAAGAAGAGCTGGGTGAAAATGGCGAGAATTCTGATATTCGCGAGATTGAATTAAAAATCCGCAAAGCTAATATGCCCAAAGAGGTCAGAGAAAAAGCCAATAAAGAGATCAACAGACTGGCCAAAATGTCTTCTTTTAATCCGGAAGCCGGATATATCAGAAATTATTTGGAATGGTTAACTGATCTGCCTTGGAAAGAAGCCGGTAAGATCAAAATTGATATGAAAAAAGCTCAAAGCGTATTAGATAGTGAACATTACGGCTTAAAGAAGGTTAAAGAACGGATTTTGGAGTATTTAGCTGTTTATAAGCTGTCAGGTAAGATCAATGGTTCAATTCTTTGTTTTGCCGGACCTCCAGGAACGGGTAAAACCTCAATTGGAAAATCTATTGCAAAAGCGCTAGGTAGAAAATTTGTCAAAGTATCATTGGGCGGAATCCGAGATGAAGCAGAGATTCGTGGGCACAGACGAACTTATGTTGGATCAATGCCTGGACGGATGATTCAATCAATTAAACAGGCAGGAACTACAAATCCGGTATTTATGTTAGATGAGATAGATAAAATTGGTGCTGATTATCGGGGTGATCCCTCAGCCGCATTACTTGAAGCTTTGGATCCTGAGCAGAATAAGGAATTTTCTGACCATTATCTGGAAGTACCTTATGATCTGTCTAATGTGATGTTTATAACTACAGCAAATATGCTGGATACTATTCCACCGGCTTTGAGAGATCGTTTGGAGATTATTACTTACCCTGGATACACCCGGGATGAGAAGTTTAATATAGCCAAAAATCATTTACTGCCAAAAGTATTAGAGTCACATGGACTGGGAGGTAAAAAGTTTAGTCTGAAGTTTGAAGATGAAGCTTTGTATCAGGTGATTGATTCATATACCAGAGAAGCTGGGGTTCGAAATCTGGAACGAGAGATCTCCGCTGTGGTGAGAAAAATTGCTAGAAAATTTGCTGAAGGAGATATTAAAAAGCACTTTACTGTTACTGCTGAAGAAGTTCGGAAGCTATTGGGACCGGTTAAATTCATCCCAGAACTGGCGGAAATTGAGGATATGGTGGGAGCTTCAACCGGACTGGCATGGACTGAAGCTGGAGGAGATATTATGTTTATTGAAGTTACTTTGATGCCTGGAAAAGGGGCGGTGCAGATCACTGGTCAGTTGGGAGATGTGATGAAAGAATCCGCTCAGGCAGCGATGAGTTATGTCAGAGCAAATTGGTCGAAATTGGGACTTCCAGAGAAGTTTTTCCATAAGTTTGATGTCCATATCCATGTACCGGAAGGCGCAGTGCCAAAAGATGGTCCATCGGCTGGAATTTCTCTGACAACTGCAATTGTTTCAGCTTTTACTAGAATTCCGGTCAGAAAAGATGTGGCTATGACTGGAGAAGTTACTTTAAGAGGTAGAGTGCTTGAGATCGGAGGACTGAAAGAAAAAGTAATAGCAGCACATAGAGCTGGAGTAAAAGATGTGATTGTGCCTGATAATAATAAAAAGGATCTGGAAGAGATGCCACAGTATGTCCTGGATGAAATAAAGTTTCATTTTGTAAAACATATGGATGAAGTTTTAGAAGTAGCTCTGGTCAGACCACCAACAGCAGCTTCATCAAAAAGGATCAGAAATACTCCATCTCCAGCATTTGCATAAAATAGTTAATTAGTTAATTAGTTAATCAGCTGCTAGCTCATAGATTCTTTTTACTCTTGACTGTTGAAGTGAAATTTAGTACATTTAGCCTCATGAGTATTGCAAAACTACCACGCGGCGATAAATATCCGGAAAACTTTAATTTGGTGATTGAAATGCCAAAGAACTCTCACAACAAATACGAATACGACGAAGAGCTCGATATTATCAAAATTGACCGCGTTTACTATACTGCAATGTCTTTGCCTTATGATTATGGATTTATTCCAAAAACCAGAAGTGAAGACGGTGATCATTTGGATGGTATAGTGCTGCTTGATCAGCCAGCTTTTCCGGGAATTATGGTTAATTGCCGACCAATTGGTGTTTGTTATATGGTCGACTCTGGTGAAAAAGATGAGAAAATCATCTCAGTCTGTGCTGATGACCCAAGATATGATCACATTACTGAGCTTGAACAGCTTGGTCCGCATTTTATAAAAGAATTACAGCATTATTTCGAGAGGTACAAAGATCTTCAGGGTAAAAAAGTTGAGATAAATTCCTGGGGTGGTAAAGAAGAAGCTTTAAAAGTAATGAATGCCTCCATTGAAGATTAAATTTGCTTTTGTAAGTATCCTTATCTTGTTTTTCTATCTCATCTGATTCACAATTAGTATATGATACGTTCTGTCTATCCGTCCCAAAAAGGTTTTACGCTGATTGAGTTGTTGGTGGTAATTGCGATTGTGGCAGTAATTGCCTCGGTTGTAGTTATTTTGGTAAATCCACTGGAAATTATGCGTAAAAGTCGGGATACTACCAGGCTGCAGGATTTAAATGGAGTGATGAAATCAGTTCAGCTCGGATTGCAGGATAATACCGGAAGCGGACAGGCATTTTTGTGTCACAATACAACAGCTCCCTGTACTGGAGTATCAAATGCAGTTGGCGATATGAGAATAAATGATGGAACAGGCTGGGTAAAAGTGAATTTAGCTGCTTTAACCAATGTTTCAGTTGTGACTTTGCCAGTTGATCCGGTAAATGATGCTACTTATTTTTATACCTATCAATCTGATGGGACAAATTATGAGTTTAATATGGTTTTAGAATCAGGAGCCAATCAGACAAAAATGGAAAATGACGGAGGAGATAATCCAGCAGTATACGAAATCGGATCATCTTTAACGGTTATAAATTAAGCAGCTAAGGCAAGTTGGACACCTTCATCAACTATAGAATCTAAATTTGATCTTGTTTCACTGGATGCCATTCTTGAAGCTTCACTTTGTATTGCTGATCCGGAAGATCCAGTTTTTTTGGCATAATAATCGGCATACATATCGTTTTGTTTCATGTCGAAACCATGCCCATGTGGTGTTTCTCCTAAGGCCTCTTCAGTTGCTTTACCTAAAAATCCAATATAATTTATATCTCTGACAAATTGTTCTAAAGAAACTGATCTCATACGGAAAGTGGTAATCCCATTGCCGTTTTCAAATACTTTTGCTCCAGTCAATTCTGCTACTTGTCTGGCTCCTCGCATATGACCGGCTTCGTGTGCTCCTGTTAAAGCCATCCTTCTAAATCTTTTTCTATAATTCTGGTCTTTTTGTAATCTTGTCATATCAAGTGGTAAATTATTTACTATGGCACTCCTAACAAATCTTTGTAGCAGTGGATCCCATTGTTGTGCTTCAGGAGTTTTAAAAATATAGATTGGTGCTTTTTCGATTTGTTTAGGCTGAATTATTTCTTTGTTAATCATTTAGGCGTATTTTACGCCTTTTTGTCAAGAAATACGACTTTTAGAGGGTAGGGCTTACTCAACTACTTCTTCGCCTTCGAAAATGACTTCTGAGTCAGAATTTGTATTCCCTGAAGTGGCTACTGTTTCAGGTGTAGAAAAAGTAAAGTTTGTTATTAAATCTTCATATACTGGCGTCCAAAAAGCTTGCTCGATGAGAGGGGATTCGACAGTAAAAAGAATTCCCTGATCGATTGCAATCAGAGTCACCCGGTCAGCTGTTTTTATTTCAAATGCGGACATTTCTCCTAATTTTTTTTCAAGTGATTTATTTGATTCTGGTATACTATTTTCCTTTCTCCATTCATCAACTGATTTGTAATTACTATCCACTATTTTTAAAGTCAGGCTACCGCTGACATCTTTTGAGAAAATTTGTAAATCGGCATAGGCTTCAGGGTCGGGAGTTTCACTGGTTAAATTGTTGGTGATAGATAAATTATCCGGATACAGAAAACTAAAGCCAACTGGGTCAGTATATTCAATTGATGTTTCAGAAGGAGTAACCTCTTTTTTTGCGAGGGGGTTATTTAATCCGGTTGAGATCTTTTGATGAGGCCAAAACCACCATAAACCTCCTAGGATGAGGGTAAAGGCTACTAGACCAATCAAAACGTTTTTATACACGAGATTAGTATAACATGGTATTATTTGGAGGTGGGAGTTTGGAAGTAAGAAAACATATGAAAAAGTTAATTTGTTTAGGATTATTTTTAGTAACACTTTTATTACCTTCGATGGTAGAGGCTAAAGTTTTGCCACAAGCTGGTAAATCTGCACCTAAACAAACTTCAGGTAAAATTAGTGGAGCTACTATTGGTGTTTCTCCTAAAGTGAGACCTGACAGGAGAGCAGTCATAGTCAATTTTTCTAATTTGCAAAACGCTGCCAATGTGTCGTATCAGTTGATTTATAGTCATGATGGACAACAAGAAGGGGCTATGGGTGGGGTGACTTTGAATGGTCAAACTAACGATAAATCTGAGCTTTTATTTGCCACTTGTTCAAACAATGTTTGTCGGTATCATAGTGGCATCAAAGACGCCAGACTCGAGGTGTCTTATACTTCAGTAACCGGAAAAAAATACCTCAAGAAGTATAAAATTAAGCTCTAGCTCTATTCTTTTGTTTTTGAAAAGACTATTAAAATCACGCAGAAGTAATTCTTTATAATTTTAACAAATAGTGGTTTTTATTCTAAAGTGATTAATGAGTATTTCTAACGCCTAAATATTTTTGAGTCATCACGTATTGAACCCTTGTTTCTTGTCCTATTCTATATGTTTCAGGAGTCATAAGTTGCACTTCAGCTATCCTCGCTCCATTTGGGATTAGAATATTGAAAACCATTGGGTGGAAATTATCATCACTCGCTGAGTTATATGCCCTCCGTACATTTGGATCTCTGTGGTCTCTTAAGGTATCTACTCCAGATGGAAACAAATCTGGCGTAGGATACTCGTCTCTAAGTAGAAAGTAAACTGGATCAAATCCTTGTTCTTCCATTACAAATAATAGTCCGTGAATATCGAGTAGAGCTCTACCCCCTCTAGCGTTAATTTTATCTATTATCCTTTTTTCTGATTTTGTTCTGGATTTTGAATCAGAGTATGCAATTCCTTCTTTTTGAACTAGGGAACGAACTCTTCTTGCCAGAGAGTGGGTTACCTGAATCAGGTCTTTTCGGGGAATACTTAACTGCTCTCGTGCAGTTGGAATATAAAACTCGTTCATAATGTGAATTTTAACAAAAAAAGACAAAAGTTTCAAACTATAGGGTTTAATGATTGTGCCGTTTACAGGATTAACTTTAGGAGTTATTACGAGGAACCCTTGGCTTAAAAGGATAAGACAATATAAATGATCTTATGTTTTGACCTTCTAGACCGACAGCTCCAGCAATTGAAACTAAGGCTTTTATACTTGGGCGACCTTTCTCCTGTTCTATTTTTTGATAATGAGCCAGACTTAAACCAGCTATTCGTGCAATATCTTCTTGTGATGCTGGCGGAACTAGGCCTTTTCTTAATTCTTTCAATCTTGAACCAAAAGTTTGCGGTTTGGGATCCGTTTTTTCTGCTGCCTCTACTTCTGTTTTATCTTCAGCTTTAGCAGGGATTGGGAATAATTCATTTAGTTGGGCCTTCAAAGCTTGAGCTTCTTCTTTGCTTATCTTTCTTTCCACGAGATATTCACCATTATTTGTGGCTCCTGCAACTACCATCCATGGAGACGAGTCTGTAACTTGTCGATCATACATTTTACACATAGCTTCTATTGTGAAATTGCTTAATACTTTGGAAGTTTTCTTTGATTCTTCAGGTGTACTCATATTATTTTTATGATTATAAACAAGACCTCAATATTTGTCAACCTATAGTTAATTGGTTTTTGAAACTTTATTTCTCAATGAAGATTGCTTTCTCTTTACGAAATAAGAAGCTGTGCTCTTGATCACTATACGAACACGAAATAGGCTAAATTTTAGCAGTGATTAAGGTTGAATAAAATGTTTTATGAAATGTTAAATACTCAGTGGATTGAGGCAGCTGATTGGGCCTTCACAAAGTGTGATGTTGTCAATCCAGGCTTTTTCCAGATTGTTAAGCGTAAATATTACATCTACCCGGCCACTTATATAGTTTGATGGTGTAGTGAAATTTAATGTTTTGTAGGTCCAGTCAGTGTTTCCATTGATATAATTTCCCATGATCAGTATTTTGGTTGTTGGTTGTAGTTGGACCATCCGCATAGTTATCCCTTTAGCAGATGCATTTTGAGTTTTTGCCCAGTAGGACATACTGTACTGAGTCGATGGTTTTAATACTAAATCCTGTCTGGTATAAGTATCTGTTGCCCCATTAATAAGCAAACTGCTACTGCCTGACTGCGATACTGTATTATCAATTACGGTTTTATTTAGACCCCAGGGAGTTCCTCCTAGCTCGAATGAGCCATTTAAAATAAGATTGGGGACTTGAGGTAGAGGTGTTGGTGTAGGAGTCGGGATGGGTGTAGGAACAGGGGTCGGAACTGGTGTGGGGGTAAAAGTAGGCATAACTGATGGTTCTGGTGTCGGCGTAGGAATTGTTGATGGTAGTGGGGATGGTGATTCTTCCGGAGTTGGAGTAGGGGTTGTTGTAGGTTCAGGAGTTGGGGTAGGAGTTGGTGTGGGTGTGACAGATGCTGCTGGTGTGGAGACACAAAATGGATCTCCTATACAGTTGTCTGCTACTACATTTGGGCCGGTTATTGTGCCAAACTGACTTATTGATTCATTGACCAATTTTGAGAAGTTTAAAGATGTTTCAATATTATTGTTTGTTACAAAATATTTTCCCTGTAGAGCACAGTTGGTAAGAAGAGGGCATGTTGGAGAAGCAAATATCTGGGTGAAGTATCTAACTCCTTTGATTTTGTTTTCTGAGACTATATTTCCGAAATAATTGTAAACAAGTTTTTTATCAACATGTGAACTTTTGGATTCAATAGTGACAAATGAATTCCCAATTGCTGCTTGAGCAGTATTTTTGTAGACCAGTGAATCCCGGCCCATGATTGAGATGCCGTTGTATAAATAGCCCGTGAAGGTGTTGTAGGCTACTGCAACATGGTTGGCAGTTCTAAGCTCATCCATTTCTAAATATCCGTTGTTGTTGTAGTCTCTGGATAGATCATCATTTGTCAGAAAAAGTAATCCACCTGAACCAAATGGACCATCTATCTGAGAGTTGATAACGCCTCCACCATGTAATCCATCCAGATATAGAGCGTATCTTTCTTTGCCGGCAAAGCGCACATTTCTAAACCAAATATTATCTAGCACAGCGTTGCCTGAAACTAATCCACGATGCGAGGCTTTAGGATCAACAAAATTTTGGAAAGTGACAGTATCAAAAACAATATTTTTTGAGGCAGATAATGACATCGCCTGCAGCTGGGTATTCATACCATCAAAAGTGAGGTTTTTAAAGTAAATATTTTTGGTTCTGCCTGTTGTGACACATTCAATAGCTGTTGGATTTTTGACTGCAACCTGTCCGCTAATATCTGAATATACGGTTGACATCTGGCAGCCTGCTATAACTCCCTCAGCTGTTAGATTGATAACCACATTACCCTGGCCAATAAAATGAATATTGTCCCGATCAATTAAACTAAAAGTTCCGGTATATACTCCTTCAGGGAAAACTAATGTTCCGCCTGTTGCAGGAAGTGCGTTTATGGCCGATTGAATATCCCCATTGTATTCTGTTAGGACATTTACCTGATTGGCAGGTGAGCTGATCTCGGGTCGGTAGTTTGGTGATTCTTGATTAAAAGGATGTTCGTTCCACCAGCTTTTAGCATCCTGAGCATAATTTACTGGTAGATCTGGTACTCCGTCCCAAGGTTGAACGGTTTGAGCGTTGACGGTTGAAGGTGCATTTAGCAGGAAGTATGTAACCAAGAAAGCCGGAATAAACATTAAAATAGTCAGAAAGGAGAGGTTTTTTGAGAGATTTGGCCGGAAAAGTTTGGTTAACATGTTTTAAATTTGTAATGATAGATAAACATAATAACAGATGACTTGTCAAGATATAGAAGTAATTTATAGGACTTTAGCTTTTGCTAAAAGTATAATCGCTGACACCTAAGTTGCAAAAATAAAATTTAACCTGTAGGTTTTGATAAAAGGACTGATTGGGTGCTCCGGGTCACTGATTTTGGTTTGTTATATATGTGATGAGAATCTGCTGCATTGTACCGCGTACGGGAGTCGA
>CAYUPO010000004.1:0-11165 GCA_964446685.1 uncultured Gammaproteobacteria bacterium | reverse complement strand
CAGAAAATGAGGCTGAATGCTATGTTTGGGGTTTAGCGGGGTGTTGTGTATCTTCGGTATAGTTCCCAGTAGGTTGGTGGTATGTTTTTTTGGCCCATTCTAAGCGTTCCAGGTGGAACGGATTGTTTAAATATTTTTAAAGAAGGTTCAATCGTTGTTTCCAGTACAGTAGCTCCTTTTTCACCTGCGATGGTAGTTACTAACCATCCATCCCGTACCAATCCAACCATTTCTTCAGCCTCTTCTATATAAGATTCAACTATTTTCCCATCAGGCCTGACACCTAAAAGAAAGGCTGATCCCCAGAGGACTTGCAGCTCAGTTGGGTTTTTTGAGCCAAAAAGTGTTGGATTAGTAGCCGTATTTGCGAACAAAATGTGTTTCACAGCAGATATCGTTGGAGATAGTGGATTAGGATGATTTGTATCAATTGTTTGAGTAGAATAACCAAGTCTTTGCAAAACTTCTGGATTTAAGTGTGCATTGTAATACAATCCATTCGGAGTGAGTAAAAAACTTTTACTTGTTCTCTCAGATGTAACTAGTTCCATCGTGGGGATTATACATCAAATTATTTTATTTGGAACTATTTGGCAATATTAGGTAAAATCTGGTAGTACAAAGCAAAGCCTTAATTTGACTGGTTATCAGATTAAAACACACCTTTATTGCCTTTTAATCCAGCCTCAAACCAAGTATACTTGAGAAGAAATAACAAATAACAAGCACCAAATAACAAACAAATTCAAATTAACAAAATATAATGACCAAACTATATTTTTGATTTTCGTTATTTGAATTTTAGTATTGTTTGAAATTTGTTATTTTAGATTTGGAATTTAACATTATGGCCCTCGATCAATTAAGACAAGACAGAATAAAAAAGTTAAATAATATTAAAGCCTTGCAGGTGGATCCTTATCCGGCTGTTTTAGATTCTGGACAAGCCAGAATGACGGTGGCTTCAGCACGGGATTCTTTAGAGAAAAAAGTATCTGTGGCTGGCCGGATCCGGTCACTTAGGCCACATGGCAAGATTGCTTTTGCTGATCTGGAAGATGAATCAGGCAAAATGCAGTTATTTTTCCAGCAGGATGCTTTGGCTCAGCAATTTGATTTTTTGCCGAATTTAGATATTGGTGATTTTCTGGAAGCTTCTGGCGAAGTTTTTAAGACCCAGGCAGGTGAAATTACTGTTCGGGTTTCCTCATTTAAACTACTAGCTAAATCTTTGTTACCACTGCCATCTGATTGGTATGGCTTAAAAGATACAGAAGAACGTCTTCGAAAAAGATATCTGGATTTACTTCTTAATCCTGAAATTAAAGATTTATTTCGTAAAAAATCACTTTTTTGGTCGACCATCCGTCAGTTTATGTTAGACAGAGGATTTTTGGAAGTGGAAATGCCAATTCTGGAAAGTGTCCCTGGAGGAGCAGATGCCAGACCATTTATTACTCATCACAATGCTTTGGATATCGATCTTTATTTAAGAATTTCACTCGAACTGCCTTTGAAAAGACTACTGGTGGGTGGATATGAGAAAGTGTTTGAAATTGGCCGGATTTTCCGGAATGAAGGGATAGATGCAGAACACCTGCAGGATTATACCCAGATTGAATTTTATTGGGCCTATGCTGACTACAATGACCTGATGAAGATGATCCAGGAGATGTATCAGAAAGTGATTCAAACATTATTTGGTAAACTCGAAACGACCTGGCAGGGACAAACAATAGACTGGTCAGGAGAGTGGCCTAAAAAATCTTATACCGAACTGTTAAATGAAAGCTGGGGTGTCGATATTGAGAAAATGTCAGTGGAGGATCTATATCAGTTGGCGAATAAATTACATGTAGCTGTTGAACCAAATTTAGGAAAAGGCAGATTGCTGGACTATATATATAAGAAAACAATCAGGCCAAATCTGATACAGCCGATGTTTGTAACTGAATATCCGGTTGAAGTTGAACCATTGGCCAAAAGAATCCCGGAAAAAACCAATTTGGTTCAACGAATGCAGGTTTTGGCGATGGGATCAGAGCTTGGTAAAGGTTTTTCTGAGTTAAATGATCCGCTGGATCAGCGGGCAAGATTTGAAGAACAGATGAAATTACGGGCTGCTGGGGACGATGAGGCTCAGATGATGGATGAAGATTATGTAGAAGCTATGGAATACGGTATGCCACCAAATACCGGATTTGGAGTATCTGAGCGGCTTTTTGCGATGTTAATGGACAGACCAATCCGGGAAACTGTTATTTTCCCGACGATGCGATCCGCTTCCGTAAAAACTTCAGCGGACAAGCAGAATTTTGACAAAAAAATGGTTATTGTAGTTGAAAAAGAGCTGGGAGAATGGAAATTATTAAATGCTTTGTCTCATATGGGGGCATTTTTGGGTAATAAAATGCCTGATTCTTTTGATACCGGAGTTTATTTTGAAACAAAAGATGGTCAAAAGCTGCCACGTAATTCTCAGTTTCCGATAGTGGTGTTATCAGCAACAAAATCTCAGATTAAAGAACTAACAAAGAGTGCTCAAAAAGAGGGAACACTTTTTATTACATTTACCAAAGATATGATTGAAACAACAGATGATAAAAAACTGGGGAAGATGTTGTCTGAGCAGGATAGTGAGTATCTGGACTATCTGGGGATAGGATTGTTTGGTAAAAAGAGTGAATTAGATGAGATTACCAAAGGATTAAATCTTTGGGGGAAATAAATTTAGTTTAACTTTGTGTCATTCCCGCGAAGGCGGGAATCTAATTAATCTAAATACTAAATTATTTTATTAAGTTCCATAAAAATATTATCACTAATTTAATTGGATCCCTGCCTTCGCAGGGATGACAAAGGAACAGAATATGAATGACGAACAAAAAAAAGACAGACATAAAGTAGCTGCGGCTGTTTATATTATTTTGAAAAAAGATGATCAGGTGCTTTTGATGCGGCGGGCGAATACTGGTTATTGTGATGGCAGTTATAGTCTTCCTTCAGGACATATTGAAGACGGTGAAATGCCTGAACAGGCAGCAGTCAGAGAAGCAAAGGAAGAAGTAGGAGTAAAGATTCAGGATCTAAGATTTGCTACTGCACTGTACACTGATGATAATTATGTTTGTTTTTTCTTTGAAGCAGGAAGTTGGGAAGGTGAGGTAAAAAATTGTGAAGAAGATAAATGTGATGATATCCGCTGGTTTGATTTAGATACCCTGCCTGACAATATTGCTCCTGAAGTGAGGCTGGGATTGGAAAATTATCAAAAAAAGGTGTATTATTCATCCCAGAACATTAAATAATTTGAAATTTACAATTTGAAATTTGAATTCAATTTGAAAGGTTTTAAATTTAAATTTAAAAATTTGTCTTATTTCAATTCAAATTTTAAATTTCGAATTTCAAATTATATATCTAACATATGATCAGTATTAATTTAATTCGAACAGAGCCTGATAAAGTCAAAGCAGGGATCAGCAAGAAAAACTACAAACCAGAAGTGGTGGATGAAGTTTTGGCGGCAGATAAAGAAAGGCTTGAACTTCTGCAAAAAGTTGAAGATCTGAGGAAAGAACGAAACGAAATTAGTAAACAGCACACTCCAGAAGTGATTGCCCGGGGAAAGCAGATTAAAGAAGAGCTGCAAAAAATCGAGCCGTCTTTGAATGAAGCGGAAGAAAAAGTGAAGTCTTTGATGTTAGCAATACCAAATTTGCCCGCTGATGATGCTCCGATAGGTAAAACAGAAGATGAAAACGTAGAAAGAGAAAAAGTGGGAGAAATTCCTCAGTTTTCTTTTGAGCCAAAAGATCATGTCGAACTGGGAAAAGCGCTTGATATCATTGATTTTGAAGCCGGTGCTAAAGTATCTGGTTCCGGATTTTATTATCTGAAAAATGAAGGAGCGATGCTGGAAATTGCAGTAGTAAATTACGCGATGCAGTTTTTACATTCCCGAGGATTTACTCCGATTATTACGCCGGATATGGCCCGGGAAAAATATTATCTGGGTACTGGTTATCTGCCAAAAGGTGAAGAAGCTCAGACTTATAAAATAGAGGGAACTGATCAGGGTCTGATTGCTACAGCTGAAGTTACTTTAGCTGGATATCATTCTGATGAAGTTTTGGATGAAAAAGAGTTGCCTAAAAAATATGGAGGTTACTCACACTGTTTTAGAATGGAAGATGGAGCTTATGGTAAGTATTCAAAAGGGCTCTACCGGGTTCATCAGTTTAGTAAAGTTGAAATGTTTGTTTTTGCTAAAGCAGAAGAATCAGCTGCTATTCATCAGGAACTTTTGAAAATTGAAAAAGAGTTTTGGCAAAGTCTGGGAGTTCCATTCAGAGTTTTAGAAATGTGTACAGCTGATCTTGGTTCACAGGCTGTTAAGAAATACGATTTGGAAGCCTGGATGCCTGGAAGAGGAGATTGGGGAGAAATCACTTCGACTTCAAATACAACAGATTATCAATCAAGAAATCTGAATATCCGTTATAAAACTGACAAAGGAACTGAATTTGTCCATACTTTAAATGGAACCCTGATTGCTACTTCAAGAGGAATTCTTTCAATCTTGGAACTCAATCAGCAAGAGGATGGAACAATTAAGATTCCGGATGTTTTAATTCCTTATACGGGTTTCTCCGAAATTAAAAGATCTTAACTTTTTCTTCTTTGTACTTTTTTGGAAAAGTACCAAAAACAAATTTGCAGGAAAGTCGCGCTAAAATTTTTACTTCGTTTAGCGGGGGAAAGTCGCCCCCTCCGGCAAAGCCGGACCTCCCCCTGCTGCTCTACGTAAAAATTTTTTAACGCGCTTTGTTTCAATGCAAATTAGATTTGAAAGTTAGTATATGGCTTAGAGTTTTTCGCGAATTACCTAGCTGATGGGGAGGCTTGTTTTTGTTTTAGGAGTTGAAGAGCTGATGAGCCACTGGCTTTGGGTGTGGCTGATGGTGAAGCACTTGATAGGGATCCAAATGTTGATGCTGATGAAGAGGCAACTGGTAATGGGGTAGCCGGAGCAGGTGATGGTGGATTAGTCAGGGTTGATTGAGAAGGAGGTGTTTGTTCAGCTGGAATTGAAGTTGTGGATTCTGGCTGAGCTCGGCCTGGTCCAAAGAAAAAGTAATAAGATCCGGCACCAACTAGAAGTAGCATCACAAAACCAACAATTAGTAAGATAACTGATAGGTTCATATGTTTACCTTCAGCTGGAGCAGCTGCTGGTCCGCCTGGAGTTGAAGGAGAAGATGGTGGAATTACAACATTGTTGTCGGTAGGTGGTGGAGGTGTTCCTCCGGCTAATGGATTTGGAGAGATGTCAGCTGGTGGTTGTTCTCCGCCAATTAGGTGAGATAAATCTGTTGGAGCACTTTCGGTTCCAGTAGGAGCAGCAGGTGATTGTTCTGATGTTGGAGGAAGAGGATTTTCAGGCATTGCCGGTGTTTCTGATGAGTTGGTGGGCGGCCAGGTCGGAGTTGGGGAAGGAGGTAAATCAGCTGGTTGTGGAGGAGTTGGTGAGATCGTTTGTCCGGCAGACTGCATAAATGGATTTACCGATGTTTGAGAGGTATCTGATGTTGGAACTGTTAAATCAGGCATGCCAGGTGTTGCAGGTACTTCTGGAACTACTGGAGCTTGAGGCGCAGCCGGAACTTCCCAGCCTGAAGGAGCGGCGGGAGGTGTCATTGGTGCATCAGCTGTCGGAGCTGGTGGAACAGCTGGAGCAGGACTCCAACTAATGGGTTGTTCAGGTGTGGCAGGAGGAGTCGGGATTGATGGAGCTACTGGTTCAGGCATAGTAGGTGTAACCGGTGCCATTGGTTGAGCTGGTGTAGCGGAAGGATCAGCTGGAGGTGTGGGAGACCAGGGTGAGGGTGGATTTGCTGGGTTATTAGGATTATTAGTATTGTCCATAGGCAGTGTTTTAAGTGTAGGAAAGTATGAAGGCTTTGTCAATGCTACGGGAGAATTTTAAATTTTAAATTTGAAATTTGAAGTGAATTTGAAAGTTTTAAAATTTAAATTTCAAACATTTTTATTGCGAAGCAAGAGCTTGCTCATTTGAATTCAAATTTTAAATTTCAAATTTCAAATTACTGTGTATGAGGAGTAGTTTTAGGTTGGAATTGCTGGTATAATCTGAACTCATGTTAAACATTTTTTCTTCGTTCCTGGATGCCAATAAGCGGACTCTAAATGAATTTTCCAAAATTGTTGCTCAGGTAAATGCACTTGAAGCGAAAACTGCTAAATTGACCGATCTCCAGATTAAAAATAAAACCGAAGATTTTAAAAAGAGATTAAAAAAAGGTGAAACACTGGATGCTATTTTACCTGAGGCTTTTGCTTTAGTCAGGGAAGCTACCTCCAGAACATTGGGAATGAAACATTTTGATGTTCAGTTAATGGGGGCTATGGCATTGCATAAAGGTAAAATTGCTGAACAAAAAACCGGTGAGGGAAAGACATTAACTGCTGTTTTAGCAGTTTATCTGAATGCTTTAACAGGCAAAGGTGTGCATGTAGTGACTGTAAATGATTATTTGGCCAGGCGCGATGCCGGCTGGAATGGCCCGGTTTATCAGGCTTTAGGTGTCAGTGTATCTGTCATTATTCACAGTGAAGCTTATTTGTTTGATCCGAAATACTCGAACAAAGAGATCACTGATAAAAGATTAAAACATCTTAAACCGGTATCACGCAAAGAGGCTTATGCTGCAGATATTACATATGGCACCAATAATGAGTTTGGGTTTGATTATCTGCGGGACAATATGGCAATGTCTCTGGAAAACAAAGTCCAAAGAGGACACTTCTTTGCAATTGTTGATGAAGTTGATTCTATTTTGATTGATGAAGCCAGAACCCCTCTGATTATTTCCTCACCGGCGCAGGAACCTACCCAGAAATATCTTAAATTTAAACAAATTATCGATAAATTAAATCCTGAGACAGATTATGTGATAGATGAAAAGCAGCGGACAACTCATTTAAGTGATCATGGAATTATCAAAGTCGAAAAAATGCTGGGTGTTGATAATTTATTTGAAAAGGATTTTTCGGCTTTGCATCATCTGGAAGAAGCTTTAAAAGCCAGGGCGCTTTTTCAGATTGACAAAGATTATGTTGTCAGAGATGGAGAAGTAATCATTGTTGATGAATTTACTGGTCGTTTAATGCCGGGTAGAAGGTATTCAGGTGGCCTGCATCAGGCTATTGAAGCAAAAGAAGGTGTGCAAATCCAACAGGAATCCCAAACCATGGCCACTATCTCTTTTCAGAATTACTTCAGAATGTATGAAAAACTGGCTGGTATGACCGGAACTGCCGCCACAGAAGCTGAGGAGTTTCATAAAATATATAAACTGGATGTGGTAATTATTCCAACTCACCGGAATATGTCCCGTAAGGATCATCCGGATGCAATTTATAAAACTGTGACAGCTAAATATACGGCAGTGGCTGCTGAGATAGAAAAAATTCATGCTACTGGTCAGCCTATTTTGGTGGGTACAACTTCTATTGATAAAAATGAGTTTTTATCTGATTTACTAAAACGGAAAAAGATCTCTCATGCTTTGCTTAATGCTAAAAATCACGAAAGAGAAGCTGAAATTATTGCTGATGCCGGTGCAAAAGGGGCAGTAACTGTGGCTACTAATTTGGCTGGACGTGGTGTGGATATTAAGCTGGGTAAAAATGTGGATGATTTGGGTGGATTATATGTGATCGGTACCGAAAGACATGAATCCAGAAGGATAGATAATCAGCTCCGTGGACGTTCAGGAAGACAGGGAGATCCGGGAGCAACTAAGTTTTTTGTTTCCTTGGAAGATGATCTGATGCGAATTTTTGGCGGTGATCAGGTAGCCAAAGTCATGAACTTTTTGAAAATGCCGGAAGATACACCTATTGAACATGGGCTTGTTTCAAAAGCGATTGAATCTGCTCAGAAAAAAGTTGAAGGACATAACTTTGATATCAGAAAGCATACTGTTGAATACGATGATGTGATGAACCAGCAGCGACAAATTATTTATGGTGTCAGAGATCAGGTTTTACATATTGCAGCTGGTAAAAAAGATGAAAGAAGTTCCAGTAAAACAGCCCAAACTGATGATGTGATAGCACCTCAGGCCAGAAGTCTGAAAGAATTAATCTTGGATAAAATTGATCAGGAAATTGTCCAGATTGTTAGTTTGTATTCTCAGGAAGAAACACAGTTTGAAAAAATCGCTGAAGAGTTTGGCACTATTGTTCCATTTGATGATGGAAGCAGAACTAATTTAGTAGAGCAGCTAAAACAGATTGGTAATGCAGATCAGATTGATGAATTTCTGATTAAACTGGCACATGATCTGTATGATGAAAAAGAAAAGGCTGTCGGTGTTGACATCATGCATCAGATGGAATTATTTGTATATCTAAATACGATTGATACTTTCTGGCTGCAGCATCTGGAAAATATGGATGATTTAAGATCTGGTATTGGTTTGAGGGGATATGCCCAAAGAGATCCTTTAGTAGAGTACAAAAGAGAAGGATTTGATATGTTTGAACGAATGATTGTGCAGATAGATGCAGAGATCTCCAGAAGAATCTTTAAAGTGGCGGTAGAACACAGGCATGACATGCCAATACAACCAGTGGTGAATTTGTCACAAGCCAGAGAAATTCATGATGAAGCCCTGGATGAACAAAATTTGCTGGAAGAAGTCGGTTCACTTATATCCTCAACACCTGAAGTTGCTAGCGGTACTAAAGTTAAAGTAGAAGGATCTAGCAATGATGAAGCGTATAGCAATAGTGGATCAGAAAATCAGTTAATTAGTGAATCAGTGCAGGCAGAACCAGTTGCTGCAACTAAAGTGACCGTAGAAAGAGGTGGACAAGTTGTCTCAGAAAAAGTTTATGGAGAACAGGGACAGCTCGCAAAAACTCATGGAAAACTAGGAAGAAACGACCCCTGCTGGTGCGGCTCAGGTAAGAAGTACAAGAAGTGTCATTATCCTAATTAATTGTTTGGGTTCCATAGATATGTTTTAAGGTCTATATTGTTGTTAATAAATTTGATTCCTTCTTTTTCTAAAATTTCTTTCTTTTTGGTTATTCCGCCGAAAGCGTAGCCGGTTAGTTTGCCGTTTGAGGCGACGACTCTGTGACAGGGGATTGTTTCGGGGGTTTTATTGGTGCTCATACACATACCTACTGCACGAGAGGCTCCGGGAGATCCGGCTAGGGTGGCTAGTTGGCCGTAGGTGGCGACTTTGCCTTTTGGGATCTGTTTGGCAAGAGCATAAATTTTTTCTTTGAATGGTGAATAAGATTTGTCTGGCATAAATCAAATTGTACTAAACTTTTTTGGGATTACTGTAATTAATAATTTCTTTTAGAAATACCTCAGCGTACTGGATAAGTTTTTGTTCACCGACACCTTTAATATTGGAAAATTCTTTTTCAGTTTTGGGGAAGTAAGTCGCCATTTCCCTTAGGGAGGCATCAGAGAAAACAATGTAAGGGGGGATATTTTGTTTTTCGGCTAGTTCTTTTCGAACTGATCTTAAAATATTAAATAATTGGGTGTCAAAAGGCATAAAAGGAGTTCCACTGGTCTGGTATATTGAAGGTTTGGGGGGGAGTGATGGGAAACGGGAGGTTACTTTCGCTAAAGTGACTGTCTCCTGACTCTTTAATATTGGCCAGCTTTTGTCGGTTAATTTGATAATTGGGTATTGGCCTTCTGTCTGGTATAAGTATTCATATTGGATCAGTTCCTGAATAAAATTTTGAATCTCATTGGTGCGGTAGTCCCGGATTATGCCGTAAGTTGAAAGTGTAGTATGACCGTTTTCTAAAATCTGTTTTGATCTTTTTCCGGTTAAGATATCGGAGATATATTTAGCACCAAATCTTTGGTTGACCCGAAAGACACAGGATAATATTTTTTGTGCAATGGTTGTTCCATCAAATGTTTCTTTTGGAGAAAGACAGTTATCGCAAGTTTTGTCACACTGAGATTTACTAAAATTTTCTCCAAAATAAGATAATAGTTTTGCTCTTCTGCAATGAGTGTGCTGAGCAAAATTAAGCATAGAACTTAGCTGCTGGTTGGCAATATGTTGTTCTTCGGGATCAGTTTTTTGATTGATAAAAAACTTAATTTTTTCTTTATCTCCCGGACTAAATAAAAGTAAACACTCACTTTCCAGTCCGTCTCTGCCAGCTCTACCTGTTTCCTGATAGTACCTTTCCAAGTTTGAGGGTAAATCGGCGTGGATCACAAACCTAACGTTTGGTTTATCTATCCCCATACCAAAAGCAACTGTGGCAACCATGACTACTGCTTCCTGTTTAATAAATAGTTCCTGGTTTAATTTTCTGACATCGTCATCAAGTCCGGCATGATATGGCAAGGCATGGAAACCATTTTCTTGCAGGGAATGAGTTAAGTTATTGACCTTATCTCTGGAATGACAGTAAATTATTCCGGATTGTTCAGGATGATTTTTTAGAAATTCGATAATTTGGTTTAAAACATCATATTTATCTTGAACCCGGTAAAAAAGATTTTTTCTGTTAAAACTAGCCTGGTATTTTTCGGAAGATTCCAGTTTAAGTTGTTTAATAATGTCATCTCTAACTCTTTCAGTGGCTGTGGCTGTCAGAGCAATGATTGGTACTTTGGGAAATAGGATTTTTAACTTAGAAAGTTTGCGGTATTCCGGTCGAAAGTCGTGACCCCATTCTGAGATACAGTGCGCCTCATCTATGGCAAAAAGGCTTATGGGAAGGGTTTGTAAAAGAGCTAAAAATTCATCTTGCATCAATCTTTCTGGTGCAACATAAAGCAGTTTTATCTGGTTGTTTATTAATTCGTTGCTGACTGATGTTTTTTCTTTAGCTGATAATGAACTGTTAAAAAAAGCGGCGTTTATTCCGTTTTGTTTTAATCCATCTACCTGGTCCTTCATTAAAGCAATCAGGGGAGACACAACGATTGTTATTCCTGTCTGAATTAGTGAAGGCAGTTGGTAACATAATGATTTTCCGCCTCCAGTAGGGATTAAAACAAAAACATCTTTTTTGTTTAATACATCCTGAATGATTTCTTCCTGAAGAGGGTTAAATTTTTCATAACCGTAATATTGTTT
>CAYUPO010000003.1:0-103894 GCA_964446685.1 uncultured Gammaproteobacteria bacterium | reverse complement strand
TTAAAACTCAAAGGAATTGACGGGGAGGCGCACAAGCAGTGGAGCATGTGGTTTAATTCGATACAAAGCGAAAAACCTCACCAGGGTTTGACATGTACTTGCTAAGCCTATGAAAGTAGGCCTCCTTCGAGGGTAGTACACAGATGCTGCATGGCTGTCGTCAGCTCGTGGCGTGAGCTGTACGGTTAAGTCCGGTAACGAGCGCAACCCGCGCCATATGTTAAATAATTCATATGGGACAGCCCCACTTTGTGGGGAGGAAGGAGCGGATGACGTCAAGTCAGCACGGCTCTTACACCCTGGGCTACACACATCCTACAATGGCGAATAACAACGAGCTGCAAGCCAGTAATGGTAAGCCAATCTCTGAAATTTCGCCCCAGTTCAGATTGAGGGCTGCAATTCGCCCTCATGAAGTCGGAATTGCTAGTAATCGCGAATCAGCAGGTCGCGGTGAATACGTTCTCGCCTCTTGTACACACCGCCCGTCAAGGCAGCAAAGTTGGGGGCGCCCGAATAACCTAACAAGGTTAGAAGGCGAAACCAGCGATGAAGCTTAAGTCGTAACAAGGTATCCCTACCCGAAGGTGGGGATGGATCACCTCCTTTCTGGAGATTTGGTCAAATCGATGATTCTTGTAAAACTTATTGATTCGCAAGAAAAGATAAGACAAGCCCACGGTTTCGATCCATGGTTTTTCTCACGAAGAACCGAAGACTATTGAATGGTAGTCGAAAGTGTTGATGACACTTAAAAATCATCACTAATCCCACCACTGTTTTGAATATAAATAGCCGCAACACGAGACACGCAAAAAGAGATGTATAATAATTTTATTGCGTATTGCGTATTGCGTATTGCGACAATCCTCCTCACGGGGGATTTTTTGTATATTGTTAGGCCAAGATTTATATTACTTGACGGTTAATTTGACTTAAGATAGTGTGTTTGTATGACTGAAATTAGAGATTCACGACCACCGGGAATATTGTCACCTGATCAACAATCAGCTTTGAAAAGTATGGCTGATGCAAGAAATAAAATTGATACATCTGCAAGCTCACCTGAAGCGGCCACTTCAACAAGACCCTCCAGACGTGGATTGTTAAAATTAATGGGAGGGGCTTTAGCAGCTCTCGGGCTTGGTGCAGGACTTGCTTCGTCACAATCTGGCCGAAATCAGACAGAAGCCGCACCGAGCGTTTCTCCGGTTCCTACAACAATTCCCGATGGGGAAGGTGAAGAAAATAATGGGATGCCGCCAAATTGGGATTCCTATGGACAGGCAAAGCCAGTCTATGCCCCAGCTGCAGAAGTCCCTCCTTTAACTGATGAGCAGGTTACTTCAAAAGACAAAAAAAATGAAGTAAAGCCTCATTCTGCTGGAACAGATGGAAATAAATATGGTGAAAATGGTGAAGATATACTGCCAATGATGAAGCCTGTAAATCCAAGTACTATTGCAGACAAGGGTACTTCGGCAGGATAAATGTATTCTAATATTATCCTGTAACATCCTTACTTGACTCTTATAGTTTTATGAGCTACTGTCATCTTATGGACAAGGCAGAAAGCCCAAGGGCTACTCAAGCTGACACACAGTCAACCGACAAAACACCGGATACTAAATCAGCTTGGAAAAATGTACTCAGAAAAGCTTCATCTTTGTTCATGGGTGGGGCAATGGTTGCAGCTACAGCACAACCTGTTGATGCTGCTCCAAATTCAGCCATTTCCGGAGAAAAACCTACTTCTGGTGATCCCTCAAAAACTATGTTTGATGCCTCTTCCCGTCAAGCACCTGATGTTATGCTTCCAAATCAGGAGGTAAATGATTCGAATAATCCAGTTATTGTAGATGAGTTAAAAGAAAGACAAACGCAAGATAGACCAGATGGTGTTCCGGCTGATCCCGTTGACTTAAATAATTTTTATGTTAAAAATGCTCCCACAAAAGATGAGGATGGTGGTAGTTCAGATTCAGGAGATTCGGATACCCAAGATGAAACAAAACCACTGTATGTAGATGGTAATGCTAAAGGTCCAAATAGGGAAGATATATTGCCAATGATGCAAGATAATGATACGGATATAATGGCTAAACAGGAAATGCCAGAAAATCCTGATGAGCCGACTGGACCATCAGAACAACCTTCACTTCGTATTGATGGCAATCAATTAGGCCCAAATGGGGAAGATGTGCTCCCTATGGTGCCCCGGGATCCTTCATATGTTCTGGCAAATGCTAATCCGAATTCGATTACAGATGGTAGTTTACCAGTTCCCCAGAAAGAAGAACCTCCTGTAACCCCGATGATGAATCCTAACAGCAGTAAAACTGAATTAGCTATGGCCGATCCCACTAAAGGTGTTCAACCTCCGGAAAAGTCTAAAGAGCCTGTTTTGCCTCTGATGCCAACAAGTCGTGATGGATCTTCCAATGCTTAGAATTTAATTTTTAAGTCTTATGTTTAACTCCAGGTTTTTCTCTTAAGAAGTAAGATTATAGAAATAAGAGCTGCAGCAATCATACAAAAAATCTCCGTCAGATAAATCCAAAATAAATACTCAAATCTTTTATCCTGATTGTAAAAATATCCCAGAAAATCAAAGTAGTGAAGCGGATAAATAAATTGGGTAATGGCTGTTGCCAGAACCGCCAGAATAATCATTGACCAGATGAGGAGTGATTTTTTCAGTTCCAGAAATGGCATCAAAAAAAGCACCCACAGCCAGTACTGAGGGGTAAACAGTTTGGAAAAAACAAAGAAACTAGTCAGAAAAGTTATAACAAATATAAAACTGGCTTTTTGCTGTTTTGAAAAAAGCAGCCAAAGATAGATTCCTGTTACAGGAATAGTCCAAAGATATGTCAAAATAGGCATTGGTAGCAGTAAAAAGGCATCATCAACTCCCCAAGTATTGTGCCTGGCAACAATTGGTGCTGCCTGACCGGTTTGTAAATACTGCATTAGATGAGTAATTCCACCAATCGAACTCTCCAGTCCAAGAGGTTTGTCTTTATGAAAATCCAGGCTAAACAAGAGTTCTTTGATCCCGGTTTGGGTTAGAAAAAAATAAATTAAAATACCTCCAAGAGTAGTAAGAATAAATACCGCCAGATATTTAAAAGCCTGTTTTATTCCATTTTTATGAAAAGTCAGGATTAGAAAATAGGGCAAAAGCAAAAATGGATACAGTTTTACCAGCGTTCCCAGACTAAGAAAAATACTGGAAGTCAGCCAGTCACCTTTTTGAAAACGGAGTATTGCCAAAATCATGGTTAAAATAACCAGCAATTCAAAACGGTAGAGTACAATCGGACCTGCCGCCAGGACTAATCCGCTAAACAAAAAAAGAGCTTTGGACCCTTTTTCTTTGTAAATCAAAAAGCCCAGCAGAAGCAGTAAAGCTCCGTTTCCTAAAACAAAAACCCTTTCAAACAGCTCCAGAGAATTGCCAAAGAAAAATACCGGAGAAAATGAGATAAAAAAGAGTGAGGCCATCGGCAGATATTCATTGGTGACATCCGTCAGCTTGGCATGATCAAAAAAATAAAGTGATCTTTGATAATAAACAGAGACATCATACAAAAGATGTTCACGGTAGGGAACAAATGTTCCCAAATGAATAAGTACTGCCACCACAATACTAAGAAGTAAAAAAGGGGTAATTTTTTGAATCACCTACATACCCTACTAAAAAAATGCTGTTTCAGCAATCATTAATAGTGGATTATTTCTTGTGTCATCTCGAACGAGGAGTGACCCGTCCACATCGTTTCACGAAGTGCTACGGGTGGAGAGATCTCAGATTATAACCATAGACTTACTCTTTGAATCTTCTGTCATTCTGGCTTGCTATGCACTGAGCGATTCGGCTGAGCTCATCGTCGAAGCCTGGTCGAAGTGTCCAGAATCAAACCAAGTTAAGATTCTGGACTAAATATTGTTAAGGCATAGTTAATTCCTGGTAAATCTAATGATGTAGCCAGAATGACAAATGGGATAATTGTTTAGCTGGTAGCTGGTAGCTGGTAGCTGGTAGCTGGTAGCTGGTAGCTGGTAGCTGATATCAATCTGGTACAATATTTATATATGTATTCACTGATCGCAGTGTTTCTGCTCGGCCTTTCAGCGGTATTAGTCTATAAAAAGAGATTTACTTCTGATATCAGCATCGGCGGGCTTTATTTTATTCAGCTTTATTATCTGGTAGTTGGTCCGATAATGTTTTCTTTGATGTTATCTTTGGGCATGGAGATCATGAACCGTCCACAGGTAGCGAATATTTATTTAGACAGTGGATTTCTTTTTCAGGCCTATGTGTTTTTTTTGATGATCGCTGCAGTCGGCAACGGCATCCATTCCACTTCCACCAGTGTCTATCAATCATTTGTTAAAAACAAAGAATCCGCTTCCCCAACTTTTGATGTTAATGAAAAGTTTCATGGTGGACTTTCGCACAATCTGTTATTTATAAGTGTTATTTTTGGTTCACTTTTTCTGGCTCTTTTAGAGATTAACCATCCGGCTCTACAGCCTCAAATTCCATCCTGGATGATCATAGCTTTTGGAGTTGCTATCGGAGTAATTCAGGCAATCGGGATCATCCGTAGCACTCATATTAGTTTCAGTTTGGTTTCTTCGCTGATTGCCAGTGCCATACTTTTTTATTATGCCAATCCACTGGTAGGGGAGATCTACCAGTATCCGATTGTAGTGGTCACAAGTTATAGTTTTGTCACGCTTTTTGGCAGTTTGTCACTGATGTTACTTATTTTTATGGCCTCAGAAAACTGGAGTAAAAAAGTGGTTAAAAGAGTATTTCCCAAAGGGCATCGGTTTCATGAAGAAGGCGTATCACTAAAGTTAATTAGAATGAAAATAGAAAGAGATTGGTTTGAGTAAAGATTTGTAGCAATTTACCCTCCCTGACTCGCCGTCATTCCCGAGAAATCGGGAATCTATATTATCCGCTTTAGAACAAGTTCGATTAACTTTGTGAGGTGCAGGTGGGAATATGGACTTCGTCCATGCGAGAATTACGTCACTATCGAAATAGATTTTTCGATAGCACTCCATTCTCTAAAGAACTACTTAATGTAGGTGTGGAGTGCAGGCGAGAATAAGAACCTGGCTTCGCCAGAACCTTGCTTTTTACTTCGTAAAAAGTCGAACCCTAGCTCTGGTATGGGTTCGATTACTAATGAGGTGCAGGTGGGAATCGAACCCACGCAATCGAAGTTTTGCAGACTCCAGTGTTTCCACTTCACCACTGCACCATCGGAGAAAACATCTTCTATTTATAGAAAGCGAAGCTTTCAAGAAAAGTTTTCGAGATCGCCTGCGAATTGCGTGCAATTCGACAGGGGCTAACCCAGCCTCCTTTAACTCTGACTATTCTACCACGAAAACTTCGGTATGAAAATTAGCGTATACTTTATGTATGAAAACTATTGAGGCCATTGCTGGACAAGGGATAATTCATACATCTTCCATCAGGCCAGAAACTGATATTTTAAGAAGTCAATTTGCCAGACATGACCAATTAATAGGCATAAACCCAGGATTTATACCTGACGCAATTTTTCCATATAGTTTTGGGATTTTTGCTGGTGCATCAATAGCAGGAGCTTTCCCGCGTGAAGTTGCATTTCAATTGGCAGAAACAAGAGCTAATATAGTCAGGAAAGCTGAGCAAAATAAACCGGAAGAGGAGAGATCGGCAATGGCAGTGATCTTGGCTAGTCGGGATAAAATTTCAGAATTATTAGCCCAATTTCCCGGTTTGGACTGGACAAATGATAATGGTCCTGGAGCTCATGTTCTGGGAGGATCAATGCGTGAGTTAAGGTTATTAGCAGATGAGGCCGGAAAAAGATTTAGAGGATATTTAACAGCCGAAGGGATATATCATAGTGATGAACGAGAAGAAGAAGCCAGACAATTTTCAGAAATACTACAAAATACTGAAATAAAAGATCCAAAAATACCAATAATTCCGTCTACCGGAAAAATGAAGGAAATTACCACAGCTGAAGGAGTAATAGAAGAGATGGTTGGGTCAATGGTGAGAAAGGTAAATCTGGAAGAAGTTGTTAGATATTGGGGACAGAAGGGCTATGAGGCAGTAATAGATATCAGTAATGGTGGAACAATTAAAAATCTTGTTACCCGTTTCAATAACGGATTTCATTTTGAGTCTTTAGAAGAAGAAGTGGAAAAATTAAGGGAATTTTTTGCAAATATCAAATCACAAAAACCTAGATCAAAAATTATTTTGCCTTAAAAAAATGTGGGCGCATTTGGTGTCGAACCAAAGGCCTCTTTAAAGAATGTGTCTCTTTGGTGGGCGCATTTGGTGTCGAACCAAAGGCCTCGTCTTTATCAGAGACGCGCTCTACCGCTGAGCTATGCGCCCTTACAGACACATTCTTTAAGTTAACCTATACTACACTGCGCGCTCTTCCGGGGTGAAAAATAATTTATTTTTAGAATTATTGTATTTCACCCGTTTGAATGTCGTTTAGACATTCAAACCCGCAAAGCTTTACGCCCGCACAGCTTGAACATTTTATCATGCCTAGCGCAATCTTACCAGTCTTTGTCCGAGAGAGTATTTAGAGAGTATTGACTTGCTTACAATCTGCTGACATGATTAATGAATGAGTTGGTCTGCCTGCCAAAAGTTAATCAGCAATAACAATGAAAGAGGAGCGATCCCGGTATTACTTTTAGTAGCAGTGATTGGTTTGTTTGGGATAATGGCTATGGCCAATCTGGCTCCTTTTAAAAATCAGTTTTTAACTTCTCTTTATCCAAAAGACAATTCTTTTGCTGCCGTAAGTGGACCTATTAGCGGGCCGACATCACCTCTACCATCGAATACACCAGGTGCTGGAATAACAGTCACTCCTTTAACTTTGGATGTGACAATGAATCGTGCCAATGCTAAAGATGGAGTGATATTTGGAGCAGGTATTAAAATAATAGCTTCAGCCGCCATTTCTGCCGATACCTGGGTGATTGAATCAAACAAAGTCGCCGATGGTTTTGGTTTTTGGATCACTTCCAGTGGAATTACTCCCAATTCTACAATGGAAAATAATCTTTATATCAACGCTTCAAAGCCTGATGGTATATATAGTGGCAATGCAAAAATAAATTATTATAAATCAGGAAAACTAGTAGATTCAGGCGCAGTTGTTAATTATAAAATCAGTCTGAAGACATCAACAATGAGTCCTTCGCCATCTGGAAATACCTGCCAAGGCATTTCTTGTGCTCAAGGTGTTCCTGCTGGCTGCCGGATTGAAGGGGCATTTACTTATACTTGTGACCCAGCGCTATATAGTAAGTTGACCTGTGGAAAGCTAGTTTGTGATTCACCAAAACCATCACCTACACCGAATCCTTATCCTACAACTCCACCTGTTGCAGGAGGACCAAATCTGAATAAATTCACAATAGCTTATTGTACGGGTTCAGTTGTTTCACGGATTCATGTTCAGTGGGATGCTGTAACTGGTGCAGAGTTTTATCGGGTCTACCGATGGACTGATACAGGGGGGACATTGGTTGAAATAGGGGCAACCAGTGGAGTAGCAGTCAATGATGAGACAGTCAATCCTGGTACCAAGTATTATTACGCTGTCAAAGCAATAGTCAAAGGCAAAGAGATTAATGGTAATACAATTTCGGCGGTAGCTTCTAAATGTCAGTATTTCTCCAATACACCAGTATCAGGCGGTCCAAATTTTAATAATTCCACCCAGGCTTATTGTGTGGAATCTGGATCAACTTCCAGAATTCATTTGCAGTGGAATACAGTAGCAAATGCCGTGACATATAAAGTCTACCGAAATACCAATCAACCAAATAGTCGGATTCAGATTGGAGAAACGAGCGGAATTGCTTCTAATGATGATAAAGTAGCTGCTGGCATCCAGTATAGCTATACGGTTGTAGCAACAGTGCAGCAGCCAGGAAAGACAGCCAGCTATGCTTATGGAAATGATGTCATTATTACTGCTCTAAAATGTCCTTGAGTCCTTCCAGATATTTCAAAAAATACTGGTTGACAAAAAGTGACCTGTAGCATATTCTCCTCTTAATTATGACAAACTTTGTTAAAGTATCATTTTATATATTATTAGTGGCATTTTTTCTGACAGTAGTCCCGTATTTAAAACCGGCGCAAGCTGCTACTACGACAAACAATATCTATAGTATGGGGGTATTAGTGATTAAATATTTTCCGCTGGCCGCCAACGGTAAAGATATAGATATTGCTGTAACAGGTGATGTCAATCAACCTTACAACAATATCAAACAAAAAACCGATACCATCACACAAAACCTGATAAACCTAATTCCAAAATCCACCAAATATCTTGGATATAGTAATCCAAATGCTCCAGCTTCAATCAAATTGAAAGTTGTTGATACTAAAGAATATACACAAGCGGTTCCGATGCTAATAGATGGTTCTCGTAAACCAAATTATTACAAAATCATGAGTGATCATAATATTTGTAATTATGTTGACAATCAAAATGTCAGAGAAGTCTTTTTGTGGGCTTATCAAGGGCCAGTACATCCTGAAACAAGGAATTTGCCTTACCTAAATATTTCAGAATCAAAAATGTCAGGTCCGTTTGGTGATATTTCAAATAGTTACCGCGAGGATAATATGCCAAAATGTCAAAACACATACAGAGTTTATACATTTAACTATGGTCGTGGTACCGCTGAAGCTCTTCATTCATGGGGGCACCAGATCGAAGCCGAAATTGAAGCATTAAACTATTATTGGCTAAGAACAGCTTTTCAAGGACCAAATTATCCACAGACTTTGAATGTGACTGGCAGGTGTGGCTCTATTCACAATCCGCCAAATGCCCGATTTGAATATGATTATGCTAACCCAACACCGCAAAATTCTGATTGTCTGAACTGGGCACCAGTGGGCACAGGTACACTTTCTCCAATCAGTTGTGCAAACTGGGGATGTCAAAATATCTCAGATGGTAATGATCCACAAACCAATTACATAGTCTGGAATTTACAAAATTTGCCAGGAGCTGGAAATACTAAAAAGTTTGACAGATTGTCTTTCAGAAACTTCTGGGATATCCACGGAGATTTTGATAATGTCAGAAGGTCGGATTTTACTATTTATATGCCAATAACTGTCCCTTTGTATCGTGTGCATAATCAAACCACCGGTAAGAGACTATGGACCACCCAGCAGGTAGAAGTTGATTACCTGTTAGCCAGAGGATATGTCAATGAGGGGATTGTATTTAAAGTTTATGCTAAAGATCAGGAAGCCCCCGCTGCTGGTGTTGTTCCTGTCTATAGAATGTATTTAAGTGGTCAGTCACTCAGAATATATACCACAACTGATGCTGAAAGAAATACACTGGCTAGTCAAGGTTGGGTAAACGAAGGGATTGTATTCCTGGCTTCCAAAACGCAAAAACCAGGGACAAAACCAGTTTATCGTTTGACTCTAAACAGTAATCCAAATCAAAAATTTTGGACCGAAAATCTAGCTGAAGTTGCTTTCTTGATGGCCAGAGGATGGACTAACAATCAGATTGATTTCTATACTCCTATCGAGTAATTTTCATCTACTCCAGCGGGCAAAAATCCCAGTTGATAATTGTCGTTTATTTTTTGATTCTTCCAAAACTAGTTCACCAGATTCGATGATCCCATCTGTAAAATAGTCTTTCAAAACATTTTCCAACATGACAGAACTGGCCGAAACAGCATAGGCATTTACTATCAAAAAGGCTTTTTTTGAAGACATTATCTTACTACAAAGAGACATGAGCTTAGGAAAGAGTATATTAAAATCCCATTTTTCGCCTTTTGGGCCGTGCCCATAGACTGGGGGATCCAGTACAATTCCTTCATAAGCGTTTCCACGCTTCACTTCCCGTTCGACAAACTTGAGACAGTCTTCCAAAATCCAACGGATCGGAGCTTTATCTAAACCAGACAGTTTTTGATTTTCACGGGCCCAGCCAATTGTAGGGTATGAAGCATCAACATGCGTTACCTGAGCCCCTGCCGCCGCTGCAGCTAGGGAGGCGAGGCCAGTATAGCCGAAGAGGTTAAGAACTTTAAATTGTCTACTTCCGTCATTGCGAGGAGTCTGGGGCGAAGCAATCTCTAATAAATCAACTTTGGGAACAGGGTCATTATTAGAGATTGCTTTGTCACTCGATGACTCGTTCCTCGCAATGACGTTTTGTATAAAGTCCCAGTGAACTGCCTGTTCAGGGAATACTCCGGTGTGTTTAAAAGGGGAGAGTTTGATTAAAATTTTCAAGTCCTGATAAGCTATTTGCCATGAACTGGGTAAATTTTTATTTTTGACCCATTGTCCTTTTTCACGGCCTTCTGTCTGAAATACTGCATCAGCTTTTTGCCATTCTGATGAAGGCAACAGAGGTTTCCAAAGACACTGCGGATCTGGTCTGACTAAAGTATATTTTCCAAATCTTTCCAGTCGCTTGCCATTGCCCGAATCCAGTAATTCATAATCTGTCCAGTGAGTGGGTGATAATGTAACCATCTGTTAATTATATGCTTTTCCAGCCTGACTTGATACCGGAGAGATAAATCATGATAAACTTAAGAAATGTTACCAATATTAATCACCTATCTTCTTTTTTCAATAATTTTTCTTTATGTAATTCCCACATCTCGTTCCAGAGTGTTAGGAGTAATGTATTTGCTATTAATTCTGTTTTTTATCTGGGGAATAGGAGGCTTATTATTTGCCGGAAATCCAACTGCCAATGAAAAATACGTTTTTTATGCCTTTTATACTTTTATACTTGGAATACATATTCCTTTAATGCTAAAACTGCATCAAACGGATGTAAAAAAACATGCTATAAAGTCTGCCCGAGGCATACTTGGAAAAGATATTCAGCATTTAACAGAATCTGAGCTTCATTATCGGTTAAAAAGTAAATGAATTTTTTATAATGCAGAGTATCTACATATTTTTCGATTTAGTTAAATTTGTTTGATATAATAAGATTATGGGCTATGAAAATTTTGAATCTCGACCGATAGTTGAAAAAAGCTCAATTCATTCAACGGCTGATCGATCCGAAGCTGTTAAAAATGCCGATCTATTTTTAGGAAAACTTCCGATGAATAAGGCTTTGGCGATTATTAGAGCAATTCATTGGATTGACGGAACAGAAGAGAAAAAATATTTTAGTTTATCAGATGTAATCAGACCTTCAGATAACGAAGGCAAAATAGGAAGAGGAATCAAACCTCTTAGTCCAGCGCGCACTCTTCAAAGACGAGTAAGACAGCTATATCCTGATGTACTCAGAAAATACGAGACAGCCCTTCCAGTGGAAAAGCCAGATGAAACCACTGATGATGAACGCTCATCAACATTTAAGAACAAACTAACTTTACGGGAATTGTCAGGGTTATTTGCAGAGGATGGTTCGTTGATAATACCAATGGATAGCTTTCAATTTCCTGAATCACCTTTACGCAATTTTTTTAATTTTCGAAGAAGATTTGGGAATTTTGACCAAACTGATGGGTTATTAGCACTTAAGGGACTAAACTATAAGGTAGCTGCGGATTCAAAACGAAATTATTTTGGTAAATTTGAAGATATGGGTCAAGATCTGGGAGATGCAATGGACATCGCCTCCTACTACAATCGAAGAGAGATAGACACTCCCGAAAGTCTTCTATTATATCTTGGGGTTTTGGATTACGCAAAAAAGCACGCATTAACTATCTATCATCTGTTAACCTATAACGAGAGAGCACTTGCTCCACAACACGATCCAGAATATCTTAGGCATCAAGAGCAAGCTTTAGAATTAATGGAAACAACAACTAGGATGTATTATCAAGCACTTCTCGGATTAGAGTATGATAATAGCCTTACTCCAGTCCAGCTTAAAAAAATAATTACACCTTTACTTACGTACACAAGGCAGAAAACAGGAAATGATGTACTGGGTGATAAATATGTAGATGATTTTGAAGGATTTCAAAATTCAAAAGGGGATCGACAAATGATTCTCCAAATTAATGAGCGTTTTAAAACACCTGAAACACAGCATCCATTACTAATTGCTCTTGGAGCACAAGAAGCTGTCAGAAAATATCCTAATACGCAACATATTGTAGGAATTCCATCTGGGGGAACAGAAGCTGCGATTGTGACTCAGATGCTATTTCAAGTGTTAAATAACAAAATTACAGAAATTGATTTTATTCCACTTTCTCTTCATTCAGGAATAAAAGGCATCTCTCAGGAAAAATTGAATGAGTATTTAAAAGCTACGTATGGGGATAAATTTAAGGATCAGTGTGTTTTAGTGGTAGATGATAACTCACCAACAGGATCAACTATTGCACACACTGCCAGAGCATTAGTAACTGCAGGTGCACAACAAGTTAACACACATATTGTAGATTTTGACCCAACCCGGATTCTGAAAAGGTATGGGCCACAGCCAGATACATATCATTTAGTAGATCCTGACGGATCCACCTTGGGAATAACAAGTATCAATGAGCATGGGGCATACAGACAGCCGACTGCAAATAGAGAGGATTTAGCAGAATTTAGAAGATTTACTCGTAATGAACGAAAAAAGATTAGTTAAGGTTTGAAGAAATTGACAGCCTGATCTAAATAGTTTTCTGCTTTTGAAAGTGAAAAAACTCCTTTTTGCCCATGGCGTGGTATATCTCTTAAACCAGTTTGTGCATCAATTCCAAATTTTTTCGAATGAAGCATTTGACCAATTCTTTCAATTCGTCGACCTGTAGTAAATGAATCAAATCCACCTGCTAAAATAATTGCTGAGTTTGGTAAGAAATGTCCTGCAACCATATAAAAAGATCTGACCGAAGCTGGATCAAAGGACATACCTTTGCCAGCAGAAGGATCAAATAATAAATAATCTACTAAGCCATCTAAATCCATAAAAGCATGAGCTAATTCTATATCAGAACTCATAGATATTTTTTCTTTATTTGCCTGTATTATTGTTTTTATACCAGGAAAATCAGTCTTGATTTGTGCCAATGTGTCAGAGTCAGGCCACACATTATTTAACTGAACAGCATCCACTAATCCTTGATCGTATAAATCATCTGTCTTTAACATTGTCTGTATTTGATCACTTATATTCACATCTGTGTGTGGGACATAATGAAGGCTTGTTAAGCCACCCATTTTAGCTTGTTTTAATAGCTCGGGTAATTCAGCATATGGAGGGAACATTCTTCCATTGCCAACTTCTCCATTAATTGATCGTTTATTTACTAAAAATCCCATCATTCCGCGGTGTGAGGGAACTAAAGGTAGTTTTGAATTAAAAAGATCCGAAAGAGCTTTTACATTCTCAGGATTATTATTTCCAGTAAATCCGATGTAAGGTTTATTTTCAGGAGATCCAAATGTCATATTCTTACAATTATAACCTATAAAAGTCGGAAAACCAAATATTTCGTTGACTTTTGGAATATTAAAAGGTATAACTTCTTTTTAGATTGGCTACTTCTAAAAAACTTACACATATTTTATCTTCACAGCAATTTGAGCGGACGTGGCTTGAGAAAACTTTATTTCCGGAAATTTTAAAAATGCAAAAAGTTGTCAGAGCTGGGAAAGTTCTGAATGTTTTAAAAGGTAAATCTGTCTGTCTGCTTTTTTATGAACCTTCTACCCGTACCCGAACTTCTTTTGAACAGGCTGTGATCAAACTAGGTGGAATTCCTGTTACTACTGAAAACGCTAAAGAATTTTCTTCAGCTATCAAAGGGGAAACAATGTTTGATACCACTCGGATTATTAATGCCTATTATTTCAGTGCTATTGTAATCCGTTCTGACTATGAAGGCGCTTCCGCAGAAGCTGCCTCTGTTTCAAAAGTGCCGATTATTAATGCCGGAGATGGGGCAGGTCAGCATCCAACACAGGCTTTGCTTGATTTATTTACTATTTTCGAGCAGTTTAAGAAAATTGATGGAGTAAAAGTGGCGATGGTCGGTGATCTGAAATATGGCCGGACTGTCAGATCACTGTCTTATCTTTTGAGCAAGTTTAAAAAAGTTCATTTAGAGCTGGTGGCCCCAAAATCTTTGCAGATGAAAGATGATATTTTAAAACACCTGAAAGAACATGGGGTCAGTTTTAATGTTAGTGATAATCTGGCTAAAGTCGCTCCTAATGTCGATGTGATTTATATGACCAGAGCCCAGAAAGAGCGGATGAAAGGGGAGGAAGTAACTGGGGACGGTGTTAGACTCACCCGAGAAATTTTGGATACAGTCAGCAAAAAAAGTATTGTTATGCATCCTCTGCCAAGATCCAATGATTTTAATGAACTACCAGATGAGTTAACAGATGATCCCCGAATAAAAATCTTTCAACAGGCAGAAAATGGATTGTTTACAAGGATGGCACTTTTGAAGATGGTGGTCAGATAAAGGGGGCTTACCCATTAAATTTTTTTAATAGCATTACTGAATTAATACCACCAAATCCGAATGAATTTTTCATAGCAATGTTGACCTCCTGTTTCAAAAATTCTTTTGGCAGATACAGATCATCACGAAGAGGCGTTCGTAAACCAACATTAGGAATTATTAACCCCTGATTAATCATTTGTACCACCGCAACTGCTTCTGCACTTGCTGCCGCCCCAATCATATGACCAAACTGCCATTTAACAGAACTAATTGGAATATTTAAAGCATGTGGTCCAAAAACCGTTTCAATGGAAGAAAGTTCGATTTTGTCGCCGAGAGAAGTTCCTGTTCCATGAGCATTAATATAATCAACATCACTAGGTTGAAGATCAGCCATCTGTAATGCTTTTCTCATTGCTCTAACTGCGCCTTCTCCACTAGGAGCAGTTTCATTAAAAGCATCTGAGCTTTCCGCCACTCCAACCAACTCTGCCAAAACATTCGCACCTCGCGCTTGCGCATGGTTCATGTTCTCCAATACCAAAATCCCCGCTCCTTCAGCTACAACAAATCCTGATCGATCTTTATCAAAAGGAGTACTGGCAAAATTTGGATCTTCATTTCTTGACAGGGCTCTGGCCTGATCATAAATAGCATACGTTTCGGGTCGTAAGACGGCTTCACTAGAACCAGCAACTATCACCTCAGCTTGACCCAGAACAATTTTGTTGTACCCTTCGAGTAAATTAATACCGCCGGTTGCACAGGCTGCAACTGCTGAACTAGCTGAATTTTTGAGATTAAATGCCATACTTGGGACTGTTGCAACCCGTTCAGGTTCTACGACTAAAGCATACAATCGCTGGAGATTTGTATCAGTCTTCAAGGCGTTATAAACATCAACAACATTGATCGCTCCCCCAAAACCAGTTCCAATCTTGGCACCAATTTGATCTGGTTTCACATTTACCAACCGGCCATCCTGCCAGAGGCCAGCTTGATTCAAAGCTTCGAAAGTGGCTGCCAAAGAGTATAGTGCAGAAGTATCGGTTCTTCTAGCCTGCTTAGGGTTGATGATATCCTGAGAAAAATGTTGAACCTGTCCAGCGACAAAAATTCGATCTTCACCTTGATATCGAAATGGAGTCTGAAGAGAGGAAATACCAATTTGACCAGCAACCATTCTTTCCCAGGAAGATTCAACTGTATTACCTAGTGGGGAAACAAGTCCTAAGCCTGTTACAGCGACTCGTGGCCTATCGAATTCTTGCATCATTGAATATATACCATATTTATGTTTCAAAAAAAACTAAATGCTTAAAGAGGGCTTTTCTCAAGACAGATTTATTTATGTAATTCAAATTTCGATTTTTTTAAAAAAATCTATCCATTTAAATAACCAAAGTTACAAATAGAAATTTTTAGCAAATACTTCACAATCAGTAACTATTTGACAAGAGGAGTTTTATTAAGTAAGATAAATGCAACTTAGTTGCGTTTATGTGTAAAGAATCAATTCATTTTTCAAGCCTAATTAAAAAACAGGTCATAGCTGCACCCCCGGAGTGCGCACATGAGAAAAAAGAGCATCATATTCATGACGATGCAGAGCATATTTCTCATTCATACCCTCTAAATCCACCAAGGCCTGGCCTTGGCGGGTCAGAAGAGGTGTCGATTGTCAGTCAACTGCTGGCTGGGGTACATGTTGGTCACTCTCACTTGGATCATGAACATCATGAAAGTGAACATGATCATGCCACTCATGACGATATTATTTCTTTGGCTCATCAGCATCATGATCATCCTCACACAATACAATTGCCTCAGGGCATGGCAGGTTTTCGGCAAAATGCCTGCCATGCCGGAGATGGACATGACCATGGTGGTGGGCAGAGTGTTTCCGCATTTAGCGGATTAAGTGCAGCTCCACTGAAGCTATCTGGTGGGGGAGCACATCACGGTCATCATCATGAAGGAGAGCATGAACATTGTCCAAACTGTGATGAACATCTGGTAGATGATGAATGTCCTAAATGCTCCTATAAACACCATCATTAATATCCATCTAACTTGACTGTTTTCTTGCAAAGAACTACTTTTAATATATGGTTTTTTCTCAAAGTGGTAATAGCATAGTAATTATTTTACTTTTAATAGGAATGATTACCGGGGGGGTGTTAATTGAGAAAAAAATCAATCCCAATCCTTCCGGGCAGCCTGTTCCTTCAGCATCAGTAGAAACAGAGGAGAAATCTCCGGCAGTTGTTTTGTCCCTGATAGATAAAAATACTTCGTCCTTAAAAGAAGGGGACAATCTGGCTGTTGAGGTAATGTTGTCAACCAAAGAACCAGTCAATCTGATCTCCGCCAAAATCGATTATCCCAAAGATCTGTTAAAGGTCAGTTCACTTGATGACCTGAAAGGCACAGGTCCAATATCGTTATGGGTGACAAAAAGTGATTTTCCGGAAGAAGGCAGGATTGAACTAATTGGCGGAATTCCCACACCAGGAGTTAATACTGAAGGTAAACGGACTGCTTTTGCTAGGATTAATTTTCAGCTCAAATCCAAATTAGCTGGTAAGAGTTTTACTATCGCTCTTAAAGAAGCTGTGTTGTATTCCAATGCCGACAACCAGCCTTTAAAAGAGCTGACATTACAATCGATTTCGCAGGAAACAACAAGTGCTCCGACTAACCCTTCCAGTAATCCTGAAATGAGCCCCAATGCTTCTCCCAAAGATAATAATAAAAAAGGTTCATTGGTCTTGTCTCCGGCTTTACTTCAAACCAGTAGCAGTTGCACTTTTGATATAAATCTGCAATATGATACTGATGGAAGTGACTTTTTTGGCATAGATGCTTTACTGACAATTGATCCCCGGTTTATAAAGCCAATTAAAATAGTCAGAGGGGATAATCCACCTGATGCTTTGTATGCTCCGCAGCTGGCATTTAATAAAGACACAGTTACAATTGCTTATATTGCTCCAAAAAACCGCAGCTATCAGAAAAAAGGTTCACTTGGCAAAATTACATTTCAGGTAAATGATCAGGCTGCAAGCGGGCTGACAGCTGTTAAAATAAAACGTAATCCAAATAAAAAAAATGATCTGACTGATTCAAATATTGTCTATTCATTGCAGGAAGACATCTTGTCTTCAACTTCAAATACGATCATTTCGATTGTAAAAGGCAGCTGCAATAACCCCAAAACTTACGAGGAATTGCCTCGAAGATAGGAAGAACAAAGTTGGGATAGTTAATACTTGTCATCTCGAGCGAGGAGCGAGAGAGCTCTTGATTAAAACCAAGTTGATTCTTTTTTAGTCTTGAGATTTCTCGCTAAGCTCGAAATGACATGGAAGGCTATCTACCATCTACAACCTACTAACTAATACTTAATTACGATATACTAATTTTAGATGAAAACTCTGACTGCCTCCTTCATTAAAGATCAGATTGTCTTGCTCAGATTGGATCTGGATGTTCCTCTAAAAGATGGAAAAGTGGTTGATTCGTTCCGCTTAGGTGCTGGAATGGAGACACTTGGTTTTTGCCTGGATCATGCTAAAACAGTAATTATCATGGGACATATTGGCAGGCCGGAGGGCAAAGAAGTTCCTGAGTTATCAGTTCAGCCAATTATCAAATGGCTTGAAGCAGGCGCCCGCGATATTAGATTACCCCAGCATAAGCTTCATATCATGGAGAATCTGCGTTTTGAGCCGGGTGAAGATGCTGCTGATATCGATTTTGCTAAAGATCTGGCATCATATGGCAATGTTTTTGTAAATGATGCATTCGCCTCTCATCACCCGTCTGCATCAACTACAGTTTTACCAACTCTGATGCCTCATGCCGCCGGGTTTAGATTTGCTGATGAGGTTGAAATACTGACTCAGGTCAGAAATCATCCTGTTAGACCGTTTGTCGCCATTTTGGGTGGAGCAAAATTAGAAGATAAATTGCCGGTTGTTGAAAAAATGAGTCAGATTGCCGATATGGTTTTAGTAGGAGGAAAGCTGGCTAAAGAGTTAAGAGACTCAGGAAAAAGAGTCGGAGCGAATGTCATGGTTGCCACGCTGACTGAAAATGGGGAAGATATTGATGATAAAACTTTGACTGAATGGAAAAATATTTTACACCGAGCCAAACAAATCCTCTGGAACGGTCCAGTTGGCAAATTTGAAGATCCAAAAAATGACGCCACAGCCAAACTGGCACACGCTATAACACTAACTGGAGCAAAAACAATTATTGGTGGGGGAGATACTATAAGTGCGCTGGATCATGGCCATTTCCTGGAAAAGTTTACTTTTGTTTCAACTGGAGGAGGAGCGATGCTGCAGTTTCTGGTAAATGGAACTTTGCCTACAATTGAAGCTTTAAAGTAATCACCGAAGACCTATAATTAGAGCTAATCAGCTTTCTTCTAATTAACTAATTCACTATTTAACTATTTATCTGCTATTGCGTTACAATAAAGCCAATGGGAAGTGAACAATTACCTCACCTGCAGCTGGAAGAACAACCAGCTAAACGCAGTAAAAAAGCCATGTTTGTGATTGCTGTTTTCTCCTTCTTGTTGTTATCTCTCCCGGTAAGTTTATATCTGGTCCAAAATCAGCAGCAATTTTCTTCAAAAGCTGCTTTGGAAGACCAGGTTGTAATTGAAAACAGTATCAATCTGATAACCCCGGCTGAAACAGTCGGCATCAACCAAAATATTCCGGTAGATATTGTAATCCGGGCAGATAGTGATGCAGTAAATCTGGCCCAGGTCAAACTGCAGTTTAACCCTTCTCTGGTTAAAGTTTCCGAAATTGTGACAAATCCGGCTCAAACAGCAAACAAAGTTTTTTTTGGCAAATATTGGTTATCAAAAGGATATGACAATGATAAAGGAGAGATCAACTTAATCTCCGGCACACCTACACCAGGCTTAAAAACTGAACCAGGCGGGGCAGCTTATTTGCTGGCTCAGGTCAGATTTGTGACACTCAGTGAAGGGGAAACCACAATCTCACTGTCTCCTGAATCAGGGTTGTTAACCAATACTGGCAGTAAGCCGGCAGTTATCGCTCAAAAAAATATCAATGTATCTATCAGACGGGATGCTGCTTTGCCAAATTCAAATACCGCATTTACCGGTAAGCTGCAGTCTAAATACTCGGAAATGCAGCCCAGTTCTGAAACTAAAAACCAGATAAATCTGTTAAGCCCGGCTGCGGGTGAAGTTTTCTTTTATTTCCGGCCAGTTGATATCAAATGGAACGCTTCAGCTGAAAGTATCAAATCTTTGACCCTCTTTCTAAACGGTGAACCTTTTGGCATTATTGCGGAAAATATCCCCAATACCGGGAACTTTACCTGGACACCTTCGCTGAGTATTCCCTTACCAATGGTTATCGCGGAAAATACCTATTCTTTACAGCTGACCAGTGTTATGAAAGATGGACAAACAATTATTTCCGAGGTTTCTCCACCTTTTGGTTTGATATCAAACCCTAATGGAAAAACTGTGGCAGCGGGGCAGGTCGCATTAAAACCCACCAGTGATTTAACTAAAGATGATTCTTCCAGGATGCTGGAAAAATGGGGAAGTGAAGTTACAGACAGCCCTTTGGATCTCAACGGAGATACAGTTGTGAACTATTTGGACTGGTATTTATTGAGAAAGGCACTGTTTGTGAAAGACCAGGTTTACTAAAAAAATTCTAATTTCTAATTACTAATTTCTAATTGACCTAAATAATGTCAAAAAATTAAATGTCTGAATATATTAGTCATTAGAATTTAGGATTTGTTTAGAGTACTTAGAAATTAGTAATTAGAAATTAACTCTCATCTGTAGGTTAAAGAAGTCACAACATATCTGCCATCAGCATACAGCAAATTTATGACTGCATCTTTGTTTAACTGGATTTTTTTCAGATCAGCAGAGGAAGAGGCAACCGAGAGATTGGTAGCATCATTGATCAAAACAACTCTGCCTGCTTCAAATTCGCCGCTGACTTTTTGATCATTTTCCAGCATCATTTTTGACCCATTTATAGCAGTTATTTTGCCTCTGATACTGGCGGTCTGACTGCTAAAAATCTCAACCGGTGTTGTTGATGCCAAAGGAACTGCAGAAAGTGGGGCATTGTTTGCGGCTTTGTTTCCCTGCCATATCTGAAAAATCTGCAAACAGAGTAATAAACCAAGCAAGAGATAAAGTGGTGAAATTCTAGAAAGTCTGGCTAGTAAATTGGGCAACATAATCTAATCTATTGTCGACTGATCAGATATCAGCTGTCAAGAAGGGGAGAATTATTTGTAGGTTGTAGATGGAGGGCTGTCATCCTGAACAACGTGAAGGATATAAAATCCAAGTAAATTATTCGTAGAAGAGCTTTGCTCATTCGTAGAAGAGCTTTGCTCATTCGTAGAAGAGCTTTGCTCATATTCTTCTCCGCCAGCTGGCGGATCAGAATGACAAAGGGACAATTGTTTAGCTGATAGCCCTTAGTGTCATTCTGGCTTGTCCAGAATTATCCTTAGTTTGATTCTGGTAAAGTCGTTGCTTTCCAGAATGACATAAGTGAGAGGGGAGTCAGATGCTTTCTGATTGAGACTTGTCGTTTTTATTGTTGCCGTGATACCTTAATGGTATGGATGGGGAAAGTAACAAAAAGATTGCAGTCAGTATTTTTATTGTGGTGCTGCTTTTGGTGGGGGTGTTAGTTGGTACCTTGATAACCCGTAATGTCACCCAGACACAAACAGTTAAAACTCAGGCTAGTCAAAATGTGGTTAAAGCAATTGAAGTATTAAATCCTTCACCCAGCCAAGCGCTCAGCACACCAGTTGAAGTTAAAGCCCGGGTAATTAACAGGACCGATATAGGTAAATTAAATGCCGTTTTTATAGTCGGAGAATCAGCCGGGGTTCCGATGAAATTAGTTCAACAGGAAGATAAACTGATGATGACGGGTACTCTTGATCCCAAAAATGCTGCCCCCGGCCGTCAGACTCTAAGTATTTATCTCTATAAAACCGAAAATGGAACAGCCGAGTTAGTAGGAAGCAGTGTGTTTTATATCCAAATCTAGTAGAGACATAACCCAATAAACAAATAACCCAATGTCAAATGTCCAATAATTTGGTATTTGTTTATTTGACATTTGTTTATTGGGTTATTTGTAACCTTCTCTATATATAAAAGACCCTTGCCTTATTTTCACGCATTTGTAACAATGGATTTAGCCCTTTCCAAAGGGGGTTTTTCAGCATTTTTTTAACATGTTGCCCTATCCGTCAAAAAGATCTATTTTCACACTCCTGTTTGTTTTCCTGGCATTCTTAACTATTTTTTATTTTCCTCAGCCGTTTCCCCCAAATGCCTATGCTCTTGATTCTAATAACTGCGAAAATGGCTGGACATTTAATGGCGGAGATGCGGGAGATGATAATAATTGGGAATACACTGGTTGTGAAGAAGGGGGAGGAAATGGCGGGAATGATGACAATGATGGAGATGATGACAGTGATAACAATAATAATGATGATAATAACGATGACGATAACAACGACAACGGTGGAGGAGTTGAAGCTGGGTATTGTGAGAACGGCTGGACTTTTAGAGGAGGGGATGCCGGAGATGATGACAATTGGCGATATACCGGCTGTGGGCAGAACAATGATGACGATGACAATTCAGATAACAGCGAAGAGGATTGTAATCGGGCGGGTGGAACCTGGAGGGATGATCGGTGTTTTACTTCAGCCAGCAGTAATGATAACAACAGCAATCAGATAGAAGCCGGCTATTGCGAAAACGGCTGGACTTTCAAAGGCGGAGATGCTGGCGACAATAATAGCTGGGAATATACCCGTTGCGGAATGGGAGAAGTTGATTCAGATAGCAATGAGGAGGAGTGCAACAGAGCTGGAGGCACCTGGACTGATAACAGATGTTATACCCCAGCCAGCAGCAATGAGGTGAAAGCTGGATATTGTGAGAACGGCTGGACTTTTAAGGGAGGTGACGCAGGAGATAATAACAGCTGGGAATATACCGGTTGTGGTCTTGGTCAGGTTGACTCAGATACCAATGAACAGGAGTGTAATAAAGCGGGGGGATCATGGAGAGATAACAGGTGCTATACAGCAGCTAGCAGCAGTAATGTTACGGCTGGCTATTGTGAAAATGGCTGGTTATTTAAAGGTGGGGACGCTGGAGACAACAATAGTTGGGAATATAACGGATGTGGCATTGATGGTGGAAGTACTGGGGAAAATGATGGCGCTTGTCCATCAAATCAATATTGGGATATCAACGTCGGCAGCTGTGTCAATTCAAACACCGAGCAGGCAGCCATCAATGATGAGATTTATTGCCGGGAAGAATGTGGTGGATCTTGTGGTGGCAGTGTTGGTGCCAAATACTGTACCAATACTGATGGATCCAGAAAATTTAACTGTAATAATCCTGAAGATCAATGGAAAGCTGAGTGTCAAAATCAGTTACTTAATGAGTTTAGAGGTGCTGGATTAGAGCAGGTTGATACGTCAGGCTATCAGGCTTGCGGATTTGCTGATTTAGCAGATAGCGGCTGTGTCGGACTGCAGTATTGCAGGTTGCATATCCTGTACTGTGATGGAGAACCAAAAGGCCAAGCAAAACCAGGTGGTAACTGTGAACTGGTTGCCGGCAAATGCGGAGTTGAGCAGGACGCAAATGGCAATAAATATGTGGCTGAAACCGGTGCGCCTGCAATCGCTCAACCGATTTCAGAATCAGGTCAAATCATTGATGCTTCACTACCAAATCCTGAAGAACTGCAGAGAACTAAAGACGCCTCCTGCAAAGAAACCAATGCTGTTAATCACTACTGTGACGGCAATATTTGTATCGAGCAGTCATCCGGCTGGGATGGAGCAGCCTGTGTTAATGTTTATTCAACCGTAAATGCTTCCCAATGTCCAAATTCCTGTGCAGGTAACAACGCTACGTCAGGACAAGAGATCAAGTTGTTAAATTGTCTTGATGAAGTAGATGCAGCCAAAAGAGCTGAATGCCAAAAAGAAAATACCCGGATTGCCCAAACTGGTCAAAAACTGGATCAGGCCTCACTGATAAAAGCCAGTCTGACAGTAGATGACTGTACATCACTTGAGGGAGAGGCAAAAGAGGCTTGTGAAAATAAAAACACTGAAACCAGATTTCTAGGCAGGGTTTTGGACAATGTCAGATTGGAAAGCTGCAGCAGTGGATCCGAGCAGGAAAAGAAGGATTGCACAGAGAGAAACCAGCAGGCCATCAAATTAGAACAGAACAGACAAAATCTAGGAATAAAAGATTGTTCCAGCTTAACTGGGGAAGCTAAAATTAACTGTGAATTCGGCAATTATGAAAAAGATAAAATAGCTCAGGCAGCAGCTTCATTTAAGCCAGAGAATTGTGCTGCACAGGTTGGGGAAGCAGCCATCAATGAATGTAATGAGCGTAACCAAAAGGCATACCAGACTGCAGTATCAAGTGTATCTGCTTTTGTTGGGTTAGCAGAGCTGGGAGCCCAATGTGTCTATACTGAAGCCTGCGCCGATGGAGGCAAAAAAGCCTGCGCTGGAAAAGTTGCCAGCGACAATGGAGCTCCTGTCTGTAAATACGATCCTAGCCAAGCCAGCTGTAGTGCATGTACCACTGAAAGTTTAAACCTAACCAGTAAGGAGAATAAATGTAGTGAAGATGGCCAAACCTGTCTAAATGCACCAGGATATATCTGCGTTAATGATGCTCAGTGTCAGACCAAAACTGCAGCCTTACAGCAGGCCGCTGCTGATGCACCAATTGATCCTGCCAGACTATTCTCGCAGAAATTTGAAGAAGGTAAATCTTGTCTTCAGCCAGAGATTTGTGATCTGGGAGACGGCAGCCAAGGTGAACATGTTTGCTATGGCAAAGGTGATGTTGAAGGTAAATGTGACTTAAGCCAAGGTGGCGGAGTTTGTTCTGCCTGCCAGGCCAAGGGAACAATCAAAATCAATAAGGAGGCCACTTGTAACGCAGAAAATAAATGTGTTGGGGCTCCAGCCCTGTCAGGGTGTATGAATGATGAGCAATGTAAGCCAGTTGTTGTAACTCCAGCCAGAACAATCAGGCAGGGAGGAGCCGTTGGCCCAGGCCAAATTCAAGGGCAGGATGGATGTGCTTACAATGCGGTAACTAGTTGTAAAACTATTGAAACCCGTGCAGCAGATTATTACACTACCAGTTTTTCAAATAGTCCTGATGCCAGGGATTTGAATAGGGATAAAGCAGTCGAGCAGCATCAGGAATGTGTGACAGATTATATTAAAGCATCATGTCCTACTTACATCACGACTGCTCCTGTTATAGCATCCCAAGCTGTAACCAATCATGTCCAATACAACTATGCTGTTACAGAAGCCTCAGTTGCTACAAATCAACTTGATCAGTATGGAGCGGCAGTTGTTAGAGATTTGGGTTACATTCCGGTAGAAACAGCAGCCAAATTGGAAAAGCTGCAGGCAGACCAGGAAGCAGCATTAGAAAAATTAAGACAAGCAGAAAAAGCCATCAATATACTTCCACAGGCATCATTATCACTGGATAGAAGCACAGTCGATTCTCAGGTAGCAGGTTTGGAAAAAGTGAATCAGATTCTTGATACCAATCAACAGGTATCACGGGATCTAGCAGCAGCACAACAGTTGAGACTGCAGTATGACCGGTCAAATGACTATAATCCTGATTCAAATATTTCTATAGCCAGACCAGAAGATGATCCGCTTTACCGTCAAAAATTAGCTGAAGCTGAGCAGGGGATTAACCGGCTCAAAGAGTTGGGGTCAAAAGGTTCTGCAGCCACATTCGAAGATCAACTTAACACAATTCCTTCTCGAACAAATGCAATTCGTTCAACAGAAAGATTAGTTGAATCAGGTACTCAAATGGCCAATCTGCTTGAGGCACATGCTAAGTTAAATGGTCAGACAAATGTTGGAAGAGAGGAGGTTGAATTTTTGCAGGATGCCGGGTTGTCTTATGTTGATAAATTACGAACTCAGGGTGGCACGGTGGCAACTGCCCAGGCTAACCAGCTGGAAGCCAGAGTTGGCAATGCTGCTTACAACGCCTGGAAGGCTGAATATGAGCAGGAGTTTGCTGCAGGTAAGAGTTTGGATCCTGACACAAATAATGCCATTGGCGGCATTATTAATGGACTGAATACCTCAGTAGAACATATTGCAGTAGTTGATCCGGCAAAAGCTAAACAGCTCAGAGTCGAGGCCAGAGTAATACCGGAGATTGTAGCAGCCCAGGCATATTCCAATCATGTTAAATCTCAGGTTGCAAACGGACATTTAACTGCTGATGAAAAAGCAGCTTTAGATGAAGGTTTTAACACAATTATCAGGGCTGCTACTAGTAAAGCTGGAGATGGGGTGATAGTTGGAGATTTACAGGATAAATATGCTAACGCTGTTGTAGAAGGTACAGCCCAAAGATTGGTCAATGAAAGATTAGCGATTGCCCGGGCTGGAAATATTGAGACTGATGAACAGTCGGCTGAGTTAAGTCGACAATTTAGAGAACAGGTAATAAACCCGCTTACTTTAGCAAATCAAGCTGACACAGCTAGACAGTTGCAAAACTCTTTTAATACTGCACCTTCGGTCGGTTCAGCTCAGGGAAATATTAGTCTTGCCACCAGGCTAGCTGTAAATGATGTTGGCAATCCTGATAAAGATCTGACTCCTCAAACAACCGCTTTAGAAAATGCCAGACTGTCCCTTTCTGTCTTACCTGAAACACCAGAAAAAGCCAAACTTCAAACAGATCTAGCGAACTTTAACCAAAATGTCAGTACCATCCTGGATAGAAAAAGAGCAGTAGATAGCTTTAGGGAAGATGTCACCTGGGCTGCTTACAATGCCGCAAATCAGAACAATTCTGCTGTGACAGCTGAAAGAGTCGAAACAGCCAGAGCCCGTTTTGGTGCTCTGCCCGATGACCTAAAGGCTGACCCAGTATTAGCAGCCCAGGCAAATTCTCTGGATACCATAGCTAAAATAGGGGATCAAAGAAAGGTTATGAACGACTGGTATCAAACAGCTGCCCAGGCCAAAGCTGCCGGAGATGAGGCTGGATATCAGGATGCATTAGAAAAAGCTAGAAATATTTATGGAGCAACAGTTGCTGAAACAATCACATTGCCACAAAATTTGAGAACAGGTGCGCTGACCAGCTTAACTGGTGAATCAAACAAAAATGAATTGGAGGTAGGTACAAGGGTTGCAGAACGCGCTGCTGAGTTATCTGAGGGAAGAGTTGAGCAATCAGCAGCCAGAATTATACTTCCTGCCAAGGGAATAGCTGGATTGGTTGTCCAAGCAGATACAGCGGTAAAATGTTTTACTGTTTATAGCTTAACAGAAGGATGTCAGGCAGTAAGATCATCTACTGTTTCAACTGGCAGCCAACTGGTAGCTTCAGCCCAAAACTGGTTAGGTGAGCATCCAACTGTCCGGGATCCATTATCATTTATTGGCGCAATTGGATACGATGCAGGTCAGTCATTTGTAAATGATGGGATCACTGCCACAGACTCTACCAGATCTTCCAGTGAGAAAATGCAGGCAGGGCTTGCGACATTAAACGCAACAGGGGACTTATCAGCTGCCATGCGGGCAGCCGGTTTGTCTACTCAGTATGGGATCTGGAATACAAATTATTACGATACTCCTCAGGTCAAACAGAGGGCTGAAGAAACTGCTGCACAAGTTGGAATATTGCCAAAAAATTATGAACAGATGCTAAAAGCGGGGAAGATGACTCAAGAGCAAGTTGATGCAGCAATGAAACCTGAAAATTGGAGTCCAACGCAGAATCAGGCATTCTTCGCTTTCCTGCCTCATGAAGACCCTAATCCTTTAAAATGGTTGTCAAATAATCTTCTGAACGCAGCAATTGATGTAAATCCCTTTATTCACCAAGGATCTGCCCAGCTAATCTGTGCCGACACTTATGGCTCTTTGTGTTACACCGGATTTGGAGAATCCATCAGTATGAATCCAGAGGACTATACAAAAGCAAATAGAGTCTTAAGTGAAGTTTTTCCTGGATACACACCGTCTGATTATCAATCATTTAGTATATACGCCAATGCTAAAGCTTCCTGTATGGCAACTGGATCTGGTGCAGCCAACAATGAATTCTGTACCAGCTACACTGTTAAGCAGCTGGGATTAACACCTGATGAAGCAGCTAAACTAGAAAAAGATTTTAACGCCTATGGCTATGCAGCTGAGTATGTCAAAAGTAATACTGAACCAGGTAAATTCGCCTGGGAGATGCAGCTTAATGTGAGTGAATCAGTTGGTAATACAGCTGTAACTGCTGCAATTGCTTTGCCAATAGCTGCTGCAACCGGTGGAACAGGTTTTGCTTCATTAACGGGACTTGATGCTTTGCAGATCGTTCCGGCTTTGGCCCGAGGAGGAGTAAAGCTGGCCTCTGTTGGCGTCAGGGAAATGCTTCCTGAAGCAGCAGGTTTGCTGAGAGAGTCAGTGGGTGCAGCAGTTGATGCGCCATGGTCTCAAAAGGTACCGGCCTTTTTTGGTCCAGAGATCTGGGATGCGCCCAAATACGCCAGAAATGCAGATGATGCAGTAGTTGCTGCTAGACAATCAGTATTAGCGGCACAGGACAATTTACTGAGAGTGCAACAGGCACGGTCTGATTTTGAAGCAAAGATTCGATCTGACCCAGCGTTTGCAGCAGATCCTCAGTTGCCTGCCTATCTGAATCTAGCAGATGCCCGAGTAAAAGAGGCAGAATCAACATTGGTTGCAGCCTATTCTGCTTCTGGTAAGCAGGTAAATGACCTTGTCCGGTATGATCAGGAAGTATTTGAAGCTCAAATAAGTCTAAATCGAATACAGGCAGATATTGAAAATGTACCTGTAAATCAAATTGATGCTTTGAGCATCCAGGCGGATGCTGCCAGTGCGGCATTACAGCAAGCTCGAATCAACGCAGTTGTCAGAGAGCTGGGTGAAACAGTCAGTGAAGTTGATGCAGTCAGGTTGGCTCAGGAGAAAGTAGATAACTTGCGTCTCTTTGAACTAAATGGCGCCACTGTTGATCCAGTAAGAGTCCAAATAGCTAATGATGAATTAGCTGAAGCCTATGCTCAGGCAATTCAGGATCAGTATGGTATACCGCTTGATCAGACACCTCAGGTTGCCAGTATCCCACCACCTTCACCAAATATATTTGAAAGAATTGCTGACGGACTTGGCGCAATTACCAGCCGTTTTACAGGAAACACCTCTGTAACAACACCGCCAGCAGCTGCAGCACCCCAAGCTTCGGTTGATCCAACATTATTGAATAATCTCCGTAACCATCCAGATGTCAGAGGTTATGGAGTCAGCAGTGACGCCACAGGTCAAAAAATCACAGTCAATTTCCGAGATGGCAGACCAGCAGAAGAGTTTACCCCAGACCAACTACGGGCAGATTCCCGTTTCAATCCAAATGCAAGTAACACCCAAAACACTGCCCAAGCAGCTCCAAATACCGGAACAACTGCCAATAATTCTCAACCAAATGTTGCTCAACCACGGCCAGCTACTCCAGGAACAAACACAACTTCAGTTCCAGATCCTGCTGTTGCATCAAACGTCACAACACCTCCTTTAACACCCGCCAATCCAACTATTCCAAATGCCCCTGGATGGGTGAATAGAGTCACCAACCGAGTAGCAAATTGGCTGCAAGCGGTTGACAGACCATTGAATTGGCTGACATCAGCCCCACCAGCAAATACATCGTTATTAAATGGTTCAGCTTTAGACAGAGCCAGTGCGGCAAGTTTGGCCAGCAGACTTAGTAATGATATACCGCCATTAGAAGCGCAGGTTGCTCAAGCAACACAGGAAAGAAGTGATTTATTAATAAATAGACTGATCCTATTAAAAGACATTGAAGGGTTAGAAGCACGAAGATCAAATATTTTATGGCGATGGGGTAAAAGAAAGCTAAATATTGGAGATGACCTGGAGATTCAGTTAGGACTTAAAAAAGATCAGTTGGATAAAATTAATCTAGCCATTAAAACAAATTCTGATGATTTGCAAACGAAAAATCGTATTCTGACTACTGCCAGGACAGAGTTAAAACAAGCAGAAGATGTTTTAAACCCAACTAGTATTTCTTCTCAAGTAAATGTGCGTTCAACAAAAGAAAGAGAACTTGCTAAAAGAGCTGATGACTTAGCAAAAGCAAATAATGAATTAACCTATTCTCCTATAGAAATATGGCAGGAGAGGCCAGCCGGAGAAGTAAAGCCTACTTTGGTAGAAAAACTTACAGCATCACAACAAAAATTGGCGGCTCTCCAAGCCCAAATGGCAAGGGATTCTGAGAATATTTCAGTTCTAAAACCTGAAATGCAGCAGAGATGGTTAGCTGCATATAACAAAGTAATTGAATTGGAAGGAGACACAACAACTTCTAAGGCAGTGCTTGATCAAGCGAGAGAGGAGTTACGGGTTGCTCGTGAAGGGCTTGCTTTTAGAAAAGTTTCTGAAAAAACTTATGCCGAGGCTTTGACCGCCAGAAATAATCTTAAATCAGAATATGAAAAATTATATTTTGATGCTAACGCAGCAGCGCTAGATGTAAATAAATTGGCAACTGAAGTTGATTATTATCGGGCAAAGGTATTTACAAGTGCAGCTTCTGGAAATGAAATCAACGACGCTAATCGAAGGCTTTTGAATACGTTATCACCAACTGCAGGGTTTTCAGAGGCGAGTGGATTTGGACTTTGGAAGCAGCCTGCAAAAACTGATGTAGCATTCTTTATGGATACAACTGGCAGGCTCGGTATCAGTGATACAGGAAAACAAGGATTATGGATAATTGCCAGATACCAAAAATCTGGTGATGGGACCGTAATATTAGATCAAATTATTTTACCCCACACTGCACCACAAAATCTCCGCGAATTTGCTAAAGCGGCAACACCAGGGAAGTGGTTACCCGGCAAATTGAGTGGTGATATCAAAATTATTGCAGAATCTGAATTTAACACAACATTTGCAGCTGCCCAAAAAGTTAATACCCAGCAGGTGCCGATAGTAATTAATCCAGCAACTTCAGCTACAAGATTAGTAACTGATATTGAAAGAGAAGTAGTGATGGATTTTACCGGTTTCCAGAGAGTGAATTTTGATATAAGTACAGGTAAGGCTACATTAGTAAATCCTGTCAGTGATGACCAGATTCGCGCTGCCCTGATCAGGCAGGGGATGAGGGATACCGATCCAGATCTAAACGCTGCAATCAGAAGAATCTCAGATGAAATAAATCCAAAAACACCTACTCCACCAGCTCCTGCTACGGCGCCAAATATTCCTGCTAATCCAACCACACAAGCCCCAGCATCAATTAATTCTGTTTCAGCAATAAGTCCTTTCGCGCAAGCTGCAAGAGAGATCCCAGTAAATCCAAGAACTAATACTGCGATATCTGCTGTAGTTGATAATCTGGGGGATCAACTAGATGCGTTTTATATTTCTTTGGAAAACAGTCTAAGACATGCTTCAGCTAGAACAAACTTAAACCAATTACCTGAGATCAGAGCGTTACTAATTCAGGCAGAAAATCGGCTAGATCAAATTAAACCTGAATATACAAACGCTGTTCAGCAGCAAAAACTTATTATGCAAAGAGTTGAGGAGGCCAGAGCTTCAGGAACTCTCAATCAAGCAGCTATCGACCAATTTAACAGAGAACTTGCACCTTTAAATGACAGCATAAGCCGGTTAAAGCCTGTTTATCTAGAATTAGAAATTGAAATAATTCCTGAAATCAGAACTGAATACAGGATTCCAAGTGCAACAGTTGGAAATAGAGTAGGAGAAGAATTAACCAGGAGAGGGATAAATCCAAGTCTTTTGTCAGCTGATGAGAAAATTGACCTTTATCTTCAACTAAAGCAGGCAAATTCTGTCGCTCCTGCTAATCCAGCTTCAGTCCCACCTGTTACCCAAGCCGTTCAAAATGTAACCGGAGCAGTTCAGGTAGTAGTGACTACAGCAGATGATGCTGCAGGCAGTATTGCGAGTGCTGTTAGAAATGCAGTTAGCACTGCCCCTGCACCAGTTCAAACCGCTGGTAATGCTGCAGCAGATGTAGTGGATGGTGTGCTGCAAACTCCATTAGCAGGCATGCCTGTTATTGGTCCTACTGCTATTTTGGCAGCAGAAGGGCTCGAAGAGGCTGCCAGAGTTGCTAGAATTTTAGGTAATGATACATTGGCTGAATCTTTAGAAGCACAGGCCAGAATACTGAAAGCTGGCCAAAATACTTCTCAGATTCCGCCGCTTACAGACGATAGTGTATTGATTGATGACAGTGCGGATTTACTGACTGACGGGGCAGTAATTACTTCCCCTACTGGAATCCCAATAGCAACAAGAGTTGATGATGCTGTAAGTCAGGCATTTTATCCTCTAGGATCCTTAGTTGATGATTTAGAAAGAATAAATACTTCTGGTAATCCACCTCCAGTACCATTAACACCATCCCAACTGCGTGATCTAAATAGTGCAATTAAAATAGCGGTGAGAGATGGAAAGGTTACACCTGAATTAGCTGATTTTTGGAAAGGTCTAGTCAGAGATGCAGGAGAGATTGGACCAGATAGAAATATGAGACAGGTTCATCCATATATTTATCCAGATGGACATTATTTCTATGGTTATCAGCCAACAGTTGACCTCTCTAAAGGAAATTTTATAAATGCTAATCTTGCACTAAGGGCTTATGTCACTGATTCACTTTCTGATCCTCGAAACTTTAGTTCTTCAAATGTATTTCTAAATTGGTTGAGGGCTGCTCATCAGGAAATAGCCTATAAACCAGATATGCAGGGGGGTGCTCTTGTTCCTGGAAGAATGGTATCAGAGGGCCACTTTGAAATTGTAAATACTTATGTTGCAAGAGTCGCAAGGGATCTCAATGATCCATATTTTGACAATTTAATGGCTGTAAGAAACAAAAATATTGATGTTGAGCAGTACCTGCAATTACCAGGAATATCCAAAGGCGGAGCAAGTAAGGATTGGAATTATCCCTATGGATTAACGCATAACTATCCAGATCCAAGGTTTACAAATGAGTATTTTGAACAAATGCGGTTGAGAATGCAGCAATTAACAACTGATAGAACCCTTTCTTTAGAAGATCAGTTACGATTGATTGCAGAATCATACCAGTATGGTGTAGTAGCCAGATCTTTTAGAGAAGTAAACAACTCACTTTACCTAGGTATTGCAAATACTATGCTAGCTGAAAGAGGTCTAAAACCTGTTTCAGCTGGTTTCCTAGATTTTGCAGCTATGCGGCTTCAGCAGGAAAATTTTGTCGAACTGTTTATCAGAGAGGTAGAAAAAACAAATCCCGATGTGAATGTACGATCAGGCTTCTTAGGTTCAGCTAACTGTAATTTAGCTTCAATTCCACAAGCATCAAATCTTGCCCAAGCCAACCAAACTTCAAATGTCCTAGGCGCCTCAACCGGAGAAGTTCTGGCAGCTTCTACTGGGCCTTGTGGACCACTTAGTTCTTTGGTTCAGTCAGTTCCTGGTTTGGATGATATTCCCGGAGTGGCTGCGGCAGCGGATGGCGTTGATGATGTAGTGCTTGATTTTCAGAAATCTGCTGGCGAGTTACTTGATGAGATATTACCTCAGCCTGCTTCACAATTTGATGATATTATTCCGGTTGCTCGGCAGGCATTACCTGAACCAAATTGGGTTGAAGCTAGAACCGAAATAGATACATTGACTGCCTCATTGAAAAAGAATGAAATCGATCTGCCAACTTATACTCAAAAAGTTGAAGAAATCACCCAGACTAACACCCCACTTGCTAAAACAGCAGAAACGGCTTTATTAGTAGATGACAAATTTGTCAGAACTGGAATTATCACCGGCCAGACTGGACTTGAAAAAACATTTGGAGAAGAAGCATGGGTTGACTGGCTGAATGCCCGCACAGCAGCTAGAGCCTATGGTAAACAACCTTTAACAGTTGATTTTATAAGAGATTTGCATATTCGTTTAACAGGAACTGCCGATCCAAGTATTGGTGGATCTCCTCGAATAGGGGCAGCGAGGGGAGGGGATTACTCACAACCTGGTCCCGCGACCTATACCAAAGAACATGCTGATGAGATTAGGAACAATCCATTACTCGAATTCTTGCAAAGAGGAGAAGATCCAAATGCAGGGATTATTGAATACCCAAGTCTCAATTCAGAAAAAGGCCGAAAAATTTATGAATCTCTGCCCCAAGATGCCAAAGATCGGATAGGTCCAGTAGGCAAAACAGCCTCTATTCCAGCTAATCAGGCCTTTGTGGAGGAATTATTAAGTGATCTGGCAAAATGGTACAACCAGCAAGCAAGTAATCCATCCCATGATCCATTCCAGCTGGCTGCTGAGCTACAAAGAAGATTGATTACAATTCATCCATATGGAGATGTAAATGGTCGATTGTCCCGAACTTTGATGAACTGGTCTCTGGAAAATGCCGGTAAAACCCCTCCAATATTGTCTGAATTTAATGATGATATTATTCTGCCTCTTGAATCATGGACTGAGCAGATAAAAAATGGCAGCCAAAAAGCTGAAGAAATGGCCAAATGGAGACAGACACTTGAGAGAATAGGAATAACCGATGAAGCAGAAATGCTTGGACTAAGTGAAGATAAAACGTTTTATGATTTCTTCTTTAATGAATTTGGTCTGGCTCCAGCTCCAGTCGCTCCTGGAGGAAAACTCATTCATCGTGATTATGACAATTTTCTATCTGAACTCAGAGCTGCCAGAGCTGAGTTTGAGGCTAAATTTAAAGGCCAAGTCTCAGCAAATAGTATGGGTATGAAGTTGCCTGCTGCCATACCGGTGGGAGGACTCGTACCTGAGTCCTACCTGAATGCGTTACAAATAAAACCTCAGGATTATGAGGCATATGAACGGTATATTAGAGAAAGATTTTATACTGATGCCAAACTCTACAGAGGCGGTAAAACTACTGATGCTATCACAACACATGAAGATATCCTGCGATTATTTGAAGAACCAGTAGCAATTGGTACATCAAACTATGCAGTTGGTTTACAGGAAGTATCTTTGCGCTGGACCAGGAAGATGAAAGAAGAAAATATCATTGCTGCACTTCAAAAACATAATGATCAAATGGCAACTGATTTTAGATACGATGCAGATGAGCTGACACAGACAATTTCAACCCATACATCAACAGATTTAAACAAAATTTCCCCCTATGCGAGTACTGGTATAGAAAAATATAATGGTTCAAATTGGGCGATGTTTCTTGATGATGGTGGTGATGTTCCAAACGGTGTTGTTTTTACGTTGAAATCCCCTGCAAGCGGAGCAATTGATACCTATACAACCGGTCAGACGGCGGGTATTCCTGCATTCCAGGGTAAGATATTAACCAATCACCCAGGGGAGCAGGAAGTTCTCATCCCAGGAGGAATTAATCCTCATGCAATAGAGCAAATTGAAATATATACCAGGGGAGATTCTTACGGCCAAGTTTCCCATACCGCAAAAAAAGTAGTTACAGATGATGGTATTTTTGTTGTGATTACAGATAAAGAAGAAAGATTTACATTCCAGTTAAATCCAAATACTGGTAAATACCAACCAACAAATTATCAAGTGGCAGAAGAATTACTTGACCCCATCAAACCGCCATCTTTTCCTTCTCAAATAGTTGAAACATTTGAGCAGACAGCAGCTAATGCTTTATCTGATATCAGTGATATAAATCTGCCTTCATTCTTAAAGCCGGTTGAAAAACTGGAAATGATCCCTGTAGAACAAATTGGAGATGCCACATTAGTCAAAGACACAACACCGTTTTCTCCCCATCTACCAGCAATAGATTTTGCAACTGCGCCATTAGAAACTGTCATCGAAAGTTCAGATTCAATTTATAATATTCAAACAAACTTATACGCAAAAGCAGGGGCAAGTAGTGATCCTCCAGGATTAATTTTTAATAATATTTTTTATCCATATGAAGACATTGCGAGTCGGATAACCGCTTACTATTATAATGATGCTCCGCTATATACAATTCCAACAGAGTTTGGGTTAAGAGAAAAAGTGCAAAAGATCAAATTTGACCAAGTTTCGGCTTTTTTAACCAACAATTATATTCAGACTGCTGCCAATAACCTGAACTTTAAGTGGAAATCAGGAGATATAAAAAACACAAATATCAGTTTTTATCTCGCACCTGATACAAGCATTTATACCAATAAGTATGCCGCACCTCCTGGCAGCTCTAAAATTGAAGCTTTTATCACCACTTTGCCTGACTTACAACAATCTAAAGTCGAAGAAATCATCTTTTCTGATGGTACACCTGAAAAATTAATTGCGTCGGTTAAACAGAATTTTACTGATAATGTATCAAACACACCACCGATTGTTTATACCATTCCTAAAAGTAATACCTGGATAGATAAAACCATCAATGCAACTCACAGCTTATTCCAAAATATAGCTGAAGTTAAATATAATGTAGGTCAAAATTTTAAGCTCAATATGGCTGCTTTAAAAGCTGAATTAAATCAAATTTCAGTTAGTGAAATGATAAGTAATTTGTTAAATAAAAAAACTCCATAATTTGACTTAAGAGCTTAAATAGCCTATAATAATATAGATGTTCCGTTCTCCCGAAAACCAGATCATTAAGCGGTACCAAGGTTGCCTAGTTGGTGCAGCAGTTGGTGACGCACTTGGTGCTCCGGCTGAATTTTTTACTCCAGATCAAATTGCAGCCAAATACAACGGTCCCTTAAAAGAGATGGTAGGAGGTGGGGTATTTAACTGGAGAGTTGGTCAAACTACTGATGATACAGACATGTCGATGGCAGTGATCGATAGTTTTATTAACAAAAATGGCTATGATCCAGCTGACATAGCCAACGGTTTCGTAAAGTGGATGAGAGGCAAACCCAAAGATATTGGTGGAACCACACATAACGCTTTATTATATATTGCTCAGGGAATGGATTATAGGCAATCTGGATATGAATTACTTAATAAAGTAAACACAGCCCCAAATGGTTCAATTATGAGAACCCATCCATTTGGTTTGATGTTTCGTGGTGATAGTAAAAAAATGTCGTAGGCTTCCTCTGAAGTGTCAGCCATGACTCATGCTCATCCTGAATGTCGTTTAGCTTGTCGAATGACCTCAGAACTGGTGGGGGATTTAGCCGGTGGTACACCAAAAGATGAAGCGGTAGGAAACCTCGTACAAAAGTTTAAAGATGATGACACTGCAGTATTTATGGTCAATCAAGCTTTAAATGGGGAGTTTTATCAGGATGTCTATCCAGGTGGCGGATATGTTTTTGAAAGTTTTAATATCGCTTTAAATGCCTTAATGAATCATGATAATTTTGAAGACAGTGTCGTATTTGCTGTTAATCTTGGTGGAGATGCTGATTCACAGGCGACTGTGGCCGGTGCTTTGGCTGGAGCTCATTACGGCATTGATGCCATCCCAGAAAGATGGAAAAAGCCGCTTAATCCATTTACCGCTGAAGAATTAGCCCAAAAAGCGAAGCAAATATATCTCCTAAATAAACAAATGACCCAACCTGCTTCACCAAAGAAATGGTGGAATAACCTTCCTTTTAGAAGTTAAAGATAATTTAATTCTTTATCCCTTGATTTAAAATGTTTTTTATTCTACAGTAAATACAATGCTCAGAGTTGCCATCAATGGTTTTGGTCGGATCGGTCGAAATGCTTTTAAAGTAGCGTTAGAGTACCACAAGGAACAGATGGAAATAGTTGCCATCAATGATCTGACAGAGCCAAAAGTCCTCGCTCATTTACTCAAATACGATTCCGCTTACGGCGCCTGGGCGCATGAAATTTCTTCTGACGAAAAAAATATTATCATCGATGGCAAGTCTTACCCCGTGCTTTCCGTGAAAGAACCATCCGAACTTCCGTGGAAAGACATGTCAATTGATGTGGTCATTGAGTCTACAGGTAGATTTACTGATGAAGAGGGAATGAAGAAACATCTTTCGGCCGGAGCCCATAAAGTAATCCTATCCGCACCGTCTAAAGGTGAAGGAGTGGGTACATTTTTGATAGGGGTCAATCACGCTAATTATGCCGGCGAAAACCTGATCAATAACGCGTCCTGTACTTCGAATTGTATTGCCCCAGTTATTGCAGTCCTTGAAGAAAAGTTTGGCATTCAAAAAGGTTTATACACCACCGTCCATTCAATAACAGCTGAACAAAACTTAGTTGACGGACCGCCTCCGGGAGGTAAATCAGGTGATTTAAGACGGGCTCGGGCTGCTTACAGTAATATGATTCCCACTACAACTGGTGCTGCAATTGCCGTCACTCAGGCTATTCCCAGCCTCAAAGGCATCCTCGACGGGCGGGCAATCCGCGTTCCAACCATCACTGGCTCTATTACTGACTTCACTGTTCTGCTAAAAGTAAAAACCACAGTGGAAGAAGTTAACCAGGCTTTCAAAGACATGGCTCAAACACCCAGATGGCAGGGAATACTGGCTGCAACAGAGGAACCATTAGTATCATCAGATATCATCGGCCGCAGTGAATCAGCCATTGTTGACCTGGGTCTAACCCAGATTGTTGATGGTGATCTTCTCAAAGTATTTGCCTGGTATGACAATGAATGGGGATACTCAAATAGATTGGTAGAACAGGTTATAAATGTCGGAATGAGTATTCAAAATCCACCCTCAGAAACCCCAAATCAAGCTGCTCCAGTGGTGGAAAACTCATAAAAAATATCAAATATCAAATATCAAATATCAAATAAGTACCAATACTGGGTTGAATATTTGGCAAGCTGTCATTCCCGCGAAGATCATCGACTCTTAGGTCTAGTGCCTCATCGCTCAGACCGAAGAGCGGGAATCCATTTACATAAATCTTCAATATTGATGGTTATTTGCTTAGTTAGTTCTAAGCCCATAAGCAGAGCTTGATGCTTCATATTAGATTCCTGCTTGCGCAGGAATGACGACTTACTTTATAAAGATCAATTTCTAACCAGTCCGTATCCCGTACTAGATACGGGATCCAAGAGCGTAGCTCGCAAGCTTTGCTTATAAAATAACCTTCTATCAGATTGAGGGGAATTTACATAAGCAAAGCTTGATGCTTCGCATTAGATCCCAGCCTTCGCCGGAATAGGGCTTAAGAGTGAATAAAATTAGTTTTTAAGCACTGAAAAAGCCCGGTCCACATCTTCATTTCTCATAAATTAGCGGTTAGCAGAAGATGTGGCTGCCCTTGGTGTGGCAGTAGCCCGAGGGGTAGCAGATGCTCGTGGAGTGGCTGTTGCTCTAACACTGGCACTTGGAGAAGCGGGAGTTAAAGAGGCTGCTGGTGTAGCGACAATTGGTAGAACAGATGGGACGTTGTTAAATATTCCTGGCTGAACAGTATTGCTGTTAGCGGGAATTGCTCTAAATGCAAAATATCCGCCAACCAGCAAAATAATCCATCCTAAAAGTGCTATTCCTATCATCCAGGTGATCTTGCCGCGACCCTCGCCGGCCATTCTTTTGGCTTCCTGAAAGGTAAACATCATAAAAGCAACTGACACCCAGCCAAACAGTAAATTAAAGACAAAAGAGCCAATTCCAGTTAAAATAGTGATCGTACCTTCCTGTGAATTTAAAATATTAAAAATAATTCCCACTATGAAGCTGACAGCAAATAAAGCTGTCATTCTGATGAACACAGCACTGAAATTTTTAGATACAACATAAACACTTTTTTTAATAGCTTCAAAAGGGGATAGATTATCTAAAATCACAAAGTAGGAAGCAAAAGACAGCAAAATACCAAATAAAATTCCCGGAATAATAAAGACAATCAAACCACCCATTACAATAAACCCGGATAACAAAGAAACAACAGTCAGAGGAACAATTTTGCGTAAGCCCATTTTAAAGAGCTGCAGTGTGGAGGCTCCGCCAGAGACTGTTTCACCCAGCAGAAAAACTGTGGCAATCTGCAAAGCTGACATACCAATTATAGCTGCTAGAACGATTATAAAAACCAACACCCCAGCTAAAATACCAGTAGCTGATGAAAAAGCTGTACCAGCTGTGACAGGGGAAAAGAATCCGCCGATAAATAATATCAGAGCAGAAACTACCAGCAGAATAACTGCAGCCACAAAAACCAAGACATTCAGCAAGAAAAGCTGTAATAAATGTTTCTGGACTCTGTCCCAGGCAGCATGAAACAGTTTTTTGACAGGAGTAAAAGAAGAAAGGGTTGGATTTGGCGCGCTAACAGGCGTGTAAGGGGCAGATGCTTCCATATCTCTAGTGTATGAAGATCAAGGAGAAAATGTCAACTACAATAGAGTGAACAGTGAACAGTGAGTAGAATTGGATATTGGATATTGGATATTAGATATTAGATATTAGATATTCTCTATGCTATCTTTCTCCCATGTCTCTCTTTAGTCCGTTATTGCGATCAAAGTCCTACCCGCTTAATAAGATTTATATTTCCAAAGACAAACTGCTCAGCAACTATACTTACCTGTCAGAGTTACAGGCTGGTGTCAGAGTTGCACCAGTTCTAAAATCAAATGCCTACGGTCACGGAATACAACTGGTTGGGCAAATCCTTGATCAAAAAAACCCGCCTTTTATCTGTGTAGATTCTTTGTACGAGGCGTATCAGCTGAAAAAAGCTGGAGTAAAATCAGAAATTTTAATCATGGGCTACATTGATCCCCGAAGCTTAAACGGCCGAAAACTACCGTTCTCATATGTGGTATTTGACCTTGATCAGTTAAGAGCTATTAATGAGTACCAGCCAGGAGCAAAGGTCCATCTTTTTTTTGATACTGGAATGCACCGGGAAGGATTTGATACCAAAGATTTGAAAAACCTCATCAGGCGCTTAAAACCCTTTTCAAAAGTCAGAATAGATGGAATAATGAGTCATTTAGCGGTTCCAGATAAGCCAGATGATCCTGTGACTAAACTGCAGCTAACTAACTTCAGAGCCGCTAAACTGATGATTTTACAGCAAGGGTATCAACCAACCTGGTTTCACCTGGGCGGGTCATTTGGATTACTTAATGGGCTGACAAAGGAGTGTAATGTCATGCGGGTGGGACTGTCGTTGTTTGGTTATCCGACTGCATTATCAAGAACCAATTCAAAGTTACTACCTGTTTTAAAAATGACCAGTCGGATAGCCCAGTGGAAATATGTTTCTAAAGGGGAATTTATTGGTTATGCAAAAGGTTTTCAAGCTAAAAGCGACATGGTTATTGCTGTTTTACCAATTGGTTACAACGATGGAGTTGATAAAAGATTGAGTAATAAAGGGGAAGTTTTTTGTAAGCCGGTTGGGCTGGATGACTTTGGCGACAAAAGAAGTAAGGTATATGACAAATTGCCTCATCGGGTGAGCTGTCAGGTCATTGGAGAAATCAGCATGAATATTACAACCATTGAGCTCTCAAATGCCAAAAAAGAACTAGGTTCAAAGTTACCGGCAGTCGGAGATGAAGTTGAGATCTTTTCGGATGATCCGCTCTCCCCCAATTCAATAGAAAATGCAGCAAAACTATGCAGTACTACTCCCTATGAATTACTGGTACATTTAAATCCAACAACGAAAAGAGAAGAGGTTTAATGTGGACTAATTTGAAATTTAAAATTCGAAATTTGAATTCAATTTAAAAGTTTGAAAATTAAAATTTGAAAAGTTTTGTTTCTTATTTCAATTCAAATTGTAAGCAAGCTTCATGCTTGCGCATTAAATTTAAAATTTCAAATTAATTTACCAGGGGAAGCGAGTTTTCTACGTCAACATAGGGGGTTACTGCAGGTTTTTTGCCATCTCTTTTATCAAGCAGCGCTTGTTCTTCACTATTTAATGGATCAACTGTAGTATCAGACAACTGGTTGGTTAAATTGCGGTATTGAGGTGCCACAGGCAGAGTTGTTTCCAGAAGTGAAGCCACTGCAGCATATGCTACCGGTTCTCCCCGGGCTAAAGACTGAATCAAAATAGGGTCAATTTTTGGACTAATTCTGGTGACAGCGCTGGGGCTAATATAGCAGCTGACTGTCTGCTGGCAGACATTAGCATACGTTGCATAATCAGTCAGTAAGACGTCACTAGCTTCATTGCAGGTTGGGTCTATTTGGCCATTGTATTCACAGTATGGATAAAGACCAATTGATTGTGACTCGGCTACCCAGGATGTAAATTCTTTACTCCAGCTGGTGGGGGTACTTAAACCAACAATAGCTGGTTTGGCCTCAGGAGTTGCAGTGACTTTAGGCGAAGGGGAGACTTTAAGTGTCGCAGCCTGTACCGTTGAAGGCAAAAACGGCCTCAGATAATACCGGTAAGCTCTGCTTTGAAGAAAAATATTTTCACTTTGCACATAAACTTTAAAACTATCCACATCAGTTAGTTTATCCTGGGTATCAAAATAGGCGAGAGTGAGGCGGTACGACTTGTGAGTCAGGCTTTTTGGCAGTTGGGCCACCCAGTTGCCCTGATCACTGGCTTTGACCGTCCGCTTAAATCCACCAGAGGTGAATATCAGTTTTACTTTACTATCAGGAGAAGTGGATCCCATTAAAAAATCGTTTTCCGACAACATATATCTGGTACTCGGATCAAAAGCCGCCATTGAATAAGCCCGAGGTTTAACCGCTAAAAATTTTTGGTAAAGAGGCATCCGTAAATACCAGACCATAGCCAAAATGCCGATAATCTCAGAAATAATCAGTATTTTGGCTAGTTTTGTCTTAGTTATTTTTAATTGGCGAGTTTTTAAAAGAGGTAAACGAAAAGTAACAACATCCATGATTTAACTATAAAGAACTACCCCTTCTGAAGTCAAACCAATGATCTATATGATATTACGAGTTTTCCACCTTCGAGGTGGGAATTTACTACTGTGTCATCTCGAGCGAGGAGCGAGAGATCTAAATATTAAAAACTGGTTTGTCCATTTTAGTCTTGAGATTTCTCGCTTCGCTCGAAATGACATTAGGAAGTGTCAGAATGACAAAGGTGGGGTAATTTAGATCTTAAATCAAGTCTTACTAAAAACTTGTTTTGACAATTTTTGAAAATCTTTGTAGAGCTTTGACTGATAGACAATATTATTTGGTTCTACTTTCATTTTGACTTGTTTTACTTTGGGGTTTTTGCCTTTGGTGTCAAAGCTGATGATCTGCATCTGATAATTTTTTTCCGGTATTTTTTCTGGTATTTTGACCAGCCAATGACCTCTTTTATCAGCTTTAGCCCGTAAAACAATCTTGGGCTCTTTTAAGATTACTTTGACATAGCCGCTGGGTGTTGCAATACCTGTTACAACATCAGATTTGGCTAAAACATACCGGATATTGGGTTTAAAATTCTGAATCTGATAGGCTTTTGGTTGTGAGGAAAGATATGAGTCGATCCGCGGAGTCAAAAACCAGTAAAGCAGCAGCAACCCCAAAATAACCATTAGAGCACTCAGCGAATAAACAAGTTGAGGTCGGTCTTTTAGAGAGTTGTATTTTTTCAGAATGTCACGTTTTTTAAAGTAATCCATGTTTAAACAAATACCAAATAAACAAATAACCCAATGCCAAATATAGGATTTATGAAGCATTAAACTGAGTAATTTGAAATTTGTTTATTTGACATTTGTTTATTGGATATTTTTCTAATCTGGTCCTGCCAGGTCTGCCGGATCGACGTCGTCGCCTTCGGAATTATCACAATCAGCGTTGTATTCATCGTCACAAAGAGCCGGGTCATTTGGATCAACTGGGATAGGGGAGGCAATGACAGCATTACCGATCATAGTGCCGCTAGGTACGGGAGTGGCGAATGGGTTTTTAATATTGAGGGACTGTGTGGCAATAAAAAGTAAAACTCCCGCTAGAAACACTCCTGATATAGCCAGAAAAACCAAAGGAGCAACACCAAACTGATTCGTAAATCGTAAATCGTAAATCGTAAATCGGTTTAATTTTATATTTTTCATAAGGCAGATATTTAATTAGTAAATCAGTTAATTGGTGAATTAGACCCAATGTCTGGTTTACTAATTCACTAGTCCGCTAATTCACTTATCTAAATCTATTTTATCTTTTAACGCTGCTATATTTGCTGCTGGCGGCAAATTGGAAATCTGCAATTCTGGTCTGGCTAGATCTGCGGCTGTTAATTTGACATATTTACCACTTGCTGTTCTAACCCGCAATTTTTTCTTGCCTTCACCGTCAGCACACAGATAAACGGTAGACTGCCCTGTTAGGCCGGTTTCTTTTGGATTAGCCGGATCAGGAGAGAAGTTTGATTTGGCGATTCCTTTGGCAGTTAAAGCAGGATTTACACCCATATCAGCTTTCACACAAACGTTTTTAGCGCCATGTACTAGCTCCTGATATTTCATAAACCGGTAATAATGACGGATTTTTTTGAAATGGGTTTTGATATTATTGTCACAATCTTTTCTTTTCTGGGTGCTCTGCTGTTCCAGATTTTCCCGACATCTGTCACCTTCAACAACCCCCACTTCATTTTGGACAATATAGGCATCATAGTAGGGTTTAGCTTCAGGAATTTTTTCCAGCCAGGCAAACCTGCCGGCAGCTTTTTGATATTCTTTCATGGCATTTAACCGTTTTTGAGTAAAACTGAGATTAGAGGAAGGGGATTGAGCATAAATATGGGAAGAAAAAAGAAAAAATGCAATCATTGCTAAAATCCCGATAAACCCCCAGTAAGTAAGAGTCGAAGTAATAATTTTCTGACGCATATATTTAAGAGTAACTGGATCTGGAAAGGTTGTCAATAAAATTTCTAAGTACTCTAATTTCTAATATCTAAATAATGTCTAATGTCCAGATTCTAAGAGTTTAGTCATTAGGATTTGGAATTTGTTTAGAAATTAGAAATTAGTATTTAGAAATTTTCTTAAGGTTTATTATCATCCTGCCAGCCAAAAATTAGCCTGTCACCGGGTGAGGGAGAGTCAACAAAATCAGTGCCTTCATCCTGATCATAGCAGTCAAAGGTGGTATTACTGCCAAAACAGTTTCTTCCGGTGGTTTGCCCTTCAAAAGGGTTTTGATAATTTGTTTCTGAATAAAGCTGGGCATATTCACCAATCTCCCAGGCCAACAGAATAATTAGGGCAGTAAGTACTAAAACAATCATGGAGGAGATACCTTTTTGCGAGTAGGGCATAATAATATTTTAGATGATCCGGCAGTAAAAAAGAATCATTAGAGCCGCGAGCTATCAACCCGGGATAAGATCTCAAGCTGAGTTTCACTAAGGTCATATTTCTCTCTTGCCTCATTATAATCAGGAGCTTCTTCTAACATGTTATCTCCTGCCTGTTCTGACTCCGTGCCCAATTGTTCTGTTTGGCTAGTTTCATTGATTTGGTAGGGTGACGAAAGTGGGCCAAAATTACTGAAATAAAACCATAATCCCACCCCTCCTAATAGGAGAAAAAAGATTCCTATACTCAGAAATATGACAGTCAATCCTTTTTGGTTCATAAGCTTACGGTAGCGAGGCACTGCTGCTGGCTTGATTTACCAGGGTATTAGCTTGCGAGAATTTAGCCTGGAAAGCTGGAGGGAATTCAGCTGTTGTAGCTGGATCTGACAGAGTCTTCCAGCTTGCGGCGTCAGTAGTACTCAGTAGATGGGGGGAGTTATTGGTATCAAAGATCCGCCATTTTTTTTCTTTACCATCAGATCCGCTGCAGACATAAATTGGCCCGGTTGCACCGTCGGGGGAGACAGCAGTTATCGCCGGAGTAATTCCAAAATCTGCCCGCGAACACATCTCAGGAATATCAGCAAACAACGCACTAAATGCAGTGAGCCTGACAGCCACCAGAGAATAATTTAAAAGGGGAGGCAGGCTGTTGGCACAGGTGGTGGTGGGTGTGGTGATACAACTTTGTGATGACTGGATACCATTATTTAAGCTTTGAGTAGTTTTTGTAATTAAAGAGTCTATTCGGCTTTTTGAATCAGCACTTAAAACAGCTGATGAGCTGGCTACTTTGGTGACAATAGTTGTATTAAATACTTCCTGTAGTGTTTGGAACTGCTGTAAAAGTGATGTAGCAGTGGTCGCTGAAGTGTTAATAGCCGGAGCCGGCTGAGTCTGAGTGATGGGAGCGGGTGCATTGTTTGTTTGAGTATTTGTTTTTGGAGTGGTGTTTGTTATGGGTGCAGTCCCGGTTTTAGGAGCTGTCCCTGTTTTTGGTGCGGTTCCGGTTTTTGGAGCAGTTGTTGTTGATTCACCACAGGAACCACCTTTGGTGTTTGGAACCATAAAATGACTAGGATCAATTCTGTCACCAGCCAGCCCCTGATGATTTGTTCCAGAAGTAACTGTGTTGTATTGAACACTCCCATCTGACCAGCCCTGAGTGATGGTAGTTCCGACCGTTTTAGAGATACCTGACTTATTGATAGCCGTTCCATCAGCCAGAGTACCGCGGGACTGAGCCCCGATTAGAGTTCTATCCCCATCAGCTTTTTTAGGTGTTTTATAATCATAAGTTGTTCTGCCATCTGCCCAGGTAAAAGTAATCTCGAGTCTTCCATCAGCCAGCTCTTTTTCACTTCTTCCGGAGAAGGACACTTTTTTACAGCCCTCAGACTCATTTGGCGCAGCTGCATTAGGAGAAACATTAGTTCTGTTTTGGACAACATAAGTCCCAATAGCTACCCCAGCTAACAACAGAATCACTAATGCCAACTGAGCCACACCTCGTTCTGAGGAAAAGCTATTTGAAATTTGAAATTTGAAATTTGAAATTTGAAGTGAATTTGAAAAGTTTAAAAATTTAAAATTAAAACATTTATATTTAAATTCAAATTTCGAATTTCGAATTTCAAATTGTTTAAAGGGCATATCCTTACAATATTAGTTTTGCGGGCATATTGTCAACGAGTTTAGTTTTTTGCAGCACTCTCAACTAAAAGATTAAATTGGGTGTCATCCAGGTTTAATTCCTGCTGGATCCGTTCTTTATTACGCAAATATAACTGCTGTTTTTCTGAGAGTTGAACTGTTTCTGGTGCAGGACTTAAAGTAGGGGAAGGTTCAGCAGATGATGGAAGGATAAATTTTTTTATTTGCGGAGTCGTCACAGCGATTGCTCCAATCAGCAGCACAGAAATAATTCCAATGATAATCATTAGTCCAACTCCATTCTCATTTGAAGCTGAAGACTGACGAATGATAGCTGACAACTTGTTTCTCATAAACATTTTGATGTCCCCGGATTGCACTGGCCTGATCTACATTCTTTATTATCGTTGCAGGTAGCATTTTTCGCTAAGTTCTTCTTTTCCGAAACGGTTGATTGCGTTTGATTGGCTCCATTACAATTATATTCGTTGGTAGTTCCTTTTTGATAACAAGCAGCGCCAGACGGAAAACTAGAGCAGTTACTTAAACAATTACTAACAGCTACTTCCTTCCACGCAGTGCTTGATGTTTCATTAAAGTTTAAGGTAGTTGTCCCAGCAAATGCAGGCTGAGATGATAAGGCTGCCGCGTTATTACGTCTAACTATAAAATTTTCTGGAATTGTAAGAATTTGTTTTTGGCCATTTTGTAAACCAAGCTGAGTTAATGATGTTTGGGATACTTCTTGAAGTGAGCCATTATTATCGCGAACCCGCCATTTAATATCTCCATCTTTTTTACCTGTGGCGCTTTCTGCTCCGCGACACATAAATAACCGGGATAGATTGGAGGCATTTTCAGCTGGTGCAACTTCTATAATTGAATTGGAAGTATTAGCTCCAACAGCCATATCAACTTTGACACAGGTATTAGGGACACCGGCTGCTACTGCATCAAATAAAGCCACCCTTGAAGCAGCAACCGCGATATCGTTGGCAGCCTGGGTAGTAGCATCACAGCTGTCATTTAATGGTTTGTCAGTTCCGGTATAGCAGGCAGCAGCACTTGAAGCAGCTGAAGTAATCAGGGATTGGGCTCGGTTAACTGCGCCAGTGAGTGAACTATTGCCTGATCCTGCATTATTTAAAACAGTGGCCAGCTCACTGACGAGGCTGCCTCGTTGGGTATTTTGAGCATCAATTTTAGCTTTAAAATCAGCTGAAGAACTTTGAGTAGCTGCGGCAGCCGCTGGGTTAGGATCTCCACCTTGAGCAATAGTAGATTTAATCTCCTCAACTGCTTTTGAGTTACTGCTTTTCCTTGACTGGTCATTGACTTCTTTATTATCACTCTGAACCAGCATCATACAACGGGGAGCTTTACCGCCATTAAAGCCGTAACACCAGTTACTGGTTTCAGGATTGACTGCACCATCAGTCGTATTTTTTGGACAATCAGAGTTTTTACTACAGACTTTAGTACAGTAAGTAATCCAGGTGTATCCGTCTTTATAAACTTTAGCTCCATCCCGGCAGTCACCCTGATCATATGAAGTGTTATCAGCCGTTTTGTTATCATCTGAGCTTCCTGGACCAGATGGCCCTTTTGAGACGGCTTTTTGTTTACAGGTGTTATCTTCCCAAACGTTACCGGAATTTCGACATTCTTCTTCATTTTTATCTGCGCTATTTTTGGCATCGGTACTACATTTTGAATCTTCATCACAGTGAAAATGTGGATCTTTATATTGCCATTTACAGCTGGTTGAAGAATCTTTGAAATAATCTTCAAAACATCGATAGCCATTTTTGCAGCTGTATTCTACAGATTTCTGATCATAACCGCAGGATTCCGTCTGATCTTTTTCTCCACATGTTTCATTTGTGTTTTCTCTTCTATAATCTCCATTACAGTCCTGATAAATTTCATATATATACCCATCGTCACGGCATTCATTATCAAGTCTGGTTTCAGTGCATTCCTGTGCATGGGGGATGAGATTAGTTCTATTTTGGACCACATAGGTTCCTACAGCGACACCTGCTAGAAGAAGCATAACCAGAGCTAATTGAGCAACACCAGCTTGAGAGTTGGCAGATAGCTGAGAGCTGATAGCAGATAGCACATAAGAAGTAAACTTAGAACCCCATTTGGCATTGGATATTGGATATTGGATATTTGATATTCTCACAGCAGTACTCTTACGATATGATCTTCTTATATACTATGTCAACTAGATTTGTAATAACTGGAAGGTATAAATTTCCAATTGACAGTTTTCACAAATAGGTGATACGCTTAAAAATGTGCTTAATTCATCATCAAAATCTGAAACAGGAAGTCTGCTGATTGTAGTGCTTCTGATTGTGGTTCTGGCATTTGGTGCTTCCTATGTATATATAAATGCCCCCCAGATAGACAATACGCATGTTGCCAGTGAAGCTTCCAGCACCCGCTAGTGATTTTTAGTAATTTTGATCTCTTAAATATCTTTCTTTCTGGACAGTCCACACATTTTATTACTACAATGAATTCTATCTATGTTAATCATTCTGCTTGAAGTAACTATTTTATTTTTGTCCAATTTTTTTTCCCTGCTGCTGATTTATTTTAATTCCTCACTTCAGACTCAATACATCACCATGGCCGTGCTGATCATTGGACTGATATTTTTTCAGAAATTTATATTTACCGCTTCAAATGCCAGGAAAGTAGCAGTAATCAGATGGCTATTTTTATTTTTCAGCAGTATGTTGGTAGAGCTTTTGGTTTACAGTACCGGTGGATTTTACAGCTCATTTTTTGTAATGTTGCATTTTTTTGCTTTAGGTCTTGGTTTTTTCCTTAGCCTCAAAGCGTCACTCTTTTTTGTCTTCCTGTCCGCACTTGGATTGCTAGTGCATTTAAAAATCGATCCCAGACTGGCAACTACTTTGGCTGAGGATCCGGGCAGTCTGACGCTTTATTTTATGTCCTACTTTATTATTCTGCCTTTTTGTTATTTTCTGGCCCAACAGTTTCAACTCAAAGCAAAACTGGCAAATATTTTAGAAAAGGAAGTTTCAGCCAATAAAATTATTTTAGGTGAGATCAATGAACTGGTTTTTATAACTAATTTGGATTTAAAAATACTTTCCGTCAATGATACCGTCGAGCGGGCTTTGATGCTCTCCCGTACAGAAATTGTCAGTAAGCCGATTTTTGATATTTTGTATTTGAGGACTAAAAATAACAGTTTTGTGAATGCTGATCATCCGTTAATTAAAGATTTTCTGACCCAAAAAGTTCAAAAAAGGTTAACCGAAATTAATATGTATGCCAAAAATAATCCCGCCCCTTTTAATGTAGTGGTGGATATTAAGCCTGTTGCTGATCTTCAGGGGACGGTTGAACAAATAACTTTCATTATTACTAACACTCAAACTACCGCTAAGACTGATTCAAGTCCGGATACCCTGTCGATTATTAAATCTCTTCAGATCAAACAACAGGCCACTTTAGAGGACTTGAAAGACAAATTAATCTCAGGGAAATTAGCTCATCTGGCAGGGCAGTTATATCTGGCCAAAAATTGGGGGGAAGATAGTATGCTGCTAACTGAAATTAAACAGATCAATGATGATAAAGTGCCATCATTTGTTGATCTTGCCCAATTCACCAGTAATATGGTCAGTCAAAATCAGGAATTTTCGCATTTGATCAACAATACCCTGTCTTATAATCTGGCTTTTTCATCTCAGACCAAATTAGCACCTTTGCCCCCTGGACTAAACCTGTCTGCAATCCAGATGACCTCTCCTTATTTCAGTACTTCAATATCAATTAAATGGTTTGGTATTTTACTAAATAAACTTATTTTTATAGCTAATTTACTGAGTGTGGCGACCCCTCAAAAAACGGTCTTGGTCCAGGTAGATTTATATAATGAATCGATTGTTCGGATTAAGATCGCTGTGTCTGGGATCTCTCTTCTGCCTGAAGAAAAGAAAATGCTTTTTATCAAAGGATATGGAACCCTAGGCAGCAGCAGCCATTTGAAATTCGCCTCAGGCTTGGAAGGTATTTTTGCTCAGCAGATCGCCGCTGCATTAAATGTTACTCTCGATTCTGAATATGATAATACTGCCAGAACACTAAGCCTGGTGCTATATATTGATAAAAAGAGTAAGCAAAAATAAATAGCGTTATTTTGTACCTAAATTGCCTACTTGTAATTTAGATATAGAAATTCACATAATAATCTTAATGTCCAGGTATTTAAGTGATCTAAATCAAAAAGGAGTAATCGCACCGGCTATTTTGCTTCTTGTGGCTGTTGTTGGGATCTTAGGATATCTTTTCTTCTCTTCTGTACTTCCTTTCAAAAATACTCTTTTTTCTAGTTTATTTCCAAAAAACTCCTCTTTTGCTGCTGGTATAGTTGATCTGGAAGTTGTACCAAATACAGTAACTATCGAAAAAGGCAAAACTTTTTTGGTTAATGTTGCAATTGATGCAAAAACTGAACAGCCAACAGCAATGGAGTTGGGGATCAAATACAATCCGCAAAATCTGCAGCTGGTAACAGTAGCCCGAAGTAGTTTTTTTGCTAAAGATCTGGTTGCCCCTCAAATTAGTAGTTCAAGCGGGACAATAGCTTTAACTTATGCTCAGGAAGTAAATGCCTACAAAAGTGGCACTGGTTCAGTTGCAGCACTTGAATTTAAGGCTTTAAATACCACTACCACTGCTTCCCAAATAACGATTGATCCTGCTACTACTCATGTAGCCGCCTTAAATCAAACAGGTGATATGGTCGGTAGTCTGACTAATTCTGATGTGACAGTGACTGACCCTCAGGCAGTTACAAAAACAGCTGAATTCACTTTAACACCTGCTTCAGGTTCGGTTAATGTTGGAGCTGAGATGCCAATCCAGGTCCGGGTTAAAAACGCCGTTGAAAATGCCAATCTATTCTCAGCCAAAATCAATTTCGATCCAAATAAACTATCAGTTTCCAGAATAGATACCACCGGAAGCTTTATAACACAATGGGTTTCCAGCCCAACTAGTTTTGATAATGCCACTGGAACTATTTCAGTTGTAGGTGGTGTACCAACACCGGGTTATAAAGGAACAACCACTCCTTCACTGATGGCTACTGTCTATTTTACCGGTAAAGCCGCTGGTTCTGCCTTTGCTTTCTTTGATGGGACTTCAACTGTATTCCGAAACTCTGATAATGCCAACATCCTGCTTAGTTCTGTTGGTGGTACTTATACTGTAGCTGCTGTTGCCCAGCCTTCACCATCACCTGTAGTATCACCTTCACCTATTGCTTCACCAGTTCCATCTCCAATAGCCTCACCTAGTGTTGTTCCATCTGCTTCTGTGGCTCCATCAGCAGCGCCTTCACCATCACCTGTAGCATCACCATCAGTTGTGGCTTCAGCATCAGTTGCGCCAAGTCCAGTTGCATCTCCATCACCTATAGCCGCCACTTGTGATATATCCTCAGCCACTTGGGTTGCAAGCAGTAATCCAATCCTGGAAAAGAAATTAGTTAACCTAAATGTGACAGGTACAGGTACCTGTGCAGGCAAAACAGTCTCCTTTAATATCTTTGAGGACGATGGTGCGCTCGGTACCGATCCAGTTAACAATCAGCCACCATCTGCTAAATTTGATACGAATAATCAGGCAACCGGCTCATGGTTAGCTGAATTCCAGCCAGATGGTTACTTTGGAATCAATAATCCACCAGAATACTACTTCAATGCACTGGTACAGGGTGGCACAGCTGCAGTAAAGTCAGCTAATCCATTACTGCAGGTCACAGAATTGGCAGCCGGACAATTTGTTAAAGGTGATTCCAACAGGGACAATAAAGTTGATCTGGTTGATCTGTCAATCATGTTATCAAACTGGAATAAAACTCAGGATCTGATCGATGAACTGGATACTAATGATGATGGTGTAATCAACACCTTTGACTTCGCCGGAATGGTTCAGCTCTTGAAGCTGTCTGGAATAGTCCAGTAAAAGTTATTGGATGCTCTCTCGCACAGTCTGTATTGACTTAGATTTCCTCATTTGATATTATTACCGAGCATGATGTTGATTGCGAGAAACAACGCTCACATATAATCCCCAGCTTGGATCCTCCAGGCTTGGAGGAGTCTCAAGCGTTGCATCCCTCAAATTTAAATATAAATACGAAACTTAGACACAGATACGAAAGTAAATGTGGCTTTTTTTGCGTTGTTGGATCCCTAAGCGGGCTCGTAGTTCACCGGTAGAACGCTTCATTTGCAATGAAGATGTAGGAGGTTCGACTCCTCTCGGGTCCACAGTTGCCCGGTGGAAGCATATGCAATGAGTAAACTCCTTTCAATAAATTGAAAGTGAGCGAAGCTCCTTTTGACTTCGTCAAAAGTGAAGATGTAGGAGGTTCGACTGTTTAAATGTCTGAACGACATTTAAACGGGTTATCTACATATATAAGCGAAGCTTGCGAGCTTACGCTCTTCGGCGTAAGCCGAAATATAAATAAAAGATAACCCACAACCTATGAAAGACGTTTGACGCAAAGAGTTTGGGTTGGTTTTCAGCAAGGATAAGTTTTTTTAATCAAATGATTGAAAGCTCATATCCGGGCCGAAGAGCTTGGTGAATTCGTCAATTATTCATTTAAAACTCTGCAAAGGCAGGGAAGACGTAGTAACTTAAGTCCTGGAGTTTGTACTTTAAAATGTGAATACGACAGTTTTATCACACCCGCAAGGGTGGAAGTAAAACAAACATCATAACTATCCGATCGATAGTTATGAATGGGAAGGCCAAATTTAGATATGCAGAAAGATTCGCAAGAAGCTTTTTGTGTGTCATTGAAGCCAAAATATACTCAACATTAAGGCGTACGGTGGATGCCTTGGTCGAAAGCACCGAAGAAGGACGTACATGGTTGCGATAAGCTGTGAAGAGCTGCCAAGAAGCTTTGACTCACAGATTTCCGAATGGGGTAACCCACTCTTTTATAGAGTACCTCCAACTGAATACATAGGTTGGCGGCGGGCACGCGCTGAACTGAAACATCTAAGTAAGCGCAGGAACAGAAAATAATAATGATTCCCCAAGTAGTGGCGAGCGAAAAGGGAAGAGCCCAAACTTCAGATTATCCTATTTCCGTAAGGAGATAGGCCTGGAGGGTTGTAGGATTCAAGCTATGCGATGTGTTTTAAATAGAAGAACTTGCTGGAAAGTAAGACCATAGAGGGTGATAGTCCTGTATTTAAAATTTAAAACACCGTTATTGAACACCTGAGTAGCCCAGGACACGTGTAATCCTGGGTGAAGCTAGCAAGACCATTTGCTAAGGCTAAATATGCTTTCGGACCGATAGTGAACTAGTACCGTGAGGGAAAGGTGAAAAGAAGGGCGAGACGCCCAGTGAAATAGAAACTGAAACCGTATGTTGACAAGCAGTGGAACCACATTTTTGTGGAACCGCGTGCCTATTGAAGAATGAACCGGTGAGTTAAACATTGCTGCAAGGCTAAGTATTCTGTACGAAGCCGTAGTGAAAGCGAGCCCTAATCGGGCGATTAGTAGCTGTGTTTAGACCCGAAACCGAGTGAGCTAACCATGATCAGGTTGAAGCTCGTCGAGAGACGAGTGAAGGACCGAACCCGCTAGAGCAGAAATTCTTTGGGATGAATTGTGGTTAGAGGTGATATGCCTAACGAACTCGGAGATAGCTGGTTCTCCCCGAAATATATCTAGGTATAGCCCTGTGCAATCAATATAGGGGTAGAGCTCTGGATGGACTTGGTGGCAGCAATGCTATCGGTCCAATCAAACTTCAAATACTATATTGTGTAGCAGGAGTCAGTCCGATCCGGCTAAGCGGAGCGGTCTCAAGGGAAACAACCCAGACTAACAGCTAAGGCCCCTAAATGTACATTAAGTGTTAAAGGAAGTCATCGACCTTAGACAGCCAGGAAGTTGGCTTAGAAGCAGCCATCTTTTAAAGAAAGCGTAACAGCTCGCTGGTCTACTACGGTCAGTGGCGCCGACAATTTATCGGGGCTAAATGTACTGCCGAAGCTTTAGATTTGTAGTAATACAAGTGGTAGGGGAGCGTTCTAAACGAAGTGAAGTCGTACTTGTGAGAGGCGGTGGATTGTTTAGAAGTGAGAATGCCGGTATGAGTAACGAAAGACTGATGAGAAATCAGTCCGCCGAATGCCCCAGGTTTCCGATCCAATGTTAATCAGGGTCGGGTAAGTCGGTCCTAACCAGAGGCCCCCAAAAGGCGTATGGGATGGACAACAGGTTAAAATTCCTGTACTTTTTTATGTTTGACAAGTCCGAAATAAATTTATTTATCTAGGAGCCCTTAAGAGGGGACAGAATGGGAAAACCTTCGCTAGCTATATGCTAGTGCAAGCAACAAATTAGCGAGAGTTGGCAAATCCGCTCTTGGTCCGATTCGTCGGGCTGTCATGTGCCGTAAGGTGCATGATACAAAGGTGAGTTGTGACGCCGAAAGGAAGAATTTTTCTGTTTTCAGGAAAATCCTCGTAATGGAAACATAGAGAAACCGTACTAAAACCAACACAGGTGGGCGAGTTGAGTATACAAAGGCGATCGGAAGAACTATCCTTAAGGAACTCGGCAATATAGCTGGACGTAAGTTAGCAAGATGTCCCACCCTGGATCGCAAGATTTCAGGGTCGCAGCGAACGCCACTGAGCGACTGTTTATCAAAAACACAGGTCCGTGCCAAAGCGAAAGCTGATGTATACGGGCTGACGCCTGCCCAGTGCCAGTAATTTAAACTTTCAGGTGACTCCTGCCGCAAGGTTGGGACGAGCTTGGGGACTAAGATCTGGTGAACGGCAGCAGTAACTATAACTGTTCTATGGTGAATTAGCCGCCTTAGAAGCGACAATACAGTGTTTTTGTAATCTAACTATTTGCTGGAATAACTCAGTATGCAATGGTACTCGCTATAAAAAGCAGTAACAATTCATTGACGGAGTCAATCAGCAGGGAAGACGTTTCAGAGACGTCAGAAAGATCAGCAAATCAGCTGAAATCAGATGACAGAGAAGTCAGAGAAGTCAGAACGCAAGTTCTGATCTATCCGATTTATCCATAATCTGATCCACTGATTACGCTGAAACTCTGATCTATCTGTCACGAACCCTCAGAGACTACATGTTAGAGTACAAGAAAAAAGCTAAAACTTGTACAAGATATAGTCCGAACTCTTAAGCGATTAAGAGAGTGGAAGTCACTCATCCACATTAAAACGCAAGTTTTAAGTTAACATCAAAATTTTATACAAAGTGTATATAGGAATGAGCGAAATTCCTTGTCTGGTGAGTTCAGACCCGCACGAAAGGCAGAACGACTTAGTGACTGTCTTGAGGATAGATCCGGTGAAATTGCAATGGCTGTGAAGATGCGGCCTACCCATACTTGGACAAGAAGACCCCGTGGAGCTTTACTGGAGCTTGGCCCTGTTTTGTTGAATTAATTGTGTAGAATAGGAGGGAGCCTCGGCAACCGTGAAATACCTCTCTTTTAATTTAACAGGACTAACCACTTACCCTTATAAAAACAGGGAGTGAGACAAGGTCTGGCGGACAGTTTAACTGGGGCGGTTTCCTCCAAAATCGTAACGGAGGAGTGCAAAGGTCCACTTACCTCAAAAAGAAATTGAGGTTACAAGCGCATAAGTATACAGTGGGCTTGACTGCGAGACAAACAGGTCGAGCAGGTGCGAAAGCAGGCTTAAGTGATCCTTTATTTGATCATGGGATCGATAAGGCTTATCGGATAAAAGCTACCCCGGGGATAACAGGCTAGTCTTACCCAACAGTCCACAAGGACGGTAAGGTTCGGCACCTTTAATAACATTGGGGTGCGGCAGGAGTAATCCTGTAGTACTGTAATATCTGGAAAAATTCAAAATCCAAAGCACCAAATAACAAACAATGGTTAAATTCAAAAATAAAAACATTAAAAACGTTTTAAATTTTAGAGTTTGATATTTTAGATTTGTTTGAAATTTTGGATTTGATATTTTGAATTTAATTTAGTGTCTTCTTGAAATAAAGTCTACGAAAGTAGATGAACCAATCAAAATCGGTGAACACCTATCAGTAATGACAGGTCAATACCGAGGTAGGGAAGTACCAATAGGTACATCCCACTGTAACGACTTTAACGTACTTTTGTACGTTAGGATAAAAGTGGCCGGGTTACCCGGATAACAAACTTTTATAACACGATTGGCTCCATCCAGATAGATCTGATAGACCAGATAGATCAGATAGATCAGAAACCTAGTTTCCGATCTCATCCGATCTCATCCGATCTGATCTGATTTCATCAGGAGGGATGAAGGTATAGTCTAACCATAATAGTAATATTGTGAATTGAGCGATGTCGGCTCATCGTATCCTGGGGCTGAAGTAGGTCCCAAGGGTCGGGCTGTTCGCCCGTTAAAACGGTACGCGAGCTGGGTTCAGAACGGCGTAAGCCAGTTCGGACTCTATCCAGTATGGGCGTTTGGATTCTTGAGGGGAGTTGTCTCTAGTACGAGAGGACCGAGATGAGGTAACCGCTAGTGTGCCTGTTGTCAGTAAACTGGCAGCGCAGGGTAGCTACGTTATTTCCTGATAAGTGCTGAAAGCATCTAAGCACGAAACAGACCCCAAGATGAGGAATCTCTAAGACCCCAGGTAGACTACCTGGTTGATAGGGAAGCAGTGTAAGCATGGCAACGTGTTTAGCTTACTTCTACTAATGGTCATAGTTGAGATTTTTTGGTTTCGCTTGACGAAAGTCAGGTATAAGAAGCCTTCTAAGTCGTATTCACATTTTTGAGCACAAATTTTAGCTCCAAAAAATTATTAAAGCTCCGCAAGGGGCTTTTTTAATGCCTAAATAATTGTTCTCTTGATCAGATTATGTCACTATAAATAGGTGGTAAGTCAAAAAGGTTTTGCGCCTATCTTAACAGTTCTTGTTTTAGTAGTTGGTATTGGGTTTGGAGCTTATTTAGTTCAGCAAAAAACTAATCTTTCACCAAAAGCCCAGGAGAATCAACCTAACTATCAACCTCAAGGTTGGGATTATAATCTGACAAAAAGATGCATTAAAAGCTTAACACCGGGAACTCTGAATTACTTTGTCGATCCACTAAATCAATGTAATGACGAACACCATTGGTTGGTGGCAATACAAAATGAATCAGCACAATTAAACGGAGGGTTTAAAAGTTGCCCAGGACCTGATGTTCAATCATTTAAACTCAGGCGAGAGGAAGACCCCTTAGATGCGTCAACGCCTAACACAATTGGCTGGTTAGATCACAATGATGAGCTGGATCGGCCAAATAAAACAGTGCACCTTAAAACAGACTTAAATAATTTTACCTACCCCCTTCAATGCGGGGTGGATAATTACAACTTCTTCGTTTTAATGGACCATGCCAATGGAGGAGGAGAAAGAATAAATAGAGCTCGGCCTGATAAGTTAAAATTCAGTACAAAGATAAATTTTAACGAGGTTGTCTCCAGTGGCGCTAATCGACTGTTGATTTACTGGCAGGGAACCTGGGATGAAGGTGAAAGACCTGTTATTAATGGGACCACAATTAACGAAACAGCTCACGAAATCGAAATTAATCTTACTTTAACAGGATGGGGAGATGATTATCCTCACGACCCTGATTTGATACAAATTTTTAAAAATAGGGATGTTTACTTGACTGATGACGCAATTCTTGATGCCAAGTCTTCTCAGATTGCCCAGTTTATTAAAATTGATGGACAATTATTCAATGGCAATTTTCCTCTGAACAAAGAGGTAAATGTAGAGGTTGATTTTGCCGGTCTTATAAAGTATCTGGTAGAGAAGGATGAGAAGAATAAAAACGGAGTGGGTTTGACCGGACGTAAAATACTCATTCCTCCAGTGTCAGGCAGCTGGGAAGGTGCTAAAACAACCGCCATTGGAGTAGGAACTGAAGCCCGCAGCGTAACAAGTTCAGGAGGTCCAATAGCAGATCTATATATTACTAATTGGCGCGAAGAAGTAATAAATCAAGCGCAACCTAGTCCTTCGTCCTCCATTATTCTGATTAAGCCGGGAGATATAGATGGTAATGGGGTAGTAAATATCTTCGACTTTAACTTGTTGGTAACAAATTTTAATAAAACAGGAGCAAATCTGGTGGGTGATATTGATAACAATGGCAAAGTGGATATTTTTGATTTTAATTTATTAATAACAAATTTTGGTAAATAGACGATCTGCAAATTTTCTAATTGTTTCCCTAGCCTATCTCAGATGTGGACAAAATACTTAAAATTACTACGTAACTTTCTAAATCTTCAGTAATAGGATTGATTTAAATAGTTCTGGCAGATTTATCCAGGGTGATTTCTATGGCTATTTTGGTGTTATTTTCTGCTATCTGCAGGTTAAGCGGAATGTTTAGATAGGTGCAGAGCTTTTTTAAGATGAAGCCTTCAAGGCCACTCCCAAAAATAAGATGAGTTTTGGAGGATAATAGAGGATTATTTAGGACCAACAAATCTGACAACTCTTCCTGTTTGAGACCTGGGTTTGGAAGCAAAACTTTTAAATATACTTTTCGATCATTATCCCAGGATGCATCGAGTGTGACAGCTCTGTTTGCAGTTCCTGAAGCAATCAGTATGCCTATTTCAGTCATTTTAAGTATCAGAATGCTGACAAACTTTCTTTCCAGAGGCAGACTATAAAGGGAAGGGGATGTCATGGCATCAGAAAGATTGGATTTTTGCAGATCAAGTGAAGCTTTTTCCGATCCTTCCGGATCATAATAATTAAAAACGGTTTTGACCGCCAGAAAATCGGCCAGACTTTGCGACTGATGCAGTTGTTGATCTGCTAGCACTACCAGATCTACCAAGGCGGGTTTTTCACTAATTTGATGGTCTTCCAGCTCCTGCGCTAGAGAGATATCTTCTTCAATATGAGTAATAAGTCCGATTTTGGCTTTAACACTTTCATATGGAGTATTTGGGCTTAGATGAGCAAATGTTTCAAGCAGATTATTCTTTCGCTTAATTGCTTCAAGCGTATTTTGGTGGCCCTGCTGCTGTTTTTTGGCGCTTGGCTCACTCATCACAAAGACAATTTGAGTAATTACTCCTTTGGCATCTGTCAGGGGGCGGATCTGGAGTAAAACCGGCTTTGGTTTGATATTGGCTACAGTATCGAGCATATATCCTTCAACATAGCGGGAGGATTTATCCTGCATTACAGCGTCAATTGATAAAGATGATGTGTTCCCAGCTACACCGGACATATCTTTAAAGGAAAATATATCTAAAAATCTTTTACCCAATACCTGTTGTTTATCCATTTGCAGAAACTTTTCCACAGCATTATTAACTGACAATATTCCCAGAGTAGGGTCTGTTACCACCACCAGATCATTTAAAGAAGTCAAAATCGAACTCTCTTTTTGCTCCTGCAGCTGGATGTAGTTTTTTAATATTTTGGTAAAGGCATCTTTAATAAAGTAGTTGTGAGAGAGATAAAGAGCCAGAGGAATAATGATCAGAAATGATAATCCATAAATTACTGCTGTCCATGGATCATTTTGAAAAGCTGACACTAAAATCGGATCGTATTTTAGTTGAGAAGATAAGACACCTAAAGTAAAAAGCAGAAAAAATATCGGGGATTTGCTATTCAGCAGAAAAATAGCCCCTAAAGTATAAAGATGAATCACAATCAGCAGAGGACTATAGAGCCCGCCACTGGAAATGATCAGTGTCTGGACCAGAAAAGAACTGAGTAAAATAGCAATTCCGGTCTGCCAGAGTGGCGCTTTTTGTTTTCCCAGATTAAATTTACCTAAAAAAACCACTGAGACCAGCAAAATTACCGAGATCACCTGCTGCCCGATCACATGGCTTAAATTAAAATAAATCAATCCGAAAGAAATAGCAGAGGAAAGCAGAAAAAGTATGGTAGACAGGATATTCATACACATTCATAATAGCATTTTTTGCTCTGTTGTTGACTTTTATCAGCCAAAACTGAAATACTAATTACAGATGAAGACTGCCCATTTTCAAAACAGATCCGGATTTACTTTAATCGAACTAATGGTTGCCATAGCCATAATTGCGATTGTCTCAGTAATTGGTACCGCACTTTTTGGTCAGGCTCAAAAAAATGCCCGGGATGGCAGAAGAATTAATGAAATCGGCGAAATCCAAAACGCTTTAGAGCAATACTACGCGACAAACAATGGCTATCCTGCCTTAGCTGCAATTAATGGATCAAGCAATATTAGTGCTTTAACAGTGCTTAATGGTTATTTTTCAAACAATATACCGCCTAGTGATCCCAATACCGGAGAAGTTTCCAGCTATCAGTACACCTATTATGGCTGTAATGCTGCCAATACATTAGCAACTTCTTATATAATATGTGCAAGACTCGTAAATCCAACAGGTAAAGCCAATGTGGATACCGCTCCTACCACCGGATGCGGTGCATTAGGAACATCATCAGCACCAATTCTCTACTGCAAGAAAAGCATATCAAATTAAGTATTAAGGGTTAAGTATAAAGTATTAAGGAGGAGTCACCTTCTTATATGTCTTTCTCTTTATACTTAATACTTACCCCTTAATACCTTTTGTAGCTCCCTCTTGATACTAATTACTATATACGCTATACTTGACTTCTGGTGGTTTGTGCGTAGTGGTCCGACCTGATCCCATCCCGAACTCAGTAGTCAAACGCTACAGCGGTGACAATAATGCATCCGCAAGGTTGTGTGAAGATAGCTCACTGCCAGACCTGATCAAAGCCCTCCCTAAAGGAGGGCTTTTTCTTTAGGAAGTGAGCTGCGAAGTTCTTCGCCACTATCTAAATCGTTGTTTAGATAGCGCTACGAATTCTAATGCTCACTGCCAGACCTATTAAGGCTCTCCCTAAAAGAGAGCCTTTTTTGTGCAGTTCGCTGCAAGTTCTTTGCAGAACTCTAATGCTCACTGCCAGACTTGATCCAAGCACTCCCCAAAGGAGGGCTTTTTCTTTAGGAAGTGAGCTGCGAAGTTCTGCTACTTTAAACAGCTATATTTAGCTGTATTCCAAATCACCAAAATAATGTAAGATTAGTAAGAACCCAGAATGCTGAACGGAAAAGCTTTTTTTATCGGATTAATAACAATTCTGACTCTAGTCGGTGTCGTAACAGGAGTTTATTTAGTTCAGCGAACTCAAATTTTTTCTCCCAAAGCCTTAGAATTGACTCAGGCCGCTGATTTAAAAATCACTCCAGCTTCAAAAATGGTAAATCCAGGCCAGGAATTTGTTGTAACACTGGATGCTGTGCCAAATGGCTTACCTATTTCAGCAGTTAGTATAAAACTAAACTATAACAGTCAGTATTTAGAAGCGAAAAGTGCTACTCTATCTGCTTATTTACCCACTCAGTTATCAGCGCCGAAGATTACTCCAGGTAGCTTAACATTTACTACTGGCACAGTCCCAAATCAATCTCCAACTGTCCCGGGTACTATAGCAACTGTCACTTTTAAAGCGTTGCAGGCTTCGGTATCCCCGGTAAGTATTTCCTTTGATCAGACTGAAACCAAAGTCGCTGTAGTTGGAGGAGATAGTGATAATGGTGTTAAGTCTCTGACTGGTAGTGCGATTTCAATTTTAACTCCGGTTAATGGTGGTTGGTCCGCTTGGAGTGTCTGCTCTCAAACATGCGGGGGAGGGACTCAGAATAGAACTTGTACCAATCCAGCGCCTTTAAATGGGGGATCTGACTGTACCAATCTGGATGGAGGAGTCGCTACCAGAGCCTGCAATACCCAGATCTGTATTATTGCTCCAACTATCACCTCCTGTACACCAAGCAATTCTACAGCCAAAGTGGGTGAGCAAGTTATTTATACAATGGCCGTGAACCCTGGAACATTTGCAGAGAGTGCACTTGCATATAAATGGGAAAATTTGGGCAGTTTTACAGCCACTTCTTCTGCAAAAACCATCAGTGGATCATTTACCCAAAAGGGAGCCAATCAGACTATTACTTCAGTAGTTTCCTATAGCGGTCAAACTGTCAAACAGGTTTGCAGCCCGGTTAATGTCTATTACTCAGGTGATTTAGACAGTGATGGAGATGTGGATTTGTTTGATTTTAATGCCTTTGTCTCCAATTTTATTGCCGGAAATCCTAAGGCAGATATCAACAATAATGGCAAAATCGACATTTTTGACTTTAATATTTTGGTCCAAAATTTTAACAGATAAAAGATGTTTGTAAAAAGATTGCGGCTATAGTATAATCATCGAATCTTATAAAGAAAGAGGAATAAATGCGTGGGAAATATGTCAATGGCCGATCTAATGGCCAACCAAAACAAACAAATCAAATCAGTTCAAAGAGGTGATGAAGTCGAAGGTACTGTCATTACTTTTATTGGCGGCGAAATAATCGTTGATCTTGGAACTAAAGCTGAAGGTGTCTTTCAGAAAAAAGATCTCTCTCCCGATCAGCTCAAAAACCTCAAAGTAGGTAGTAAAATTACTGCCACAGTTATTCATTCAGAAAGTCCATCAGGCCAGGTAGTATTAGGTCTACAAAAGTCAGTTTCTGCTAAACCAGGTAGTGAAAAATTCCAGAAATTTATCCGGGCTATTAATTCCAAACAGGTTTTTAAAGGTAAAGGTATTGAAGCAAATAAAGGTGGGTTAGTGGTAGAAGTTGACGGTGTCAGAGGTTTTCTTCCAACATCACAGGTTAGTCTTTCCCAGGCTGCCAATATCGATGAGATGATCGGTAAAGATCTGGAACTCGTCACCCTTGAGGTTGAACCAAACCAAAACAGATTGATTTTTACTCAAAAAACAACCATGTCAGAAGAATCAAAAGCTACACTTGGTTCACTGAAATCCGGAGCCACTGTTAAGGGCAAAGTTGCCGCTATCTTATCATTTGGTGTTTTTGTCAGTCTGGAAAATGGGGTAGAGGGACTGGTTCATATCTCTGAGTTATCATGGGATAAAGTCGAAGATCCAAATACACTTTTCAAAGTTGGAGATGAAGTAGAAGCTAAAGTCTTATCAGCTGATGAAGGAGCAGGCAGAGCCAATTTATCTATCAAACAGCTGGCAAAAGACCCATTCGCTGACAAAATCAAAGATATTCAGGCTGCAGATGTGATCAAAGGAAAGATAACAAAAATTACTCAAAATGGAGTGAATGTACTGCTAAAAGAATCTATTGAAGGCATTGTTCCTTCAGCCAAGTTGTCTGGAGAAGAAGGATATGAAGTTGATGGTGAATACAGTTTCTTAGTCGACTCAGTCGACAACCACAAAAGAAGAGTAAACCTGACTCCATTCCTTACTTCCACCAAAGATCTTATTTACAGGTAAGCTGCCTCGATTTGATGAATTGAATTTGGTTACTCAAGAGCCCCTCAAAGATTGTTAACAATTTTTACAGAAGCAAATTTCTTCATTTTAAGCAGATCTTTATCAAAAGTTAAAAAAAACTCACAGTCGGATTTCTTTGCACTATGAAGTTGCACATTGTCCTCAAAGTCTTTAGTCGGGCCTAATAAAGCTAAATTAGTAATTGATTCATCCAGATTGACGGAAGTTAAACCATTTAAAAAATTAATCAAAGCTTCTTGTGGCATTTTAGATTTATACAAATAAGCCCAGATATGTATGGATAATGGGGAATATAAAAGCGTGTAACCGTCAAGATTTTTCAGGAGAAGTCCAGGACGCTGTTCGATGATGGTAATCAATGCGTTAGCATCAAGGAACACGTTTGCCATATTTTTCCTCTAAATTATCTCGATAAATTTTATCGTAATCTTTAATAGAAATGAGCTTTCGTGGTTCCATTTTAGCTAACGCTTTTTCAGCTTTTTCAGCATCAAATTTTTTAGGTTCAGAAGATTCAGGAAGGATAGTCCCCAGAATCTCAGATCTATGAATAATCTTGACTCGTTGCCCTTGTTTCAAAGCTGCAACCATAACAGCCATTTTATTGCGTAATTCAGTTGTAGACATGTATTGCATATGTACATTCAAATATACATTTAAACGTACATTTTGTCAAATCAGTTAGTTAATGTATAATGCCAGCACTCATGGCTAAAATACGTTCAACTTTTGTTTGTCAGCAGTGTGGTTATGTGGCTTCAACATTCCTAGGGAGATGTCCTGAATGTAGGACTTGGAGCTCTATTGTCGAGCAAATGCCGGAAAATTCTTCATATAGTTCAAACTCGAGCAAAAGAAGTCACAAGCTAACAGAAATAGTCAACACATCTGATATAGAAAAAAAGGATTTTGAGCGAATAAGTACTACCCTGAAAGAGTTTGATAGGGTACTGGGTGGGGGCATTGTTTATGGTTCGGTTGTGCTTCTCTCTGGAGACCCAGGAATAGGCAAAAGTACACTTTTGAGCCAACTGGCGATTAATGCGAATAAGCTTCCAGCTTCCAGCTTGGAGCTTGGAGCGAAACACAATCCTTCAGATACTAAAAGCTTAAAGCTAGAAGCTAAAAGCTCTGTTTTATATGTGGCTGGAGAAGAATCAGCCCAGCAAATTAAGCTGAGAATTGAACGGATTGATCCGACTGCTTCACTGGCAATTCTAAATGAAACCGATGTTGATGCTGTAACAGAAGCAGTTCACAAATACAAACCGAAACTGGTAATTATTGATTCAATTCAGACAATGGAGACACAGGATCTGACAGCAGCTGCCGGTTCAGTTTCACAGGTTCGTGAATGCGCTCACAGGCTGCAAAGAATAGCCAAAGCACTGCATGTGCCAATGTTTATTGTGGGGCACGTCACAAAAGAAGGTACAATTGCCGGCCCCAGAACCCTGGAGCATTTAGTCGATGTAGTGTTAAACCTGGAAGGGGAAGCAGAAAATCAGTTTAGAATACTTCGAGCTGTCAAAAACCGGTTTGGTCCAACTGACGAAGTTGGTGTCTTTGAAATGGAAGAAGCCGGACTAAAAGAGGTGACCAATCCATCAGAGCTTTTTTTAAGCGAAAAAGTCAGTGCTCCAGGCTCGGCAATTACAGCTATATTAACCGGTCTGCGTCCGATGCTGCTTGAAATTCAGGCATTAGTAACTAAAACAAATTCTCCGATTCCAAGAAGAGTGGGAACCGGAGTGGATAACAACCGTCTGCAACTTCTGGTGGCTGTATTACAGAAAAGAATGAGGCTCCCTTTGTGGGATCAGGACGTGTTTGTGAACGTTACGGGAGGATTAAAAATCACTGAACCAGCAGCCGATCTGGCAATCTGTATGGCGATCATCTCCAGCTTCAATGACACCACTTTAGATCCTAAATCCGTGTACATTGGTGAAGTTGGATTATTGGGTGAACTAAGAACTGTCAGGCAACTTGAAAAAAGAGCCAATGAAGCTAAAAAGCTGGGCTACACCAAAGTCATATCATCAAATACAGTCAAAACCCTCCAACAAGCAGCGAAATAATTTCTTTTCAGGCCGTCAGATAATTAATTTGGGATTAAAACGCCTCCGAACTTGTTCAACTTTTACCAATGCTAATTTAGGATCGTCCGGAAATGTCGGATCTGATATCACCATTTCTATATCCGGAAACCTTTTCAGAATATCAGAATGATTTCGTATGTTTGAACGAATCTCTGGCATAGCCTTTTTCACTCTGGGGTGAATCGCAGCTAATGTGGTTTCAAGTGGGATGTCTGGATCATCCTGAACAAATATATGGTCGTACCCGAAATAAATTAGTGCTGCTAGACTAGGAATATAATCATTACTGAGAAAAGTCTGGATAGTGCGGGAAACATATTTATCTCTGTAATAGCTAAAAGGCAAAAGCAGGAGTGGTCTGGCAACATCCATTACCCGGGAAAGATCATTTTTTGTAATCCCAAAATCCTTACCCCGATCCTTTAATTTATAGACAGAGCTGGGCAATTTTGGATATCTGGGCTGTATTACAAAATTAAGATAATCAGGAAACGAAGGTAGCTGGAATACCTCTGGATTTTTAGCCATTCATGAATTTTAACATAATCTAGGCTCTGGTGAGCCTATTTAAATCTTAAAACTTGCATCTTTTTCACAAACTGTACTACAATTATTTGTAAGACCTATAAAGTCTCACTGCCATGGCTGACTCAAAGAACAAAACTGAAGATGAACTGGATGCTGTTTCAGCAGCCTACGAAAGTATTTCTGCCAAACTGGAAGATCTCCGTAAAAAACAGGCTGAGCTGGAAGAACAAGTAGAGCAGACAGATGATAGTGAACAGTCATCAACCAAAAGCAAATCAGATGAAGATGATGAGGCGATTGAGGAGTTTGACGCTGAAGAAGAAACAGTTTCAGTCAGTAAAACAACCCTAAAAACTCACCCGGATAAACTAGAAGAATTAGAAGTCCCACCTCCGCTCCCTGGTACAGAAGAAGAGCCACCTTTACCCAAAAAACAAGTCTATCAGGCAGATGATCCGTTGGATGAGGAAGAGCCAATAGCTGCAAATAAAGAGGATGATGAAGCTATTGAAGAATTTGATGATGAGGAAGCAGCTGCAATTAGTGAACGAGCGGCCAAAAAGAAGCAGGAAGATGATGAGATGCAAAAATGGGAACAGTTAAATCAAGGCAAAAGTTTATCCGGTCATGATCTGGAAAGTGAAGATGAAGAGCCTGCTGCTACAAAACCAACTTTTACCCCTTTATCGCAGGATGAATTTCAAAACCGGATCAGGCGACCACAGGAAGATGATGAACTACCTCAAAGGTCGGAGAGCAGAGCAATGCCTGAGCCTGATGAAGTTGATTCTTTGGATGATTTGGCTGAAGAGACAGTTGAGCCAAAAAATGAGGCTGCCTTTAGCAGAGTAAACCGGCCGACAGCCACGGACGCACTGGACGATGACTGGGATATCCGTCATTTAAAACCAAAACATGCCAGTTCCTTTGGTCAGGAAGATGATGTTGAATTTGACACACCGCAGCGGGAATTCCGCCGTCCTCCGGTCCAGGAAGAGAACTATTTTGATCGGCGCAATCAACCCCTTCCACGCAAGAAAGCCAGCCTCTGGCATTTATTAATTTTATTACTGATTGGAGCAGGGGTGATCGGTGCAACAGTTTATTTTTTGAAATATCAGTTTAATGAGCCAGCTAAACCAACTCCATCACCTGAGATATCAACCCCAACTCCGGTTGCAACCCCGACACCAACCCCAGTACCAACTATTTCGGACAGGTCTGCCTTTACGGTCAGAGTCTTAAACGGAACCAGTAAAACCGGCCTTGCAGGGACTATATTAACTAAATTAAAAGACGCTGGGTTTAAAACAGACCGCTCAGGTAATGCCACCAATTCAGCCTTTGAACAAACAATCATCAGAGTAAAAGAGGGAAGCCAGTCCACAGCTTTAGTTGAGACAGTGACTAAAGACCTTGGTGCAGAGTTTAGCCCAATCAGTGAGACAACATTAAAGTCAAACGACAAAGCCGATGTCGAAGTCATCCTCGGACTCAAATAATTTAAACACTTCTAAACATAAACAAAAGGGCAAATAAATATTCACAGTAAGTTAATTAATTAAATATGAACACAAAAAGTATTCAATTATTTAGGTTTTGGCTATTTTAGGGGTCTTACGGCTAAAAATAAAGAATAATATCAAGGTCAGTTCAAACAAAAATATCATTGGCAGTGTCAGCAATAAATCGGCAATAACTGAGTCAAGCGGCAGCATAATTGCAAAAATAAATGATCCCAGATAAACCCATTTACGCCATTTATGCAGGTGAGAAGGCTGAAGAACTCCTAGCTTCATCAATAAATAAAGTACTATTGGAAACTGAAAACCAATCCCCATAATAACAGAGGTCAGTAAAACCGTGCTTAAAATGCTGCTGATATCTAGAATATTTCCTATTTCAAGTGAGGAGGCGCGGCTTAAAAAAATCTGAATCTGCCATCTCATAATCAGAATTCCAAATGAAAATCCAGCCACAAATAAGACAATAGCTAATGGTATAAAGCTCGCTACAGTCTGAAATTCTTTCCTTTTTAAAGCTGGTCTTAAAAATGAAAGTAGCTGGAATATTATCAAAGGGAAGACAGTTACTAGCCCGGTTGCCAATCCGCAGCTGATCGACAAATTAATAAACTGAAAAGGTGAAGTAAAAACCACATTAACCCCTCTTAGGCTCAAAATATCGATTAAATATTTAATTATTTGTTCATAAAACACAAAACCGGTGATAGTAGCCAGCAAAAAAACACCAACAGTATAGATAATTCTTTTTCTTAATTCAGAAATGAAGGGGTAATATTTTTTAAGAGCGGCACTTAACTCAGCAGATTCAGAAGATACGAAATTGTCCACATTATGAAAATAAAATCAGTTTAACTTTGTTTGGAATCACTGCGGCTGGCTTTTTTGAATTCTCTGACTGCCTCACCCAATCCTTTGAAAAGCTCTGGAATCTTTTTTCCTCCGAAAAGAAGAAGGACTATTAAACCGATTATTAACCATTCAGTAATTCCGATAGATTGAAGCATAGTTTTTAAGATTTATGGCCATCATCTTCCATGGCTCTGGTAAACTCTTTTTTGACATTTTTGAGTTCTTTGACTGTTTCTCCGCCAGTTCGGGCTAAGCGGGAGATAGCTTTGCCACCAAAGAAGATAACTAAGACTAAAGCGATGACTGCTAATTCAGTTGGTCCAATGTTTTTGATAAAATTTAGCATCTCTTTATTAAATATAGAACCCTTAATCTAAAAACACAATACCCAAAATAAAGCTAACTAAGCTGGGCTGACAGCCAGTCTGTCCCATTCCAATACTCTAAGCTATTTGTATTGGTATTAAATCCAATCGTTCCTGACTTAGGATTTTTTGGCCGTTGCTGCTCATCCCAGTAGCTGATAGTTGGCAACCCAGCCATGATTGACATGCCCTGACCAATATTAATTAAAAGGGGTGAATTCTTAGCCATTTACAGAGTTAGTTTATCTTACCTCTTGGATCTAAGCAAGTTAATTAGTTTCGATCTTTTTCATCGGCAGACGCAGCCATCTAGTACCATCCCAATATTCTAAACAGCTCATCTGGTTATTAAATCCAAGTGTTCCAATACGAGGGTCTGACGGCCTGCCGGAGATATTCCATTCAGGAATTCTCTGATATGAATTATTGGCTCCACCAAGACTATTCCCCATTACTACCAGTGAATTCCTTTTAAAGACAGGTGGCTGGTCTTCCCAGACCTCTGGAGCTGTAACTAAGCTGAATGGAACAAAATCAGATGGCATGGAAGGTGACAGAGACAGGCTTGATGAAACTTTCTGACTGTCTGTTGAATCAGTTGATGAAGCACTGGCGCTTGAAGGTGAGGCGGATGAATCTGATGTTGAAGGGGAAACCGATTGTGATTCGCTGACTAAAGTTGATGGGCTGACAGAGGGACTGATACTTTCTGATGGAGAAGGTGAAAAACTTGGAGAGGCACTGGGCGACTCTGAGGCTGATTCACTTAAGCTGAGAGAAGGTGATACAGATGGTGAAGCCGAAGGAGACTGACTAACTGAAGGTGAGACTGAAGGAGAAATACTGGTACTGGGGGAGGTAGAAGGTGACTGACTGGTACTAGGCGAACTTGAAGGAGAGGCTGATATAGATGGACTGGCTGAAACTGATGGTGAAACACTTGGACTGGATGAAGTGGAAGGTGATGCTGAAGGTGAAGCTGAAGCAGAAGGGCTGACCGAAACACTGGGTGAGCTGGAAGCAGAAATACTGATTGATGGTGATACAGATGGTGATGCCGACTGACTAGGTGAAACACTAACTGAGGGTGATGTAGATGGAGACAGAGAAACCGAAGGTGATGTACTCGGACTCTGTGATACAGAAGGACTGACACTGGTGCTTGGGCTGGTGCTTGGAGATAAGGAGGTGGAAGGCGAAGCCGAAGGACTCAGACTTACACTTGGTGAGACTGATGTACTTGGCGAGGTGCTTGGACTTAGTGAAACTGATGGTGAAACAGATGGACTAACTGAAACACTTGGAGATGCTGAAACTGAAGGTGAAACTGATGGAGACGCAGAACCACTTGGTGATGCAGAAGCTGACAAGCTGACAGAAGGACTGACACTGACACTTGGGCTGATACTTGGTGATAGTGAAACGGATGGCGAAGCTGAAGGACTCTGACTGATACTTGGAGAAACAGACACAGAAGGTGACAGACTTGGAGATGCTGAAACTGAAGGGCTTGTTGAAGGTGATAGAGATGCACTAGGAGACAAAGACGGGCTAGCGGACACAGACGGTGAAGTTGATGGACTGGCTGATCCAGAAGGTGAGACAGATAAAGAGGGTGATGTAGATGGAGACAAACTGACAGAAGGGCTGAGAGATGGACTGGCACTTACACTGGGCGAAACAGATATTGAGGGTGATATTGATGAGCTTGTACTACTACTTGGCGAAATAGACGGAGAAATAGAGACAGAAGGACTAACAGAAACTGAGGGTGAGATACTTGGACTGAGTGAAACAGATGGAGACGCTGAAGGACTCTGACTCGCACTTGGAGAAACAGAAACAGATGGTGATGCTGAAGGTGATTGGCTGGCTGATGGACTTATTGAAGGTGAGGCAGAAACAGAAGGACTGACAGATACAGAAGGTGACATTGATGGGCTGAGTGAAACACTTGGTGAAACAGATGGAGACAGTGAGACCGATGGAGAAACCGAACTACTTGGTGATGTTGACGGAGAAACAGAGATACTTGGCGAAACTGAAGGACTCTGACTCGCACTTGGAGAAACAGAAACAGATGGTGATGCTGAAGGTGATTGGCTGGCTGATGGGCTTATTGAAGGTGAATCTGAAACAGATGGACTGACAGAAACAGAGGGTGAAACACTTGGTGAAAGTGAAGTCGATGGAGAGACAGATGGTGACAAACTAACAGACGGACTAATTGATACAGAAGGTGAAACAGATGGGCTGAGTGAGACAGAAGGGCTGACAGAAGGTGAAGCTGACACCGATGGTGATACTGACACACTTGGAGACACTGATGGGCTTAATGACACACTCGGTGAAGTTGAAGGACTAAGAGAGACAGATGGACTAGTTGAAGGAGACAAACTGACTGATGGACTGACTGATGGTGACTCGGAAACTGAAGGAGAAACAGAGACGCTTGGCGAGACAGATGGGCTTAGTGATACAGAAGGAGATACAGATGGTGACAGAGACACAGAAGGAGAGATTGATGTTGACGGGGAGGTGCTACCACTTAGAGATGCTGAAGGTGAGACTGAAGGTGATGTAGAAACTGAAGGACTAACAGAAACACTAGGTGAGACTGATGGACTTAAGGATATAGACGGACTGACAGAAGGTGAAGCTGATGCTGACGGACTAACTGAAACACTAGGTGAAACCGAAGGAGATTCAGAAACAGAAGGCGAAACTGAAGGAGATTCAGAAACAGATGGACTAACAGAAACTGAAGGAGATACTGAAGGTGACAAACTGACAGATGGAGACACCGAAGGACTAAGTGAAACAGACGGTGATACCGAAACACTTGGTGACACTGAGGGACTTAAAGAGACAGATGGCGAAACACTAGGCGATAGAGAAACAGATGGCGAGACTGAAGATGAGGGTGAAATACTTGGACTCAAAGATACAGAAGGGGAAATTGATGGACTTAGGGAAACCGACGGGCTGACTGAAACAGATGGAGAAACCGAAGGGCTTAGTGACACACTTGGAGAAACAGAAGGACTCAAACTAACACTAGGACTGACTGAAATTGATGGAGAGACTGACGGGCTTAAAGAAACAGAAGGCGAAACTGAAGGAGATTCAGAAACAGAAGGACTAACCGAAACTGAAGGTGATACAGAGACACTAGGTGATACAGAAGGACTGAGTGAGACAGATGGAGAGACTGATGGAGATAGAGAAACACTTGGTGACACAGAGACAGAAGGTGAAATACTTGGGCTCAAAGATACAGAAGGAGATACAGATGGTGATTCCGAAACTGATGGGCTAACTGAAACAGAGGGCGAGACCGAGGGTGAAAGACTTACAGAAGGACTGACCGAGGGAGATTCAGAAACCGATGGACTCACAGACACACTAGGTGAAACAGATGGACTTAGCGAAACTGATGGACTAACAGATGGAGAAAGAGAAACACTTGGCGAAACCGATACAGAAGGTGAGACACTCGGACTAAGTGAAACAGAAGGAGATACAGAAGGCGACAAACTAACTGATGGACTAACTGAAACAGAGGGTGAAACAGAAGGAGATAAACTAACAGAAGGACTCACCGAAGGGGATTCTGATACAGATGGGCTGACAGAGACTGAAGGAGATACAGAAGGTGACAAACTTACGGAAGGGCTGATAGAAGGTGAAAGGGACACAGAAGGACTAACTGAAACTGAGGGAGAAATTGATGGACTCAAAGACACTGAAGGTGAAACACTCGGGCTTAAAGAAACAGAAGGTGAAACTGACACACTTGGAGAAACAGAAGGAGAAAGGCTGACTGAAGGAGATACAGACGGACTCTCACTAACACTTGGCGATACAGAAACAGATGGTGATACTGAAGGGCTAAGTGAAACAGAAGGCGATACTGACGGTGAGAGAGAAACACTCGGTGAAACCGAGACTGAAGGAGAAACAGATGGGCTGAGAGAAACACTTGGGGAAACTGATGGACTTAAACTAACACTTGGACTGATTGAAACTGACGGTGACACTGATGGGCTCAAAGAGACGGAAGGTGAAACAGATGGACTAAGAGACACACTTGGGCTGACCGAAGGAGATAGTGACACACTCGGAGAGACAGATGGACTTAAAGAAGCAGAAGGACTAATGGATACTGAAGGTGAAATGGATACCGAAGGTGAGACTGATGGTGAAGCACTTGGACTCAAAGAAGGTCCAGCCATTGGCCTAACAGCTATTTCATAGGCCAATACATATCCAAAAGAACACGAAATTGACTCAGTCCCAGTTGCTCCAGCTGTATTAAAGATTTTTCCAGCTGCCCAATGTTCATTACTATCGGCATATTCATCATAACCAGCTGGAGGTGTTGTAGTTGTACCAAAGCGATTTTCATAACCTATGATATGCAAAGCCCCATCAGTAACTGTTGTCATACCTGTGGTGGTATAGGAGTTCGTAAAACCTTTGTATTCTATGAAAGGGGAGACATCCATCGGAGTTGTTGTATCCGCTCCGGATATCTCCATAATCAGTGAGTTTTCTGAAAAAGAATCACTTCCAGACCAAGTTATTGTTTGAGAAGTTGGCTCACTGGATCCGGCAATTTTGATCGCAATAAAAATCTCGTCACCGTCGTTTGCTGAATCATCGAAGTAGGCGACTTGAGTGAATCCTGAAGGCCAGCTAATTGTGCGCCCGGTACCGTTTGCCAGTTTCATCACAATTATTAATAAATTGCCATCGGTAACCGAACTGGCCAGAGTCCCTGTTACATGCGTATTAACTCCGCCATAACTGTTTGTAGTAGCACTTTGAACAAAAGTTACACCCGGTGCCGCACTTGGACTTAGACTGACTGAAGGGCTAACAGATGGTGAAAGTGATACCGAAGGACTGACTGATACAGACGGTGAAAGCGAAGGTGATACCGATGTTGAAGGAGAGATCGAAGGGCTGAGTGACAGTGAGGGGGAAACAGATACCGATGGTGAAACAGAAATACTTGGAGAAACAGATACCGATGGAGAAACGCTCGATCCAGCAGCTTTAAAACTTAGTGTCATCGATGCCCAACTAACTGAGCTACCTAAATCTATATTTTGAGAACCTGTTGATGTAGATGCTTGAGAATCATCTCCCGCCCATAATTGATCTGATACCCCTGGACCGAAGTTAAAACGTGTATCAGGTGGAGCCGCTGGATTGTTTATTGTGGCTGTATCCCAGTTGCCAACAAAACGAATTTCTAGATCACCTGAAGCTCCGGCCGATAAGTCAGGACAAACAGCGGTACTAGAGGTTCCAAAGGAGCCGAGGCTACCATTATAGGGAGCTGAATTACTAATTCCTGAATAGGCTAGAATTCCCCCTCCAATATTGAGTATTGAAGTAAAGGTATAGCTACTAGGTTCAGAAGCTCCGGCAATTTTATAAAATGTGAAAAGACGGGCGTGTCCGGAATTACCAGAATCGGCTCCGCTAGTCCATCCAACAGGTGCTGAAGGAGCGCTGTCCCATCTGCCATAAATTAAGGCGACCAACAAAGTTCCTTCTACTACACCAACCGGTTTATTAATCACGAATGATGTCGTAAAAACTGCATTTGTCTCTGTATTTATAAATGACCAAACTGGAGGTGTAGAAGGTGAAATACTGGCACTTGGCGATATAGAAGGAGAAGTAGAAGCACTGGCAGACGGCATTACTGTGGCAGGATGATTTTCACCTGGATATATCTGGCCAAAATATTCAGTTCCTACACCACTGGCATCACTTTCGGGGGGTGTTGGAATGCTCCCTCCTTGGGAATTGTCTTGTCCGGGATATCCGCCGCCAAAATTGTTAGCTCCGCTCATATTCTATAGTCAAGTCTAGCATTCAACTGAACTTTTGGCGATCTATTCTTCAAGTAATTTACCCTCAAGTGCGTAAGCACAGGATGTAGCTAACTGGCGAATGCCAGAATCAGTAAAGCGAGTAGAAGATAACACATATTTCAGATTTGGGGTAGATTATATAAATAGCTACTTTTTAGTCAGAACTGCCTGAATATCCATAACTACATTGGTATAATGTCTGACAGCAAAAGCTTTGGACTCTTCGCTTCTCATAGCCCAATCAGGAGTGAAGTCGTAGCCATAAGAATAATCGAAGTCACATTTTATCGGGTAGTGATCCAACTTATTTGCTTCTCTCCAATCTTTATTGTAATAAAGAAAAGTTGCTTCACTGATGGCGCGTGTATGAGTTGGATCTTGCCAAGCCCGCATTGAGTTGTAGTAGGGTGCTCGGATTAGAGCGGTTCCACCTGGAACCATGATCCGATGCAATTCATTCATAAAAGCGATCAGGTCTTTTGTGTGTTCAATATAGTGGTTACAGACTATCTCATCAACACTATTGTCCGGAAAAGGCCAAGGGAATTTCTCTAGATCCCAAACCACATCTGTGTCTTTTCCTCCGATATCAACTCCAAAAAAACCAGGAGCTTTATTGGAGCCGCAGGCCACATCCAGCCGGAAAGGGTGTAAAAGCTCAAACTTTTTACTGCCGACTTTAAATCGGATGATATTTGGATTTTTGTCTTCTGTTTTAGTTTTTTTCATAAAAGGATTCTAACACATTGTAGCCTGATGACAACTCACCAAACTATGTCGTTGTCTGCATCATAATGCCCAACTTTAACTCTAGTGTCACAGGCTACTTTATAGCCTAGTTTATGGATATTTTCAAAAAAGTAAAGATCCTGAGTATAACCGCGGGCTCCCTGACCAGGCTGATATTCCTGAAGAGTCTTAAACCAAGGTTTTGGCACCCGAGGATCTTTAAAAATATCAAGCTTAAATAAAGTAAAACCCATCCCCAGACCGTTGCAGTCCTGGACTGTTTCAGGAATTGGTAGCTGAGGCACAAAAGTCAAAGGCATCTCATGTGGATTTCCATAAATCATTGGTTGTCCAAGTTCACCTTTAGTCCAATAGAGTCCGCCAATGGCGTCGTATTTATCCATGTTTTCCAAAAGTTTTAATAATCCATCAGGTGGAGGCATATTGTCTTCTTCCAGAGTCAGGATGTATTTCCATTTTGAAAGATTTGGATCAGCTAGAATGGCTTCAATCATATTGCAGTAGGCTGCTCCAACCTCCATACCGATGGCAAACATTCGGATAAATTTCTGGTTCATAGGTGTAAATAGCCCCCACCAGTTTTGAATGACTTTGGCATGTACCATCCCTCGAGTTGGGATAATACAGATAGTTGAAAGATCGCGGTAAGATTTAGCTTTTTCAATTCTGTTGATAGAGGTATCTAAATTAAGGTTGTGTTTGCCTGTGTAGTCCTTAATATCTTGGATTATTATTTGAGGTTTAGTCATAAATCTAGGGGATTATAGCATACAATTTTTAATTAGGTAGATACAAAAGTTACAGCCGGTAATACAGTCGCCGTAGAAGCTGCGGCAATCCCCCCTAAGGCACTTAATGTTATAGCAGAGGGAATTGCTGTGCCTGCCTGATTGGTGATCGAAGTAGCAGTCACAAACCCTACAATGTGCCTGCCCCACCAGCCAGTTACATGAGAATTACTCAAAGACCAGTTAGTAGCTGCGATTCCCATAGGATTCAATCCGCTTACTGTACCAACGAGATTGGGGGGTTGAATAGCATGGCCTATTATTCCTGCATGGCTGATGCCGTGCTGGCTATTGCTGCCAGTGCTCCGAAGAGACAATAGCCCGAGCCAGTAGACTCCACCAGTGATGGTCATATTATCTCCAAACTGTAAACCGATAATACGGCTTCCTGTGACATAAGAGGCTCTTTGAGCTGTAGCTGTGAGATTGCCAGCCGGAAAGTTACCGTATCCATAACCTGAAGTTGCAGTCGTTGTTGGATAGTTCCAAGTCGCACTAACACTTCTCAGCGTCTCGCCAATACTAAAAGAGTTACTGGAGATCAGACTGAGAGTATTGGCATTCATACTGTAAAGCCCAAATAGCGAGTAGTAAGAGTTGCTGGCGGTGTTAGCGCTAGTAACAATGGTCAGAGAGTTGCCAATAAACAGCTGATTAAATTGAAGTCTTTCCGGAATAGTGATCGGGAAGACATACATAGAAGCAGTGGCGCTTTGGCCACTAGCTGAAGCGAGAGTTTGAAGTACACTAGCAGCTCCGGATTGTAAGATGTAGGGCGCATAGGTGACCATACTAGCTTCAGCATCAGTGAGGGATTTGACAGTCAGAGTAGCAGCGATCTGGTCTCCGACCAGTATAGTCCGGGCACTAGTCCCTTCCTGAGCACGCTCGATGGTAAAGACGTTGTCGGTTCTGTCTGTCACCCTGATAATTTCCGCATTTGTACTAAGAGGTTGGGTGCCAGTTGGCCAGACTGTGGCATTAAAAGGCACGTCAGGAAACAATCGGGCCTGCTCCATCACAACAGTCAGAGACGTCCCGGAGGCAGCCGGGCTAGGGGCTGTGACAATAGTTGAGTATGAAAAATTTTTATGATCGTCTGCCATTTTTTAGTGACTAGTTGCTAGAGTCTAGAGTCAAGAATGTTTTTTCCTAGACTCTAGTCACTTGCGACTAGTATCTCCTTTTTTATGTTGAAACAAATGTCACAGATGGTAAGACAGAAAGAGTATAACTTGCGGCGACACCGCCAATTGCACTTAAAGTAATGGCGGGAGGGATTGCTGTACCGGCATGATTGGTGATAGATGTTGCAGACATCACACCACCGATATGTCTGCCCCACCAGCGAGTGGAATTGGAGTTGGAAGCAGTCCAGGCAGAAGCTGCATATCCAAGAGGATTGTATCCGCTGACTGATCCTGGCATATTGACCGGATTCATGATTTGTCCGGCCACACCAACATTACTAAAACCAAAAGTAGAGGAGCCGGCGGTACTTCTCAAATTCAAAAGTGCAATCCAATATTGGCCATTATCGATATGAAAATTTTTGCCAAACTGCATAGCAACTCCTCTGGTTCCTGAGATAAATGATGATATTTCAGCTGTCCCAGTAATAGTCAAATTGTCATAACCATAACCTGTGGTATGTGTGGTATTGGGATGGAGAAAGGTCATACTGACGCTTTGGTTGGTGAATGCCAAAGAAAAAGAGCCACTTGCCATCATACTGAGGGTATTACCGTTTAGACTATAAAAACCAAATTTTGAAACGTGTGTAGCCCTGATGGTATTGGTTTGATTGGATGTCACAAAAGACAATGAATTGACCATAAAGATCATATTAAACTCGGCATTTTTCTGGACTGTAACTGGAAATACCACCAGAGAACCGGTCCCAGTCTGATTGGTATAGTTGGAATATAGAGTCTGAAAAGCACCAGCGGCAGTGGCTGAGGCTAGCACAAAAGGTGACCAAGTCTGGGCCACATTTTCAGCATCTGTCATCACCTTGGCTGTCAGAGCCGCACTGATCTGGTCACCCACCAAAATATTTCTAGAATAGCTATCGGTTTGGGCCCGTTCAATCGTAAAAGTATCGGTTGAGACAGCGGTGACTCTGACAATCTCCGCATTGGTACTGGTAGGCTGAGTGCCAGCCGGCCAGACTGTAGCATTAAAAGGGGGATCAGGAAAGCGGGCTCCTTCTCCGCTTGCCACCACCAGAGAAGTACCGTACCTGGAAGGTACGGGTGCTGTAGCTACTGTAGAATAAGCAAAATTTTTGTGTGCGTCAGCCATGTTGTTAGTAACTAGTGACAAGAGTCAAGAGTCTAGGGGATATTCAAGGGTATTTTTCCTTGACTCTAGATTCTTGCGACTTGTTACTATTTTTTCTCCTTTTCTATGTTGAAACCAAAGTAACATTTGGTAAAATGCTATTTGTAGCTGCTGCAAATTCGTTCAAAGAAACTCTCGGCGGGAGAGCCGTTCCGGCGTAATCATTGCGGGCGGTATTGGTTATGAAGCCAATGATATGACGGCCATACCAGGCAGTATCTGTGAATGCCAAGTTAGCAAACTCAGCAGGAGCCCGGCCGATCTGAGGAGGACCGCTAACAGAACCAGGCATATTCCAGGGATTTATAACCTGGCCTACCACTCCGACATTACTAAATCCATGTGTAGATAATCCACTGGTACTATATTTATAGTGCAGCAAGCCGACCCAATATCGAGCACCGCTCAGGGAAACTTCGCCGCCAAATTGCAGTCCGACTGCTCGAGTCCCATCTAGAAAAGAGGCCCGTTGAGCAGTTGCAGTGAGTCCAGTGCCGCCTAAGCTGCCATAGCCGTAGCCTGTGGTATGCGTGGTGGTCGGAAAATTCATACTCAGGCTCACACTCTGGTCTGTGATGCCTATGGAAAATGAATTTGAAGAAATCAGGCTATATAGAGTGGCATTTGCCCGGTAATAGATGCCAAACTTTGAGACGTATGTTGCCTGCATTGTGGCACCCTGATTACTGGTTACATATGATAGTTGGTCGCCAAGCAACAACTGATTAAATTTCACCGGAGCCTGAAGGGTCATCGGAAAAAATAGCAGCGAGCCGGTACGGGAGTTGTTGGTCTGGTTGGATGAGGCAAGAGACTGAACACCAGTACCAGTCTGCATTAAAAAGGGTGCCCAGCTGTTGCCATAGTTGGCTTCAATGTCTGTTAGAGTCTTGGCTGTAATAGTAGCTGCTATCTGGTCTCCTGCAGTCATGTTTCTATTGATGCCAGTGACAGTCTCTGTTGAGGTATTTCTAGTAACTGTGAAAGTATCAGTAGATATACTGTCAACTCGGACGATCTCTGCATTCGTGATAGAGGGCTGCTCTCCGGCAGGCCAGACTGTGGCATTAAATGGAGGAGTGGGGAAAAGAGCCCCATCGCCTGTTTGGACGTCTATGGAAGTTCCGCCTGTGCCGGGGGAATTAGCTAGGGTTGAATAGGCAAAATTTTTGTGTGCGTCAAAAGCCATACATTGATCATTATAAAGGGTTAGCTAGATTTTTCCAGAGTTGATTCAGTAGCTGATAGACTAGCTATTGTTATTATTATTGTCACCTTCAGTCACTTCTATAATCTCTTTTTTGATCTTCTTGACCTCTTTGTAAGTCTCTCCGCCTCTTTTGGCTAGATCAGAGATATTTTTGGTACCAAAGATTACTACTAAGATAAGTAAAATAATAATGAGTTCAGATGGACCGATGTTTTTTAAAATATCAAACATAAAAAAAGTCTAGTATATGTTTATTAAATACTAAAATGGCCAATTTTGCAATCATTTTTCAGGATTGATCCAATCTTTATTCGAAGAAAAGAAATTCATTAGCCTTCCTCTAGATATTTCTTATTTACTTCGAGAATATTTCGAGTGATTTTGGGGTCATACCCGAGACTCTCAGCCCAGGCACACCAAGCATAGATATCTTTGGGAATACATTTGGAGTTAAATCCGCGCTTTTTGGGAAATACCAGTGTCCACCAGAGATTGAAACGGGGATCATCGCCATAAACTGCGTCTCTGATAGTGTAATAGTCGATCCCAGCTTTCTCACAGACGTCATAAAGTTCTTGGCACTGGGCAACTTTAAAAGCAATCGCTCTATTTTCAGTAAGTTTGATCACTTCAGCTTCATATGATGTGACCTGCCTGATTTTGATATTAGCATTGTAAACCGAAGCATAAAGGTCGATCAAAACCCGGCGGTCTTTTGGACTACCACCAAGTATCAAAAAAGGGATATTTTTTTCGTCAAAAAGAGGGTGTTGGGCTGTTTCACCAAGATATTCAGGCTGAATAACAATATTTTTTTGATACTTCTGTGCCAAATAATCAGCAGTTCCTGGATTGACTGTTGATCGGATGACTATCAGCGAGCTCTCACACCAGGCTACACACTCTTCAACGATGCTAATATCGAGCTTACCTTCACCAATAGCGGGAGTAGGCACACAGATAAATGCCACATCACCTTCTTTGGCCCGACTTTTGTGACCAATCTTGGGTGGATCATAGACATAGGCATCAGGAAAAAGTTTGTGAACAGATTTACCAACCCAGCCATAGCCAATGATTGTGACCCCTTTGAATTCTTTTCTTGGCCGACCACGCTTACGAGCTGGAGTAGCCACTTCCTCTTTGACAATATCGACTGTCTCAGTAAGAGCAGGCGCTTCGGAAATACTCAGCTCAGTTTTTTCAGATTGATGGCTGATCGCCAGACTGTTGTCTATCTGTTGGGCCGTCAGAGGAGAGTGGATACTTGAATCTTGAACAATTTTTGTATTCAGTTCGACAGGAGCCATATCTTCCTCCGCGGGCTCGGCTTCGGCGGTGTTAGAAGCATTTAAGCCATGAAAGTTGAAGTTATTTTGCTTTAGATGAGCTAGATCCTCTTCTGTCCAGCCTCTGACAGGCCAAAACTTTTCTACCAGCCAGCTTAAAGGATAGATTTGTTTATCCCACTTATTATTAAAAAATAGCTCTCTGGCAAACGACTTGGCTTTCTCCTGATCCCTACCTGAAATAGGATAAGGGAAGCCAAAATCACCACCTTGAGTTCGGAACATATGAGCATACCAAGTCTGGTGATTGACCAGCACCCGTCCGCCTGACAGCCAAGTTTTGGCAGCTACCTCAATACCTTGAGATCCCCAGCTACCAAATCTTTCATCGCTAATATTTAAATCCCAGTATTTCTCCCGAGTCAGCATCCAGCACGAGCCTTGAAGAGACATTGTTTCTGTCAGTCCGATATTTTTTTTATCTTCCTGATAGGCAGGTCGGTGTTTCCAATCTTCAAAATACTGAAAATGGGGTGTAGCATCAAAACAATAAGAAGTACTTTGTGGATTGTGTTTGGCCACCCAGACTATTTTTCTTTTTAAACGATCGTCTTTTCCGCATTGGTCACATTTTACAGGAGTTGGGCCTTGATATTTTTTCCAACCGCAGTGATAACATTTCCAGTCAAAGGCCCACAAGTTGCGCATGATAGGCACCATAGTGACATTGTCGCCAACTTTTTGGAAAGCTTCGATCATTTTCCGGTCAAATCCTTGGTCAAAAGAGCAGTGGGCGTCACATTTCATGACATATTTAGCTTTAGAAAGACGACAAGCCAGATTGGTTGCAGCTCTCTGACCAATACTTTTGGGAACATAGATCACATTTACCCGGTCGTTTTGTGGGATTGGGGGATCTGCCCATTGCCCATCCAAAACAGCAATAATCTCAGTATCAGCTTCGATTTTAGACAAAATATCCTCTATTGTCTGAGTCAAAAACATCTCATTGCGAGCCGGAATTAAAATTGATAAATCTTTAGCTTTCATAATATATAAAAATCAAAAGTCAAAAGTTAAAAGTCAAAGGTACAAATAAAAAGTAAAAAGTTCTTGTTGTGATTTCTACCCCAAACTTTTGATTTTTGATTTGTATTTTTGACCTTTGCCTTCTAACCTTTAAGTTTTTATTATAGCCTGCTTTTTAGCTTAATAACACCTGATGCTATCATATTTGAGATCTCCGTGGCTTCTGACAAAAGTTTTTCAATGTCTGCGTTATCTCCAAATTGAGAATCTTTCAAAAGATGGAGCCAATATTTGGTTTCATTGGCCGATTTTAACGCAATTTCAAAAAATTTCTTATACTCCAGTCTAGAACTAGCAGCCTTACCTTCGATTAAATTAGCACCAATAGACATACCTGATCTGAGTAGTTGATCACCAATCACCCAACAGACTCGTTTATTTGGTAAAGTATCTATCAAGTTAATTAAAGCCAAACTAAATTTGTATGCTCTATTTCTTAGGTAATCTTTGTTTTCCATACTTAAAAAAATCAAAAGTCAAAGGTTAAAAATCAAAGGTACAAATAAAAAGTAAAAAGTTCTTGTTGTGATTTCTTCCCCAAACTTTTAATTTTTAACTTGCATTTTTGACCTTTGACCTTTAACCTTTGACTTCTTTTATTACTCCTTTTAAATCCCAGAAGGGTATTTTGTCAAGGGTGAGTTCTGTCCAGTTTTCCGGTTGATGGATAAAACTGTCTAAAGTTACCTTGGTTGAAGAAAAAGTTTTGCCATGCCGGATATCAATCAGCGGCTCTTTAGAAGTCCAGGTTTCAAAATCATCATCTGAAAATCCACCACGTTTGATTTTTTTGGTTCCAGGCTCATAACCCCATTTTCTAGCCCAAGTGGGTTCTCTTTTTCCTTCAGTTTCTAGCTCTAACTGCTGGATTTTTTGCAACCTTTTTTTATAATGCTCCAGAGCATATTTACGATTGACCGAGAGTCCGGACAATGAGATTAAACGTTCATATGAGATCAGATAGTCATCAGGATATTTCCATCGCCAAACATGGTCATTGTAATAAAAAATATTGTCTTTTTTGGGAGTAAAATCAAAATGGGATGGGGGATATAAAACATCATGTTCACAAAAATATACTAGATCTGCTTTGGACTGCTCTAAAGCTTTGATAATTTGCTTGATCATAGTGATATAACCCGGTTTGAGTGACAAAACAAAGTTGTCTCCAAAGTCTAGGGGAAGTAGGGAAACACTGGTAATGGGCAATCCAGAAAGAGATATCAACTCTTGGACAATCGAAAAAATAGGTTCTCTAAGTTGATTGTCAGTATAGTAAATAATACCCTTGGTCATTATTCATTTGGCTTAAAAATCACCCAACTAGGTTTTTTATCTTTCCGACCGATGACAAAAAAATTGGGAATCCGTTTTGTGTCGACAAATGCATCAACTACCGGTTCGACATGACACTGAACATTATTAGCCTCAGGGCTGGTACAAAAATAATCATCTCCAGCAATAACTCCACCTTTTTTGACTTTGTCATACCAAAAATAAATATCTTCAGCTATAAAAGGAAAACGATGATCTCCATCGATATAAACAAAATCTAAAGATTCTTTTCTAAAATCTTCTAAAGCCTCCATTGAGCTCTTTCGGATCAGTTTGCAGTCTGGATATTGGGCAACATTCTTCTGAGCACATTCATAGTTGTAGTCCTGCATTTCCTGAACTTTTTCACTTCTGCCAGCTCCGATATAGCCCTTCCAGGGATCAATTGCAAACATTTTTAGGCCAGCTTCACAAAACTTTTTAGTGTAATCAGCTCGGTAAACTCCAATCTCAGCTCCCTCTTTATAGCCTAAATCTTTCAAAAGCTGAGGCAAATCATTCCTAGTGCTATCAGGTATTTCAAAAGGTTTTCCGATTTGTTTTATTCCATCAATTAGTTTCATAGTATTTAAAAGTCAAAATTCAAAGGTCAAGGGTCAAAAATTCAAATCAAAAATCAAAAGTAAATTACAACAAAGTCAAAATTCAAAGGTCGAAAGTCAAATATTCAAATCAAAAATCAAAAGTTAATGATAGAAATCTTACCAAAAAACTTCTAACTTTTTATTTGTATTTTTGCCTTTTAACTTTTGATTTTTGACTTATTCTTTTACGAACATCCAACTTCGCCATTTGTCTCTTTTTTCTCCTGGGACAGTCTCTTTTCTTCCTAGCAGGTACCAGTTTTGAATCCCAAAAGAGGCGATATAGGCTTTTAGTACATGAGCCACATGCCAGATCTGAGCGCCAGTGCCTGTTTTGTTGAAAAAGTAATCATGTCCAGCCACAATTCCACCTTTTTTAACTTTTTTAGTCCATTCAAACAGGTCTTCGGCAATATACCTAAATTCATGATTACCGTCAATATAAACAAAATCCAAACTTTCATCTGCAAAATCTTCAGCTGCCTCCATCGAAGTTTTTCGAACAATCTCACATTTCGGATAGGGAGCTAAGACTCTTTTGGTGTGTTCATATTGAAAATCCAGTCTGGATTGACCTCTTGGATTGTCATAATCTTTGTAAATCCGCCAGGGATCCACTGCAAATAGCTTCAAACCAGCTTTGGCAAACTTTTCTGAAAACTCTCCCTTATAGACTCCAATTTCTGCCCCAACTTTGAAACCCAAATCAACAAACAGCTGGGGTAAATCATCCCGCGAGCAGTCTGGTATCTCATAGGGACTACCTTTGATATCCAATGCCTGCATTAAAACTGATTTTTGTTTGACACCTTCCATAAAAAAACGTTCCGGGGCTCCGCCTCGGTAAGCCTGGATCAGAGACTTATCGACAAAATAAGTCTGATCTTTCCCCACATCATAAACTTTAAAGCCTGTACTTTCCAGTACCAAGCGCATCATTTTTGGTCCAGTCAAGCATCTGGGGCCGGATTTGATGTTGCCTGTTTTATACATCGTGCTAAGTGGATTTTCAGTATCATCTTCTGTGATCCTGACAACACCGCCAAACTTTAAGACTCGATTCATCTCCTTGGCAAAAGTTCGCAGTTCATTTGGACTTAAAAACATTAAAGCATGAGAAATAGTAATCCCATCCACGCTTTGGTCTGCATATTGAGGCAAGCCCTCCTGAAAGTACCAGCCAAACATCTTATCCAGATTGTCAAACCCAGGTAGTTTCCGGTATTTTGATCCTAAATTTAATTTAATCATCGATCTTCTTTGACGCCGTACAAAAAGGTTCTTCTGACTTTTTTCCCTTCACCCCAATAGGGCAGGGCGGTGATAGGGGTCCGATCAGAATGGGTATAGTAACGCATTCCTTTGTGAGTTTTGATCTGAAAGACCGGATTCGGACTTTTCCAATATTCAATTTGATCAAAAACGTCTGCTTTATGATGTCGTTCTTTTGGAAAATTTTTTTCCTCAATATTCCACTTTGGGGCTCCTTCAAAAAGCTTATTGAGAATTTTAAGATAAAACTCACGCCCGACAATCTGAGCGTGAGTTGCGCCTTCTTTTTTGTAGAAGAAAAAATCTCTTTTATCGGGCATAACGAATAGATTTTGATCTCTGTAAGGCACATCCAGCCTTGGGGGGACAAATTCAAAATAGTCAGGGGGATAGAGACAATCTGCTTCAGCCGATATCACAAAAGGAGTTTTCGCAGCTTCGCAGGCAATCTGAACTTGCCTGAACATATTAAATCCAGACACTCCAACATCACCAACACAGATATTGGTTCCCAGATCGATCGGCTTTTGAGAAACACTTATTATCGGTAAACCGCCGCTGACTTTAAGCAGGTTTTCCTGAACTCTTTTTTCAAATTCAGGGTCTTCTTTGTTGGATGTGTAATAAATTATGGTTGCATCATTCATAAGTGCTACTGATTCTTTTTAAACCCTGATCCAGTTTGTCAAAGGTGTACCAGTTGTTATCAAATCTCCAACTGTGAAGATACATAATGGGAGCTTCTGGTGTTCCTTTCTCCAAAAAATCTTCCAATCTTTCTTTCCGCCACAGCTTAGAGAGCTTCAGACCGGAAAATTCATCCGGATAATTGCCATCATTAAAAGGGGGGATAAAGTAAGTTGGTTTAAATCCCCAGCCTTCTAAAAGTAGTTTGGCTGCTTCAATTTCTTCTATAGATGGCTTGTGAGTATGCCAAAGGCCATGAATCCCGATCAAATCCTGTCTGCTTTTTAAATAATCCAAAACCGCTTTATTTTCGCTAAACAACCTGTTACTTAAAGCTCTGATCTGATCATTATTCAGCCTGGCAGAGCTGATTTTTCTGGCTTCACCAATAGGGATTATTCCGTGAAGCAGCTGAAAACCATATTTATCAGCAATCTGACAAAGCTGTTTTATCTCCTCTAGAGTGCTGTCAAAAGCCACATCATCGTTTCTGATTATAAATTTAGTCATTTTTTGATTGAGATTACTGCACTAACACCTGCTTCAATTGGCTCAAACTCAGGATTTATACCAATTGAATGAAAGTAGTCATCAGCTGCTTTTCTCGCTCCTTTCCAATAACCATAATCATCCAGTATCAAAACTCCACCTTTAACCAGTCTTGGATAAAGGACTTCAAGTTCTATTTTAGTTGACTCATACCAGTCAGTATCCAGCCTGAGTAATGAGATCTTTTTTGGTGGATCTTCTTGCAATGTATAAGCCACATCGCCTTTACGAAAATGCAAAAATTCTTGAGGATATCCTGTCAGTTTAAGATGACTTTTGACCTGTTCCAAGCTGCAGATGCAGAGCTTACTCGGATTTTTTAGGATCCGATCAGCTGAGACGCCTTTGTGATTGATATCAAATTCCCCTTGAGGGGTCATCCCTTCAAAAGTGTCATACAAATAGATATGGACTAGTTTATTAAAGTTTAACTGTGTGAGAGCCATATTCATGACACTTCCACCTTTGAAGACCCCGCACTCAACAAAAGCTCCTTCCAGATGTTGCTGATTTATTTTAATTACCTCTTGATGCAGCCTTTTCATCCTTTCGGGACTCGTCATAGTAAAAGGGGAGGATATTTCATAAATTTTTTCAAAACTCATAAAATTTGCAGGTTGTAAGTTAGTGTTTAACATAATTATTTGACTATCACCCAGTTAAAGCCTGGTAGCTCATATAGCTTTAAATTATTTACCTTAGCAAATTCATTTACAGCCTTGATAACTCCAAATTTCAATCCATTTCTAGTTTTTGTCACATTTATATAGTCATCACCAACTAAAAATCCATTCTTTTTAACCTTTGGATACCAGTGGTTAATATCTGCTAAAACAGCCTCGTAAGTATGATCACCATCAATATAAACAAAATCAAAGTATTCTTCAGGATAGTGTGAAACTGCATCAACTGAACATTCTCTGACTACTTGGATAAATGGTTTCTCTTTTTCTAAATCTTTTAAATATAAATATTGCTCATCTAAAGCTTTTTGGGAATATCCTGAGCCGTTTTGGGAAACTGTTCCGTTATCAAACCAGGGGTCAATAGCGACTGCAATTTTTGGATTGTGTTCAATCATCAGTTTAAAATGCCTGCCTTCCTGAACTCCTATTTCACAAATAACTTGGCAATTATACTTTTCCATAAATGGTTTCCAGATCCTGCGCCGGCGGTGACGTGGAATCTTTAAAGCTCGCAGATCTTGAATTGCTTCTTCTGTATAGCTGGAAATGTTTTGTTTTGGCATATATATCTAGACAAATTTTTCAACAATATCAGAAGCTTTGCCCCAGTAGGGGATGTCATAAGCTCTTAAAATACCCATCCCTTTCCGGTGGCTTTGGGAAAGTCGGTCAATTCCCAGTTCATGATCAACTCTGACTACTGATATTTCGGTCTGAAACCAGATCGCTTTTTGTCTTTTGACACCCAATTTGTCTTCTATATTTGATCTTCCAAGCTCGCCAGTCAGCCCACCCGGAGTTCCTTGAGGATATTTAGCAAATCTTTCTTCAAGTGCTTCGATTGCCAATTTTCGAGGAGCTATTAAAGTCGAGTTGCTCATCCGATCTTTCCAAAAGTAGGTGGGGGTTTTACTCCATCGAAAAACCCCAAACCGATTTTGATTGTAGGCAAAACTATCTTCAGGCGGTCTAAACTGAAAATGTTCTTTCGGATACAAAGTGTCATCTTCAGCAACTGCAATAAATTCAGTAGTGGCTGCTTTGGCGCCCTGAAGTAGTTGAAAATAGATGTTGGAAATAGTGTATCCCTGGGTATCAAGTATGTTTTGACCCCAATCTAAAGGTTCCCTTGAGATCGTAATAATCGGGGATCCATCAGCTGCTTCAATTAGTTTTTGTTTATGAAAAGCTGCCCATTTTTTCGGAACTCGGCTGGCAGTCAGCATGATAATAGTAATATCACTTGGTATCATGTCTCTTTTTCGTAATTACCACTAGCATCCCGCCATGCCACATCCGGGGGATTTCCGGAATATTGTATTCAAAATCGCCAATTTCATCCAAAGCTTTTTTGATCACTCGAGAATGAGAGACATCTTCGATGATATATGTCACATTGTCATTGAGCAAAGGAAGTAGAGTCTTGGCGGCAAAAATCTGGTCATCAACTCGGTGTGAAGCATCATCAATCACTAGCTCGATATCAGAACCCGTACTATCTATCAACTGCTTTAGGTCTTCTGCTTTTCTTTCATCTATCAAAAAAGTTTTGATTCTCTCATCCTCAAACATAGCTTCCTTTACTCGGTCAGCCCCAAAAATCTGAGCCTTAGGGAAAAAGTCTCGCCACATATACAAAGATGCTCCTCGGTGATATCTTCTATTTAGTCCAGGGTCAAAAGTCCATTCATTTTTATCCATTCCTCTGTAGTGGCCAATCCCAAGCTCGAGTACTTTCTGAATAGTTTTCTGTCGGTCTTTTAATAACTGATAATAAAAGGGAGTATACGCATGCTTCAGCTGGGGACATTTGTCTGTCCCGTATTTATAGGCAATATCACAAAGTGGTGTAATGGTGTCATTCATACAAATCCGTGCTGTTTAAATAGCTTGATTAATCTATCACTCATCAGTGGAATATTCAATCGGTTTCTACCATGCATAAACATCTCAAGCGCTGTTTCTCCTGATTCATTTACTTTTGAAGGTAAAAAATGCAGCACTTTGAGTGGCTTATTCGCTAAGGGGTAAATAGTTTGCAAAAACTTGCTCATAATATTGTAGGTCACATTCATTCTTTTGTATCTTTTGGAGTCGATTTGGTGATGTTTTATCAGCCAGGTGAGAGTTTTTTCATTATTCCGGCTCAGATGTGGTTTTTCTCTGGTGGTTTTATCAATCAGCTCCAAAATATCTTTAGCGGAGTTTTTAAAAAATATACTCCCGCATTGCCATTCAGGTTTGTATGTATAGTGAGTCAGTCCTAAATCATACTCATCAAGTCCAAGCTCAGATTCATCAATGTTATTATTTTCAAAAGCATCAAAATCGTGTGACCAGTAAAGCTCGTTTGGTTCTATTAGACCATTTTTAAATAAATAAACGATCACTGGGATCTTCCCGGCAGCCAAATCAAAAGGGTAGTAGACCTCATCTTTGAGCAAAATCGATTTTACCCCACTATATTCCCATTCAAAATCAGTAAAAAGCAAAATATCTTCTTTCCTCCAGCCTAGATCTAGACTGTTATCAATTTGGATTTTAGCCAGTCTTTCATGCTCTGAGTTAAACTTTTTATCAGGTCCTGCAAAAATAAGTAGGTTTTTCATATCATCCGATCCTGTGATACTTTAAAATTCGGATTAATCGATCAGTCAAAAGGGGAGTCTGAAGCGGATTTTCGCCTTTGAAAAATCGCAAAGCACTTTCTGATCCAATTCCTCCAAGTCTTCTTTTTCCAGTTAGAGGATGGAAGTGTACGACCTTGATAGGCTGGATTGATTTCTTATAAACAGCCTCTAATTTATAACCTATAAAGTTGTAAGTATTGTTCACTTTTATTACTCGTTTATTTAGGTTTGATTCTTTATCAATAAGCAAATGTAAAGCTTCTTCCTCATCGATTTTCTTCTGATAATAGATCTCTTTTAGTCCATCAAAAATATCTTTAGCACCTGATCTGAAAAATATCACTCCAGTACTCCATCTATCAATTCCGCCAAAATATTTGCCTCCGCCATAATCTGTCAGTCCGATCTGGTCATCTTTTAGATTGATTTCTGATTCTGAGATCTTCTCCAGCTGAAATGCATCAAAATCATGAAACCAGTAAAGATCTTTTTCCTCAATCAGGCCATGTTCAAACATTTTAATAATGGCATTGATCTTGCTAGCCTGAGGTTTTCTGTCAAAAAATTCAACATCTTCTAAGACAATAGCTTCAATTTCACCATATTTATATTTAAAGTTGGTCACAAGCATGATATCTTCTTTTTTCCAGCCTAGCTCTAGACTATTTTCAATTTGGACTTTGACGAGAGTGGGGACATCATTACTGGCTAAATCTGTACGAGGATTGTCAAAAGAGCCGGTCGGGCTGATATAAATCAGTAAGTTTTTCATCTAGATACCCCACTTGGGTTTGATCTCTTTATCATAATAATCCCGCCAGACGCTCAAAGAGTAGGCCCAACAGGCTTCGTTATTGGAAGGGTTCTCACGAGTGCCATTGTTGTGTGTTCGGGGGAAATCGCGGTGTTTATGGGCGTGCCAGGTATTTTTATTGACCATTAGTTTGCCACCAGCTTGCCAAGCTTTAAACACCATTTCATGACTATCCTGATAATGAGGTCCATAACCTTCATTCTGCAACTCACCAATGATCTGATCCCAAAAACTTCGGCGCATTACCCAGCAACTGCCTTGCATGGCCATTGTTTCCTGAATCGGTTGTTGATCATCTCCCGGAGATTCAATACCAGAAAATTTCTGAACACCTGGAGAGACATTAACTATTTTCAGTTTCATAAAATCAACTGGCGGAGTATCCATCACTTCCCATTTGATGGGGTCCAAATAATAACGCCTGGGTGTCACAATCCAATTTGGTTCCAATTGAGAGGTTAAAATAACATCATATCCTTTACCAAAAGCACAATGCTCATCTGTCCGCATTAGAAACTCACCTTTGGCAATTGCCACTCCGGCATTGATGGCCTCTCTCATCCCACGGTTGCGTCCCAGATGAACGACCCTGACACGATCATCTTTTACTACCAGCTGATTGGGCCAGTAACCATCAAGTACAGCTATAATCTCAATATCTCCTTCAGCATTTTGCAAAAGAGACTCGATTGTTTTATGTAATAAAGGATCTTTGTAAGAGGGGATGACCACTGAAAGCATATGCCAGATTATATTGCAGAGATAAATCAATTTACAAGGCTTGAGCTAGCGTTCTTATTGGGAATAATCCGAATCTGCTATATAAAAACATTGGCATAGTAATCATATTTCAGATTAGCCCGGTCTTCCCAGCTAACTGGAAATTCAGTATCTCCCTTGGCGTAGCGGAATGATCCATCATTTGAATCTTGTCTGATAATAAACCAGGCACCTTTCTGGCCCATAAATCCATAATAAGCCACCAGTCCGTCATCAATTTCAGCAATTGTATATCCTTCAGTCGGAGACAGGGGAAGCTGTTGGGTTTTTATCACATCATCTGTAGCCTGAGTTTTATCCATATTACCCAGCAGCATTCCTTCTACTTTCCGGCCAAACAAAGACATTAAAAAGAATGACAAACCAGTGGCACCGACTATTTTCAGAAAAGCCCGCTTGTCGATATCTGTCACAGTCACTTCAGTTTTCTTCTCATCATCAGGCAGTGATTCGGTTTTAGGTTCTGTTACAACAGATGGAATACTGGCCAAGTTGGCATTATGTGAAGCAGACTGAACTGACCAGCCTGAGTTGTAAAGATGCAGCATTCGATAACCTAAAAATACTAAAATTGCATAAAGTCCGCTGCCTAATATCAACTGAGGATAACTTTTGGTGGTGATAAAAATACCTGAAACAGCAAAAAAAGCTGCCGCAAAGGTAACTAGGCTTAATACTGACATTGATTTATTCATGGACTGTTACCTCCTCAGCTTTGACTTTATCCAATGGAATAAACCCCAGAGATCCATCTGGTAATTTCAGATGATAACCCTTGGAATCAATAGAATCGATCACAAAAGCATCAATCGAACCTGAAGCAGACGCTTCTGATGGATGGTGACTGGCGGAAGAAGTAGCTGTTTCAACTGTATACTTTAATCCGTCATCAGTCAGATTGATCCGCAGTAGCTGTCCAGCTGTCGCTTCAGCGGTCTTATTAGATATCAGTGCAACAGAATTTAGCAAAGATTTAGTTTTACCAATTCTGGATTCTAAAGGAATTACAAAGGGCTGTCTCTGTACTGTCATACTATTTACTTCCGGAGACTGAGAAGCCTCAACCTTAGAAATCTGTATATTAGTAACACCGATAGCTGTTAATAGAACAAAAATTACTAGAGAGGCGAATGTGCCTGATATTAGCTGCCAGTTTGTTCCGCCAAAAAAAGATTTATCAGATGCAGATGGTAGAGTAAGCTCAGCTACAGGAGCCACTTTGATAGCTCCTGCTACAGGTTTTACGGCTATTTTTGCCTTTTTAACCGCCTTTTCTTTAATTCCTTCAGAGTTTTTCTTTAAATAATAGTCACTGCTTAGAAATTCCTTGATTGCTTCTTTACTAAACACTCTTTCACCGGCAGTGTTTCTTCCAGACTGGATTAAGCCTTTTTTGACCAGGCGTCTTAATGTAGTAGGGGAAATATGCAGTTCATATGAGGCATCGGAGATAGATAAAGGCTGACTTAATTTGTAGGCATTAAGCTCAACTATCGAAAAATATCGGTTTTTTCCGTCTGGTCTGACAGAATGCAGTAAACCTGTTTTGTCCCATCGTCTGATGGTATCAATAGAAACCCCCAAGATCTGGGCGGCATCTGATATCGAAACTAACTTTTTTGTCTGTTGCAGAGGTTCGGTCATATTTTTCTCTTTGCTTCTGTGCATTGGTTATCCTCTGCTTAGGTATACCTTTGCCATATTTCGTCCGTATAACTAGTTTCTATTTTTTTAAATATAGTTGTCAAACATTGACAAATTATGTATACGATTGTTTATAATTGTTTATAGATATTTATCATTTTGTAAACAATATGGAAGAATTTTTTACCATCCAACAAGTCGCCTTAGCCTTGAAGATCCATCCGATCACCATCAGGCGATATATCAAAGAAGGAAAGTTGAAAGCTATCTGGGCAGGTGGCAATCTGAGAGTGGCCCAGCACGATCTAACAGCCTTTACTCAAAGTTTTGTGCCTAAAAATAAGAGTTTAAAAGATTTTCCAAGAGCAACCCATGGCAGTTTTTCATTTAACGATCCGTTATTTAGGCTCAAAGGCCGTGGACTGGGTATTGATATAGCCTCGAAAGAGGAGAAATAAATTTAAAAAAAGGTATCTTTATGGCACCAAAAAACCGAAAAATATTCGTTGATTCATCAGTCATGACCGCTTTCGTAGACCGGGGCAATCCGATGCATGCCAGAGCCGCAAAAGCGCTTGAAGTTACGGCTAGTATCGGGTACAGGTTGTATACAACACCTCCGACTATTGCCGAGGCTTATGAGGAGTTAAATCGGCAGGTAGGCACAACTGTAGCCCTGGAATTTCTCCAGACTGTCCTTCAAAGTGGAATGGAGATCATTTTTAAGCAGAAAACTGACCTGAATGCAGCCTACAGAATACTAAAAATCAACCGTACTGAGCATATTCCGATAAATGAGGCTATTAGTGCGGCTTTAATGCAGAGAAAGGGGATCACTCAAATACTGACATTTAGCCCCTGGCATAATCTGTTTGGGACCTCTTTGAGTACTTTAGTTACCATTTAATCAAAACTCATCAACCTTTGCATAGGTGGCCAACCTTTGCATAGGGCAAAATTAAGTTTTTACTAAAATTTTCCGGAAAAACCCCTTTTTTACCCCTTTTTTGGGCTATAAGATAAGTAGAGTAGCGGTTAATACTTAATTTTTTCCACGTATCCATTTCGCTACTTTTTAAAAATGAACAAATAAATTACTCGGCATTTTAGCCTCAAATATCCTTAGTTTAGTTCTGAAGGGATGTGTCTGAGTCTTTTGTGGAAAGGGTATATTTCACCAAAAAGTGTATATCTATCTTTGTGTAAAGGAGTTATGAGACGGATCTAGTATGTATTTTGAAATACAAAAGTAATACATTTTTCAAACTATATAACCATCATAATATTTATAACATTTATAATCGTTTTAATATAATGAGATGTGTCTTCAAAAATATCCATTAGCTACATATTATAATAAGCATTAAAATTGGAGTAGTGGGCTATATTGACATCATTAGTATAAACTTTTATATTTATTTTAGTTCACTTTATTTACAATGGCTTCAGATGACGCAATCTTAACAATTTCAGTGGCAGCAAAACTTTTAAACATTCATCCGCGGACAATTATGCTTTATGAACGAACCAAACTTTTTTCGCCCCACCGTACCACTACCCAGAGAAGAATGTTTTCTGCGCTTGATTTAGACGATCTGCAATTTATCAAGTATCTGACGCAGCGCAAAGGCATAAATCTGCAGGGAGTCAAGATCCTTCTGGAAGCACTTCGTCAGGCTGAATCCCGAGGTCTTGATCTGAAACAACTGCTTTTTCCGGAATTTAAAGCTCAGAAGTTATTTTAAAGATGATATACTAATTTAGCTTAACAAAGAGAATGATATAGTATTTCTAACTATTCCATACCTTTTCCTTTTGAATTGATAGCTACTTTCCCTTGGGCTTGCCTCAAGGCCAATACTATGGGAAAATGGATCTATAGTACTGCCTGAAGTGAATATTTTATTAAAGGAAATTATTAATGCCAAACAGATACGTCTTCGGTACCAGAATTGATGTCTCAACCATACTCAGAATAGTCCTGGCTATTGTCTTTGCGCTGATTGCGTTTATTTTTACTGAAGTTATCCCTGATATTCCACCTTTTAACCGGATTTTTCTGCGAGTAGTTATTACCATCTGGTTTGGTCTGATGGGGTATGGTCTGTTTCCTGATCTGGCCAGAATGATGACTGCAGCTACTCTGCATATGGTAAATAGCTTTGTTTCGCGGGTGACAAACGAAATTATGAGCCAGATGATGCGACTGCAAACTCAAAATCCTTTGCATGGCACTTTCCATTCTTCAACTCCAATAGGCAGTGTCTCCCTGAGCCAGCCAATCATTATTGATACTTCATCTCTGATTGACGGCCGGATTCTGGACATTGCCAAAACTTCCTTTATGTATGGCACTGTCTTAATTCCGACTTTTGTTCTAACAGAGCTGCAGCAGGTATCTGATTCTTCCGATTATATTAAGCGGACCCGTGGCAGAAGGGGATTTGAGATCATTGAAGAGCTAAAAAAACTGAAGGGGATCAGAGTCGAAATCTGGGATAGGGAAGTGACCGCCAAAGCAGTCGATGACAAGTTAATCAAGCTGGCAAAATCCTTAAAAGGGAGGATTATCACCACAGATTACAACTTAAACAGAGTAGCCTCTGTAACAGGAGTAACAGTGTTAAACATCAATGACCTGGCCAACGCACTTAAAACCGTCGCTGTGCCTGGTGAACCTCTGAAAATAAAAATGCTTCATATTGGTAAAGATCCGAAGCAGGCAGTGGGGTATCTGCCAGATGGTACGATGGTGGTTCTGGAAAATGGGGCTGATCTGGTCGGGCAGGAGATCACAATGGAAGTCACCAGGCTCCTTCAAGCCAGTGCCGGCAAAATGATCTTCGGCAAACTAATGAAATCCCCCCAGTTTAAAAGATAAAGTTATTTAAAGTTGAAAATAAAGTCCTATAGTAGTATAATAAGCAGATATGTTTCCTCAGATAGATTCAGAAGTTGGGATAAATCCCAAACAATCCAGACGAAAATTTTTAGGAAGAGGTACAGGAGCCATGGCGGGACTTATTTTAATAAGTAAATTTGGAGACCCTCAACCAGCATTCGCAGAAGAGTCGAGCTGGGCTATTAAATCCTTAATTCCGCACTGGTACCCATATCAATCTGGTCAATATTCTCCAGGTGGAGTTAGATTAATGACTATATATGAGCCTGACGGACCGGCTCACCGATTTGATATGGATTGGGGAACAAATAGTAGAGATGAATTAGAAAGAATTAGTAACAAAATATTAAATGAGACAGTAAAAGCTAAACAGATTATTGCCCATAAGATCCCAGAGGAACGTAGTTCCTGGGGACTATGTCATGCAGTTGCAGCAAGTAATATATATTTGGGATATCAGGTAGCTTCAGGCAAAATCTCACGGGAACATGCTGATAAAATATTAGCTAGTCCTCATGGAATGGGGTTGATGGCTATTTTATTTGCAGGGGCAATTGCTGATAGACCTCATAATGATAATGTAGATAGCCAGACTGAGTATGACCGTCTGCGCGAACTAAATAATGACTATTTTGTAGAGAAAGTTAGAAGTGAACTCTCTCCGTCAGTTATTCGTGTACGAAACGGGTTACCGGGAGCATGGTTCTACTCACTAATTGGTCGTGAAGGTGATGATCTAACTGCTGTTAACTTTAATACAAAGATTAAATTAAAAAGAAACCAAATAATAACTTCTCACAACGCCGTGTTACCAAGTGAAGCTTTAACAAAAGGTATACGTCCAGAGTTTATAGAAGAAACTCGGGGATACCGATTTACTGAACAGAACCTTGGTATCACTGAAGAGCGAATTCTAGCTTCTTTAGGTATATAAAACTTTTCCTTAGTTATCCACCTTGATATTCTAAGTCTTATTATCGAATTTATGCACCTCGATTAGCCTACTATAGTAATCTAATAGTATAACAAAGACCTAAATTAATTACTCTAGGATATAAATAAATTAAGCGATATATAATTATAGGATTGAAATATATTGACAAATAATTATGCCTATGTTACGCTTCTGGAACGTTGTAGTCTTTAAGTACGGCTATAACGAAAAACTAATGAATTTTTCTTTTAAAAAAGAGCAGAAAAGAAAAAAAGAGGATAAATTCGAGCAGAAACAAAATGTAAATGATCATGTAAGGCGGGTACTGGCATCAGCCGAACAAAGCCTTATTTTGATGGTTAAGTAATATCAGAACAAATAGTTTGTGAGTCAGTAGACGGATTCATAAACAAGCAGTTTAATAACTTAATAGAAGTTTTTTGAATGTATTTGAAGCTAAAATGAGGCTAAAAAGCTAAATTTAGGCATAAAAAAGAGCATTACTACCGCAGACGGACTCGAATAGCAATGCCCCTTTTTAAATTAAGTACTGACGATAACTTCAAGAGCAGTTAGAAGTTATCATCTGTATATAGAATTCCACATTGTGGAAATTCTGTCAAGGGGTTTTGGTGAGGCTAATCAAAGACCAAAATTTCTATAGGGCAAAAAAAGTAATTAAAAAGCAAGGATTTGGACATCAGTTAGTAAGTATTTTGGTAGTAGTTTTGATTGGAGATTTGACTTGGGCAGGGTCAAGTCTCCAGTTAAACCTACTACCTTTTTTTTGTCAAAAATTTTAATGGAGTGCCAGCCTTTAAAAGAGTAGTATTGGTAAATAGTGGCTAAATTTCCTAATTTCATACCTCATATAAGAGAAAAGATTAATATAAGTAGGTAATAATATAAATAAGTATATCAATATACTGTTACAACAGTTGCATATAGGTAATTTGACTTATCCACTCCGAAAATGAGTTGTCCACATCCATTATCCCCCAAGGAACCTGTAGTAAACGAATAGCTAAGAATAATCAAATTTTATAAACTCAATAGCAAGATAATCCGTATTTGACATCTTGTAATAAAAGACCTATAATAGTCGAGAATTATGCCATTGCAGCGAGAATTGCCATCACAAAGAAGAAGTTCTAAAAGAACACGTTTTGCAACATCAGCACTAGGTGCTGGAGCACTTATGGTGGGGGCAGCTATGGTTGTAGAACCAGCTTCTGCTCAGACAGGTGCGACTTGTGAAATTAATGGTGTAGCCACCCGTGAAGCAGCTGGTCAAAGAACAACCATTATTTTGGCAAAAAAATTACCTGGAGGAACTTTAGCTCGAAGTGAAATAGCCAGGGCAACTATTGAACCAAACCAAACACAAGCCAGATTTGTTACATCTTTACCTGTGCCAATGGCTCAGGCTGAGAATATTGGCGGCCGACCACAGTTAACTAATGTTGAAACATATAACCCTGACCTAGAACCAGCTTATACTAAAACAAATAATATTCCTTGTGGAGTGTCTTTTACACTTCCTACCGATAGAATAAGCCAGCTATCACCAGCAGTAACAGCCGGGATTTCTACACCAGATGCGAGAGTGATAACTGCAACAGCTGTACCACCAACTCCTACAGAGAGAGTAGTCGTAGCAACTCCTGTGCCACCAACAGCAACTGAAAGAGTAGTAACAGCAACTCCTGTGCCAGCTACAGCTACTGAGAGAGTGGTAGTAGCTACAGAAGTACCCCCAACACCGACTGCAAAAGTAATAACACGAACTCCAACAGCTACCGTACACACAGTTTTAGCTACAGCAGAACCAATTCCAAGAGTTCCTAATGCGGCTGTCCAAAATGGTCGTGATTGGGGAGATAGAGTGGCCAGCGCTTTATTGTGGGGTGCTCTAGGTGCTGCAGTTGTTGGAGGTGTGGCTGGAGCAGTTGTATTGCACTCACGTAGAGAACATGGGGGAGGATTAGCAGGAAGATTTGGTCTTGATGATGATGCAATTGAACCACGAGAGGTGACATTGTTTAACAAAGTTATGGAACAAAAAGTCCGGCGACCTTCAGCATTTGCCGCATGGGTTGCAGCAGATACTATTGCAAGAGAAAAAATAGCCGCACTGCCACCTGTTATTCCTGATCTTATAAAAGAAATACGAGCACAAGATCTAATAAATGCAAGTAACATGCCTCTTCCAGCAGATGTTCAAACTTTACTAGCAAATATAAAACTTCACAGAAGAAGATTAGCAGCAATTGATCCAGCTGCCGCAGCATTAATAACTGCCGAAGATGTTTCTGAAGGTGCGATTACTACGGCTTTAACCGGACTTCCACCAACTGCTGTTGAAAAAAGAACAGTCTTTGATACAACAAAAGCAATAGAGCCAGCCAGAGCCGCACTACCTATTGGTCATCCACTTAATAGATTTGATGAAAGACTAGAAGCAGCAAAATCAGTTACTAGACGAAGAAGAAGATATGGGGTTGGTCCTGTAGAATATTATTAATCCTTATACTGAAATTGTTACAAAGATCTTATTAATCCTTGCCCATTAAGGAGTACAACATACTAAATGGAAGGCAAGTTACAACAATTTCGCACTTATTCTAAAAAATTTATCCTGGGGTGGTGTTTTCTAGTCCTTTTATCTGTCAGTTTTTTCAATTTTTCCAGTATTTTCCAAAAAGGTCCTGAACCTCTTTTAGCCCAGGAAGACCAATATGCACCAGGGGATATTATTACAGAGGATTATGCTCCAGGTACGATTCAAACAGAAGAATTTGGTTATGCTCCAGGTGCTATTCAAACTAATGATTACGCTCCAGGCACTGTCCAATGGGATATTCCGGTAAATAGTCAACCGCAATCTGGATCAGTACAGGAACCAACAGTTATAGATACTTACCCAGAATGTGCTGGTGGGACAGGAGTGGTTCATACGGTTGATAAGATGTCAGATGGGACATACAGACCTAAAAATGATGACCATTTTCAATCTGGAGTCTGCGGCGATTCATCAAACCAGCAGCCTCAAGCGCAGCAGTTTCAACCAGAAACGTCGCAACAATTAACCCAACAATCCCCCCCAACAGTAGTACGGACTTATTCAGAGTGTTCAGGTGGAGTAGGTATGGTTCATCAGGTAGATCAGATGTCAGATGGTACATATCGCACCTATAATGAGCATACTCAGTCTGGTGCATGTGGAGATGATGGTAGGGATCGGGATGGTAGCTCAGTTGTCCGGACATATTCTGAATGTGCCGGCTCTCCAGGCATGGTGAGGGATGTTGAACAGCTGTCAAATGGGGGTTATCGGACCTTTAATGAACATTACCAGGTTGGAGCTTGTGGTGATCAGAGTCAAAACACTCCTGTCCCGACAGCCACGCCAAATCCGACTTACTATACTGATTATCGTTGTGAAGGAACAACCAAGGTTTACTACAATATATATAGTGATGGTAGAAATGAGCCATCCGGAGCTCGTGATCAAAATAGTTACACCTGTGGATTTCAGGCCTCTGCGTCATCTTTCCATCCCAGTCATTTTCAGGGAGCAGCTTTAAACAATTTTTTCCGTCCTAGTCCCTCTACTCAATATCCGGCTCTTTCCGCTAGTTGTATTGGCAGTCCATCCCAAACAACAGTCAATCAGTCTATGTCATGGCGGGCAATGACAACAGGAGGAAGTGGCTCTTTTGATTATCACTGGTCCGGGGATCAGGTCGATGGACAGACGGGATCAAATATTTTTGTGACCTATCAGACAAGTGGTAACAGAACAGTCCAGGTAGTGGTCAAAGATAGTGTTACAGGTAATTCTGTTTCAGCTGCCTGTTCAATCAATATAATGAATGCTTCCCAAAATCCCACTCCAACCCCGACACCAATAACTCAGGTAGTAACAACAAACCAGCCAAATGTTCAATGTCCTTCAGGAACAATTGAAAGAAGCCGAAATGGTTTGCAACTGGTTTGTGAAAAGCCAAGTCCAACCATTACAACTGTCACAGCCAACAACTCTGCACAATGTCCTGCAGGCACAATTGAAAAAAGCCGAAATAACAATGAAATCATTTGTGAAAGACAAAACGCAGTTTCTGTCGCAGTTATAGCACCCTCACCATCTCCTGCAGCTATTCAATGTCCTTCCGGAACAATTGAAAGAAGCCGGACAGCCACAGAACTAATTTGTGAAAGGCAGTCAGCTAACACAAACTCACAAGTATTTAATACAACTTCAGGCAATTTTCAAACAAAAGAAAGCCTAACAGTATTAACCCAGGGAGACACCTCTATAAAAGAGCTACCAAAAACTGGGTTACCATTAGCTGCAGTTGGTTTAGCTTCATTAATGCCTATTGGTTTAAGAGCAAAGAAAATGTTAGGAATAAATGTGGTGGAAGAGAATGCTAATTTGATTTGGACAAACCGAGAACTAAAGAAGTAAACTAACCCACTATTGCTTTTAGAAATAATATAAGTTATAACATGCAGACAAAGGTGAATATATTATAAGGTACAAATATTTTATTTGGCTGTTCATTTGATGTATATACTTGACAATTATACAGACTTATAGTATTATAGACACTAATAAAAATATGGCACGTGAATTTCCTACAAATATCCGAAATCTTGTAACCGCTGGCGCTTTAACCGCGGCAACTTTAACTGCTGCTGCTCCAATTGCAGAAGCAACTCCCTCACAGTCACCAGAAGCATCATTACAAAATCCTAACCATTTAATATTAGATGCTATGAACTGTGCACCAGCACTTTATATCCCACGATCTGGACCAGCCCAAGCTGGATTAAGAGTAAATTTCACTAGAAGATATGAAATGAATGGCCAGGATATTACTGAATCATTAAGACAAAATCCACGTACTGTAGTAGAAACTGACTTGGATGGAGCAACTACCCAATACAATGGATTACAACCAGAACACTATGATTATCAATGGTCTTTAAAAGAAGATCCAAGACAAAGAACAGTCACCAGACCTTCATTTGTTGGTGATGAAACCAGAGTCTTAGCTCCAGAAGTTGCCAAACAGGGAGATCAAATAGTGGTTGTTGCAAATGAAGTAGTGTTTAGAGCCGAACCACAAGCCAACAATTGGGTTGAAGTGGTTGACAGATGTGGAGTTAAACAGTTAAGAAGAAAATTAACTGCAGTTGTGAATAGAATTGCCCGTGGAGGGAGATTAGTTGCAGTTGCCAACAATCAAAAAGAATTAGCTGAAGACTGTATATTAAATGATGAGCTGGAAGTTGTTCATCATGTAACAGAAAAAGAGCAGCCAAAACCAGAACCAACTGCTACACCTAAACCAACTCCTGGGTCAAGACCACCTGTTCAGGGACCTCAAGTTCAGGGACCATTCTTTGAATTACCAGCTGAAAATGTTCAAAACTTATCAGATGCCTATAACAGTGCTCCAGTAATTGAAAACCCAAATCAATTGGGTAGAGTACTTGACTAAATTTGACAAATCTTTTTTTTGGGTATATAATAACCCATAGTTAAAATTATGAATACAAACACACCTAAAACCAATAAAATCTCAAAATTTCTTTTAATAGGAATGACAGCTTTTATGCTTTCACTTGCCGGGTATTCAGCAGTTAACGGAGATCTGTTTACTAAAGGACCAAATCCAGTATTAGCTAATGATTTTGGAGACGGTAATAATAGTGGAGACTCGTCAAATAATAGTGGAAGTAATGATTGTAATTGTGGCAACGATTCTCAGGTAGATAACAATCAAAATAGTGACAATGGTTCTAACCAAAATGATTCCCAGGATAATCCAAATAATACTGTAGAAACACCAACACCTACTCCTACTCCTACACCAGTAATAACACCTACGCCTACACCAACGCCAACGCCTACCCCTACACCAAGTGTAACTCCGACACCAACAGTTACTCCTACACCAAGTGTGACCCCTACACCAACACCTTTGAATGTAGTGCAGTGTCCAATGGGTCATATTGCTAAAATCGTCAATTCAACAGTGGTTTGTGTGTCTCAAAATCAGGAACAGCACCAGGAGCAGACAAATACTCAAACCCAAAACAACAATAATAAACAGGAAGTTAAAGTGGAAGTAAATCCACACATTGAAAACAACAATAATATTACAATAAACAATCCTGCAGTACAGGTAGCAGGTGTTAGTGTAGTAAACCAGGCACCTGTATCAGTAAAAGAACTTCCTAAAACAGGTTTACCACTGGCCGCCGTAGCATTTGCTTCAATGC
>CAYUPO010000002.1:62730-111479 GCA_964446685.1 uncultured Gammaproteobacteria bacterium | reverse complement strand
GCTCGCAATGACCACAGGTCTTGTTCGCTTCGCTCGCAATGACGTTTCATTATTTCCCTCTGGCTTTGTTAGTCACACGGTATTCTAAGTATCTGCCAAACATGAGGGAGGTTTGGGCGTCGATTGCTGGAATAGTTGTAATACTGACCAATACTACCGGAACTAACAGATATTGCAGGTATGACCAGAGCCTTTTAACAAATGGCCAGTTTTTTGGTCTGGGGGGAGCTGTTTTTTCGTGGACAAAGATGGTGGCAAACATACCTAAAAAGGCTACTGTCAAAATCCATGAGGAAACAATTGGCAGATTAATAGCAATGACTGACTCAGCATAGGTTGGATTGACTAAAGGGATTACCAGACCGGCAAACGTAACAATCAAAGCGAGTGATCCCCAGCGCAAATTTCCCCATAAAACAAACAAAAGTTTGTCGGTTTTATCCCAAAAATCGATATCCTGTCTTTTGAAATATTCTTTGAAAGCATAAGGCACATGTTCTACACCATATGCCCATCGTTTGAGTTGGAGATACTGATTTTGGAATGTTTTTATCAGGGTCGTATCAAGATTGGTATCTCCATTGATTGGGATATAGTGAGGGATAACTTTGTAGTCGCCTTTAAAATGGAAATAAGCTTTCCAATAAAACCCGGAATCATCGTTGACCTTATTGGGGATCCAACCGCCGATTTCTTTGAGTGATTTTAGATTAATTGTGAGGGAGGAGAAGTTCATATATTTGTCTGAACCAAACATTTCCGCTAACTGCCAAAAAGCAGTTCCGGTGGAGATCAGACGCATTGGTGTTGGGGATTGCCAATAATTGTTGTAGTAAAAGAAGGATCCGGTGAAAGATCTCTTATCACGGACATCTGCTGGAGTAGAAAGATATTTATGGGTGGCTCCGGCTAGTAAATCCGGATCAATTACAAAGTCGGCATCTAGTGTTGTCACTAGTACTTGATCTAGAGGAATTCCTCGTTTTTCGAATTCCTTGATAGCATTACGATACATCAGATTGCGATTGGTGGCAGGTCCTTTGATCTCACCCGGCTGTAGTTCATGTATTGTGACAAAAACGTCAGCAATTTTGGTTTTATAATGCTCAAGTTGTTTGATGATTCCCTGAACCTGTTCCTGATCAGCCCAGGCTTCAAACCCTACACCCAGATATATTTTATTTTTCGGATAATGAGAATTGGCTACTGCATCAAAAGCTGGTTTTAATACTTCGATACTTTCTTTATAGGTAGGGAGCAGAATAACATGATGATATGTTTCGGCCTGATCGGGAAATTCCTGATTTAATTTTTTAAGCCAATTTTGTTTTTTAGTCCAAACTAATTTGCGGTAACCAAGCAAGATCAACACCGCATTTTTTAAAGCGGTAATCAACCAGTAAGCCTGAGCAGCGATGATGAAGTAAGCAACTGCAAAAGGAAAAGTGAAAGAGAGCCAGATAGGAGAGGTTAATGCTGTCCAGGTGAGCGCTCCCGGTAGGATTTCGAGTGCTCGTTCGATCTTAGTTTCATGTTTGCGGGCGAGTTCTAGTTCAACGCGTTCGGAGATAATATGACGTCTGGTCAGGAGATGGTAAAGTGTGATGGCAATACCAGTTCCAGCCAGAAACACTGACAAGAGTGTGGCAATTGGCTGTTCCATCCAGTAGTGGCCAAAAATCCCGATGATAAAGCCAAGAAGAAGGATCAGTAGGCCCAGCTTGCTTGGAATAGGTCTTTTGAAAACCCGATCAAATCCTTCACTAGCCAGGAAGAAAACTAAAAAGCCCACAATAAATGAAAGTAAAATCCGCATCTAAGTGTAATTGTCTCCTTTTCTAAATATTTAGTCAATCTTAATTGAGCTGTGCAATTTTAAGTAAAACTCAGGCTAATTGCAAATCTGGTATTCGGAAGCAGATAATGGAGATATGCTTGCCCGAACTTCCCGAAAGTTGTGTATCTTATTTAGTTGGTTTTTGGTAATTTTCTCAAGTTTGTTATTGTTAGCTGATTCTGTCAGGTATCTGAATTCAGCTGTTACTAAAGTGGGGGTTGATCCTCTGGTAATTTTTATTTTATGTTGGACAGTTGTTTTGGTGTTGCGGATCGGCTGGCTTCGTGAGATGCCCTCTTTTTTGTTTGATATCTTCTTATATATAGTGATCCCTGTCAGTACCGTAGTTGCGCTCAGTTTTACATTTATTGAGCTGACGCATTATTACAACTATGTCTATAGCCATTATTTTGTGCAGTTTGAAAGGCTGATGATGTGGTGTTTTAGCTGTTGGGGGTTTGGTCTGGTGTTGATACCTGAAAGATTATTTCAGAAATGGTTTTTTAAAATTATTTTCTTGTCGCCAGTTTTGTTTGTGATTGGGATCAGTATGGTTTGGGTTTGGCCGCAGGATGTTTTTCTTAAACTGGTTGAGGAAGATTCGTTGATTGAAAACCTTCAAGTATTGATGCTTTTGATTGGTAGTATAAGTGCTTTTCTTTTATCGGGAAACTTTTGGCGCAAAAAGCAATTTTTGCTGGCAATTTTATTTAGTTTAGTTTGTTTAGGATTGTTTTTTATAGCCGGAGATGAGATATCCTGGGGTCAGAGAATAATTGGTTATGGCACACCCTCTGAGATTGCCAAAGAAAATTTACAGCAGGAAGTGACTGTTCATAATATAAATGGATTACACCAATTGGTAGGTTTCGGATATCTGATGATCGGACTATATGGATCATTTGCCTGGATATTGGCGGATCTTTTTTTCAAAAAACAAGAAAAAATACTAAAGTATTTTGTACCAGGTCAATATTTGTTTTTCTTCTTTTATCTAAGTTTAGTTTATAACGCTTATACTTTGGGAGGTCCGCATAGTTATGGAGAGTGGTCTGAAGTAGCTGAACTTGTTTTATATTCAGGAATAAGTATCTTTTTATTGCTCAATATTAAAACAGCAAGAAATAATTAGTTGTTTTTCTCCCAGTCCTCTTTCATTAAGCCTTCTCTCAAAGACCATGCTCCATAAATTGCTGAAATAGTTCCTCCGACCATACCTAAGAAATCAAAGAGGAATCGACTGCGGGGCTTTGAATAATCGATGTCTACAAAAGGATTTCTTAATCGGGCTTTATAATCTGTTTGTTCTTTGACTTTTCTCTTAATACTTAATAGATCTCTCATTTCATTTAAAGTTCTCTCATTAGCAGAGCGTCTATTTAAAGCATCATCTATGATAGCTTGATTTAAAATCTCAATTCTACTCTGAGCATCATTTGCTTGGGTTTGTGTAACTGGGACAGGAAATCTGCGGCTAAAATCTGTGTCAATTTGTTGAATACCAAGTGTGGCATCTGTAGCTCCAACACCAACGAATATTAGTCCAATTCCAATTAATAATTTTCCTTCAACGATTTGTCGTTGAATTTTTTCGGCAGATCCCCATTCAGGTAATTTTGACATAGAGCGGATTATCACTCAGATTAGTAAAAAAATCAAATTAGACTTTGATCAGATTAAAAAAGTTTTGGGTAGTTTGTTGGGCAACTTCCTTGAATGAAACATTTTTTAGTTCAGCAATTAGTTGGGCAATTTCTTTGACTGATGATGGTTCATTTCTTTGGCCGCGGATGGATTGAGGAGCAAGGAATGGACAGTCAGTTTCCAGGACTATTTTTTCTAAGGGTAAAAACTTTACTGCTTCTCTGAGATACTCATTTTTTTTGTAAGTCAGATTGCCGGCAAAAGAAACCAAAAAGTTTGATTCAAGGGCTTTTTTAGTAGTTGGCATCAGGCCACTATAGCAATGAAGGATGCCGAAATGGTCTTTAGTCATTTCAATTGCTTCATCCCAGCATTCACTATTTTCTGGGTTTTGAGAGCGGTGGTCTCTGACATGAAGGAGGAGGGGGAGATTTAGTTTTTTTGCTAAATTAATTTGGGTCTGAAAAAGTTGACGTTGCAAATTTTTCGCCTGGTCAAGGGAAATATTTTCCGGTAAATATCCTTCCCTTGAAAAATAGTCATAATCCAACCCGCATTCACCGACAGCAATAACTTTTTCTGGGTTTTGTCTATAAATTTCTTCAAGTTTGTCGATGTCTTTTTGTATCTGTTCACTCACCACTGATGACTGATCACTGTGATACCTGATTGCTTCTTCCGGGTGGATCGCAATAGTACTAAAAAATGTAATGTACTTCTCCATTTCAGTCGAAGAAGAATTATTTTTTTTGCTTAAGAGTTGGATCTGGTCTAAAGCTTTTTGGGACAAGGAGATATCGACTCCAACATTAACAATTGTTCTTACATCGTTTTGGAGACATCGATCCAAAACCTGATTCAGGTCCCCTTTATACGAATCCCAAAAAATATGTGCGTGAGTATCAACAAGATTAGTCATATATGTCCGTCGTCATTCCCCTGAACAGGGGAATCTATCATTAACTCTGGAAAAGTTGCAACTACCTGCTCTTCGAGTCTGAGAGATGAGGCAAAGTCCTCAGAGTCGATGACTTTCGCAGGAATGACGATTAATGAATGTAGTGTACAAACTTTTTGGTAATAATTCTACTTATTCTTATCGTCATTCCCCTGAAAAGGGGAATCTGTAAATACCAAAAAGTAGAAACTACAGCTTCCTGCTTTCGCAGGAATGACGTGCTACTTTGAAAGAAGTTTTTTAAGATGTGGATATACTTTAGGAAACTGACTGTGTGTAGGAGAGGGGATATTATCGACAGTAAACCAGCCTATCTCGTCCATTTTTTCTGGCTCACCAATTTTTACTTCTTTCGGATCTACTAAAGCTGCAAAGTATATACCTACCCAGTGTGTTAGCTTGCCGTTTTGCTCACGAAGTGCCGTGAATGTACCGAGTTGTTCAAGTTTTATAACATTTGTACAATATTCTTCTTTTATTTCTCTGGTAATGCATTCTTCAAGAGTTTCTCCAAAGTCTACACCTCCTGCAGCCAGATCCCATTTACCATGTTCATCCCGGGCGTTTTTACTCCGTTTATGCATTACAAAATTACCATGACCGTCATGACAGATAGCAATGCAGGTTAATCCAATGTAGTCAATACCTTTAATCATATTCTTTGACCAGTTTAAAATTCTGGATCTCGCATTCGCGAGAGATCCTTCGTTTCACTCAGGATGACACGTTTAGTAGTGTACCAAAACGGTAGTCGTTTGGTAGGTTTTCTTTGATGGCTTGGTAGTGTGAGAAATATTTTTCAGAGTGGGCAGAGCATATTTTTGGGTTTTTAATATTGGCTTTTTTTAAGCCAAGAGTTTCGAGTTCTGCTTCAACAAATCCCCATAGATCTACAGAGTATGTTTTATCCATTTGTTTAATAAATGGTTTCCATTTGTTGTCTTTTAGTTGGGGAGGGTTTTTATGATAATAACAGCACGGTCCAATTGATGGTCCAAAATGGGCAGTTATGTTTTGAGGAGAGGAGTGGAAGTTGTAGATAAAAGTGCTAATTGTTTCAGTCAGGATTCCTGATGCAGCATTAAGGCGGCTAATATGGATAAGAGAAAACACCTGTTTCTCTAGATCTATTAAAGCCAAAGGAATACAGTCGCCTGTTAGGGTAAATAAAATAATTGAAGAGTCATTCGTGATGATTGCATCTGTTTCATCCAGCATCTTACCTTTGTCAAACAGACTGACTATTTTAACTCCCGACGTATGGGTGGGAGACATGCCTACATAATTTTGGTAATTCAGATTATTTTTTTTAAAAAAATTAAGTCTATTTTGTAGAGCCTCATCAGGATCACCTCTGCGGAAGGACATATTGCCAGCTTTAATTTGTGATGATGTAAATAAAATTCCCATCTATTTGTCATCCTGAACTTGTTTCAGGATCTACCCACTTTAACATGGTTTTTCAAGGTTTCCAATTTAAGGATTTAGTTAAGATGCTGAAACGAGTTCAGCATGACAAAGGGTTACATCTGATCATGTCTGTGGGTACGATACGTTTTTTAAGATATTCTAGGGAACAAAGGGGGTTGGGCTTTGACTTCGCCTTGGAATTGAGTGAGGATTTTTTCGGCAGTCGAGGGCATAAAAGGCTGGAGATTGTAGGCTATTCTTTGAATTAAAGATACTAATTCATCTAAAACTTCTTTGAGCTCTGTTCCTTCTAGTTTCCAGGGTTGTGTTTGATTGATCCGCTGGTCAGCGGTTGCGATAATTGACCTGATCCAATTAATTGATTCATTAAACTTTAGTTTATCAACCAAAGTTTGTACTTCCGGATCAAGCTTGGCCTGATGTTCATTTGCCACAAAACCGGATTTTTCAGCCAGCTTGGCAACTCTGGCAGTGAGGTTACCAATTCCATTTGCTAAATCCGCGTTAAAGAGAGTATCAAACTGTTCCCAGGAAAAATCACCATCTTCACCAAAAGGAAAAGAAGCCAAGAGAATATAACGCGTACCATCTACACCATATTTTTCAACCAGGTCAGCTGGTTTGATAACATTTCCCAATGTTTTGGACATTTTTTGTCCACCAATGGTAAAAAATCCGTGAGCAAAAACTCTTTTTGGAAGAGGAAGATCCGCCGCCAGTAACATCGCCGGCCAGATAACTGAATGAAACCACAAAATATCTTTTCCAACCAGATGAAGATAGGCTGGCCACAGATCATTTTGAGAACCAAAAGTATAATAATTTATAAGTGCGTCAATCCAGACATAAGCAGTATGTGTTTCATCAAAGGGGAGTGTAATACCCCATGGAACATTTTTTCTGGAGATAGAGATATCATCTAGTCCCTGTTTTAATTTACCCAAAATCTCGTTTTTCCTGGTTTCAGGCAAAATTTCAATAGTATTTGATTCGATTAGTTCAATCAGTTTTGGCTGATATTTACTGAGACTAAAGTAATAATTTTCTTCCGAGTGTTCAACTGGTGGTTTTAAATGATCAGGACAAAGCCCATCTTTTAAATCTTCTTTCTGCCAAAATTTCTCACATGAAACACAGTAAAGCCCGGTATAAAGACGAGGTTTTTCCTCAATTGCTCCGCTTTGGTACAGTTTTTGCAAAAATTCTTTGACTATTTTTTCATGATCTTCATCAGTTGTTCTGATAAATCTTTCATAATTAATATTCAGACTATCCCAGGATTTTTTAAATTCTGCGGCTATTTTGTCAGAGTATTCTTTTGGAGTTTGATTGTGTTTTTCAGCCGCTTCGGCAATCTTGGCTCCGTGTTCATCGGTTCCGGTTAGTAAATGTGTCTCATCGCCGCATAATTTATAAAAACGTGTCAAAGTATCTGCAGCAACTGCAGTATAGGTGTGTCCGATATGAGGCACATCATTTACATAAAAAATAGGTGTAGTTATTAATTTCTGGTTCACTGTCTTTTATTCCCTTCGCTTTTGTGAATTCTAAGTATTTTTAGGAGTGGTGTCAATCTTAGCCTCGGTAACCTGACCCGGGGGAAGATCTTTATTAATAAGGTAGTTATTAAAATAATAATACCAGCTGTGATGGCGGTTAGCTGATTGATGGCATACAAAACCAGCATCAGCAGTATCCCTAAAGCCGCAATAAAACTATGTGGCAGATAATTTAAAATGAAGTTTATTAAAAAAGTGACTGTGAGAAGCAGAGGGATAAAGAAGCTTAAAATCTGAGTTGTAGTGGCAGATGGCCAGGAGGCGGGTGGTTCAACAAAGTAGATTACCATTCCCCAAATCGATCCATAAAAAAGGATTGGCAGTAGTTTACGGAGAAATTTCATTTATTCATTGTACCCTGATTTGACACTAGTGAGAAAGATATGAGTAAATTAACAGATGGGTGAAGTAGGAAGTAATGAAGTAAAATCAGAGAAACCAGCAGAGGTTGTACAGACCAAACCTGAATCCGCAAAGAAACCTTCTTTAAAAGATAGAATTAGGGGATTATTAAGTCGAAATAAAACTTCCAACACAACAACAAATTCTTCTCCTGAAGCTTCAGTGCCGATTCCTGAAGATTCAGGATATCAAAAATTAATGCAGACTTTTGACAAGAGTGAAGCAGCTTATGATTCAACAATACCTGGTCATAAATACACAGGAGAGCAGATTCAAAAAATGTTTGCCAATGTTTACCCAGATCTTGTGCAAAAACTAAGTGGAACATCCTCATCCACATCAAGTATCGAACAGTTGTCCCAAGTTCATGACGGAGATATTGTTACTATCTATGACACGCTTGGACGAATACAGACAGATCTTGAAGGAAAACTGCCAGACAAGAATAAAACAGCCAGTCCATATTTTCTGAAAGTCTCACAAATAAATGTTCTAAGAAATCTATTGCGCCAACAAGTTGAAGCTATTCAAAAAGAAGAACTGCAAAAGAAACTCAAAGAAGCCATCAAATCTGAAGATCCAAAAGTTCCAGAAATAAAACCGTTACTCAATCCTTTAGCAGATAAAGAAATTGAGAAAGTATTAGCCGGAAATAAAAAACCTGATCCACTACTTGATCAGGAAAAGAAAGAGGAGTAAAGTTAAAGAATGATTGATATTTCACTTAATTTTTCCAGGTATATAAGTTTATTTATTGTTTTTTCATTATCATTTTCTTTATTAATATTTTTTATTATTGGAAAAAATCAAAAACTGACAAATAAAGTTGTATTTTCTTTTATTGGGGGTATAGTAATTTCATTAATAACTGTATCTATACTACTTCAACTATTTTAATATTTTATTGTTAAATCACCATTACTACTAAAAATGTAAAGAAGTACTTTTCCTATAAAATCATTAGTTTCTTTTTGGTTTTTTATTTTTTTTGTAGTTATTGAGGTGATGTTTTTGCTAGCAGAATAGTTTGCTTTTATTTTTTCATCACCCTTAATAACTATTTTTTGATCAAGTTCAATAATATTACTTTTTTTATCAAGCTTAAACTTGGCTTCGAGTAGGTTTTCTTCCGGTTTAATCAATGGCTGATTGTTATACCGCAATGAAACTATTTCTATTTTTTCTTTACGCGGTTTTTCTTTTGATTTTAAAACAAGATCCAGAGTATTACCTGCTTCATCCGTGATAGTAACTTTTTTCCCGATATCAACTGTAGATGCCTCACTTGATTCATCCTGTCCGACAAAATCAAAATTTAATGTTAAAGGATTGAGGATTATTTTTACTTCAGGAGGAGTTTTATCTATTTTTATTTCTACTTCCTGTAGTTTTTCTTCATTACCAGTATTATCTGTTGATTTTACTTTGAGAGTTGTTGTTTCTTTGATGACAAATGGTTTGTCATAAAGCTGAACTATGTCACCATTATTAGTTGAATATTCAGTTTTACTGATACCAGATCCTGTTGCTTCATCAGTTGCTGTTAAGCTGACTGTCACGTCACTTCTATACCAATTGTTTTGCCCTTTTAATCCGGATAATTGGATTTTGGATACAGGTGCAGTTTGGTCATTTACTTTAGTTCCGGATACTTCAGTTGGAGAGTATGTTAAATTTGTTTGTTCATCACCATTTAAATCCACTAAAAGGTTTTCATTTTCCTGAGGATTATACTTGGCTGTGGTTTCCTTGGTCAAAGGGACGTCTTTATAAATCTTACTGGACACTAGTTTGTCTTCAGAATAATCTCGGATTTTAAAATCAAATGCACCTTGGTCGGTGGCTTCAAATTTAAAATTATAGTTTCCCTCTTTTGGAAGAAAAATAAATTTTGCATCATCTAGTGTTTCGTAAGTACTATCAGGAATATTTATTTCATATCCGTTTTCGGTAGGGCCTGTATGATTGCCTTTATCATCATAAGCATGGATATTTACAGGGGAATGTACGGAATAAAGAGTACCATTGAGTGAATATTGAGACTTAGAAATACCTGAAGTTAAAGTATTTGAACCATTTAGTAAATTATTAACAAAAGTCAGAACCTTGGGATCTGTAACAATATTTGAATGATTTTGATTTGTATAGAAAACTTTGTTTGGATCAAACAGTGAAAGATTGCGTGATGGATCATTTAATGAAGCACTAAAAAGGGGAACTGTACCATCTCCATTTATAGTAACTAATTCTTTAGTTGGTATTTTAATTCCAGCAAAATCGAATTTATATTTTTCAATTATTTGTCCGATTGTGGGTTTTCCTGAACCAACAATAATATTGAGGTCAACATTGTTAGTATTATTTAGCTGATCATCTAAGGTATGAAAAGATTCGGATTTAGATAAAAGAGATGTGTTAAATCCTAAATTAGTTAAAAGATCTTTAATTTCTGGATAATTTAGAGATTCCGTAATTTTGTTATTGTCTATATCTGAAGAATCTTTAAAAGGTGTTGAATACTGCAAATTTGAACCGTCGTAAAAATTGTAGTATTTTTTACTAGGAATTAGTTGATAAGCAGTTACTAAATTTTGAAATATATCTTTCACCTCTGAATCCGAAATTCCAATACAAATCGGCAAATTTTTAATTAATTCATCAGTTAAACAATGACCGTAAAGTAAAGTTTTTAAAGAGACAGATGAACCTAAATAAGGAGGGGCTAAGCTGATTAGTTTATTAACGTTTTGAGCATTATTTGTATTACTAATATAATCACGCGCTACTAGACCACCCATTGAATGTGTAACTATATTTACTTTTGTGATATTTTTTTGTGCTTTAATTTTATTTATTAAAGAATTGAGATTGTTTGAAGTTGAATTTATATCTTCTCTCCAGTCATATGCAAATATGAAAAGATCTTGGTTTATAGAATAACCGTTGTTAGTAAAAAATTCGATGGATTTATCATAACTTTCAAATAGTTCACCAGTTATACTGAGTTTTGCTAATGCTGTTTGGCCATCAGTATCCACTTTTAAAATATCAAAATAATCATCATTACCAAATTTTTTTGCTTCATCCACGTTAACCCATACTTTTTCATCTTTTGCGTAGGCATGGCTGTATGTTCCTCCGTGGCCGTTGTCTTGGGACCAGATGGTGTCTTCGGCTACTTTTAATTCTGAGCCGCCTATTCCGGGAATAAAAATTAATGGTGTTTTTGGACTGGGAGTGGGAGATGGTGTTGGACTTGGGGTGGGTAGAGGTGATGGCTGAGGAACTGTAACGCCGTTTTCATCAGAAAGTATGAAAAATAAATCATCTTTTGGTGAAGTGAAGACAATGCAGCCACTGTTGGAAACAGGAGAGTTCCAGATATAAGTTATTGGATTGCAAATACTTTCAAATGGATTGGCATAGGTATATCGGAGACCCCCCTGAGTGAAAAAATCAGTGGGTGAGGCAAGAGTTGTGGCTGTTGCAAAATGGATATTGGTGCCTCGGTTGGCGTTAGTAATTTTAATCAGATATCTGTGTCCGGGAATAAAGTTGTAGTTGCGGCAGCTAAAATCTATTGAAACATCCATATATCCGATGGGAGCATTTCCGGTATTTAACATTAACCCCCTTAATAAATCAGTAGTAGGTGTACCTGCGGGAATACATCCGGCAATAGCAGATCCACCATTGTCTTTATCATAAATTCGGGCATTTTGTGCGGTGTATTCAAATTGTTGTGTATAGGGAATATCTGTTTTTATTCTAAATGTAAATGTTCCGGCTTTGCCTGATAGATTGGATCCCAGTTCCTGAAATACCTGCCAGACTTCAAGTGGGGTAGAATATTCTGCTGTTTGCTCAGCCAATGTTGCTGCGAAAGTGGAAGAAGATGCAAAGAAAAAGCACAGTAAAAAAACCAGAGGCGTTAATAGGGCAGTTGAAAAATAATGGATCAGTTTTTTCAACTTACAGGCATTATATACGCCTTTTCTTCGGTGTCAATAGATTATTTTATAGGTCTGACTAATGATAAATTTTAGTATTAAATAGATTCCCGCTTTCGCGGGAATGACGTGGGCTGGGGAATTGTTTTTACCGAAGAAAAGGCGTAGAATCGATTTTCAAGTGAATTGTATTTCTGCCACTCCTGGTGGTTGAGAAGAAGTACAATATAATCATTCTTATGAATCCAAATATTATTTCTTGTCCTCACTGCAAAAAAGAGATCTCGGTAGATGAAGTTTTGAAGCATCAGATCGAAGCTTCTATGAAACTAGAATACGAACAAAAATCCAAAGCGGATGCTGATGAGATCAGAAGAAAAGCTAAAGAATATTTAGAAAAAAAAGAGAAGGAACTGGAAGAAGAGCAAAAAGCTAATCAGCAGAAACTGGAAGAAAAAGTTAAGAAGCAGTTAACTGAGCAAAATGAGCTGGAGCAGAAAATGCTGAAAGAGGAAGTTGAAGAGAGTAAGATCCGCAATAAAAAGCTTATGGATCAATTGACTGAAATGACTCGGGAGATGAGGAAAGTGCGGGAAGAAAATGAAAATGCTCATCTGGAGATGGAAAAAAAGTTGTCTGAAGAAAAACTCAAACTTCAGGAAGTAGCTGAGAAAAAAATCAAAGAAGAATTTCAACTTTCAATAGCTGAAAAAGATAAAATGTTATCAGATGCTTTAAAGGCTAATGAAGATCTGAAACAAAAGCTAACTCAAAGTTCACAACAGCTGCAAGGGGAAGTGCAAGAGTTAGAACTCGAAGAAGTTTTGCAAAGAGAATTTCCCTTTGATGAGATCACACCGGTTCCAAAAGGAATTACAGGAGCAGATACTATGCAAAAAGTCCGAGATCAGACTGGACGAGTTTGTGGAGTGATCATCTGGGAAAGCAAACGAACTAAGTCCTGGGAAGAAGGATGGGTGGCGAAACTAAAATCTGATATGAGAGCTGCAAAGTCAGACTTGGCAATTTTAATCTCCAATCATTTGCCAAAAGATGTAAATAATTTTGGTCCAAAAGATGGGATTTATGTCACCAATTTTGAGAACTTTTTGGCTGTAGCCAAAATTATGAGGCTGAAAATAATAGAGATCTGTTATGCCAAGTTGGCAACTGAAGGGGTCAAAGGCCAAAAAGAGATTTTATGGAATTATGTAACCGGAAATGAATTTAAACAAAGGGTTGAAGCAATAGTTGAGGCTTTTAATATGATGAAAATTGGTCTTGAAAAAGAGAGACAATATTTTGCAAAAAAATGGTCGAGAGATGAGAAACTGATTGATACAGTAATTAATCAGACTATTGGAATGCACGGAGATCTACAAGGATTAATGGGTGCTAGTTTGCCAGAAATTAAAAGTCTGGAGATGGATGAATTTGAAATGATAGAGACAACGACAACAGTAGTTCAAACTTCTATAACTTCTGAGACTCTTGAGGAGTCATAATAGAATATTGTACTTCTCCACTTCGGTCGAAGAATATTGTTTAACTCGGTTTCTTGTTCGAGCGGACATGTAGTGAGCTTGTCGAACTAGTCGAGAACTTCATCACTTAATTGTCATTTCGAGCGTAGTGAGAAATCTCAAGACTATAAAAGAAGCAACTGGTTCTAATATTTAGATCTCTCGCTCCTCGCTCGAGATGACATAAATTATGGGTACGCCGGGTAGGTTGAAGTGGTAGAATGGCAACTGATGGTAACTCCTAAATTTACAGAATCTTACAAGAGGTTAAACCCTGAGCAGCGAGAAGCGGTGGATCTGATTGAAGGTCCGGTGATGGTGATTGCAGGACCGGGAACAGGTAAAACTCAGATTTTGACTCTGCGGATTGCCAATATTTTGCTTAAGACTCAGGTAAATCCTTCAAATATATTAGCCCTTACTTTTACAGAAGCTGCGTCAGCTGAAATGAGAAACAGGCTAGTAGGAATGATTGGGACTGATGGATATAAAGTTCATATTGGGACATTTCATGGTTTTTGTAATGATGTAATTAAAAATTATCCGGAAAACTTCCCACATTTAATATCTTCAGAACCGGTAACAGAAGTAGAACAGATCCAGTTTATGGAGGAATTAATTCTGGGGTCCGAATTTAAATACCTTAAGCCTTTTGGTGACCCGCTTTACTATGTTAAATCTGTACTGGGGGAAATAAACAATCTGAAAAAAGAAGCAGTTGCTCCCTTGGATTTGGAAGAAGTTATAGGACTGCAGAAAAAAAACTTTGAAACTATCGAAGATTTGTATCATGACAAAGGTAGATACAAAGGAGAGATGAAAGGGAAATACCAGGATCTGCAAAAAGAGATTGCTAAAAATGAAGAGCTGATAATTTTATACAAGGCCTATCAGGATTTTCTGGAGAAAGAGAAGTTTTATGATTTTAATGACATGTTGTTTGAAGTGAAAAATATGATGGAACATGACCGGAGTTTTTTACTGACTCTTCAGGAAAAATATCAATATATCCTGGTAGATGAACATCAGGATACTAATGCTTTGCAAAACCGGATAGTACAACTGCTGGGGGATTTTTTTGATGAGCCAAATATTTTTGTAGTAGGAGATGAAAAGCAGGCGATATACAGATTTCAGGGTGCATCACTGGAAAACTTTTTAGCTTTTCGTAAACAGTATCCTACAGCTAAGTTGGTGAGTTTAGTGCAAAATTATCGATCACATCAAAAAATTCTGGATGCGGCTGATTCATTGATTGAGAGAAATCTGTCCGCCCATTTATTGTTACCAGAAAGAGTTAAATTACAAGCGCAAAATGGTTCGACAAGCTCACCATTGAAAAGTGAACCGATCAAATTGGTTGTACTACATGATTATTTTGCAGAGATGCAATTTGTAGCTGAGCAAATTAAAAATAAAAAAAAGACAGGTGTCTCACTTTCGGAAATAGTTGTAATTGGCAGAAACAATAGAGATTTGCAAAGCATGGCAGATGTTTTGGAAAGATGCGGTGTGCCTTATACGATCAACTCTGATGCTAGCGTTTTAAATGACATATATATATTGAAGCTGGTTTCACTTTTGCGGGCAATTGCATATCCGGGATCTGAGATGGATCTGTTGAAAGCGATGCATATTGATTTCTTTGGTATAGAGCCAGTTGACTTGTATAAATTAGTTAGCGATAAGCAAAAAATGATAAGAGATACGAAGGAAAATATCTTATTTTATGATTATTTAAATCAGTTATCTGAAGAAAAAGCCAAAGAGTTGAATCTGGAAACTTTCAAAAGCTTGCAGCTGTTTAACACTAAGATGAGAGACTGGCAGAAAAGGTCGTCGAATACTTCATTTGAAAATTTTTTTATTGAAGTGATAACTGAGTCAGGTTTTAAAACTCATTTACTGCTTTCCGGAAAAAGATATGAAATATTGGATAAGTTGATTGCTTTGTTTGAAGAGATAAAAATTCTAATGCAAAGAAACTCGGAATTTTCTTTAAAAGATTTTATTATCTATCTGGATTTACTCAAAAAACATGATGTTTCTCTTAAAACAAAAGTTCATACATTACTATCTGATTCAGTAAATTTAATGACAGCTCACAGATCAAAAGGACTGGAGTTTGAGTATGTTTTTATTATTAATGCTTTTGATGGTCATTGGGGAAATTCCAGAAAAAGAAGTAAAGGATTTAAAATCCCCTGGGATTTGTTGGGTATAACTTTAAATCTGGAGACTGAAGAAGGTGAAGATGAAAGACGACTTTTTTATGTGGCACTGACCAGAGCCAAGAAAGATATTTATATTAGTTACTCAACTACCTCAATTGAAGGAAAAGAACAAATCCCTTCGCAGTTTATAACAGAGATAGATCCGGAGCTGATAGAAGAAATGGATATCGAAAAATTTGAACAGCAGTTTCTTCAAAACAAAGAACAGATTTTTGATATACCGGATAAAGAACATATACTAACTAAAAATGAGCAATCGTCCGCGTCACATAAAATATTTTTTCAAAATTTGTTTGAAAAACGAGGATTGTCGGCAACAGCTTTAGATAACTATCTGAGTTGCCCCTGGAAGTTCTTTTACCGTAATTTGTTGTCATTTCCGGATATTAAAAATACAAACCAAATTTATGGGACACTAATGCATTTGGTGATGAGTAGATTAATAAGGGAAAAGGGTAAAGGGGAAAGTGGGAAGGAAGAAGTATTAGAAATGTTTAATGATTTGGTGAAGAAAAGTCCTTTGCCTGATTTAGAGAAGAAAGAGCTGTTGGCAAAAGGTCGAATTTCGATTGAAAAGATTGCAACAGAATTGATTCCTGCTTGGGTGGATAAAACTTTAATCAGTGAAATGTCTATAAAAGGAGTTAAACTGGATGATGGTGTTGTTTTAAACGGCAGACTGGATCTGATAGAAGAAACAGCTGATAAACAGTTGGTGATTGTTCATGATTTTAAAACAGGTAAATCAAAATCAAGAAATGCCATCGCCGGACTGACCGCCGGATCGGATGGAAATTATCTAAGACAATTAACTTTTTACAAAATATTGGTAGACAACTATCATAGCGGCCAAATGAAAATGCAGGGCGGGGTGATAGATTTTATAGAGCCGGATGAAAAAGGTCGGTTTAAAAGTGAGTATTTTGAAATAACAGATCAGGAAGTGAAAGTTTTAGAAGATCAAATCAGATTTGTCTCAAATGAAATCAGAAACTTGGATTTTTGGGATAGATTTTGCGATGATGAAGAATGTGAGTATTGTGAGCTAAGGAGGTTGACGCTAAATGAATAAAAAAACGTCATCCTCGCGAAGGCGGGGATCTATATAAATTACAAAGATGATTAAAGCTGTATTATTTGATGTTGATGGGGTGTTGGTTAAGGGGGAGCTTTTTAGTGAGCAACTGTTTCGTGATTATGGAATAAAAATTCCGGGTGATTTTTTTGAAAATGAATTTGAAGAGGCTTTGGTCGGCAAAAAAGATTTAAAAGATGTGATTGGGCCTTATCTGAAAGAATGGGGCTGGGAAAAAGGAGTGGATGCGATGATTGATTATTGGCTAAATGTTTCTCAGACAACTGACCAAGAGCTTTTGCAGATAGTGCAGAAATTGCAATCCAAAGATATAAAATGTTTCGTTGTGACAAACCAGGAAAAATACCGGGCAGAGTTTTTAGCTGAAGAGATGGCATTTGGGCTTTTGTTTGATGATTTTTTTGCTTCCGGACAGATTGGTTATAAAAAACCTCAGAAAGAATTTTTTCAGCATGTTTTAAATAAAATTGGATTAAAAGGAGAGGAAGTTTTATACTTTGATGATTCTGTAGGGTATCTGGAGACAGCGAAGTCTTTGGGTATTAAAGCATTTTTGTATACAAATTCAAAAAAACTAATACAGACTTTAGATAAGTATCAACTATTATGAAGAACTTTTTTTTACTGCTTGTCATAACTATCTTTTTGGTTTTGCCAAAACAAGTATCAGCACACATGGTGGGGCAGCCGCCTTTTTTCAAAATAAATGGGGTGTTTACTTTGCTTTATCCGGTTCCTACTTCTTCAGTTCCTGATTTTTTATTGCCGCAGGACATTGCTGATAAAAACTTTTTAGTCAATGATCCACTGGAGATGGATATGGAGATTTCGCAGTTACCAATACTGCCTGAAATTATTGATCAGACAACTTTTTTGTGGGAATTTGGAGATGGAGAAAAAGGAGAAGGATTAAAAAACACTCACCGTTATAAAAAACCGGGATCTTATTTTCTGACTGTTCAGGCAAAATACCGAACTGATGAGCCACAGCTTATCCAATCAACCTTAATTCATATACTGCCGGACCATAATTATCAACTTCCTCAGGCGAAAATAATTGTTAATGGAAAAGTAAGTAATGATCCTCTGACTGATCCAATAGCTGTAAATTTTAAAAATAGTATTCATCTCGATGCAACGAGCTCCTTAGCTCAAGGAAATAATTTAGAATTTTACTGGGATCTGGGTGATGGTAAGTTTAGAAAAGAAAAGGAAGTTGATTATAATTATGACGCGGATTCAATGCAGGTATTTCCGGTGCTGAGGGTGAAAGATCAAAATGGATTTATCGGTGATGCTTATGTCGAATTGACTGATGAACAAAGTATTGGTGACAGTAACCAACAAAACGGAATGTTAGCAAGTTTGGTTAGTTGGCCTCTTATTGGAATAGGGGTGGTTATTTTGCTGGGAGTTGGAGGAGTAGGGCTTATGAAATCGCGTATTAAAAAATAAGGGATGGATGCTTTAGCAGATTTTTTTAATCAGGTGGATGCTGTTTTAATATCTTCACATGCGCATATTAGTTTTTTAACAGGTTATTCCAATTTTTCAAAAGATGAACGGGAAGCTTATTTACTGATAACTCCAGCACAAAAATATATTTTGACTGATGCCAGATATTCAGAAGCAGTTAAATCTTTAGATAATTTTCAATTACTGGAGATTTCTGGACAAACTTCAATGAAAGATCATTTGGAAAAAATGATTAAAAAACATCAGATTAAAGTTATCGGAGTTGAAGGATATAGTCTGACGGTTGAAGAACTGCACCGGTTTGAAAAAGTAGTGGATCAGATAAAAGAAATTAATATCGGAGATATTAGATCCATCAAAACAGATTCCGAAATACAAAAAATTACCCAAGCATGCAGACTGGGGGACAAAGTTTTTAAGCTTTTACTAAAAAAAATCCGACCTGGCTTAACCGAAAAAAAACTTGCTCAAATGTTGGAATTATATGTAAAAAAAGAGGAGGTAGATTTATCGTTTGAGACGATAGTCGCTTTTGGTGCGCATTCTTCGGTTCCGCACCATCAGACTGGCAATACTAAATTAGAGAGAGAAGGAGAGTTTATCTTACTGGATTTTGGCACCAGAGTTGAAAATTATTGTTCGGATATGACTCGAACGATTTTCCTGGGAAAAGCTTCTGCTAAGCAAAGAAAAATTTATCAGACTGTTTTAGCGGCGCAAGGGAAAGCTGCGGAATTTTTAAACAGACAGATTAAGGCGGGTAAAAAAGTGTTGGGTAAAGAAGTGGATCAGATAGCCCGTGACTATATTATCGCTGAGGGATATCCATCCATCCCGCATTCTTTGGGTCATGGGATTGGACTGCAGGTACATGAATCTCCCCGTCTTGGTCCTAGCTCAGATGATGAATTGGTTAAAGGAATGGTTTTTTCTATCGAACCGGGCATTTATATTCCAGGGTTTGGCGGAGTTAGAATTGAAGATTTATATGTGATTGAAGAAAAAGGATTAAAGCAGTTGACTGCTTCAAGTAAAGAATTGATTGAACTTGGAACTTCCTCTATTGACTCGTCTTGAGCGCCTCCAGTACGCTTAAGTCAGATGAATGATAAAATCCTGGAAAAAGTAATTGGTTCTCCAGCCGCTATGCTTGATGCTACGATTGGTACTTCAAATAAAATTGTTGTTGATATTGGTAATCAACATCATATTAAAAGAGCCCGTGAATATTGGAAAACATTGGGTCCAGGATTAACTACAGGAGCTGCTGATGATGATCCTTCAGGCATTGCCACTTATTCCCAGACTGGTGCTCAGTATGGATTCCAACTGTTGTGGCTAGCTCCTATGACCTTTCCGTTGATGGCGATCATCCAGGAGATGTGTGCCCGGATTGGTTTAGTTACCGGTCGAGGACTAGCTGCTAATATCAGAACTTATTATCCGAAATGGGTGTTATATGTTTGTACAGTGCTTTTGTTTGGAGCAAATACTCTTAATATTGGAGCAGATCTGGGTGCGATGGCTAAAGCTGCGCAACTGCTTAATCCGAATCTGAATTTTGAATTCTTGGTGCTTGGTTTTGCTTTTCTTTCGTTGGGATTGCAGATATTTATTAGTTATGAAGCTTATGCCAAGTATTTGAAATGGTTGGCGCTGGTTTTGGTAGCTTATATTTTTTCAGCTGTTAGTGTGAATCTGGATTATGGTCAGTTGCTAAAAAATACTTTTGTGCCTTCTATTACTTTTTCAAAAGATCAGATCTTTTTGATTTGCGGTATTTTGGGAACAACTATTTCTCCTTATTTATTTTTCTGGCAGACCTCTCAGGAAGTAGAGGAGCAGATTTTGGAAGGGAAAACAACTATAAAATTGCGGCAGGAAGAAACTACTAAAAAAGAGGTTAAAAGTATGCGGACAGATGTCTGGTCAGGGATGTTTTTGTCAAATCTGGTGATGTTTTTTATTATCGCTGCCTGTAGTGTGACACTATTTGGAACAGGGGGAGTCACAATAGAAACTGCTGCCCAGGCTGCTGAAGCACTAAGACCGATTGCTGGAGACAATGCCTATCTGCTTTTTGCGATGGGAATAATTGGTACCGGGATGCTGGCAGTGCCAGTTTTGGCCGGATCGGCTTCGTATGCTTTATCTGAAAGTTTTGGCTGGAAGTTTGGCCTGTACAGAAAACTAAAAGAAGCTAATGCTTTTTATGGAGTGATTATTTTGTCAACTTTGATTGGACTGGCAATTAATTTTCTGAATCTTGATTCAATCAAAGTACTGATTTATTCAGCTGTGGCTAATGGTCTGATTGCGCCGGTTATTTTGGTGCTGATTGTACTTCTTAGCAGTAATAAGAAAGTGATGGGAGAGTGGGTCAATCATCCGGTTATTACGCTAATTGGTTGGGTTGTGACATTACTGATGATCGTAGCAGGGGGAGCAGCCATCTGGGGAATGTTTAATTAGGTACTGTTGCACTAAGGGTTATAATATAACTGCAATATGCAAAATAGTCCCAGAAATCCTGAAAGAAAAATATTAAAGAGTATAGATGTGGCTGATATTAGATTAAATTTATGGCGTCCACAACCTTTTCCAGAAGTAGTCCCTCTGATTATGCCAAAAGATAATCCGCCTTTGTTTGTTCCACAATTTGACGACATGCAGTTTACTTTGCCTGATCCTTCAAGATATAGAGTAACGGATGTTCATTCAGATGATGAAGTGCGAGGTTTTATTAGAATAGGTCAGAATTATGTTCTTCGAATTGGTGAGAATGCTGATTACGTTTTATTCAGAGGGAGAGTGAAACAGGATACTGTTGAACAGGGAATTGCGTTGCCACGAGATGCTCGATTTGTCTTGCTTCAGGCTTTTTTTAATCAAGAAGTACTTGAATCAGAGCAGGAAAAATTGAGGCAAAAAAAACTAAATGAACTTCAGGAATTACATAAGATTTTAACTAAGAAAGATATTGATCCTTATAATGGTAAAACCCGGTTGTCATAGATCCAGTTGGCTATTTCTTTGGAGATAAAATCAACACCTGTGACTGATGGATGAATGAAGTCGCCGCCGTTGATGTAATCCATATTTCCTTCGCCATTATTAAGAGATTTTTCATAAAGATTTATCAGGGGAATATTGTGTTCCTGGGCAAATTTAATATGGTTTTTGATGTAGGCTGCTCTTTCATCTGCCCATTCTCTTCTTTTTTCAGGAGATAAGACAACTGCTCCTTCAGCATATCTGTTTCTGATTGGTGCTACTGTTGCCATAAAAGCAATGACTGCGTTTGGTTTGTTTTTGTGCAAAGTTCTAACTGCTTTATCCAAAGCTTCATCCTGTTTTTTCAAACCCTCTTCCAGAGGAAACTCTGCCAATGGATTGTTGCCAAAGGATTCGATAATTATTAAATCAAATTCACGGGAAAGAATAGATTGATATTGGTTTCCCAGATAAAAAGATTCCTTTTCAATCCGGTCCTGTAATGAAAGTACATTGGTTGAACCAAAACCGAGATTGAAAATGCCAAATACTTTGCCTTTAGGGATGCAGTTTTCATCACAGTAGTGTACTTTCAATTGTTTTCGGAGTGCATCGGCATTACCACCCAAAAAATCAGTCATTGAATCTCCTACCAGAATAATAGTGTAGGCGTCCGCTGGTTTGACTGAAGTTGGCAGATTTGTCGGAAAAGGTTCAGATTCATTTGGGGGTGTTGAAGGGTTTGATTGTAGTCCACTGGTTGAAGAACGAATCAGATAAATCGGCCAGGCAAAAGTTCTTTCTAAAAATGGCTGGGGATTGATCCGGAAAAAGTATAAGCCAAGGCAAAATATCAGAATAATTACACCAATTAAAATAGACCAGAGAAGTTTTGTCATATTTATGTCTGGACTTATTCTAGCTGATGATTATAATAATGTAACCCTTTGACTTCACTGAGGGATAAATTTATGGATCCAAAACTTGAAGAATTTTTAAAAACGATTGATAAAAACACTTTTGTGAATACTCCTTTTTTTCGAAAGGTTGATAAACCCTGGGGATATGAAATGATTTTTACTCCGGAGGATCTGCCTTATACAGGTAAATTAATGCATATTAATGCTGGCAAAAGACTGTCTTTGCAGGTGCATGATGTCAAACAGGAGACACAGATTTTAATCCAGGGACAATGTAATTCATTGGTAGAAAACCCAGATGGTGAAATGACGACTATTGAAATGGTTCCACATCAGGGATATACAATGATGGTTGGACAAAAGCACCGACTTCAGGCTGTCACTGACTGTGATGTGTTGGAAGTATCAACTCCTGAGCTGGGAAATACTTACAGACTAGAAGACGATTATTCCAGAAATACTGAAACAGAAGAGATGAGAAAAGATCCAAATCGTGGCTGGCAGGGTTAACGGTACAAATACCGGGGGACTTTTTTCATATAACTTGTGTAACTTTCTCCAAAATGTTTCTTTAGTAGTGTTTCCTCTTCAATGATTGATTTGTTGAAATACCAGTAGATCAGATACATCGTAATTATCAGATAACTGTTGACCGCTACAAAAAAGCCAACTCCAGCGATAAAAAGCCCAACATAAATCGGATTACGGCTGTATTTAAAAGGACCGCCGGTATGCAGTTTGGATTGCTCAGCTATATGATGGCCGTCATTGGCAGGTGCCCAGTATTGACCCATATATAGTCTAGCCCAGCAGGCAAAAGCGGCTCCACCAATAAGTAGAATGAGACCAAAGATTGAGACCATTATTTCCAGTGAGGTAAATAAGTAATAGTCTTTGAAAAATAAAATAATGGCCAAAAAAGTGGCGGCAGCGTAAATAATACCGGTGATCAGGTTGATTGGTTTAAGAATCCAGTTTAAATGAACTTTAAGTGAGCGGTTATCGGTTTTCCACCAGACATAACGGATTGCGATATAGACTGCAATAATAAAGCCTAAGACAATTTTTTGTAACATATGTTTTAAGTCCGGTAAAACCAGAACTCTCCACCAATTTTATCATTTTTGGTTTTTAAACTCATTTTTTTGTAGGGAAGCCATTTGCTAAAATGAAATGACTGAGTAATGATGACCGAGCCTTTTTTGAGTTCTTTGGGCAGAGATTGTTCAAGTCTGGCTACTGCTTTGGGTAGGAGATAGATAAAGATTATATCAGCCGGAAAATACTGCCTATCAAACAAATTTCCATGATAAAAATGAGCATTTTTAAGTCCCTTTTTTCTGGCCAGATACCTTGAATACCAGATCCGGAGCCAGGATTGTTCGATCCCATAACTTTCTGCGCCCAGCATTGCCGCGTGAAGGACCAGCCGGCCATCGCCTGAGCCTAATTCATAAAAAGTTTTGCCTTTTTTTACTCCGGCTGTTTTTAAAATCTCAGTAATTTTTTCCTGCGCTGTTGGGATGTAGGGGGCATCGGTTCCAGCCATCCAGGATAAACCGATCAGAGAGCCCGCTATTAAACCAAGAGATAGTATAAGGGAGGTTTCCATATTTTAACTTCCGAGCATTTTTAGCAGGAAAAATTTTAATTTACTAAATTTGTCTATTGAAGTGAAAGCCCAGTAAAGAGGGTCATTAATAACTAGATCATATGTTCCTAAGTATTCGGTAAGTTTTCCGCCATAACCTGATTTGAATCGGTGAAAGCCGTACCACGGATCTTTTGGATCAGGGTCAGCAGAGAGCGCTCCCCACATATCAAAGCTCTTTAGCCCCTGTTTTTGGCCATATTTAATAACTTCCCAGGCCAGTAGATTATTTGCCATTACCTCTTTGTTTTCGACCGAAGATCCACCGTATGGATAATATAGAACATCTTTGAAGGTATAAAGCATCCAAGCTGATAAAGGTTTTTTATCAAAATAAGCGGAGCTTGCTCCACTAGGTGTGTAGTAGGCGATTGCTACCTGTGCCATTCCAGCATCTCTCAGAGTTTCCCAGGCTAATTGATGGTATTTCTCATTATGACTATGAAATCCCTGTCTTTCAGTGGTTTCAAAATGAAGCTTTAGGAAGGTTTTAAACGATTTATCAGTATCACTTATTTCCACTGTGACGCCTCTTTTTTCAGCCAGACGAACGTTATAACGGGTTTTGGAATGCATATTTTTTAATAATTCTTCTTCAGAAGGAGTTAAATCCAAAACAAAATTGAATTTGGTAAAAAGAGGTTTGGGGGAAGGCTGAAAGTTGGGATAAACAGAATAAAGAGGAGTATTTGCTTCAATATTTGGCTCTACTTTGATGAAAGCGCAGTTTTGTTCAATACCTATTTGCTCCAAAGCTTTGGCCAATTCTTTATTTGGAATTGGTCCTTTTGGTAGGTAACCTACTTTTTTTGAAGTAAATGGAATTGTATGCAGAGTTAGCTGAAAAGCGGTTTTTAACTCGTCTTTGCTAAAGATGCCATAACGTAAAAGAGGCAGACCAAGCTTTTTGCGGAATTCTCCCCATTCCCAGGACTGGATAACATGAGTCACGGAAGCGTTGTACTGATCTTTATATGTTTCATCAAGCAAGCGCAGATCCATTGAACTATTGTAGAAGGTATAGAGGTAAATTCCAAATAACAAATTCAAAAATACAAACGATAAAAAAGAGATTGGTTTGTCATTTTGGGTTTTGTGCTTTGGATTTGTTGATTTACAACTCATAGTAGATTTATTAGGGTTATTATGATATAATTTTCTGATAATGGACGCAGAAAGACGCAGTTTAGTGGCTACAGCTTTAGTAGGGCTTGTAGTATTAGCTATTATCATTGGATCAATTTATTATTTGATTCAGTTTATCCGTAATCGCCAGAGTGGAACTAATGTTCAAAATACTCAGGTTCAAGCCAGTGTTTCTCCCCGAGCATCAGCAAGTGCAGCAGGCACAGTTAATCAGGGACAACAGCCTCAGGGTGGTCAGGTAGCCGGAGATTTTAAAACATTCAATGCTGGATCTTATCAGATCACTTATCCTAAAAACTGGGGACTTCTAACTTGTAGTAATTCAGAAAACATTGAACTTGATCCAACAAATAGTCAGGATTCATTAAAGGTAGATTGTTCTGTAGCTACCAAACCAATAACAATTATCAAAAATGCAACCGGTTGTACAAACGGTGAAATGGCTGACTTAGGTCAGGTAAAAGTTTCACGAACTAAAGCAACAGATGGTGATTACATCAGATATGAATGGTGTGCTAAAACAGTTCCACCACTTTACATCACTCACCGTGTGTCAGGGGACAACTCACCTGCGACAAGTAAAGATGATCTTTCAAGACAGGTTGAAGAGATGATCTCAAGAATCTCCTTTGTACAAGGATCCTGAGAAAATTTCTAATTTCTAATCACTAAACAAATCCGAAATCCGAAGCACGAAATCCGAGACAAAATTCCTAAATAAGAAATTCAAAAAAAAATTGTACGTCATTGCGAGGAGTGGATTCGACAAGCTCATCACGACGAAGCAATATCGCAGCCAGGAATTAACTTGGTAACCTAGTTGATTCTAAAATACAGATTGCCGCGGGTTCGTTCTTAGTAATTTCGCTCGCCACGATCAGTTTCATGATTGTGGCTCGCAATGACTTTTGTTCTTTTTTTAGTAATGAATCACTGCTGGCTATTTTATGACAAAGTCGTCATTCCCGCGAAAGCGGGAATCCATCTCCATAACTCTTCCTTTCTGTATGGTACTATTAATATATGCAGCGTGGTTTTTCTGGGGTGCTGTTACTTTTTCTCGTACTTCTTTTAGCTGCTGGAGGATTTGGTAGTTATTATTTCTATAATCAAAAAAAGCTTAGTTCCATAAATTCATTTGAAGACTGTGCCAAACATTTTCCTGTAATGGAAAGTTATCCTGCGCAATGTAATACTTCGGATGGCAAACATTTTGTCCAAGTTCTTAATGATCAAAAACTGAAAAACTTAACTGTTCCTACAGAATCATCTCCTTCCTCCCGGATAAATGAATCAACTACCTCTGCCAAAATTGATGCTCAGGTTTGGAATGATGTTCATATTAGAGTAGTAGTTGTGAATTTATTTTATTCGAAATATAAAAGACTGCCTGTTTCGTTAGCAGAAGTAACTCAAGACCCTGAATTCTTTTATTTCAAAGAAACTAATAATCCAATAGATGATAAACCATATAATTACACTATATTGTCAGATAAAAAAGGTTTCGAAGTTAGCGGTGTTCAGAATGATGGTGTGCTATATAAAGAAGTGATTGAAATAGATTAGAGTCTTAAGGATTTTTATCAATTAAGTATATATCCACATACCGTGCACTCCAGCCGGATGTTTTGGCGTCATCAAATCCTAGATCTATAATGTTTCCTTTAATTGCTCCACCGGTGTCACCGGCGACTGCTTTGCCGTAGCCTGGAATATAGACATTAGAACGGAGTTTGATGACAGATGGGTCTACTGCAATAACGCCTTTGCCGGCTTTCATACCGATAGCAGTATTGCCTCTACCACTGCAGCCCAGGCAGTTGGCATCGTAATGTGTGGCATAGACACGCATTTTTTTCCAGTAACGGATTTCTCCATCTGCTGTTTGGAGCGTTTTCCAGACTATTTTGGTGCCTCGGGAGATAATTTCATTGACGGGTTTTTCTATTTCTGTTTTAGTGACCACCCGGTCAAATTCTTTGCCATCATAAAATGTAATTTTGATGGTTTTTATTTTTTTACCATCTTCACCTTTTTGAACAACAGTTTCTATGCCTGATTCTACTTCAGGATCATCTTTATATTCAGTGTCATATTCAATTTTGGTAGATTCTGTAGCATATTTTTCTTCAAATTTAGTTTCGGTTTTTACCGGCTGAGAGATAACTAGGGTTTCTTTTGGATCTAAATTGGGGGTTTCAAAGGTGCCGCTTTCAGCAGCAAAGGCGGTCATATTGAGGGCGAGAAGTGAACTTACCGCCATGTTTACGACTGTTTCCATGAAGTGTAATTTCGTCATTCCCGCGAAAGTCATCGACTCTGAGGTCTTACGCCTCATCGCTCAGACTCGAAGAGCGGGAATCTATACGATAACTATCAATGGTTATTTGTATAGATCCCGTATCTAGTACGGGATGACGAGAAAAATGTTTTCTCGTTTCACTTGAAAACTTTACTGTAAAAACTCTAGCTGATTAAAAAATTTTTTGCAAGTTGACAGAGGGTGTTAGCTATTCAGCCAGTCGTCGTCATCTTTGAGGGTTCTTTTTGTCTCATAGATGTCGTCGTTAAAATCATCGTTGTATTTGGATAAATAACTATCTGAATCCTGATAACTGACTTGCTGGTCAATCAGTTTTTCGGGAATTGTTCCGAGGAATCGGGAGGGGATGGCACCGGAACGGGTTCCAAAGTAAAGTCTGGAACGGGTGTAGGTTAGGAAAAGCTTTTCTTTAGCTCTTGTAATACCGACATAAGCCAGGCGGCGTTCTTCTTCCATTTCGGTTGGATTGAGCATAGAGCGAGAGTGAGGGAAAAGACCTTCTTCCATTCCTACCAGAAAAACGATCGGGTATTCAAGCCCTTTTGAAGCATGAATGGTCATTAGGGTAATGGCGGCATTTTGCTCTTTAAGAGTAGCGCCAGGCATCTGGTTGTCCTGGATTAAAGCCACATTTTCCATAAATTCAATAAGGATTGGGAATTCTTCAGCAACAGATCTTAATTCTTTGACGTTTTCGACCCGCATTTTACCCTGTTCCGAGCCGTCATCAATGTAGTTGAAGTAATCAGTGGCTGAGAGTATAAGATCCATGATTTCTCTGGTATTTAAATTGGTATCCTTAGCTGCGTTTTCAATAGGTTCATCTTCTGCAGTGGTGAGAAATGGTTCAACTCCGGCAATGGCTGTTAAAAATCTCTGCATCCGGCCTTTACCTATTTTTTCGACTCTTTTTTTGGCCACAGAGTCTGTCGGATTGGTCACCAGCCTGAGATAAGCCAGAATATCTTTGATCTCTTTTCTTTGGTAAAACTGAACACCTCCGACCAGTCTGTAAGGCACCCCAGCTTTAAGAAAGATTTCTTCTAAGTTTCTGGATTGGGCATTGGTTCGGTATAAAACGGCGTAATCTGAGAGGGGACGATCCAGTTCTTTGACCTGATTTAAAACAAAAGCTGCTTCATCGACTTCATTGCCTCCCTGATAAAGGGTGATCTTGGGTCCGCTTTTTTGTTCAGTCCAGAGTTTTAAGATAGGATGAGTTTTATTTTCAGAGATGATGGCTAAGGCAGCATCCAGAATGGTTTGTGTGGAACGGTAATTTTGTTCAAGATTGAAAACTTTGGCTTCCGCGTAATCTTTTTTAAAGTTCACAATATTACGAAAATCTGCGCCTCTAAAACCGTAAATAGCCTGAGAAGCGTCTCCCACTACACAGAGATTGCGAAATCTTTTGGCGAGTTGTTTGATCAGATGATACTGAGCTGCATTAGTATCCTGGTACTCATCAACCATCAGGTAACGGAACTGCTGCTGGTAGCGGGTGAGCAGAGTTGGTTGTGTCTGGAAAAGCTGGTTGGCGTACATCAGTAAATCATCAAAATCCAAAGCCTGATTGCGGCGGAGAATTTTCATATATTCTATATAAACCTTGGCAACTGTTTCCTGAAAATAACCTCTGGCGTATTGGGGGTATTCCATTTCAGAGATCAGTTCATTTTTAGCAGAGGAGATAGTGTAACGGATCGAGTTTGGGTTAAACTTTTTCGGATCAACACCCAATACACTCATCGCTTCTTTGACAGCATCGATAGCATCACCTTCGTCATAAATAGAGAAGCCAGGTTTTAGACCAAGCAAATAGCCTTCTTTGCGGAGGATCTTAGAACAGATTGAGTGGAAAGTACCCATCAGAGGCTGAATAGTGGTTTTACCAATTAGCTTCAGAATTCTTTCTTTCATCTCGCCTGCGGCTTTGTTGGTAAATGTCACAACCAGGATATTGTCAGCCGGGACTTTTTTTTCTGATATTAAATAAGCAACTCGGTAAGTCAGGACTCTGGTTTTACCTGAACCAGCTCCTGCCAGGATAAGCTCTGGGCCTTCAGTATTCTGAGCAGCTTGTTGTTGAATTGGATTTAATTCCTTTAGAAAGTCGGGCATCAGGTGCTTAGTTTATCACAAAATAAATGGCTTGCGATTTTAGGGTTTTGGTGTTGGTTTGGCGGCACTTTGTATACCATGGAGAAGTCTCCAAAAACTTTCAGGTGGTTTGCCCCCATCCATAACACTCATGCTACATTGGACAGGTTCGTGTACCTGTAAAACATAGGTTTGCCCGTCATAAACGTTACCAGTTGGTTTATATTCTAAATCAGGTTTATCCCGATTTAGTTCCTGTGCTAAGGTGCTAATTCTATCTCTTGTTTCGCTTGTGAGAGGAGTTAATTTTGGTTCTGGTGGAGTTTGTTGTGAGGATGGAATAATGCGAGAGAACGCCATGTTATCATCTATACGTATTTCTGATACACGTCCTAATATCCCCCCGGAAGTTCTAAGAGTAAGTTGGAGTTTTTTTGTTGCTTCAGGCCCTGACATGTATTTATTATAGTATTTACTACCAGATAATCAATGGGATTATATACACAATATATAGTAGGTTGACCCCGATCCTCAACTATATGTTAGACTGCGGATGAATGAAAAAAGGGTTGTTACTGATTTGTGCCTCATTATTGATAGTAATCTTCTTTGGGTGGTTTATATTTAGAAAAGTGGTAAGTACAGAAGAGATAAGCAAAAAGGGATTAAATTCAAGTGTTGCTTCATCTGAGCAAACTTCATTTAGTTATAATTGTGAGCAGGGAAAAAGTGTTTTTGGGGTTTTGGATGAAAAAGCGGAGGTAGAGTATTCCGAGAGTTCTTTTGGTAAATTGGTAACAGCTATAAATAATACTAAACAGGGAAACAATAAATATTGGTTGTACTCAGTGGATGATAAAGAAGCGACTGTGGGTGCTACTGAATATATTTGTCAGGGTGATGAAGCAATTAAATGGGAGTTAATGTAGTCTCCCGCCGTCATTCCCGCGAAAGCGGGAATCTGATTCACATTAGTTTTTTACAGATCCCCGATCAAGTCGAGGATGACGGATAAAAATATGAAAAATCTAACTTGGATATCAGTATTATTAATTATTTTAGGAGCGGCATCGCGGCTAGTGCCTCATCCGGCCAATTTTGCCCCTATTACAGCTCTCGCTTTATTTGGTGGTGCATATTTGCCACGGAAATTTGCTTTTGTTTTACCTTTAGCGGCTGTATTTATCAGTGACTGGTTTATTGGTTATGATCCGACCACTATCTGGTTTGTCTATGGCAGCTTTTTGCTTAGTGGATTAATTGGGCTTTATATAAGAGATCATAAAACTGTCTCTTCAGTTGTTTCCGGTACTATTTTGGCCTCACTTTTATTTTTTGTTATTACCAACTTTGCTGTCTGGCTTAATCCTGTATCAACCTATACTAAAGATTTTAAAGGGCTGATCGAGTGCTATATAGCTGCTATTCCATTTTTTAGAAATACATTAATGGGAGACATGTTTTTTACCGGAGTATTTTTTGGAGGTTATGAATTAAGTGTCAGATTTGTCAGAAAAATATCTCCACGTTTGTTTTAATACTTCTACACAAGATGTTGTACAGATTTCCCTAAAGATAGTACTTTCCAAAACTAAATATTGGTGCTACTATGTTTATCCAATGGTAACTTTACTTGATTTCTGGGCTCCATGGTGCGGGCCATGTAAAATAATGAATCCGATAATTGACGAGCTCGAAAAAGAGTTGGGGGATAAACTCAAAGTCGATCGGATCAATGTTGATGATGATCCTGCAAAATCTCAGCAGATGGGTGTGATGAGTATTCCTACTTATATAGTGATGAAAGATGGTAAAGAGATAGGTCGAAAAGTAGGAATTACTGCAAAAGCCGATCTGGCAAAACTTCTTCAAAGTTAACGTCATTGCGAGGAGTGGATTCGACAAGCTCACCACGACGAAGCAATCTGCATCTCATAAGTGACTGCATTTAGTTTAATTTTTATTTATTTCTTGTCATTCTGAACTTGTTTCAGAATCTTTCCCTTTCATTAGATCTTTAAATTCAGGATTTATACTTTTAATAAGGTTATATTTCCATTCTCGATGCCAATTTTTTAGTTGTTTTTCTCTAGCTATAGCTTCAAGAATATAATTAAACTCTTCAAAATAAACCAATTTAGTTACTCGGTACTTTTTTGTGAAACCATCAATTAATCTTTTTGTATGAACAATAGTTCTACCTTCCAGATTATGACTTACTCCAATGTAAAGCACAGTGTTGGTAAAGTTAGTAAGAATATAAGCATAATAGAGTGGTTTTTCCATAATCCTTTAAGATCCTGAAACAAGTTCAGGATGACAATAGGCAGGTTTCGTCCGATGTTTAAAACTTCAGGGTGATAAATGATTAGCTTATTTGCGTGAATATTAAGATTATGATGGTAAAATAGCAAGATGGTTTTAGTTAGGGATGAGAGTTTTTTTAAGCTGGGGTTTAAGGAGAGGGTGATTCAGATTTCGCAGCAAATTCCTTTTGGTAGTGTGACTACTTATGGAACCATTGCTGTTTTAGCTGGTGTGCCTCGTGGTGCCAGGCTGGTGGGAGGAATTTTGCACTATAACTCTGATGAATTTGATCTGCCATGGCAAAGAGTGGTTAACAGAGTTGGATTTATTTCAACCCGTTGTGAAAATCACCGGAGAGAAGAGCAGAGATCAATTTTGCAGATGGAAGGAATAGAAGTAAATGATGAATTCATGATAGACTTGGATAAGTACGGGTGGTGGGGCTGAGGAGTGAGAATTTCTAAGTGCTCTAATTTCTAATATCTAAACAATGTCTAACTTCAAATGTCTAAACTTTTTAGTAATTAAGTTTTGGGATTTGTTTAGGTTAATTAGAAATTAGTAATTAGAAATTCTCTAGGAATATACTATGAAAAAACTCTGGATTATAGCTAATTTTAAATCGAATCTTTCTTTACAGGAAACAGTGGAGTGGGTGGAGAATGTTGGGCCAAAGCTTGAGAGACGGGATGACATTGTTGTGGGGATTTGTCCGCGGGCATCTGTTTTGAGTGAAGTAGCCAAAACAGTTAAAGTAAGTGGTTTTCCGATTATTGTCGGATCACAAAACGTTTCTCCTTTTGAAGTGGGAGCTTATACCGGAGAGGATCCAGCTTCTTTACTTAAAGAACTGGTTTCCTTTTCTCTGATCGGACATTCGGAAAGGCGTAATAATTTTGCTGAAACAGATACACTGGTGGCAGAGAAAGTGAAGCAGGCAAAACAGGTTGATCTGACACCTCTGGTTTGTGTGCAGGATGCTGAAACCCCTGTTCCTACAGGATGTGAGCTAATTGCTTATGAGCCGGTTTTTGCTATTGGAACTGGGGTTGCAGATACTCCGGAAAATGCCAATAAAGTTTCCAGCCAACTGACTCAGATGCACAGTGGTATTCATGTTTTATATGGCGGTAGTGTTAAAAAAGAAAATTGTGCTCAGTTTGTCAGAGAAGAATTTATTAGCGGATTACTGATTGGTAAAGCTTCTTTAGATCCTGAGGAATTTATAGCGATTGTCAATGAATGTTCCCTCGTAGTACAGTAAAGAAACCCCTATATATATGGATAATGAAATCAGAAAACTGAATATGAAGAGTCCTTCATTTGAGTCAAAAAGAAAAAGAAAATCCAGTAAAAGATGGTTGTGGGGGGTTGTTGGTTTAGCACTAGTGGTTGGCTTTTTTTGGTTTCTGACTCATTCAGCTGGTACGGCTGTCTTTAATTATGCTTTATCTGCTGCTACAGGAGGCCCATCTATTAAATCAACGGATGACCGGGTCAATATTTTGCTTCTGGGACTCGCCGGCGGTAAACATGATGGGGCATTGCTGACTGACTCTATTATTATTGCTTCATATCATCTCAAATCTCATAAAGTAACTATGATCTCTGTTCCGCGTGATTTATGGCTGGATGCTATTAAGGAAAAAGTTAATGCGGCTTATGAAGTAGGTGTACAGCGTCCGGAAGGTGGGTTGGCATTTGCTTCGGATAAGATTGATGACATTATTGGTATTCCAATTCATTATGCTGTCAGGACCGATTTTGCCGGATTTGCTAAAGCAATTGATCTGGTTGAGGGAGTTGATGTGAATGTGCCAAAGACATTTGATGACTTTAACTATCCGATTACCGGTAAAGAAGATGATTTGTGCGGTCTACAGGAAAAAGAGTTGGAGCTGACTCCGGAACAGGCTGCCCAGTATAAGTTGAAAGCCGGTAAACAGAAAGTTTTAGTTGATGCTCAGGATAAAGTTGCTACGACTTCAGCTGATTTTGCCTGTCGTTTTGAAAGGCTGCATTTTGATAAAGGGATTACCCATATGGATGGAGAAACGGCCTTGAAGTTTGTCAGAAGCCGGATGGGGACAAATGGTGAGGGTTCTGATTTTGCCAGGTCCCGCAGACAGCAGCTGGTGATTCAGGCTTTTCGGGATAAAGCGTTATCTCTAGGTACAATTTTTAGTCCTTCTAAGATTGGTGGTCTGATCAGTACTTTTGGTGAAAGTGTTGAAACAAATATTCCGGCAGATGATTATCTTGATTTTTATAATATATCTAAAAATCTGAATGGAGTTAGTACGATCGTACTGGGGGATCTGGGTCAGGGAAAAAGTGTGCTAGTGGTAGGTGATGTGTCAAAATACGGTCGGTTTGTGATGGTTCCGCCTAATGATGATTTTTCTCCGGTCCAGCAGTACATTCAGCAGAAGTTACAGGAAGATAGTATTGAAGCAACTCCTTCAGCTCAACCTAAATAAGTTAGACAACGATTACCACCTTCAATTTTCTGTCCTCTATCGTCATACTCCATATATGCCAATTTTTGTTTATCACGGTAGTGGACTGACGGCAATATCAAATGCCATTTCAAAAATAAAAGCCACTTTTCCACCTGAGGCAATCAGTGAAATAAATGGCAAAAACAGTTCGATTGACCAGGCCATAATGAATGTTTCAACGCCTGGATTATTTGCTGAAAAAAGGCTTTTAATATTGGAAAATTATACTGAGAAAGTAGATGTTTCGGATTTAAAGGACGATTCTTCTACAACTGTCGTTTTTCGGTTTAATAAGCAACTGCCGGCCACATCTGTTTTTTTGAAATCGGTAAAAAAATTACCCTCGCAGATTCAGGAGTTTTCAGAAGCAGATGAGATCTCCATTTTTCCTTTTTTAGATCTGTTAGGTGAAAAAAAATCTGCTGCTTTTGGGCAGTTTGAAAAAGTTTATGCCGAATATGGCGGACAGTATATTTTGACGATGTTGTATTATTTTTACCGGCGGACGATTGTGATACCAAAGAAAACACCTTCATTTGCTTTACAGAAGCTGGAAAGACAAAAGCGAAATTTTCCACTTCAAAAACTGACTGAGCTTTATTCTTATACATTGGAAACTGATTTTAAAATTAAATCAGGCTTTGTGGAAGATAAGCTTGGGTTAACGATGGTGGTTGAGAAAATACTAACAATATAGATTATCAAAGCTTTGAAACAAGCAAATCCGCATCTGCCTGGTCAATTATTCCGTCTTTATTTAGATCGGCTTTTTTAAGTTCTTCTGAACTTTTTTGATCAATTTTTTTATTTTTATTCTGGGAAATAATAGCCAGATCCAGTGAATTAATCTTGGAATCTTTATTTAGATCATATTCTAATGAAGTTTCTGTGGTTGATGAAATATTTTTGACAGGTACTGTCTGAGTTAGTAGATCTCTTAGATTAATATTTTGTCCAAGTGTCAGAGGTGGTAGTAATTGTTTGTCAGACAAAGGAAGAATCAGATCGACCTGAGACTGTTTTTCTCCTTTTTTGATCGTTAAGGTGGCCGGAGTATTGGGAGCAATGGTAAAAGGTGAAGATAAATCAGTGGTGCGTAGCTCTTTTAGGGGAATGATAAAATTTCCGGCTGTGCTGGTAAAAGTTGCCATCTCGGATGCCCCATTTATTTGAAGAAAGACCAATGCCTCATCGATTGGATTTAAATTAACATTTAAAACACTGCCTCGTAATGGTCTGTTTGGGGAAGATTCGTCTAAAGCTTTAGCAGTTGTAAATGTTAATGGTTTATCAGGATAGTAAAAACCTGAAGATGCTATCTGATAGGTATATTTTGTCTCCGGTATCAGATTGCGCAAAGTTACAAAATGGATTTGGTGGTTAGCTATCTCAGTTAAATCACGGTTATCTTTTTGTATTTGATCTGGTGAGTCACCGTTGCCGTATTTGATCTGTCCGGTTGTGGGTGAAGTTGTCCACCAGATAACCGTGGCCTGTGAATCGCTTAGATTTATCACCTGAATATCTTTGGGTGTGTTAATGTTTTTTTGAGCGGCTAGTGTTTTTTGCTGATAGAGATAAATCCCTATTCCTAAAACCAGGGAAGTAATCAACAAAGATAAACCTAGCAAAGTGGGTATTCTGGTGGTTTTATGACGGGTAAATTCCATAAGTTATTGCAAACTTCCTCCTGTTGTAGCTACCTGGATGGCGGAGGAGGATGATAGGGCTGGCTGAGAAACAGCCGGTTTTGGCTGAGGTTTTTCAGGAACTTCTATTTCATCGACCGGTGTTACTTCTTTGATCTGGGAGATTACTTTTTGATCGAAATTCGGACTAATCGGAGTTAGCAGAGTGTCTAATTTTGGGTTAAGAGGCACACTTGGTTTAGTGTGTAAAATATCAGCTATAATCCAGACAATTATAACGATAAATGTAATGACAACGACAGCAACAAATTGTTTGTTCATAAGGTTTAATTTTTTAGAAAATAAGTTTTTGCATTCACAATTGCCAAAATTGTTCCACCATCCAGCCGATTCATTGTGACTGTTTTAACAGTAATCAGGCGTTCAAGTTTTTTTAAACTTGTCAGAATATTAGTAACTTCATCGTAACTGCCGAGAATACTAAATGAAAGGTCAGATTCCTGAATTGCAGCATCTTTATTTGGGGTACTGCTGAGAGGTGTTAAATCTACCGGTTGAAACTGGATTCCGGAAATAGTGGCTTCATTTTTGATAATTAATGATCCCAGAATAGCTGAAACAACTGGCAGATCCGGTTGGGAAGGGATCAGATTTTGAAGTTTGGTTTTGACATCCGGTTCCAGGCTTTCATAATTGGCTCTGCCTTTGGCCAGACTATCCCTTTTTTCAACAACGGTTGAAAGTACAGACCGCTGCTGATCAATTGTTTTTTGGAGAGACAAGATAGTGATAATTGTTGGACGGATGGCATAGAAACCAAAAATTGCGATGGCGATCAGACTGAAAACAGTAGTAGCATATGACCGGATAAATTTATTTCTGGTTAGGGGCCGGATATAGGTATAGTAACGGGAGTATTGTGGTTGCATTAGATTCTTTTAATCCCTCCTGAAATAGTAAATACCAGTGAATCTTTATCAAAACTGAGTGAATCAAGGGAGACATCCTTAAAAACTTTAGTATTATTTTTATCTTTTTTATTTCGGAGATTGCGGATAAAAAGTCCCAGGTCATTAGTGGATGAGGTCTGGCCTGTCAATTTAATTCCAATATAGGGGATTTTATCATCAGTACTATCCAGCGCTAAGGTGGTTAGTCTGAGACTTTGGGGAATCTCACCTGAAATATCATCAAAAATCCTTTGCCATTCCGGTGTTGTTTCATAAACGTTGCCGATTGTTTGTAATTTAAGCTGAGTTTGGCGGATCAAAGCCTCATCAGCAATCAGCCCTTCAATATAGGGTAAATCTTTATTAATACTGGTTTTTAAAGTATCTATATCAGCATCAAGTTTAAACCGGAAAACAAAGGCTGCGACCACGATGACTTCAGTCACGATCACAATATATCTGCCATAAGAAACAATCCAGCGTAAAAAACGAGTTGGCAGGGAGGGAGGAATTTCATTGGGATGAAGTAAATTGAGCTTAATCCTGAACTGATTTTTTGGAGCAGCTTTAGCCATATGGAAAACCTCCTAGGGCAGAAGGCTAGAATTATTGTAGTTGTTTGAGAGTAAAAAAGGAAGCAAAAAACAGATTATTGCCTTGCTTAAATGTTGAATTAGTGGATTGTTAAATGGTTAAATTGTTTGGTTTTTGCTTTGTGTGTATAATTCCAACATGAATCCATTAGCACCAGTTATTATCCGGAAAGTAAGCTTAGCTGTTTTTAAGGATAAAAAGTTGTTGTGTGTCAGAAGTTTTGGAAAAGAGGTTTTTTATTGTCTGGGAGGAAAAGTAGAAGGGGGTGAAACAGATCAGGATGCTCTGAAAAGAGAAATAAAAGAAGAAGTTGGTTGTGAGATGGAGGATGATATAAAACTTTTGGAAACTTTTGAAGACTGGGCAGATGGAAGAGAGAATACCAAAGTGCAGATTAAATTGTACGAGGGAAAGTTGTTTGGTGAACCAAAACCAAGCTCTGAAATTGAAGAAATTGACTATTTTGATTCAAAAACTGACTCAAATAAGCTATCAGCAATTGCCATAAATCAAATGTTTCCCTGGTTAAAAGAAAATGGGTATATTAGTTAGTAAGGAAGTTCTCGACTAGTTCGACAAGCTCACCACAAGTCCGCTCGAACAAGATACTTTTCGAATATAATAGCTTCTTCTTGTTATGCTGAACCGATTCGGTCTGAGCCTCACGGTCGAAGACTAGTTTCAGCATCTACCCTCATACCATATTAAGATTCTGAAACACTTCGACATGCTCAGTGCGATAATTATTTTTCGAGTGATAACGAGAAAATTCCTAATATTTAAGGTGTTTTCTTACTTCGTTCGAAAAATATTGGTAGATCCTGAAACAAGTTCAGGATGACAGGAGGGAAAGTAAATTATTTTGCAGCTGGAGTAGCGACTATTAATTTTGAAAGGCGGCTTTTAAGACGTGATGCCTTATTTGGATGAATTAGTTTTGTTTTAGCTGCTTTGTCCAAGAAAGAGGTGACCTGTTTCATATTGTCTGCATCAGGCATTCTTCTCATGGTTTTTACCAGAGATTTCATAACCTGTTTTTTCAGGTCGTTTTGTTCGGTGCGTCTTTTGTCGCGACGCATTTTCTTTTTAGATGATTTAAGTAATGGCATAACAAACGCAAGTTTAACATAGACTTAGGCTCGAGCGCAAGCTAACGATTAAATAACAAATATCAAGCATCAAATATCAAAAAAAATCAAAAATCAAAAAGCAAATTTCAAAAGATGTTGAAGGGATTTGATAGCCATAAATTAGAGTTTGCGTTTTAAACTGCATCTTTATTCTTTAATCAAATTGCCTGATAATCTATAGACTCATGGTGAAATCATTTTTAGGGCTTTTACACACCCGGCAAACAACTATTTTATCCGGTGCAACGATACTGATGGTGGCTGTTTTTTTGTCCCGGTTTTTGGGATTGATTCGCGACCGTTTACTGGTTCATAACTTTTCGACATCTGAGGCCAGTATTTTCTTTGCAGCGTTTGGTTTTCCGGATAAATTGTTTCAGATTCTGATTTTGGGAACGCTATCTGTCGCTTTTATTCCGGTATTTACTGAGTATTTAAATAAAGAAGGGGAGAAACAGGCTTTTGCTTTTTCATCAAATATTTTAAATCTGGCGCTTTTGGTTTTTGGGTTTTTTTGTCTGCTGGGTATTATTTTTGTCGGTCCTATCAACAATGTGATGATCCCTGGTTTTGAAGGGCAGCAGAAAATCCTGACAGATCAGTTAACCAGACTTATTTTGGTGGCGCAATTTATCTTAGTAATTGGAACATTTTTTATTGGAATTGGCCAGTCGTATCAGCGGTTTTTGATTCCGGCTTTAGCTCCACTTTTTTATAATCTGGGAATTATTTTTGGTATTGCTGTTTTATCTCCATACACAGGAATCCTTGGTCCGGCTATTGGAGTGATTATCGGAGCTGTTTTACATGTGGCGATTCAGATCCCTTTGATACGAGCTCTTGGATACACTTATCAGTTTAGTCTGGATTTTTTAAATAAGGGTGTCAGAGAGATTTTTCAGCTGATGAGTGTCAGGAGTATTGGTTTGGCAGCAGAGCAGATGTCTGATGCTATTGGTCTGGCTTTGGCTTCGATAGTTTCGACTTCGGCAATTGCCCAGTTAACATTGGCTCAGCATTTATCAGCAGTGCCGGTGGGCCTTTTTGGAGCAACCATTGCTCAGGCAGCATTGCCTGTTTTGGCCAGAGAACATGCCAAGGGTGAAGTAGGAGGATTTAAAATAACTCTGCTGACCACGATGCATCAGATTTTGTTTCTGACATTGCCTGCTACAGCCATGTTAGTCGTGTTGCGGATTCCGATCGTGCGCCTGGTTTTTGGAGCTTCGGAATTTAACTGGGAGGATACTGTTTTGACCGGAAGAACTGTGGCATTTCTGGCATTGGGATTGGTTGCTTATTCGCTGACTTTATTACTGGTTCGTGGGTTTTACGCAATTAAAGATACTAAAACTCCAGTTATTGTTTCTTTAATTACAGTTCTGGTGAATATTGGACTTAGTTTTTGGTTTGTCAGAGGTTTGCAGCTGCAAGTCTGGAGTTTAGGACTCGCCTATTCAGTTTCAACTATAGTATCTATGGTATTGCTGTTGATTTTTCTTGACCGCCGGATGGGTAAATTTGACAGAAGAGCTTTGATTATGCCGGCTCTGAAAATGTTTTTAGCGGCTGTAGCTGCAGCATTAGCGCTTTATATTCCGATCAAATTGCTTGATCAGCTGGTATTTGATACTACCAAAACGGTAAATCTTTTTATTCTGACTTCAATTGCCTCGGCCTTTGGTTTAAGTATTTATCTGCTGCTGGTATGGATGATGGAAGTGAAAGAACTGAATACATATGTTGAGCTGATTAAAAAAGCCGGGAAAATGAAATTTAAAAATGAAGAGATTATGAATGAAACAGGAAGTTCATAATTAAAAAATTTCTAAAGGCGAAGCCGCAAGCTCTGCTTATTTCTAATTTCTAAATCTTGTGGTAATCTCCTTTTTATGAAACTTTTGTATGTAACTGGAAATGAGGCGAAATTTCGAACTGCTAATAATATTTTGGGGGAAATGGGAATAGAGCTTGAACAAGTGAAAGTTGATATTCATGAAATTCAGTCAGAATCGATTGAAGAGATTTCAAAAGATAAAGCATTAAAGGCTTTTAAAATATTAAAAAAACCTTTGATGGTGAATGATTCCGGTTGGTTTTTTTTAGGATTAAATGGGTTCCCTGGTCCTTTCATGAAATATATCAATGATTGGTTTACCAAAGAAAATTACCTCGATTTAACTAAAAACGTCAAAGATCGTCGGGTGATTTTAAAACAGGTGATAGTTTGGACCGATGGTGTTAGAACTAAAGTATTTGAACATAACTCCCACTTATTTCTACTTAAAGAGATGAAAGGTGTTAGTCCCAGATTAAGTGATAATTTAGTAAGCTTTACTGAAAATGGATCTTCTTTGGGCGAAGTGAGTGAAAATCCGGATTTTAAACTAGAAGGTGAGGCGGAGTTATGGATGGTACTAGTGGCCTTTTTACAATCTTCAGATTCGTTTGCTATCTCACCCTAGCCTCAAGTACAATACTCGCATGAACATTAGAAATTTTTCAATCATTGCTCATGTTGATCATGGGAAATCTACTTTAGCTGACAGGTTACTGGAAATGACTGGGACTGTGGCCAAAGACAAAATGCAGGAGCAGATGCTGGATTCTTTGCAGCTGGAAAGGGAGAGAGGGATTACTATCAAATTGGCTCCGGTGAGGCTGAGATACCAATATAAGAGGAAGATTATGGAGATGGATTCCCGCCTCCGCGGGAATGACGATAGTTACAATGGCCCTCAAGATGGGGAGTATATTTTGAACCTGATCGATACTCCTGGGCATGTGGATTTTTCTTATGAAGTATCCAGAGCTTTGGCGGCTGTTGAAGGAGCGATTATTTTGGTTGATGCGACTCAGGGTATTCAGGCGCAGACTTTGTCACATGGTCTGGCTGCTATGGAGCAAAATCTGACCTTGATCCCGGTAATTAATAAAATTGATCTACCCAATGCTGATGTTGAGAAATATAAAAAACAGTTGGTTGATACTTTTGGATTTTTAGATTCAGAGATCATTCTGGCTTCCGGTAAAAGTGGAATAGGGGTGGAAGAGATTTTGCGGGCGGTGGTCGAAAGAGTTCCGGCACCGAAACAGGAAATAGATAAGCCGCTTAAGGCGTTGATTTTTGATTCGTATTTTGATTCCTACAAAGGAGTTGTAGCACAAGTGCGGGTAATGGAAGGATCGGTTCCTCCAAATCAAGCTCAAATTAACTTTTTAGGAACTCATTCCCTGGCAAATATAGTTGAATTTGGTTTTTTTGGACCTCAGCTGACGCCGGTGACCTCTCTGAAAGCGGGCGAGATCGGGTATATTGCAACCGGAATTAAAGAGTCCGATAGAGTCCGCGTTGGAGATACTATCGCCATGTCTTTTGATGAAGAGCAACTGCCTGGTTATAAAGAAGTGAAGCCAATGGTTTATGTCGGGCTTTATCCGATTGAGACCGGAGATTATTTTGAGTTAAAAGAAGCGCTTTCCAAATTTAAATTAAACGATCCGGCTTTTTCTTATGTTCCAGAGCAGTCAGCTGCACTTGGTTCTGGATTCCGCTGTGGATTTTTAGGATTGCTTCATGCAGAGGTCGTACAGGAAAGACTGGCTGGTGAATTTAACGTCAATCTGCTGGCGACAGCGCCTTCAGTGGAATATATAGTCAATGGCAAAGAGGTAAATAATCCGGCTGAGCTTGATCTGAATTTTATGAAAGATATTAAAGAGCCATGGGTGAAGCTGGTGGTCTTTACCCCTCATGAATATATCGGTCCAATTATGGAACTGGTTCAGGACAAAAGGGGTAAATTTGTAAATATGCAGCATTATGGTATTCAGGTGGAGCTGACTTATGAAATGCCTTTGGCTGAGATGATTACTGATTTTTATGACAAATTAAAGTCAGTTTCTTCAGGTTATGCTTCACTTGATTGGGATTTTATCGAGTTTCGACCGGTGGATGGAGTCAGACTGGATATTATGGTTGGTGGCGAGAAAGTTGATGCATTATCAATGATCACGGTAAGAGCCCGAGCTGAAAGTATTGGTCGAAAGTTGGTTGGTAAGCTGAAAGAAGTATTGCCAAGACAAAATTTTGCCATCGCTTTGCAGGCAACAATTGGTGGCAATATCATCGCCCGAGAAACAATTTCTCCTTTCAGAAAAGATGTGACAGCCGGACTTTATGGAGGAGATAGATCCAGAAAAGATAAGGTTCTCGATAAACAAAAAAAGGGTAAAAAGAGGATGAAAATGATCGGAAAAATAGAAATCCCACAAGAAGCTTTTTTAACTATTTTGAAAAGCTAATTTTTATATGGGTCTTATTGAGCAAAGCTATCAGCAATTTGTAAGTGCTCGGGAAAGATTAAAAAATCCAAAATTAGCTGATCTGAAAATAGCTGTAGAAAATGCATTAAGAGAGGAACCTGGGAGATATCCACTTGAATATTTACGTGGATCTGTAGATCAAGATAAGTTTGGGATAAGATCTGTAATAAATTTTGGTTTTACTTATACTCTAGGTTCCGATAAATTTACTCCTCATTTTCCATCTAAACTCGGGGTCCAAATAGTTGAAAGTAATACGGATTTAGATCTTTTAATTAAAGGCCTAAGTGATTATGTAATTTTTTTACCTAAAAGTTATAAAATTCCCCTAATAAAATATACTCATCATGATGATGGTTTAATAAAAACAGAATATGCTTTTTGACGTCCAGCATTTTTTAATTCTGAACAAAATGTGAGACCCAAATTATGTGATAAATCAGGAATTTGGAATTCTGATCAAGAACAAGCTGTTTTATTTACGGACACAGAAATTGTGGACTGTAGTAAACAGTAGGATTTATTGAATTTTGTGTTTTGAATGACGATAATAACCAAATGTATTTATTAAAACTTATTCCTTTAAAGTTTTTGTTGATTGGGGTGATTGTTTTAGTTGTATTGGGGGGAGCGTATCAGACTTTTATTGGGGATCAGATTAGTAGTTCTCCTGCTGCAAGTTCTACGCCTTTGGTCTCTTCAACTCCTTATCCCTCTGAATCGCCTTTGCCTGAAAGTTCTCCAACACCTGCTGGGTCTGTTAAAACCACCCCTAAACCAAGTGTAAAAGCGTCATCTTCTCCTAAGGCATCTGCTGCTTCATCTGCGGCTCCGTCTCCCTCAACTAGTCCCAGTCCAAATCCAACAAACACGGGTAATTCAGGTGTGGTTTTAAATAGTGTTGATCCATCCAAACCATCATTTGGCACGACAATGACTCTTAAAGGTAGTGGTTTTGGATCCACTCAAGGTGTTTATGGTGTGTATTACAATGGTCAGGCGCAACCTTATGGTGGTATTCAAAGCTGGTCGGATACTGAAATTAAAACTTCCAGTCCATTTTTTGTGACTGGAGCTGAATACCAGGTGGAAGTTCAAACAGCTGATGGTCGCAAGAGTAATCGGATAACAGTTACTGCCGGTGACGGGCAACCATCGGTTGAAAGTTTTTCACCAAGTAATGCTAAACCGGGTCAGGAATTAGTTATAAAAGGTGGACGGTTTAGCTATCAGGGTCAGGTCAATTTTTTTCAAAATTATCCTAATGTTTCTGGAAGCGGTCAGATTACTTCCTGGACAGATACGGAAATTCATCTGATAATACCGACGTATTTAGAAGCAGGAAAAGAGTATGGAATAGAGGTGGTGAGTGGTGGTGGAGGACACAGCTCTTTTAAATATTATAGTTTGGGTAATTAGTAGGACTGGTAAGTATTAGTTAAGCCATCTTGTATTAGTGAGTTGTATTTGGAATTATAAAAGTGTAAATGGGTATTAGGAGTTCACCCGAACAAGCTGAGTATTCTTATTGTTATATATTAATTCCTGTACCTACTTATTTAGAGAGAGCTTATCAACAATCTATCAGCACCCCTTTAGGAAGATTAGGAGCTGGATTAAATTTGTTAGATCTCAGATCACGGCATATTTCATTGGGTTTTTTAACTGAATTAAATTGTAACGATTTGTTTCGACTATCCGATTCTCTTCGACGAATAGAAGAGAGGTTTATTGGACAAGAAATATTATTAAATGGATTAGGACAATTTGATAATGCTAATGGTCTAGTGGGGGGGACTTATTTACCGGTTTGGGACGCAAAAACGGTTGAAGAGATGCAAGATCAAGTGCAGCATGTTTTTAAAAAACAATTAGAACCTTTTCCTTTTAGTGAAAGAACAGTGCCTCATTGTACAACTGCTAAATTACCGGCAACTCCTTTTCATCAAAATGTATATTGGGAAAAACAAGCTGATGTTGAATCAATTCATCAAGATGCTTCTTTTACTTTTTCAGTGGATCATTTGGAAATAAGGGGCAGGAATCGGTTTGCTTCAGGTAAGGCAAAACACCCTGTACGAATTGATTACCCTTTTGAACAAAGCCGAGAACCGATGAGGTACTTAAGAATGTCTGCTTAATTATGATTAGATTGGTTGAGGTTCACAGAGGTGGATGTCATATTTTTATTAAGCGAATAATAGAGGAAAGCAAGATTTAGGAGCATGACTATTCCTCCCAGAGCGACTGCAAACTGAGGTCCGAAGTATTCAGTCACCAGACCAATCTGAAAACTGCCGATTGGCTGCATGCCTAGTAAACATAATGTGAAGATACTCATTACCCGGCCTCTTAAATGATGTTCAGTTTTATGTTGGATAGCTGAATTAACTAAAGCGTTTTGCAGTGCCAGTCCCAGACCGCAGAAAAAGAGGGCTGGTAAAGCTAAACTAAATGAATTGGTCAGTGAAAACAAAATTATGGCGACTGAAAATACACCGCTACCGATCATAATCAGATTTTCGGCTTTGAATTTTTGGTAAAATCCGGAAATAATCAGTGTGGAAATAATGGCTCCGGCACCAGCGACTGAATAAAGTATTCCCAGACCTGCGGCATCGGTATGAAAAACCTGTTCTGAAATAATTGGCATCATGGTGGTGTAAGGCCAACCAAAAATGCTGGATACGGCGATAAAGATAAGCAGACTACGGATGTAATGATGTTTTCTGGCGTAATTTAAACCAATTTTGATGGATCTTAATGGGTGTTGATGAACTCTGGGAACATCTGATTTAACTTTTAAGTAAAGCAAGGCAATCAGTGGACCGAAGAAACTTAACCCGTTTAACATAAATGCCCAGCCGGTCCCGACAGAGGCGATTAATATTCCGGCAATTGCCGGTCCGATGACACGGGCGGTGTTAAAACTGCCCATATTAAGAGCAATGGCTGAAGGAAGATGTTCACTGCCAACTAAATCAACGGTGAAAGCTTGTCTGGCTGGTGTGTCGATGGCGTTTACTATTCCCAATAAGAAGGCTAAAACACTTACCCATAGAACTGTGGCATGTCCTGTGAGCGAAAGAACGCCCAAAGCCAGTCCAAATATTATTGAAAAAATTTGTGTCAGTATCAGGATTTTTCTTTTTTGAAATCTATCAACCAACACCCCTCCCAAAAGTGAGAAAAGTAAGACAGGGAGAAATCCTAAGGCAGTGACAAATCCAACCATAAAAGCTGATTTAGTCAGTTCAAAAATAAGCCATCCCTGAGCCACCATCTGCAGCCAATTGCCGACTAAAGAAACTAGTTGTCCCACAAAATAAGCTCGGTAATTTTTGTGCCCTAGTGCCGGAAAAAACTGTTTGATTTTGAGTTTAAGGCCAGATTGACCCCAGGCTTTGCCCATAAAAATTTTTCCTTTCTGTAAAATATTTTGTAGTGGTCTTAAGAAAAAGAACCGAGAATTTAAAAACCGGAGAGAAATACCCCGAATACTGCAATATTAACTATACAGCCCTTGATACTATATGTGTCAAGGGTAACGGAAAATTCAGAGAATCAGTAAATCAGAATAATCAGATAACAGATAAACCAGTAGGATCTGAATTTTCTGTATCAGATACACTGATTCAGCTGATGCTCTGGATTTTTCTGAGCATCCTTGACATCTCCTTAACGATCGGGGTATTGTAAGAGCTCGTGGTTTTTTAGTCTTCACTATTCATTTGCTAGCTAAATTTAGCAAACGTCTTACCAGATCAATCTAAAAGGAGTATTATTATAGAAAATGTCAGTTGAATCTTTGCAGCCGAATATTGAAAAAGAAAAAAAAGAAGACGACCAAAAAAGTTTGGTTGAGCACCTCAATAATTTAAGATTAATAGTAGGCCGGGTACTATCTGGTGACATAGAGACTGGTACCGGTGTTAGTAGTACGGGAAGCAGAAGATTTGATCCTCAGAATCAAACAACCAGAACTGCAGTTGCAGGTGATGATTCTTCAGTTTCTGATGATTCAAACAGTACAAGTAATCCGAAAATCAGTTCAAAAAATCCAAAGATTTAATAGATATTCCCGTGAAACCACCTGTCATCTCGAGCGTAGTCGAGAGATCCCTTAACCAGGTTGAGAGATTCCTCCACTATGGTCGGAATGACATGCTAGAATTAATTTAATGGAGCATTATTTTAAATTAGCCGGTGTTGCGAGCATAATTTTTTGTTGTAATTGTATTAATCCTATTTGTCATTTGGTTATTTGATCCTTGCTATGGAAATAGTTCGTTTTCCTATCTACTAGCAGATTTAATGGGTAAAAATTGTGTTAGCCATTTTAAGTCGCTACCCGAATTTTAATGTTTTTCTTCTTTGTACTTTTTTGGAAAAGTACCAAAAACAATTTTGCAGGAAAGTCGGGCTAAAAAAATTACTCCGTTTAAGGGGGGAAAGTCTGCCCCCTCCGCAAGTATGCGGACGTCCCCCTCTTGCTCTGCGTAATTTTTTCTTAACGCCCTTTGTTTCAATGCAAAATGGGTTAAAATAAGACTTAATGCAGGGTTAATAAACCTCTTGACAACAATTAGCACTCGCGGTATTATATTGCTAATCAATCACTAATTGGTTGAGATAAAGAGATCAACAATGCTGAAAGATGTTTTATGGATTTAACCGATAGACAGCGTGAACTTCTGAAAGCAATTGTTGAATTGCACGTTAAAACAGGTGAATCAGTTGGATCAGAAACAATTGATAAAGAGCACAATCTGGGTGTTTCTCCAGCTACCATCAGAAATGAGATGGTCAGACTGACAGAGATGGGTTATCTCAGACAGCCGCATACTTCAGCGGGTCGGGTTCCAACTTCCATGGGTTACCGGATTTATATCCAGGAGCTGATGAAAGAAAAGGAGATGCCGGTGATGGCGGAAGTCCAAATGAAGCAAGGCCTTTGGCAAAGAAGACATCAGGAAAATCAGTTGCTTCGGGAAGCAGTGAAGTCTTTGGCTTACCGGTCGCAGATGCTAGCTTTGGCTATTTCTGAGGACAAAGAGATGTATTATGCAGGAGCATCTTATATTTTAGATTTTGCTGAGTTTGAGGATATTGATGTAACCAGATTTGTTTTAAGTTTGTTTGATGAGTATCCGACTCTGGAAAATATTATCGGCAAAGCGGTTGGAGCAGATCCTTTGCATGTTTTGTTTGGAGAGGATTTGGGAATAGAGCATTTATTGCCAACCGGATTTGTGTTTTGTAAATATGAGGGTAGGGATTCATCAAAAAATGGAGTAGTTGGTGTAATCGGACCGGCTAGAATGAATTTTCCGGTTGTGTTACCCTATGTCCGGTACACAGCCAATATGGTGAGTATGGCACTTAGAGATTATTAAGATAAATGTAGTCCTTCGACAAGCTCAGGAACAAAATATTTTTTGCTGAGCGTAACGTAGTGAAGTCGAAGCATTACAACTAATAAAATAAGTTATGAGTAAACAAGATGATAAACCAGTAGAAGAAGAAAAATTAACAGATGATGTAGCTCCTCATGCAGAAGGAGATAGTGAGAAAGCAGAAAACGAGCAATGCGAGTGTGAGAATTGTGACTGCGGGGAATGCAAAGAAGTTAGTGAAAAGTTGGAGGAGATGACGGCTAAATATAAAAGAGCTTTAGCTGATTATCAAAACTTAGAAAAAAGAGTAGCAGAAGGTCGAAGTGAACTGGCAGCCTGGGCCGGAGCAGAAGTAATCAAAAAAATTCTGCCGGTAATGGATCATTTTGATAAAGCATTAGCTGGTGTTAGTGAAGAAGAGATGAAATCAGGTTGGTTTAAAGGTGTCAAAATGAGTGTTGGACAGCTTCAGCAGGTGATGCGTGATGAAGGGTTGGAACAGATTGAAACAGACGGACAATTTGATCCTACCCTACATGAAGCGGTCGATACTAAAGAAGGTAAAGAAGGAGAGATTTTGGAAGCGGTTGAAAAAGGCTGGAAGCTTAATGGTAAAATAGTGAAGCCAGCCAGAGTAGTGGTCGGAAAGAAA
>CAYUPO010000002.1:3605-62630 GCA_964446685.1 uncultured Gammaproteobacteria bacterium | reverse complement strand
GATTTAGGAACAACAAATAGTGCGGTCGCCGTAATGGAGGGCGGTCAGCCTAAAGTTATTCATAGTGCAGAAGGCGCAAATACAATCCCTTCTGTAGTTAATCCTGTTAAAAATGTGGTTGGAACTCCGGCTAAAAGACAGGCGATTGTTAACCCAAAAGAAACTATTTTTTCGGCTAAAAGACTGATGGGGCGTAAATTTGATGACCCTGAAGTGCAAAGAGACCTGAAATGGCTGCCATATGAAGTAAAAGCTGGTAAAAACGGTATGGCTGTGGTGGTAGTTAACGGTAAAGAATATACTCCTCAGGAAATTTCAGCGATGGTTTTGGGCAAGATTAAAGCTGATGCTGAAGCTTATCTGGGAGATAAAGTCACAGAAGCGGTTATCACCGTTCCGGCGTATTTTGATGATTCTCAGAGACAGGCCACTAAGCAGGCCGGAGAAATAGCTGGACTGAATGTTCAAAGAATTATCAATGAACCAACAGCTGCGGCTTTGGCTTATGGTCTGGACAAGCAAAATGCGCATACTATCGCGGTTTATGATCTGGGTGGGGGAACCTTTGATGTTTCTATCCTGGAACTTGGTGAAGGGGTATTTGAGGTTAAATCAACTAATGGTGACACTCATTTGGGTGGAGATGATTTTGATCAGGTTCTGATTGACTATATTGCTGAAGAATTTAAAAAGGAAAATGGAATTGATCTTAAAAATGATAAACAAGCACTCCAAAGGCTAAAAGACGTAGCTGAAAAAGCAAAGATTGAGCTTTCTTCTTCTCAGGAAACTGATATCTCTATTCCATTTATAACAGCTGATGCAGGTGGTCCAAAACATATTGAGATGAAACTCTCCCGTTCAAAGATGGAAGGATTGGTTCAGGGACTGATTGATAAAACATTTGATGCAGTAAAAGCCGCTTTAAAAGACGCTAAAATTGAGGCTTCCAAAGTAGATGAAGTGGTATTGGTCGGTGGTATGACCAGAATGCCAGCCGTACAAACTGCGGTTGAAAAATTCTTTGGCAAAGAGCCACACAAAGGAATTAATCCTGACGAAGTGGTAGCAATAGGCGCTGCAATTCAGGGTGGTGTGCTGGGCGGAGAAGTCAAAGATGTATTGTTGCTGGATGTGACACCATTAACACTGGGTATTGAGACGATGGGAGCTGTCAGTACTCCTTTGATCAACCGAAACAGTACTATTCCAACTTCTAAATCAGAAACTTTTTCCACAGCTTCAGATAATCAGACTTCTGTAGAGATTAATGTGCTGCAGGGTGAAAGAGGGATGGCGGCTGATAATAAATCATTGGGCCGGTTTATTCTGGATGGAATTCCACCAGCTCCTAGAGGTGTGCCTCAGGTTGAAGTAACTTTTGATATTGATGCATCAGGTATTTTGCATGTGTCAGCCAAAGAAAAAACTACCGGCAAAGAGCAAAAGATCACTATTACCGGTTCAACAGGTCTTGATAAAGATGAAGTTGAACGAATGACTAAAGAAGCAGAAGCACATGCTGAAGAAGATAAAAAGAAAAAAGAAGAGATCGAAACCAGAAATACAGCCGATCAGATTGTTTATACAGCTGAAAAGAGCTTAAAAGATGCAGAAGGTAAGATTGGAGATGATCTGAAAAAAGAAGTTGAAGAAAAAATCCAGGCAGTAAAAGATGCCAAAGAAGGCCCAGTTGATGAACTAAAAACAAAAGCAGATGCACTAGGTGAAAGTATGCAGAAAATTGGTGCTGAAATGTACAAACAGCAGGCTGCAGATGCCAATGCTGCAGGTAACACGCAAAACGAGACAAGCAACCCGGAAGATGCAAAAACAGAAGAAGCTGCAGCTGAAGGAGCTGATGCTAAAGATGAAGCTGTTGAAGGTGAAGTAGTCGAAGAAGAGAAGAAACAATAATGGATGGATTTCGAATAACTGACTCTGATCAGATGCCGCTTTGTCCTTATTGTGGAGAAGAAATAACAGAACTTTTAAGAAAAACTCACGGAATTGGAGAGCAACATACCGTTTATTTTTGTCCAAACTGTAAAAAAATTATTGGAATTGGTGCTGTTAGATAAAATAATTGAATGCTGGAAGATAATAACTGAAAGCGAATTAGCCTCGGGGGACCGGGGTTTTTTAAAATTTAAGAAGTTTTAGCAATTGAGTTTGTTCTGTCCGTCATTCCCACGAAAGTGGGAATCTGTAAATAACATAGTCATGGGCGGATATACTTATATATTGGCTAGTAAAAAAAATGGAGTTTTATATATTGGAGTAACATCTGATTTAGTAAAGAGGGTTTTTGAGCACAAAAATGATCAATTGGTTGGATTTTCAAGTAAATATAGGGTGCATAAATTAGTTTACTTTGAAACACACGATTTGATTGAAGGAGCAATATTAAGAGAAAAACAGATTAAGAAGTGGAAAAGAGATTGGAAAGTAGCGTTAATAGAGAAGAATAACAAAGACTGGGAGGATTTATATGCAGGTATACTATAGAGACTCGTCTCAAGACAGCAGATTCCTGCTTTCGCAGGAATGACGGCCTCAAACGTCATTCCCCTGAAAAGGGGAATCTGTAAACACAAAATAAATTTATGGCTGCTAAAAGAGATTATTATGAAATATTGGGTTTAAAAAAAGGTGCTTCTGAAGCGGAGATTAAGTCTGCGTACCGTAAACTGGCTCGTCAGCATCATCCGGATGTTGATAAATCTCCTGGTGCGGATGTTCGGTTTAAGGAGATCTCTGAGGCTTACCAAGTGCTGTCAGATCCCCAAAAGAAACAAGGTTATGACCAATTTGGCCATGCTGCGTCCCAAGGGCCTGGCGGTGGCGGTAATCCTTTTGGAGAAGGGTTTAATCCGTTTGGACAAGGTGGTTTTCAATATGAATGGTCACAAAATGGAGGCAACCCAAATGTAGATTTTTCTGATCCATTTGATCTGTTTAACCAGATTTTTGGTATGGCTGGAGGAGGATTTGGTGGCCAAAGAAGACCAACCTATCAATTGAGTATTTCATTTGATGAGGCTATAAAAGGGGCTGAAAAAGAGATTGAGATTGAAAATCGGACCAGGGAAGGTAAAGTTGAGCGTAAAAGACTAAAAATCAAGATTCCGGCAGGTGTGGATGATGGCACAAGGATGCGGTTTGGTGATAATGATTTTATTTTCCGGGTTTCAAGAAGTACAAAATTTATCCGCGAAGGAGCTGATATATTTACCGAGGCAACGCTGGGTATTCCTCAGGTTGTACTTGGGGATACTATTTCAGTAGATACTGTTCAAGGAAAAGTATCAATTAAAGTTCCCTCAGGTACTCAGGCCGGATCATTGATCAGAATTAAAGGCAAAGGTGTCCCAAATCTCTCCAGAGGAGGAATTGGTGATCATTATGTGAGAGTCAGATTGGAAATACCTTCAACTGTTAGTGGAGAAGAGAAAAGGCTTTATGAAGAGCTGGCTGCCTTAAAATCTGCTAAAGGAAATAAGAAAAAAGGTTGGTTTTGATCCTGACAACTTGACTTTATGAGGCTAAAGGAATAGAATAACTTTAACTTAATTCTCTTAGAGGATGGGTGGACCTGCGGTCCGCCTCTTTTTTTAATGAGAGGATAAAGCAAGTTAATTAGTAAACCAGATGACTAGTTAATTAGATTATTTCTGATTAACCGATTCACTAATTAACAAATTAACTAACTATGGCAACACAAGCACGAACAGAATTTGCAGCAGCTATCAATCAGATCGCTTCCGAAAAGGGAGTTGAGCCGGCTATTATCATTGATGCGATAAAGCAGGCGGCTTTGGCTGCTTACAGAAAAGACCTATCTTTCCGAAACGAACCTATTCCTGATGATTTTGAAGAATTAGAAGTCAAACTAGACGGTGCAAGCGGAGAGATCTCCATTTTCCGTGGTGAAGACAATATCACCCCTCCAGGATTTGCCCGAATTGCTGCACAAACCGCTAAACAGGTGATTACCCAAAAACTGCATGAAGCTGAAAAAGGGGCAATTGTTGAAGAATACGAAGCAAAAGTAGGGACTGTTATCTCCGGAAATGTTCAGAGACAGGAAGGAAACACTTATTTTGTTGATTTAGGTCGGGCTGAAGGTATTTTACCTCCATCCGAACAGGTCAGAGATGAATACTACGGTCAAAATCAGCGAATGAAGTTTTTGATCAAAGAGATCCGTGAAACTGGCCGTGGTCCGGAAGTAGTTGTTTCCCGCTCAGATGCAGCTTTAGTTAAAGGTCTTTTTGCTTTGGAAGTGCCGGAAATTCAGTCTGGTGCAGTTGAAATCAAAGAAATTGCTCGCGAAGCAGGGGGCAGATGCAAAGTAGCAGTTGTTTCAACTCAGGACGGGGTTGACCCGGTTGGTTCTCTGGTCGGACAAAAAGGTGTTAGAGTCCAGGCTGTTATTAATGAATTGGGTGAGGAAAAAATCGATATTATCTCTCATTCATCTGATCCTGAAAGATTTATCGCCTCAGCTTTGTCTCCGGCGAAAGATGTCACAGTGATCTTAAATGAAGCTGAAAAAACTGCTAAGGTAAAAGTTTCTGACAATCAGTTGTCTCTGGCAATTGGAAAAGGCGGACAAAATGTGAGACTGGCAGCTAAATTAACTGGCTGGAAAATCGATATTGAAGGAACAGGAGAAGGTAGTGAAAATCCATTTGCCAAAGCTGCAGCTGATGCAGCAGCCGAAAAAGAAAAGGAAACAGAAGCAGTTAAAAGTGAAACTCCAGCTGAAGCTGTAGAAAATGTTGAAACTGCAATTGATGAAGCAACCAAAGAAGAAAGCATTGATGGCGCAACTCAGGAAGAACCAACTCCTGAAGAAGCTGCTACAGCAGTTGATGATGCTGAAGAAGATATGGCAGCAGAAAAAGAACCAACTGACAAAGGTGAAGGTGATCTATTTGCTTCAGGTGAACAGTCCGATACCGGAGTTTCTGAATCAACTGTTAAAAATGATCCAGAAGTAGCAGTGGCTGAAGAAAGTGAATTTGATAAAATAGAAGAAGAAAGAAATGCTAAAGAAGCTGAAGCCAAAAGCGATTCTGAAGAGAAATAGTATTATGTTTACCAAATAAAAAACATTTTCAAAATTTTTTCTCTACAGTAACCGCCGGAATGGCGGTTTTTTTTAGCACTTAGGACGTAAAAATACGTCATTCCCACGAAAGTGGGAATCTAATGCGAAGCATAAAGCTTAGCTTATATGATAGGAACGTACTAAGCCAAATAACCTTCAATCAAATTAAATGAAGTGTTGTTGGTATAGATTCCCCTTTTCAGGGGAATGACGATGGGGAAACATTTATGGCAGAAACATCAAGACCACCGATTGTAACTATTTTAGGCCATGTTGATCATGGAAAGACGACTTTGCTGGATTATATCCGGAAGGCTTCGGTTGCGGCAAAAGAGCATGGTGGTATTACTCAGGCTATTGGTGCTTATCAGGTGACTCATGAAGGGAAATTGATCACTTTTATAGATACTCCCGGACATGCAGCGTTTGAAAAAATGCGTTCCAGAGGAGCTCAGGTAGCGGATATCGCTGTTTTGGTAGTCGCAATTGATGATGGGTTGATGCCACAGACCCTGGAAGCTATTAAGCATATTAAACGAGCCAAAGTGGCGATGGTGGTGGCTGTAAATAAAATCGATATTCAGGGCATTAATAAAATAGCTCAGATGGAGAAACTGAAAAAACAGCTGTCAGATCATGAAGTTTTGATTGAGGAGTATGGCGGAGATGTGCCTATTGTCCAGCTTAGTGCAAAAACAGGTGAAGGAGTGGATAAATTACTGGAGATTATTCAGCTGGTTGCGGAAGTAAATGAATTTAAAGGAGATCCGTCTTTGCCAGCTCAGGGTGTGGTAATTGAGGCTAATATTGATAAATTTAAAGGTCCGATTGCCACCGTTATCATCCGAAACGGAACACTTAAGAAAAATGATCAGATTAAAATTGCCGGTTTGCCAAGTAAGATCCGGACTCTGGTAGACTTTACCGGAAAACAGCTTGATAGTGCGGCTCCTTCAACGCCAGTGGAATTACTGGGGCTGGAAGTCGTTCCGCCGGTTGGTGGTATTTTAGGTGATGAATCAGTTGTTTCAGAAAGTAAACAGGAACAGATCCAGTCTCTTTTGGCTAAGCTCAAATCCAAAGATGAAGCGGTGTTAAATGTAGTTGTAAAAGCTGATAAACAGGGGTCACTTGAGGCTATTGAAGGCGCTTTGGATGGATTTAATGATGAGCGGGAAGTTGTCAAAGTTATCGATAAAGCAACTGGAGATATTTCGGACAAAGATATTAATTTAGCTGCCTCAACCGGTGCGATTGTGATCGGATTTGGAGTTAAAGTGGGTGCAACTGCTACTAAAATTGCCGAAAATGAAGGAGTTTTAGTCAGAACTTACAACATTATTTATGAACTAATTGAAGAGCTGGAAGATGTGGTTGAGGGGATGTTAAAAGTAGGTGCTTTGGAAGAGATCTTTGGAACAGCTCAGATAATTGCTGAATTTCCATTTGGAAAAAGTGTCCGGATTGCCGGTTGTAAAGTATTAGATGGTACTATTTCAAAAGGGCCGAAAGTAAAAGTAGTCCGTGGAGAAGAGATTATTGGAGAAGGTAAGATCAAATCCCTGAAAAAAGTTAAAAATGAGGTTAACCGGGTTGAAAAAAGTGATGAATGTGGAATTATGTTTGATTCAGAGATCGATTTTAGAGTGGGCGATCTCATCCAAAGCTTCAGAAAATTATAATTTGACAAAAAAAAATTAAAAATTATACTTCATTTATGTCTGCTGATCAAAATCCGGGTAAAGATAGAGGTATAATTCATGTGATTCGTAAATTAGTACGAAGTGGCTTTGGGCAAAATTCTGGATTTTCAAGAAGTTTAGATCAAGTTGTTGAGGGTGCAATCCTCGATAGAGATTTTAATCAAAGGCAGGCTCAACAGGACAGTCAAAAAAGGCTTCAGCAGGAGATGAGACTGGTGGAAGAATTAAAATCAGCTTATGCGGCTGAGCAAGACAGATTAGGTTTTCAGGCGGAAACAATATTAGATCAGTTTGGTATTCGTTCCAAATTAAGGGAAATACGTAAAAAATCATGGTTAAAAGGAGAGGTTAGTCCATATTATTCTCAACAAAGTGATGTAAAAGTGGGTAGTATTGGAATAGATGAATTGAAAGATCGTGATTTACTTACTGGTTATTGTTTGAGTGATAAGTTTAAGGTCCCTATTTATAGTAGAGATTCTGATTTCGGTGACAAATATTATGTGGGAATTGGTGAAACCCATCTTTCTGTTAATTTGGGTTTTTTCCCTCCTTCTTATAAAATTTTACAGGTGCAGAGAATGACCGGAGTGGATGGGGAAGCATACATACGTAAGTATGCACCATTCATTATTGGTAGTTCTTATGTGGATAAATTAGGTACTCCTGATCATGGTACTCAAGTATTTAAGGTTGGTTCTTTTTCAGTGAGTGTACATGATACTGCAGCTGTAGATAAACTAAATTCATGGTTACTAAATGATACTAGAAATAGAATTATGCAGCAATTACTGCCTGTTGATTTGCGGAAAAAAGGTCAAGATCAAATAAATGTACTTCGAGCAAGTGGGGTAGAAATTTAAAATTATAGTTTGTGAAAATTTATTTTAATTTAAAAGCTTAATCTAAACTGAGGTTGATAAATAAGTAACCTTGTATAGCATTACTATAAGTTGTTTTCTGGGCACGGAAGTGGTATACTATACACTCATGGCTGATTATTTAACCCAACTTGGTGATTTTCCTTCAAAACTTGCTTCAAGTAAGCGTATTTTGGTAGCTTTGCCTGGTGATTTTTCGGTTGATTCTTTAGCTTCTTCGCTGGCTTTGGCCTTAGCTTTGCAAAAAGTGGGTAAAAACGTGTTTGTGGTTAGTGAAGGAACTCCTTTAGTGTCACATTCAAATTTGTATGGAATAGGAGATATTAAGTCAGCTGTTCCAACTTCTGGTGAAGGTAACTTCATTATTAAACTTGATGGGGTAGTGGATTCTTCAGGACAGATGAATACTGTGCCTTCTTTGGAAAAACTTGATTGGTATCCGGAAGGATCAGCTTTAAATCTAGTCTTTCATGTTGTTCCTGGTCAGAGATTTGAACCGACAAAAGTAGATTATGCTCATGAAACTAGTGGCTTTGATATTGTTTTTGTTGTTGGTGCTGCAGCTTTGGACAACTTAGGTGCAATTTATATGAAAAATGCCTCGGCTTTTAGTAAAGCGACGGTAGTAAATATCGATACAGATTCTTCAAATAGTCAGTTTGGTAATGTAAATGTGGTTGACTCCCAGTCTTCATCGATTGCTGAAATGATGGTTTCTTTAATTCCAAATCTTGGTTTAGCTATGGATAATGATATTGCCTCAAATATTGTTGCCGGACTTTATAACGCAACTGCTAATTTAACTCAAAAAGTAAATGCCAATACTTTTGCGGCTGTAGCTGCTGCAATGCAGGCTGGTGGAAAATTGCCTGAAGGGGGACAATCAGCTGAAGTAGCGCAGGAAGTTGCTGAAATAACTCAATCTGTACAAGAAGCCGTTAATGCCGAAACTGTAGTTGAACCTGAAGTTATTCAGCCGCAGACTAATCAAATTCAATTTAACCAGTCATCAGTAACTTCGGCAGCTCCAGCTCCGCAGGTAGAGCCAGTGTCACAGCCTCAACTGCCAGTTGTTGAGACAGCCCAACCTCAGCCAGTAGCACAGCCTGTGTCTGCTCAGCCTATTGCTCCACAACCAGAAGCTGCACCACAAAATGATTTATACAGCAATCCATTTCTAAATCCAGGAGGACAATTTTCAGGTGGTGCTTTTTCTGATCAGTCTTCAGCTGTCAGCTCTCAGTCAGCAGCAAGTTCTGTAGCTCCAGCTCCGCTGCAAGATTCAGCTTTTAGTGCGCCGGCAACTGGACCAACTTTTAACTTTGGCCCGATCGATCAATCTGCAGCAGATAGCCAACAGCCAGTAGCTGCACCAGTAGCAGATAAAACAACGGAAGAGAAAGCTGAAGCTGATGCAGTTGATGTGAGCGGAGCTTTATCAACAATTATGCAGGCTAAACAGCAGGATGATGCTTATGATCTGAAACAGGTTTTCCAGGTTCAGCAAATGCCTGAAACTCCAACTATGGCAAATACTACTGTTGATTCAGCAGTTCAGCGGACACAGAATATTATTAGTAGTCAGCAGAATCAGTCATCAGTTGTTCCTTCGACAAGCTCAGGACAAAGCAGTTATCAGCCGTCAGAAGTACAAAATCAAGCGACGACTCAGCCCCAACCAGTTCAGGACTCTAAACCTCAGTCTTCACCTGAAGAAAGACCAGCTGGTGAAGCTGTTACTTCATCAAATCATGAAGCAGAAGCCAATCCAACTCCGGATTGGTTAGTTCCAAAAATATTTAAAGGCGGAAGTTTAGGTTAAAATGACATCTATGTTTGTTGAATCTCGTCGTCTGCATATTGTAAAAAAAGATGAGCGTCCGCTAACTAATCTAGATTTAGTTTTAGAGTTATCAAAAGCTGCTGTTTTGACTGCTGATTCCATACTACGTAGTCCCTCAAAAAGAAAGAGAGTATTCTCTGGTTTTGTGAGTATTGTGAAAGGTTTTAATGAAGTTGTAACTAGTTCCAAGCATCCGCTAAGAGATGTTGTCGATGCTATGACGATGGATTATGTAGGTTCAGATAGTAATCTGGTATCAGGTAGATTTAAAGGATGTGTTAATCCTTCCGAATGTTGCTACCCATGTAGCGCTCCTTATCTACGGTTAATAGCTCCTAAATATGAAGTTCCGGCAAAGGTGATACCGCTTTTTGAAGGTGTAAATCCCGTACCTAATGGTTAGTTGTTGCTATTTTGTGCTTAGTCTGTTAGAATTTGAAAGTTGATTGTAGGTTTTACTTCTTGGCACCGAAGTTTAACCATTAAGTAGATAGATAAGAATTAGTAAAACGAAAGGAAGATGCCAAAATGCCTTTAGATCCAAAAATTAAAGAACAAATAATAGAAAAATTTGCCACACACAAAGGTGATACAGGTTCTCCTGAAGTGCAAGCTGCACTTTTAACAGAGCAAATCAAAAACCTCACTGATCATTTAAAACAGCACACTCACGATGTCCACTCAAGAAGAGGACTTCTTTCAATGGTAAATAAAAGAAGAAGACTGCTGCAGTACCTGCTCAAAAAAGATCAGGACAGATATCAGTCAGTAATTTCTAAACTCGGTTTATCTAAATAATGCCCTCCCTTCGTTTTAAAACTTTTTCTTTTCCTGGTGATCCACATACTTATATTGCTCCGAGCTGGGAAGCTATGGGTGAACTCAATTTTGAACTGATTAAGCAGGTTTATTTGTCAGAAAAAAAATATGATGTTGTTGTGGCGTTGGCTAAAGGGGGATGGACCTGGGCCAGAGCTTTTGTTGATGGTTTAGGAATGGATGAACTGGCCAGTTTGCGAATTAAGCTTTATAAAGGAATCAATGCCAAGTCAGATAAGCCGGAGATAACTCAACCTTTATCGGTGGATGTTAGTGGAAAAACAGTTTTATTATTTGATGATGTGGTAGATAGCGGAGAGACTTATAAATATGCGAAAGAGTTACTTTTAAAGGAATATAAAGCACTTCAGGTAGACACAGCGGCTCTTTTTTGGAAACCAAAAACAGCTGCCCTTACTCCGACTTTTTCAGGGGCAGAAACGGATGCCTGGGTAGTATTTCCGCATGAAGTTAATGAATTTGTCAGCGAAGCCGGATCATCCTGGAGAGCTGGCGGGTTAACAGACTTAGAGATTTTAGATAGATTTGAGCAAATGGGATTACCTAGCAAACAGGCAGAGTTTTATTTAGCCAAGCTATAAAAACTATCCTGTAGTTGCAAAATTGGAAATGGGTGTGTATAATGGTTTTTAGTAAGACAGATAGGGGAAGTTGCAAATTGCAGTTAATCAGGATAGATTGACTCCAGTTAGACAGTTTCTCCATCGCTTACAAATGTGAGTATTTGGTAGGTAGTATTAAGCTTTTATTTGCTTTACACTATTTATTACTGAATTATTATGCGAAAGTGCTATTTATAAACTGTACTTCTCGTTTCGAAGACTCACTCGAAGAATATTTATTTTAAATGCAAAAAGTTATTACAAAAGAATTAGATTTAAACGGTAAGAAATTAATACTCCAAACAGGGAAGTTGGCTTTACAGGCTGATGCTGCTGTGATGGCTACTATGGGTGAAACAGTTGTTTTGGCAACCGTAGCTACCAAACCTCTTAAAGAATCAATTGGTTATTTCCCACTAAGCGTTGAATATGTTGAAAAACATTATGCTTCAGGTAGAATTACTCCTCAAAAATTTATCAAAAGAGAAGGACGACCTTCTGAAAAATCTATTTTGTCCGGTAGAGCAATTGATCGGTCTATCAGACCACTTTTCCCTAAAGATTTTGAAAATGAAGTTCAGGTGATTATCACTGTTTTGTCATTTGATTCAATAAATGATCCTGTAATGCTGGCTATGACTGCTGCATCAGCTGCTTTGTCTATCTCTTCAGTCCCATGGGCTGGTCCTTTGGCTGGAGTCAGAGTTGGAGTAGAAGAAGAAGGCGCATTTGTAGTAAATCCAGAGATGCCACTTATTCCTGATCTGAATTTTGAAGTTGTTGTGGCCTCTTCCAAAGAAGTAGTGGCGATGATTGAAGCAAAAGGTAAACAGGCTAAAGATGAAGTGGTATTTGAAGCAATTCAAAAAGCTCACGAAGCAGCTCAGCCAATCGTTGATCTGATAGTTGAATTTACCAAAGAAGCTGGTAAAGAAAAACAGTCATATAAATCCAATCTTGACGGTGTTGATGAAGCTTTATTGGAAACTGTTAAAAAAGATGTTCAGGAAAGAATTGAAAAAGCTTTGTTTGATACTGAACATACCTGGCATGACACTACTGCGACATTGATCAAAGATGACGTTACCAAAGAATACTCCGAACAACTGACTTCAAACCAAATTTCAACTGTATTTGATAAAGTGGCGAAACAGATCATGAGTGACACTATTTTAAATAAAGGCAAAAGAGTTGATGGAAGGAAGATGGAAGAAATTCGCGAAATTACGATGGAAGTTGGACTTTTGCCAAGAGCTCATGGATCAGCATTGTTCCAAAGAGGTGCATCTCAATCTCTCTCAATTGCCACTGTTGGCCCTTTATCACAAGCTCAGACTTTGGAAGGAATGGAAGGCGAAGGCAAAAAGAGATTTATGCATTATTACAATATGAGTATCAACCCATTTGCTTCAGGTGAAGTGAAAAGACTTGGATCTCCAAACAGACGAGATATTGGTCATGGAAACTTGGGTGAGATCTCTTTGGTTGGAGTTCTTCCTTCTGAAGAAGAGTTCCCTTATGCAATCCGGGTAGTATCTGAGATCCTGGGAGCAAATGCTTCAACTTCACAGGCTGCAATCAGTGGATCCACATTGGCAATGTTAAATGCCGGTATTCCAATTGAACCAGTGGCTGGTATTGCTTTGGGTCTGATCACTGATCATAAAGACGATAAAAAATTCCAGGTTATTACTGATATGCAGGCTACAGAAGATTTTTACGGAGAGATGGATTTTAAAGTTGCAGGTACTGTAAATGGAGTTACTGGTATTCAGATGGATACTAAACTGCATGGACTGACATTTGACATTATTAAAGAAGCTTTGAGACAGGGAAAACAGGCTCGGGAAGCTATCTTGGAAAAAATGAAAGAAGTAATGCCAAAAGCTCAGGAGCTTTCTAAATATGCACCAAAAATTGAAATTACTCATATTCAGCCAGACCAGATTGGTATGTTAATTGGTCCAGGCGGAAAAAATATTAACGGAATTATCGCGAAAACCGGTGCTCAGATCGATATTGAAGATGATGGAATGGTGATGGTTTCCTCAATGGATCCTGAAGCTATTGCAGCAGCTCTGGAAGCGATTACCAGTATGTTCAAAAAGATCATGCCTGAAGAAGAATACGAAGGAAAAGTAGTCCGAATTGAACCATTTGGCGCTTTTGTAGAAATTCTTCCAGGAAAAGACGGATTGGTACATGTTTCTCAGATGTCGACTGAACGAGTTGAAAATCCGGAAGATGTAGTGTCGATGGGACAAGAGGTTAAAGTTCGAGTTATCTCAGTTGATAATATGGGCAAAGTAAGTTTGTCAATGCTTTTTGGAGATGATAGAAAACCTGAAACTGAAAGACGTCCAAGTGGAGGTGGAGGAGGTTTTAGAGGTGGAGATCGTGGTGGTGACAGAGGTGGACGTAGTGGCGGTGGTATGAGACGAGATTTTGGCGGCGATTCACGGGGCGGACGAAGTGGTGGCGGCTCACGTGGTGGATTCCGCAGATAATTATAGTGGACAGATTTAAATCCTTACTTATTACTCATAAGACAATTTTTCTTTTAAGCTTGCTGATTCTTTTAACCAGTATTTTGGTTTTAACAACTTTTTTCAGACCACAATTATTTGGAGGAGTTTTTAATCATTTAGGTGTCTTTGCCCAGCAGCTATATCAGGGAAATGTTTTTGCTGAAAAAAGTACGGCTAAGATATGGACAGAGGGCAATAATCTGAAAATAGAATTCATACTGACTGAGGATGATAAGCAAAAAATGCAAAGTTTTAACAACAATTTAGGAGTTAAAGAAGATTATTTAGAAGGTATTTCTTTGGAGCTGGATCCAGAAAGTATTAAAAAAATAAATGAATTTTTGCCGGTGAATCTGGGACTGACAATTGAACCTAAAAAAGTAAGTTTTGGTAGTAGTATTTTGCCGACTTTTGTCTCTTCTTTAGTAAAAGACAGCAAAGAGTTTGCAACAGAAGGCGGTAAACTTAGTTTTACTAAATCATCTGAGAGTGAATTCCAGCTAAAACTGGACAATCCGCAACCTTTATTGCAGTATGCCACTGAGTCAGGACAGATAATGATGTCAGATAAGCTGCAACTGCTGTTTCCAATAATGGACAGAGTAGGTACAATAGAGATGCTAGTTAATGGAAAAAGCATTAGCGGAGAAGTGCGTTTGAAATAAGAATGTAACTCTTCGACAAGCTCAGAGAAAATGATTTTTGCTGAGCGAAACGAAGTGGAGTCGAAGCATTACATTGTTAAATTAATTTATGGATTCTGCCCAGCCATTACAACCAGTTGCTCCAGCTCAGCCTCAGTCTACGGGGCAGATTTTGGAGAAATTAAAAGCAAAAGTTGCTTCAGCTCAGCTGCCTACTGATGTTCATGAAAAGATTAGTGACGAGTTAACTAGAGTAGAGCTGGTTTTCAGAACCCAAAAATTTAATCCAGAGTTGGATGCTCAGATTAAATATATTGAGTTTGTTTGCGAGTTGCCCTGGAATAAAGTCGGACAGGATATTTTAGATTTGGGACATGCATCAGAGATTTTGAAAAAAAATCATTACGGTTTAGAACCGATCAAAGAGAGGATCCTTGAATACCTGTCTATTTTGATTTTAAACAAGCAAAAAGGACAGCAGCCGAAGCAGCCGGTTTTGGCTTTTGTGGGGCTTGCCGGAAGTGGTAAGACAACGATTGCGATCTCTATTGCTGAAGCTCTGGGAAGGCCTTTGATCCGGATTCCGTTTGGTGGACTGGGTTCAGCGCTGCAGTTGCGTGGTGAGTCACGGGTCAAGTCAGAAGCAGAACCTGGAATGATTGCCCGGGCTTTGAGAAAAGCTCAGGTTAGAAATCCGGTAATACTGCTTGATGAGCTTGACCGTGTTACTGAATCAGCCCGAACTGATATTATGGGTGTTTTGGTAGAGCTTTTGGATCCTGAGCAGAACATGGCATTTTCAGATCATTATGTTGGATTTCCGTTTGATCTGTCTCAGGTTTTATTTGTGGCAACAGCCAATAATACCGGTAGTGTTGCAACTGCGGTGATGGATCGTTTAGAGCTGATCGAGATGCCTTTTTATACTGATGAACAAAAAACAGTTATAGGAAGAGATTATCTATTGCCTGGAGCATTAAAGAATGCCGGACTCGATCCAAATCTGGTGCAGATTAGCCCGGAGATGTGGAGTCAGATAGTCAGGCCGTTAGGTTTTGATGGGGGTATTAGATCCTTAAAGAGAAATATTACAAATATGACAGGAAAAATTGCCAAGATGGTAGTAATGGGAAACAAGGGTCCTTTTATAATAAATCAACAGAACTTAGCTCAATATTTGAATATTTAAAGAAAAATTGTTTAATTGTTGGATTGTTAGGTGGCTTTAAAAAAGGTAAACTATGCCAATAACAATTTAACCATTTAACAGTTTAACAATTTAAGGAATTAACAAATGAAATCATTTAAACCAAAACCAAATAATCAAGCGAATCAGCAAGTAAGCGGATCAGCTAATCAGGCAGTGAGGAATAATCCACAGCAGTTTAACGCGCAGAAAAATTTACGATCTGATCAGCCGAATCGCCGACCAGCTGATTCGCTTCCACAGCAGTCTGTTAAAGGTCCTAGGGGAGACGTCGTCAGATTGATTCCAATGGGGGGCGTTGGGGATGTGACTAAGAATATGTATGTCTATGAATACAAAGACGACATTATTATTGTTGATTGCGGTGTGTCATTTCCGGAAGAGGGGATGCTGGGGGTTGATCTGGTTATTCCAGATATTAGTTACTTACGAGACAAAATAAGCAAAATCCGAGGGATAGTTATTTCTCATGGACATGATGATCATTATGGAGCACTGCCTTATATCTGGCCGGAGCTTAATGTCCCCATCTATTCTCAAAAACTGACCTGTGGTCTGATCCGTTCTAAGTTCACTGAACACAAATTGCCAATGAATATGATTCATGAAATGAAAATTACAGACACAGTGCAGCTGGGTGCTTTTAAAGTATCTGTGTACCAGGTATCACATTCTGTTCCGGATTCAACCGGAATTGTGCTGGAAACTCCGGTTGGAACCATTATCCATCAGTCTGATTTTAAAATTGACTGGACACCGGTTAACGGTCAGATTCCTGATGTTGGTAGAGTAGCGCAGCTTGGTTCTCAGGGAGTTGTGATGATGACAATTGATTGTCTGAGAAGTGAAAAAGCTGGTTATACAGTTTCTGAAAAAACAATTCAGCCGACATTTGAAAAAATTGAAAAAGAAACTAAAGGAAAATTAATTATCAGTACAATTACTTCCAATATCACCCGGATTCAGCAGGCACTAAATGTAGCTGTGGCTTCCGGACGTAAAGTGGCTTTCTCAGGGCGAAGTATGGAAAATAATTTTCAGACAGCTAGAGATCTGGGATATATAGATGTTCCTCCTGGACTGGTTATTGCTCAGGAAGAGGTGAAAAAGTTTAGTGATGATAAGCTGATGATTTTGATTGCCGGATCTTTGGGACAGGCGAGTTCAGCTCTGGCCAGAGCAGCTCATGGAGATCATAAACATATCAGAATTGGTCAAAAAGATACGGTTGTTTTTAGCGCTGATCCAATGCCTTCAGCGGAGATGTCTCAAGGAGTATTGATTGATGCTTTAGCCAGGCTTGGCTGTAAAGTGTATTACTCCAGATTGACAGAAGATCTGCATGTGTCCGGACACGCAGCACAGGAAGAGTTAAAGCTGATGATTAATCTGGCTAAACCGAAATACCTGATGCCAATGGGTGGTAATTTCCGTCATATGCGGGCGTTTGTCGATATGGTGAAAGATATGGGTTATAAAGACAACGAAGTCTTTGCTGCCAATGAAGCTACTGTCATTGAAATTGGCAAAGACGGAGCCAGATTTGCCGAACGGCTACGGGTGGAAAATGTTTATGTCGATGGTTTGGGAGTTGGAGATGTGGGGCAGATTATTTTGCGGGATAGACAGCTGATGAGTGAAGAGGGCGTGGTGGTGGTCGTTGCCAGAGTGGATATGAAAACAGGCAAGCTGGTGGGTGAGCCTGATGTGATATCCCGAGGATTTGTCTTTGGAGAAAGTGGTGAGGACATTACAGGCGCGTCCAGAGAAATAGTTAAAAGTATTTTTTCCAGCATGCATGGAGGGCCGACAGATTTTAGATATATCCGTCATGAAGTAGAAAATAATTTAGGTAAATTTTATTACGAAGAAACCAAAAGAAAACCACTTATTTTAACTACTGTTGTTGAGATCTAAATGATTAAAGCGTTACTTTTTGATTTCTCGCGGGTGTTGTTGTTTCCGAAAACCGAAGAGCCAGTGGAGTCGATTAATGGGCTTCATCGCAAGCTTAGTCTAAATGCTGATTATAAATTCTTTGATCATTTTAGATTGAATGAGGAGCTGATGGAGGTACTTCAGAAACTGCAGTCTCAATATCCGTTGTTTATATTTACCAGTGAAACAGTTCAGGAAGCTCCAGAGTTAGCAGAAAGTCTGCAGATATTTCAGAAAATATACTCTGGTTTGCGGATGAATCTGAATAAAAAAGATGTTGCTTCTTATAAAAAAATTGCGGCTGATATTGGAGTTATTGAGAAGGAAATTATCTTTGTAGATGATTCTTTAGTAAATATTGAAGCAGCCAGAGAAGCAGGTTTAGAAGTAATACATTATCAAAATAATTCCCAACTTCTAAATAGCCTCAAAATACTTGGCTTAGCTCCATAGTTCATGTGGTATAAGGACTAACGTCCTTGCGAGAACTGCGCTACTACTGAAATTGCTGTTTCAGTAGTACTCCATTCTCTAAATATCCTATAACCAATGTGGTATAATATATTTACTCTATGTTAGCTGCCCGCTACTGTATTTATTCTTTCACAAATTACACTGTCATTCTGAGCCAAAGGCGAAGAATCTGTCGCGAATGCGACATTACTTGTTCCAATGGATCTCAAAAGATTTAAAAGATGTTTCGCTGCGCTCAACATGACAGGGGATTTAGATGACAGCAACGTTAATTTGGAGTAATATTAAATTCTATGGCTAGACGAAAATCATCAATTTATTCAATGCCAAAGTTAAAACTAAAGCCAAAAACAATTTTGGCTATTTCTACTTTTGGTTCAGTTATTTTAGCTCTTATTACTTTAGCTTCATTTGTGGCGCCTTCTTCTGCTTTGTCATTCTGGAAAGATTATTTGTTTCAAAGTCTCGGTACAACCGCTGTTTTAACACCGGCGGTATTTTTCCTGTCTGGTTTGGTGCTTCATAAAGTTAAATGGAGAATTGGCCAGATGAATGTTATTTTGGGTTTGATTGTGATCATGGTTTCGATGATGGGGCTTTTAGGTGCTGTAAATGAAAGAGTCGGTGGGATGCTGGGGACATTTATCTGGGCTCAACTGCAGGAGATACTGAGTGCTCCGGTGAGTGTGGTGGTACTGGTTTGTATATTGGTGGTTGGGATTGTGACTATGCTGCAGCTTAGTTTTAATCAGATTACTGACTTTTTAGGAGCGTTATTTGGTATTACTAAATCAGTTGGTTCTGTTGCTGGTAAAGGAATGGGGGCTTTGAAAAAAGCTGATCAGTTTATTCCCCGAATTGGTGAGATTAAACTGCGAGGAATTGATGATAATGCTCCAGTAAAAATGGCTCCAAGGCAGGCTCCAAAAGAGGCCATTATGGCTGAAACATTGGTTCAGAATGTAGCTGGCCAGAGTAAGGTTTGGCGTTATCCGCCGCTGTCACTTTTGTCAGATAAGGGTGGCGCTCCGGCTGACCGGGGAGATGTTAAAAAGAACGCTTCGATTATTGAACGGATGTTGGAATCATTTGGTATTCAGGCGAGAGTGGCTGAAGTAAATGGTGGTCCGGCTGTTACTCAATATGCGCTGGATATTGCCGCCGGTACTAAAATTACCAAAATCGCTAATTTACAGCATGATATAGCTTTGTCTTTGGCTACCAGGACCGGAACTGTCCGTATTGAAGCGCCAATTCCAGGTAAGTCTTTGGTAGGTATTGAAGTGCCAAACGCGTCACTTGAAGTGGTGATGTTAAAGACAGTAGTTGCTTCAGATGAGATGAAAAAACATAAATCTAAATTGGCTGTTACTCTGGGCAAAGATACCGGATCCAATCCGATTATTGTTGATATTGATCGGATGCCACATATGTTGATTGCTGGTACGACTGGTTCAGGTAAATCGGTGTTGATGCATGCGCTTTTAACCTCTTTGCTTTTTAGAAATTCACCTGATGAACTTAAGCTAATTTTGATCGATCCAAAACGCGTGGAAATGGCAAATTACAATAATATTCCGCATCTTCTAACACCAGTTATTGTCGAACCTGAGAAAATTCTGTCAGCTTTAAAATGGGCAACTGCGGAGATGGACAGACGATATAAATTGTTCCAGCAGGTGGGTGTCAGAAATATTCAGGGTTATAACGAAATGTCTGGTTTTCAGGCTTTGCCATATATTGTGATTTTTATTGATGAATTGGCGGACTTGATGATGTTTGCTCCGGTTGAAGTGGAAGATGCGATTACCCGTTTAGCCCAGTTGGCTCGTGCGGTTGGTATTCATTTAGTTATCGCAACACAGAGACCTTCAGTGGATGTTATTACCGGTCTGATGAAAGCTAATATTCCTTGCCGAATTGCATTTAATGTGTCATCGATGATTGATTCACGAGTTATTATTGATGGCCCTGGTGCTGAAAAGTTACTTGGACGGGGAGACATGTTGTATATGCCGCCGGATGCTTCCAAACCGATGCGTATTCAAGGTGTATATGTAACAGATCAGGAGATTAAAGCTTTAGTTGAATACCTTAAAAGTCAGGGTGTTGATCCAAATTATGCTGAGGAGATTGTTAATCAAAAAGTGACTGTAAAAGGTAAAGCTATTGGTGGCATGGATGATGGGGACGGTGACAGAGATCCATTATTTGATGAAGCAGTTAAAACAGTTTGTCAGTACGATAGAGCTTCAGCATCCCTTCTGCAAAGGCGTCTAAAAGTCGGTTATGCCAGAGCGGCACGAATTATTGATGAATTGGAAGTAGCCGGTGTGATTGGTGTTGGTGAAGGATCAAAACCGAGAGAGGTGATTGTCAGAAATGCTAATGAATTCTTAAGTGGCGGCGCAACAGCTGCCCCTGCAGATCCAGATCAAATGCCGCAATTTTAAGATTTAAGATTTAAGATTTTGGACTTAAAATATATACAAGTTACAGTTTTGAAGTTAGCCTATGGTTGGTTAAATTAGTTTGTAGCCGCGGGTTCTGATGGTTAGAATTTCCTGAGGTGAGTTTTGTTTTTTTAGTTTGGCTCGGACTCTGGCTACCAGGCGATCCATGGCCCAGTCAGATACTTCCAACGCTTCTTCTTCATCAGTCCATACGGCCTCAATGATCTGATCTCTTTCGCAAACCTGGTTGATATTTTTTTGAAGAAATTTAAATAGTGCCAGCTCTTTTTTGGTAAATTCGATAGTTGTTTCTACCAGGGGAACTGATTCAGATTTGCTTTTGACATAATTTTCAAAAAGTGGACTGAAGATCTGATATCCCGAATCTTTATTTATGATAAATCCTGTGTCTAGTAAGTAGTTGGGTGTTTCGACTTTCAAAGGTTTAGTTGCTTCTTCAGCGATTGTTTTCAGTAATTGCTGCTCTTTTGCAGTCAGACTTTCCCACAGCTCTTCACACTGGAGCTGAATCCTTTCATCTTTCAAAAAATGTGACAAGAGATCTGCTTTTTTGAGTAGTGGTTTCTCATGCAGCAGGATCAGCATTAATTGAAGTAGTCTGATATGGCCGCCTGAGAGATCAACTAAGGTGTTTTTTTCTGTTTCATTTAAAGACAGGCTATACCTTAAAGCGTACGTTTCAAGTAATATTTTTTGATCAGCATGGGTAGATGGTTGCAGGAAAAAAGTTTTGGTAAAGCCATTTAGAGTTGTTTTGTCCAGATCCGGTAGCAGGTTTTGTAGTGGGCGATAACAGGTAATTACAAAAGAAACCTGATTGTGTAAAAAATCCTGCAGTCCCCGTAAATTGGCAAATAAGTTGTCGCTGGCTGTATTTTGCATTCTATCAAAACGAATCAGAAAAATGGTTGGAATAATATTTTGTTCTATTATTTTTGATAATGATTTTCGGATATTTTCAATTAGCAGAAACTGGTCATTTAACTGAATACTTTGAAGGAACAAGTTTTCAATTTCTTTTTTTGTTTCAGTTTTTAAATTCAGCGGTTCGGTGGCATCGACTATTCTTTTAAAAAGCAGAATCCAAAAAGGAAAGAGCTCTCTTTCAACCAGATCGTTTAAATTGACCGGTATAAAAACGTGATTTTTTTTGTCATTAATATAGGTTGGAGTGATCTGTTCGTGGTAAAGAAAAAAACGTAAAAAATTGGAAATACCAACGCGTTTCATCCCGACCAAAATAATAGAATGGCCAGTTTGAATATCTTTACCGAGTAAAGTGGCGTCATTTTTTCGGAAATACAAAGGGTAAAGCGTTTCCAGAATATGCTCTTCCATGGGCGAATTGTACTGCAAAACTGAGGGTAAAACAACTTAAGAAGAAAATTTCTAATTTCTAAGTACTCTAAATTCTAAACAAGATCTAAAGTATAAATTTCTAAACACTCTAGTCATTAGAAGTTATGATTTGTTTAGAGCAATTAGAAATTAGGTTAATTAGAAATTAAATTAACTTATTTTCTCTCCCCATTCGGCCATGTCTTTGAAGAGTTTTTTGAGGGATTTGCCTTTTTCTGTCAGATTGTATTCAACATGGAGTGGAATTTCGGTAAAAACATGCCGGGTGATGATCCCATCTTTTTCCAATTCCTGAAGTCTTTGGGAAAGAGTTTTGGGACTGATTGTTTCAAGTGCCCTTTGTAGTTCGCCAAATCTTTTTTTGCCGTCAAATAGATTGTGCAGAATCATCATGGTCCATTTGCTGCCGATGATTTTTAGTGTTTTCGCGACTGCACAGTTATCCTGTCCGGATGTGGTGTTATGTAACTCCATGATGTAATTATACACCTACTGCTTTCTAAAATATAGTTACTATATAAAATACTAGGGGTGGACAATTTGGCAAAATTTAGGTATTCTAACTCAATCTTATGGAGACAAGCAAAGTTATTATTGCGGTTGTGATCCTTCTTCTCCTTGGCGGTGGTGCTTATTTTTATTTCCAAAATAATGAAAATGATATGGATGGTGATGATGCTCAAATGATGCAGTCGGCTGAACCTGCTACTTCTCCAGCTGCAATGACGGCAGATGATACTATGATGGCTTCGGGTGAAGGAGCGATGGAAGCGGGTGTGAAAGAATTTACCGTTAATGGAAGTAACTTTAAATTCGAACCATCAGTAATGACTGTAAATAAAGGTGATAAAGTCAAAATTACTTTTAAAAACACTGGTGGATTTCATGATTTTGTGATTGATGAATTTGAAGGAGCAAAGACTAAGCAAATAGGGGCTAATGCTTCTGAAACAATCGAATTTGTGGCAGATAAAACAGGCAGTTTTGAGTATTACTGTTCTGTAGGTAATCATCGTGGTATGGGTATGAAGGGCACGCTAACAGTTAAATAATCTTCTTTTGGTCTAAGTTTCTCTTAATTTTTAAAAATATTTCCGTTTGAAGTCTCTTTTGTTAATTTTGATGGTTTAGGGTTTTTAAATATATGGATTTGAGGAAGAGGTTGTTTCTGGTGTTTCAGAATTGGCTTTGTTGTCAGGGGTAAAGAAATTGGTGGCAGGAGAGGAAGAAGCGATCGTACTGTAGGAAGGTAGTTTATCTTCCGCGGCTGGCTTTTCCACTGCTGTTTCTTCCGCAGCAGAACTTTTAGCTTGGCTTAATAAATTATCAATTGGTGAGAGGGCATCATTAAATCTTTTTTCCTCTTCTTTTCGGCGTCTTTCTTCAATTTGTGCTTCTGCTGCTTCTTTAAATGTCTGAAATTGAGAGTCAGAAAGTTGGGTATAGGCTAATATTGTTTTATCAGCACTGCCTGCTGCAACATTTTTCAAATTGGTAAATAGCATGACATATGAATCAGCTCCGGAGTTTGGTAATTTACTATGACTAATCTCAATGTGATAGTCCTCAAGCGCTACACGGTAATGATCTTGAATAGAGTTAGGGTCAAATTTTTTCAAGTCTGTATGAATAACTTCAATTTTGTTTTGCTCAATCAGGGTGCAAAGCTGGGTGATGTATTTTTCGGCTTTTTGATAGTCACCACGCGGAGGAGTTGAATTGGCAGTATCCATAGATGTTCCAACTGTATAATGTGAAAATTTTGGTGTCAACTAGGACAATCAGTAGCAGATAGATCAGCGTATCAGTTAGAATCGGTTAAGATCAGATAACAGATAAACCAGTCTGATTTTCTGAATTTTCTGTTATCTGAGTTGCTGATAACGCCGATGAATCTGATCTATCTGTTTTCATTGGTACTTTTTGATTACCTCCGGTATATTGAAAAGTTAACTTAGAGTATTCATTGGTACTTTTCAATTAGCTTCGCTATATCAAAAAGCTAGCTTGGATAGTTCATGGCACTTTTTGATTACCTCCGGTATATTGAAAAGTTAACTTAGAGTATTCATTGGTACTTTTCAATTAGCTTCGCTATAATATCCCCATGCGGACTGTCGGTCAGATATTGAAAGAAGCGCGTGAGAGCAAGCTTTACTCCCTGGAGGATGTGGAGAAACATATTAAAATTCGAAAAGAGATGCTGGAAGCTTTGGAAAATAACGATTTTGACAAGCTGCCTCCTTTAACTTTTATTCAGGGATTTATCAAAAACTACGGGACTTTTTTAGGGCTGGATGCATCAAAATTATTGGCGATATTCAGGAGAGACTTTGAGTCAAAAAAACATCCACCTTTGGTAATGGAAAGTCTGAAAAGGCCGGTAGGGAAAAATCGGTTTTCTTTGCAGCCCAGTCATCTGATTGGTTTAACTGTTGTTTTAATTATTCTTTGTTTCTTTGCATATCTTTGGGTTGAATACCGCCAGTTTGTTGGATCGCCTGATCTGGCTTTAAATAGTCCTTCGGAAGGGCAGACGGTAGAGATTCCAGCTGTGATTGTTGAAGGAAAAACTGATCCTGATGCGAAAGTAAAAATTAATGACCAGGAAGTAGGGGTTGACCAGGATGGTAATTTTAAAGAAGAGATTAAACTTTCATCTTCCTCAAATGAAGTAGTTATTAAATCTACTTCAAAATTTGGTCAGACAACTGAAGAGAAAAGAACTGTTTTTGTTAAAAAATAGCTTTGTTCTATTACCTTCTTAATACTGGATACTAGCTTCTAAATACTATATACTTGACGCATGACTGCTATAGAAATTGCATTAATTGTTTTAATAACTATCTGGTCTGTTATTTTCATAGTAATAGGAATCGCTGTTTTAATTGTTTTCTTGACAGTTAAAAGAGCCTTAACGAAAGTTGATCGGCTGCTTGACCGGACTGAGGAAATTGCCAATAAAGCCGATTTGCCTTCCAAACTAGTAACAGCCTCAATTGTTGGATTTATGGCTAAAAATGGCTTTGGAACTATTAAAAAAATACTGAAAACATTAATGGCATTAAAAAAATAGTTTGGAAGAGATAGATGTTGAACTCCCGAAAAGAACTTTCACTAGCAATTGAAGCAACTCGTAGATTACCCCCTGAAGATGAGATAAAAGCTGCAAGATATGGATTTGGAACATGGTATCTTAGTGATATTTCCAGGAATTTATATCGTAAAAGATCCAGAACTGTCAGATAATACAAGTAAACTTCTTATTTCATTTACTTCTCAATTAGAAATAACTCTGGTATGATTTGCAAGATGACTAGCCGTGAACTTCGTGAAAAATATATTCAGTTTTTTGTGAGTAGGGGACATGTGCAGATTATTCCAGCCAAGCTGGTATTGCAGGATGATCCGACGACTCTGTTTACTTCCTCAGGTATGCAGCCACTTGTGCCTTATCTGATGGGGAAAATTCATCTGGCAGGGGATATGTTAGTAGACTCACAACCTTGTTTTAGATCAGAAGATATTGAAGAAGTAGGGGATAACAGACATACTACTTTTTTTGAAATGCTGGGCAACTGGGGATTGGGAAGTTACTTTAAAAAAGAGCAGTTGGGTTGGATCTGGGAATTTTTAACCAAAGAGATTGGGTTACCACAGGATAAATTACATGTAACTTTATTTGAAGGTAATGATCTGATTCCAAAAGATGAAGAGACTTTAAAAATTTGGCAGGAGATTGGAGTTGACCCATCTCATATTCATCAATATGGTGTTGAAAAAAACTGGTGGTCGCGCTCAGGAACACCAGATAAAATGCCGGTTGGAGAAATTGGCGGAGTCGACAGTGAGATTTTTTATGAATTTAGTAGTGTTGCCCATAATCCTTCTTTTGGTGAAGTATGCCATCCAAACTGTGATTGCGGTCGGTTTATGGAGATTGGAAATTCAGTGTTTATTCAATATAAAAAAACCGGAGATGGTGAATTTGAAAAATTGCCGCAGCAGAATGTTGATTTTGGAGGAGGTTTAGAGCGGATGTTGGCAGCAGTAGAGGATCAGGCGGATGTGTTTAAAACAGATTTATATGCAGAAGTAATTGGCACCATTGAAAAGTATTCAGAAAAGAAATATGAGGGTGAAAATGAGTATTCGATGCGGATTATTGCCGATCATCTGAAAGCAGCTACTTTTTTAATTTTATCCGGAGTGGTTCCTACCAATAAAATGCATGGATATGTGTTGCGTAGGTTGCTGCGCCGTTCCGCTGTCAAAATTCATCAGCTAAATCACAAAATAATGCCGGCTCAAACTTTTGAAGCTGTCGCTGGCGATGTTATTTTGGGAATGTATGAGGGGCTTTTTGGAGTAAATCGGAGTGACCAGAGAGGGCTGATCCAAAAAGTAGTGTCTGATGAAATGACCAAGTTTGCTAAGACACTGGATATAGGATTGAAAGAGATCGAAAAAATTGACCAAATTGATGGTAAAAAAGCCTTTGATCTATATCAGACATTTGGATTTCCGGTTGAGATCACAGCTGAACTTTTTCAGCAAAAAGGTCAGCAGATCAATATGATGGAGTTTCAGACTGAGTTTGAATCGCATAAAGAGCTGTCCCGGAATGCATCAGCCGGAAAATTTGCCGGAGGATTGGCTGGGCACTCGGAGACTGAAATTAAATATCATACAGCAACTCATCTGCTGCATCAGGCCTTAAGGGATGTTTTGGGACAATCAGTTTTTCAGAAAGGATCCAATATTACTCCTGAAAGACTGCGGTTTGATTTTTCTTTTGACCGGAAAGTGACTGATGAAGAGTTAAAAAAAGTTGAAGAGATTGTTAATCAAAGGATTCAGGATGATCTGAAAGTGGAGCATTTTACAATCGATATTGATGAGGCGCGAAGGCTGAATGCGATCGGTTTGTTTAATGAAAAATATGCCAAAGAAGTCAGTATTTATGCCATGGGTCCAAAATTTGTTTTTGATAGTGACTCTCAGGATCAACGGGAGCGAGGTGGGTATTATTCACTGGAATTTTGCGGAGGTCCGCATGTTGAACATACAAATCTGGTGGGCAGGATTAAAATAACCAAAGAAGAAGCTGTATCAGCTGGAGTCAGAAGGATCAGAGCCGAACTAGCCTAAGCTGCAGAGTCTGGATCAGGTTGAGGCGGTTTAGTTGGTTTAATATTTAAGCCGCTGTTTATTTTTAACTTTTCCATTGCCCGGGTCTTTGCATCTTCTTCCAATTTTTTCAAAGTTTTTCTATTCCAGTATAAATCCGGACGGTAACTGGCAGGCGCTAATGTACTACTTCTGCCACCTATTAATAATTTAAAATTTGGTTTTTCAGGAGTTGCCATAGGAATAATTTTATCAGATTTAAACCTATAAATCACGGAATAGAGGCGAATAGGAACTAATTTTAACTGAGATATTATTAATTTACTTTTTTTCTTTTCACAGCCGTGGTATGATTATTTAGTTACTTTTAAGTTCTGCCTGCCCGTTGGCAGTATGATTGATACGCCAGTATGAAATTTTTTGACTCTTTAAGCAAATACTTACCATTTCCCAAGAAAGAAGAAACCGGAGAATATTACTTTGGTTTAAATATCGGATCCACCATAGTCTATGGTTGTGTCTGGGGGATAAGAAGCGGCAAGCTTCATATTATCAGTTCTTCTAAAACAGCTTATGAATCGGAAAAAGATCTGATAGAAGCTGCTAACTTTGTGCTGGATGAAGCATTAGCTGATTTTCAACCTGAACCTTCTAAAATCCTGTTTGGTGTGCCTGATGACTGGCTGGCAGATGAAGATCTAAAACCCGAGTATCTGAAAATCCTGAAACAACTTGTTAAAGAGTTGGATGTGGTGCCAATGGCATATGTGGCAACGACACAGGCTGTATCACATTTGGTGGCCAGACAAACAGGTGTTCCACTGACTGCGGTATTGGTGCATGTCGGCGATCCGGTGACTGTTTCAGTTGTTAAGGGTGGGAAGATCATGGAGAGTAAACAGGTAAAAAGAAGTGATAACCTGCCAAAAGATATTGAAAAAGCACTGGTGACATTTACTGATGTAGAGGTTCTTCCTTCAAAAATTATTCTGTTTGGTGAAGATAAAGTTGGTAAATTTAAAGAAGAGGTGACATCACATCCCTGGATGTCGCAGTTGCCATTTCTTCATTTACCTAAAATAGAGGATCTTGATCCGACAACAATTATTCAGGCTGTTGGTTATGCCGGAGCTTCTGAGATTGATCCCGATGTCCATGTAGCTTCAGGGACTATGGTGGAGGATGTTAAATCCAGTCATAAAGTAGGTAAACCACTTCCGGTTGAGGAACATCATGGTAAACACAGGGGACATAAAGCTGAATCTGAACTGGAGAATGTGGGATTTGTAGCTGGAGATATTGAAAATGTTCAGGCAGTAAATGATCAGGAGATGGCTTTGGATGAGGAAATGGGAGATGAAGGGGATGTTGATGTGTATGGTAGGGCTGTGCCTATGAGACGAAATGCACATCATGTTCAGGAAAGTAAGCCACTTTTGCCATCACTTCCATCAGTTGGTCTGCCTGTTGGCATTGGGGGTTTACTTGGAGGTAGTGCCAAACTGCTGATAATCCCATTGGTTTTACTGCTTTTGGTTGGTGGATTTTTGTATTTACAGAAAGCCAAAGTCAGTGTTTTTGTTGATCTTAAAACACTGGAAAATCAGACTACTGTAACAGCGGATCCAAAAGCTACTGCAATTGATGAATCGGCTAAGGTTATTCCTGGTGAAGTCGTAGGGACTGAGGTCACAGGTAGTGATAAGATTCAGGCAACCGGTAAAAAACAGATCGGTGAGCCGGCAAAAGGAAAAGTTATTGTTTATAACGCAACTGATAAAACTCTGACCATTAGTAAGGGGACCACTTTGACGGATGGTAAAGGACAAAAATTTATTTTAGATAGCGGTGTTGAAGTAGCTTCAAAATCAGCCAGTGCGGCAGATCCGCCAACCAAATCCAGTCCAGCTGATGCAACAGCGGCAGTGATTGGTCCGGATGGAAATATTGCGGCAGGTGGGGATTTGAGTGTCGGAGGATTTTCTAAATCTGATGTGGTTGCCAAGGTAGATGCGGCTTTCTCAGGAGGAATTTCCAAAGATGTAACTGTGGTAACAGCTGATGATCAGAATAAACTGTTGGCTCAGGTATTGTCTGATCTAAAAAAGAAAGCCAGAGAAGAGCTGCAAGGTAAGATGACAGGTGATCTTAAAATTCTGGAAGAAGCTTTGACCGATCAGGTGATTAAGAAAACTTTTTCGAAAAATGTCGGAGATCAGGCAGCTGATGTGACTTTAAATCTGACAGTTAAACTAACCGGTACGGCATATAAAGATGCTGATTTGAAATCAATTGTTTCCAAATTAGTTCAGGTCACAGCTCCCGAGGGATATGAACTGGACTTGTCTCAGACTGAAACACAGGCTGATGTGGCTAAAGCGGAAAAAGACGGCCTATTGGTATTTACTGCTAAATTTAAAGCCAAGCTGATGCCAAAATTTGATATGGAACAGTTGAAAAAAGATATTGCTTTCAAGTCCACTGCTCAGGCATCGGATAGACTGAAACAGATTGAAAATGTGATTGGTTCACAGATCGACTATTCACCAAATGTTCCGATTGGTCCGCTACAGCGGCTACCATTTTTAACAAAGAATATTACTATTGAAGTTATGGCTAAATAATAGATAATTAGTAAACCAGAGATTAGTTAATTAGGAGGGTTACCTGATTTACTAATTAACTGGTTTACTCATTAACTTTTTAAATTTCCTCAGGCGATAGACGGAACGCTGGAGGGCACATGTCCTATGTTTATTAAAGGTCTATCGCTACTATTTTTAGGAGTTGGTGTTTTCGTCCTCATGCAGGTTGTTTTGCCCTTTTTAGAATTTAAATCCTGGGAGTTGTTTGCTTTTGAACAGGAGACTATTTTGGCAAATCCTCTGGCGAGTGATGGTAATGGAGGACTTGTTTCCGGAGTCAGTATTCAGGACTTTGAAAATTTCCCGGCATTTGTAGCAAATTATGCTAATCCCTCCAATCTGCCTTATAAAGAATTTAAAGTTAGTATTCCTAAGCTCAAAATGGAAAATCTAGTTACAAAAGTGTGGAGTAATGATTTTGAGTCAACTTTGGCTCAGCTGCCTGGTAGTGCACTTCCAGGAGAAAGAGGAAATATTTTTGTTACCGGTCATTCATCTTTACCAACTGGTATAAAAAAAGCCTTATTTGCCAATCTGCCTAGTATTAAAAAAGGTGACAATATTTATATTGCGGCAGCTGGTCAGCAATTTGAATATATAGTAGAGGGAATGAAAATTGTTGATCCAAAAGACACCACAGTGCTTAATCCGCCTGATAACAGAGGCCGGTATTTAACTTTAATGACCTGTGTACCACCCGGATTTAATACCAAGAGGCTAGTAGTGCTGGCGAAGCTTAAAAGCTAGAGTAGAAATTTCTAAGTAACCTAATTTCTAATTCCTAAATAATTTCCAAATCCTAATGACTAAACTGCTTAGTCATTTATTTTTTAGACATTGTTTAGTCATTAGAAATTCGTAATTAGAAATTTGATTCAGTATAATTCTTTTATGAAGTATCTCGGTATCGATTACGGTTTGAAAAAAGTTGGGTTGGCTGTGTCTGAGGGACAGGTAGCTTCACCTTTGAAAGTTATTGCGATATCCAGTCTGAAAGACGGGCTGGAGAAGGTTGGGCATGAGATTAAAAGGGAAGAGATAAACCGGGTTGTAATAGGTGTTCCTGAGGGTAAAATGGGAAAAATCGCCAAAGGATTTGCCAGTGAATTAAGGAATAAGTATAAAGATGAACAGGTGCAGATAATTGAGACTGATGAGACTTTAAGTACTAAGGACGCACAAAATTTGATGATAACTTTGGGTGTAGGCCAAAAAGACCGTCAGCAGGAAGATGCTTATTCAGCGATGCTTATTTTGCAGCAGTTTCTTGATTCCCTGAGCTAAGTTCGTTACTCTTAAGACTATGGCTGTTAAAAAGAAAAATCCAATATTTTTTTTCATTTTTGTGGTGGTTTTACTGACCTTTGTTGGAATAGGCACTTATCACTGGTATCAAAACTCCTATTTAATTTCTCCGCTTGATGCAAAAGCTGAAGCAAAAATGTTTATTGTCAAAAATGGTGAAACCCCAACTGATGTGGCAATCAGACTGGAAGAAGAAAAATATATTCGCTCCGCCAAAGCTTTTCTGAAAGTTTTTATAAAAAATGAAGATCAGGTGATCCAGCCAGGGGACTTTAAAATATCAGCTGCAATGACGCCGCAGGAAATAATTGAGCAGTTACAGAAAGGTTCAGTTGATGTAAGGGTGACTTTACTTGAAGGTTGGAGAGCTGAGCAAATAGCCCAAAAGCTGGAAAAAGAGATGGGGATATCTCAAACGGAGTTTTTAAAATCGGCTAAAGAGGGGTATATGTTTCCTGATACATATTTTTTCAATCCGGATGCAAGTGTGGCTACAATTATTGGAACATTAACCAATACTTTTGATAAAAAATTTGATGCAGATTTAAAGTCGAAAGTAAAAGCTCAGGGGCTAACTGAATCCCAGGCTGTGATATTGGCTTCACTGGTTGAAAGGGAAGGTCGGAGTGATAAAGTCAGACAGGAAGTGGCTAGTATTATGCTAAAGCGGATGAAAATGGGGATGAAACTGGATATCGATGCAACAGTCAGATATGCGATGGATACTACTCTTTATAAAGCTAATCCGAAGCTGGATAAATGGTGGGGAGCGATCAGTCAGGAAGATTATTCCAGTGTGAAGTCTCCGTATAATACTTACCTTAACAGTACTCTTCCTCCGGCACCAATTTGTAATCCATCACTGTCTTCACTGAAAGCAATTGCCAACGCTGATCCAAGCACTCCATATGTATATTATTACCATGATTCTGAGGGGAATTCGTATTATGCCAAAACTTTAGATGAACATGTGAGAAATACGGAAAAGTATCGCTGAGTTATTCTTCAAGTTTTTTACTTAGTCATGAAGTCTTTGGTCACGTCTGATTTGGCATTTGTTGCATCTTAATGTTTCAGGTGAGTAGATACTGGCAGTGTTGGTTGATACTTTTATATGGAGTTGATTACCGGCTTCAAGTTCGATGGTTTCAGGGTTGTTGTCACAGGTTAGTTCTCCTGGACCACGAACAATATCCATGGTAATTTCATCCTCGGCAGTGAATTCTAAAGGAGAAAGCTCTGTGACGGCGTTGTTAAAAACGATCCGGAAATTTTTTTCAAAGGTGGTGCGGGTAATACTTTGGTAATAGCCGGTTGATCCAAATGCAGTAGAGACAACAATACCATCACCAATGACTAACTCTTTGGTATATCTTGTGCCATTGACTGAGATATAAAAACGGATGGCGTGATAAGCGGAAGCGTTGCGAACGACGATGTCATTGAGCGCGACTAACTTGTTGCCTTCAAATTCAGTTTCCAGCTTTGGCTGTTGAGTGATCAGTAATTTGTCTTCTTTCAGAAGAGTTAACAGGTGCTCTGTTTCATGTTCGGAGCATTTCCGGCAGACTTTGCTATCACGGATGGGGAGTTTGGGTATCTCAGGGAATTTTCTTTCTGAAGCCAGTAGAGTTCCATCACCTCCATAAGTAATAATCACATCCGGATTTTCTTCAACAATTTCAAATCCCATCTCTTCACAGAGAGGTTTAATATCTTCAGAATTTTTTCCGTAGAGTAATATTTTCATAATAGTAGTTTTATTATTTCCCCTATCTGTCATCCTGAACTTGTTTCAGGATCTTTTTATTAGGTCAACTTTAGTCTCTTATTACTTCCTTGGTAGATGCTGAAACAAGTTCAGCATGACAAAGGGGGGCGAATAACTCAAACCACTGTCATTCTGGCTTGTCTAGAATGACAAGTGACTATGGTTTCGTCGCTTCGCTTCTCGCAATGACGTTTAATGTCATAAATCTAAAAGCTTTGGTTTACTTCTTCTTTTAGTTTGGTGTAATCAGCTGAGAAATCGGGAGAGGATTGATTGGAGATTTCTGCTTCCAGATCAGTATTTTTGTCGATTGGAGGTTGAGATGGTAAAGGGGTGGGTGTAGCAACAGTTTCGGTGGTGGAAGGGATTTCACGGGGAGCGGTAGTATTTGTGGCTTTAGTATTGGCTGATTTGCCGGTATAGGCAAATATACCGATGCCTATTAATACTGAAACTACAATAACAGCGATGATTGATTTAATACTCATTTCGTGACAATTGCCTCAATTATTTTTTGTGATTTATCGACTTTGCCAGAGAGGATATTCATATCAGACTGCAGTTGGTTGATCTGGGAAGTGATACTGCCTTTGATGGCTGATTCTCCACTCAGGTTAAAGATGTATGTTTTCGCAGCCTGGTAAGCAACGGCTTCATGGGCATATGTCAGCCAATATCTGGCATTTTCAATGGGATCTGACAGGTTGCGGCTGATTCCATCTGCCTGTCTTTCTGAGATGCCTTTCCGAAAAACATATTCATTTAGTATTTCACCCTGTCTGACCATTCTTTGCTCAAGTTCGTCTGTCTGCTGTTTATTGAGGTTGGCAACTTTTTGTTCAAAAGCGGCTAGTTTTTTCTGGTTGTCAGGGGAATATTTACTAAACTGCGCGTTGTAGGATTGTCGTCTTTCATTCAGGATATCTTCTGGAGTGGTTCGGGCGAATGTAGGTGTTAGTTGGTAAGTTGTAGTTAGTAGGAAGGCAATGAGGAGGGCGGGAAAAACTTTCTTCATGAGGTTTTATTCTAATCTAAATTGAACATTTTGGCAAAGAGTTTTAAATTTTCTCAAATCTTTGATGCTGTATGATAAAATACATAACACCTGTCCGTCCATGATGCATAAAAATCTTATCGTCATTCCCCTGAAAAGGGGAATCTATATTTCAAGAATTAACTTCGCAAATAACTATCTATTCGGAAGATTTATGGTGATGGATCCCCGCTTTCGCGGGGATGACGAGGAGTGAAGATGGCTTATATTTCTAAACTTAATGGTTATTCATTAACCGATTTTCATGATTTTGAGGAATGTAAATTCCGTTTTTTTGTCAGGCATCATTTAGATAGAAAATATGAAATAGCTTCTGGCAGTGAACAGATGGCGCTGGGTGTGCTGCTTGACCGGGCTATTAAGGAAGTTCACCGCAACAGAGAAAAAGGATCTTATAAAGCTTCAGTTGACAGGCTGGTTAAATCCGTCCGGTATTCAGTTGATCTAATCAAAAAAGAGGAAAAAAATAGTCCTAAAAGACCAAATTTTAGTACAGCAGTAGTTGAATATTTTAATGAAGATGTGATTGTGGCGGCTGAAGGACTATTTAGAAACTTCTGTGTGCAGCTGGATGGTAAATTTAAGCCAGCAGTGATGGATATTGATTTTTGTAAATGGTTTTTGAAAGTAAATAATGAAGAATATGTCCTGTGGGGTGGTCCGGATACCATCGAGATGGGGCATGACGGGATACCTGAGGTGATTGATTATAAATCCAGGCAAAATATCTCACGCGGCAAAGACAAAATGGATATGGATCTGATGCCTAAAATGTATATTTTGTTAACCTGTAAACAGCTGCAAAAAATGGGGTTTAAAAAAGCCAGATTCAGAGTAGTTTTCTGGCAGGATCCAAAGGAAGACACTTTTTGTGAAGAGTTTGACCTGACAAATACTGAAAAATTGGAAAAGATATTTGTTAAAAAGATTGATCAAATTGTGAAGCATAAGGAAGTAGACCATTGTGCTGCCAAATATTGTGATGCCTGTAATGCTGAAAAAAGAGAAGAGTTTATTGAAGAGTTAGTTGGAAAAGGGTATGTTGCCTTTCCCGTTATAAAAAAACATGGCAACTAGCTCGCAAAACTGGTTATAATTAAATGAATTTGCTCACTATAAATTAATGACAGGAGAAGAGTTTTTGAAAGAGAAACAACAGGAGGATCAAAGTTATATGTTAGTTAATAGTAACGTCATCGCGTAGCGAGAGCTTGCTCATTGCGAGCGAATATACCAAGAATTAACGCGCGGCAATCTGTTTCTAAGAATCAACTATGTTGCGAATCTTATTCCTGGTTGCGAGATTGCTTCGTCGCTTTGCTCCTCGCAATGACGTTTAAAAAAATGAATAAAAATATAATAAAAGGATTTTGAATATATGAAATTTAAAAATATTGCTATTTCTGGTGTTGGGGGGACTGGTAAGTCTACTTTGGCGCGGGGCTTAGCGGAAAAATTGGGTTGGAAAGTTGTTAGTTCTGGGAGTTTTATACGCAAATGGCATCAGGATAATGGTGTTCCACTGGTTGAAACAGACAAAATTCCGGAAGAAGTTGATCGAAAAATGGATATGAGTTATCAGGAAATGATGCGAAATGAAGAGGGGATTGTTTTTGAATCACGTTTGGCTGGCTGGTTAAGCAAAAACTTTGATCAGACATTTAAAATCATGATCAAGTGTGACCAGCACATTGGAGCTTCTCGTATTGCGCAGAGAGAAGATTCCACACTGGAGGAAATTATCCGTGAGCAAGAGATCCGTGAGGGACTTTTGAAGGAAAAATTTGTTAGATTGTATGATGCTGGAGATTATTTGGATGAAAGGAATTTTGATCTTGTGATTGATACCTCTCATGTCAGTGCCAAAGATGTTTTAGAAACGACATTAAATAAAATGAATGAAGCATAGCTTCTTGCTTCGCAATGGAAATGAAGTCAGGATAATGTCAGATTAATTTGACTAATTGTGCTAGAATTATTGAGATTTACCAATATATGGATATACCTGCAGGAATTTTTAAAAGTTATGATATTCGGGGGATTTACCCTGAGCAGTTGAATGAGGAAAATGCTGTTCCTATTACTAAAGCTATTTACGCTTTCTTTAAAAAACAATTTCCGGAAAAAGAAAAACTTCAGGTGGTTGTTGGTAGAGATATGAGGCTTTCCACTCCGGCATTGTACGATGCGATTTCTAAAACTTTGCTTGAGCTAGGTGCTGATGTAATTGATCCAGGGTTGGTTTCAACACCAACTTTTTATTATGCGGTTTATCACTATGATTATGACTGTGGCATGATGATTACCGCTTCACACAACCCTAAAAACTACAACGGTATCAAGATAGTAACCAATCCAAATAAAGGTGGTGGAATTATTAAAATTGGTAAACCTACTGGAATGGATGAGATCCGTCAAATGGCTTTGGATATGGTCGAGCCAGAAAAATCTAGTGAGCCAGGTATTATTCATGTCATAGAAAAAACTGTTGAGGAAGAAGTCCAGAGTGCGCTGGATATTATGAAACGGCCAAATCTAAACGCTTTCAAAGTAGCTGCTGATCCAGCTAATGCAATGGGAGCTTTATATGTTGAAGAGCTTTATAAACATATTCCAGGAGAGCTAATTAAACTGAACTTTGAACTAGATGGAACATTTCCAGCTCATGCAGCAGATCCTCTTGATCCGAAAAACAATGAACCAGTGCAGGAAGCAGTTAAAAAACATGGTGCAGATGTCGGATTATCGCTTGATGGTGATGGTGACAGAATCTTTTTTATAGATGAAAAAGGGGAAGTAGTACCTCCTTCTATGATTACAGCAATTGTTGCCAGAGAACTTCTCCGGGAACATCCAGGGGAAAAAGTTTTATTTGATATTCGATATATCATGACTAATAAAAAAATTACTGAAGAGAGTGGAGGAGTCCCGGTCGTGACAAAAGTTGGTCATGCCTATATTACTGAAAAAATGAATGAAGGTGGAGGAATCTTTGCCGGCGAGTCTTCTTCGCATTACTTCTTTAAATCTACTGGAAATGCTGAAGGTCCGCTTTTGGTGATTTTGCATGTATTAAAAGCGATGACTGAGCAAAATAAAACTTTGTCTCAGCTTGTTTCAGAAGTAAAAAGAAGTCAGGAGTCAGGTGAGATGAATTTCAGAGTTAAAAATGGGAAAGAGATCATTGAGAAACTAAAAGAGCTTCATGTTGACGGTGAGATCACTGAGTTGGATGGTGTAGCTGTGAGTTATCCTGACTGGAGATTTTCATTGCGAATGTCGAATACTGAACCATTGCTTAGACTTAATGTTGAGGAAGAGGTTGAGGGGTACCAGGGAAGACATGAAAAGTTGGTGGATCTGATCAAGGAACATGCTGTGTTTGATGAAGAACCATCTGGGCATTAATGAAACTAGCAAGAATATTTCTTAATATCCCCGTTAAGCTGATAAGATTTTCAAATAAAAGTAAATTTGATAATTTTGTGGGTGGAATTGTATTTGGTGCATTATTCACTATTTTTCTTAATTTAATAAATTTTCAAATTCAAGAGGTTATTCAAAGACAAAAAATATTCGAATCACTTGAGAATGAACTAGTTGGTCACGCAATAACATCAAAAAATGTACTTGATAAAGTGGAAGAGAAGAGAAAGACGAATTCAATGCCTAACTATTTTGATTATACAAACTACTATTCTGACAATTTTTGGAATAATACCGAAAGTATCAAATATATCGTTCAGCTTGATCCTGAGTTGCAGGGCTTATTAGTTACTTATTATGAAATTGTCGTTAAACAATCTAATGCTGCGTTATTAAAGAATGAACAATTAAAAGATGATTTTTTAAAAGATTGTTATCAAGGAATAAGTAAGAATTTGCGACTGGATATTGAAAGTTGCAAACAAGAGTATAAGACCTTTTTAGGAAATGAAGAATCAACTGCCATAAATATGGGTACAAATAGTTTAGATATTTTAAAAAAGTTTCATCCAACACAAGATAGATTAAATAATCCATTTTTAAGATTTATGTTAGGGGATAAATCAGTTAGAGTACTTTCAGGTCATTAATCTTTTATACTTCTTCAAGATTAAATTTTAAGTTCTTTCTATATTGAATTTGTCCTATTTCAACTACAAACATCTCTGTTTTTCTTAAGCTCGTAAAAAAGGCGGATATCCGGTAAAATACCCAAGTTATGTCGAATTTCAAAATTGTTGCTAAAAAAGGTTTAATGCGGGCTGGTGTGCTTAAAACAGCTCATGGGGAAGTGAAAACGCCGGTTTATATGCCGGTTGGTACTCAGGGAACAGTCAAAGCCTTATCACCTGATGACCTTAAAGATGCTGGAGCTCAGATTATTTTGGGGAACACTTATCATCTTAATTTAAGGCCTGGCAGCAAGCTAATCTCTGAAATGGGGGGACTGCAGAAGTGGTCAGGATGGAATGGTCCGATACTGACCGACTCCGGGGGGTTTCAGGCTTTTTCTCTTGGGGCAATGATTGAACATGGGGTGAGAAAGGTTCCTAGGAAAGCAGAAGAGGGGAGTCAGGATTCAAGAAATAAGATTCAAGGGAGGAATAAACAAAAGGTAGATTCTGGACAAGCCAGAATGACAGGTTTAAAGAACCAAGAGGGAAGTGATGAGCGGGGAGGGGAGGAGAGTGCTAAAAAATACTATAGGGATGATACAGTTAGTAAAACTTATAGTAATATAAATGTGGATAACCGTGAAAAGGGGCGTGAAAAGAATGTGGAAAAGGGTAGAGTGAAAACATTACTTAGCGTGATACAGTCTGATGGTATTATGTTTAAGAGCCATCTCGACGGCAGTCAGCATTTACTCACCCCTGAGAAGTCGGTTGGGGTACAGCTTGAAATTGGTTCTGATATTGTCTTAGTTCTGGATGAACTTCTCTCCCCTCTCCATTCCCCTGCCTATGTTAAAGAATCTCTTGAAAGAACTCATGACTGGGAAACCCGTTCAAAAAAATTTTTCCAGACTAACCTAAAAACTGGTACTAACCCCGGAGCCCAACTATTTGGAATTTTACAAGGTGTTTATGACCAGCAGATTCGTGAAGGCGAAGCTCGGTGGATAGCTGAGCAAGGTTTTGATGGGGTATCTATTGGAGGCTCGATGGGTACCAGTGAATATTGGGGTGGCTTGGAGACAGATTGGACTGCTACAAAATCTATTTATGAAACAATTGGCTGGGTCACTCCCCTTTTGCCGGAAGATCTCCCCCGTCATGCTTTGGGAATTGGTGAAGTTGTAGATTTTTTTGAATGTATTGAGCGAGGGGCAGATATGTTTGACTGTGTCTCCCCTACCAGACGAGCTCGTAATGGATCCCTTTATATTTCACCGGAAAACGGTGGCAAAAGAGAGAATAAGTTTGTGATATCTTTGCAAAGAGCAGAATATATTAAAGATCTGAGGCCAATAGACCCCGGATGTAAATGCTATACCTGTCAAAATTTTTCCAGAAGTTATCTAAGACATCTGTTTGTTGCCAGTGAGTTACTCTATTTTAGGCTGGCAAGTATTCATAATATACATTTTATGGTAGGGTTGGTGGATAGGATCAGGGAGTCGATAATTGATGATCAGTTTGAGAAGTTGAAGAAAAAGTGGTTGGGTTAGTTTGTCATGCTGGAGCGAAGCGATAGCATCTAAACTTGTTTGGGTAAGATTCTATCAGTCGCGTTGCTCCTTCCAGAATGACGAAGTTTGTTTAGAAAAATATGCAGCAATTTTATGTTTATATTCTGACTAATTTTACAAATACGGTTTTATATACTGGTGTTACGAATGATTTAGTTAGAAGAATATTTGAACACCGGAATAAATTAGCAGATGGGTTTACCAATAAATATAATGTGAATAAACTGGTTTATTATGAGATCTTTTATGATATTGAATCGGCTATTTTAAGAGAGAAAGCTATTAAGAACTTGGTTCGGAGAAAGAAGCTTGATTTGATTAATAAAGACAACTCACAATTCATGGATTTGTATGATAGCATTGGTTAGATTCTATCGGTCGCGTTGCTCCCTCCAGAATGACAGGGTTATTCTGAATAAAATAAAAAGTGGTTATATTAATGTGTCATGCTGGAGTGAAGCGATAGCATCTTAACTAGGTTAGGGTTAGATTCTATCGTCGCTAACGCTCCTCTAGAATGACAATGGATGTGTTAGGAAAAGTTACTATGTTATTAGATTTATCAGTATTTACAGGGGGCGAACAGTTTCAATCCAAATTTATTCGGGTGGGGAATGAAATTTATATTACACAGCCAAATGATTTAACGACCTTGCATATTCAGTTGGCAGAAATGCATAAGGTTTTGGATAGGATTTATGACTGGAAAACAGGGAATAAAAATGAAGTGGATGGTGGTGAGATATTTGTGGAAGGCAAAGTAATCAGATTTGGCTATCATTCAACATCACTAGGACTCCCCTTGACTCAGAAAGCGCGGGATATTACAGTACAAAGACTAAAGAAAAGGAACCCTAGTTTTAGTATCAGGGATTTATCTGCAAATGAGTAATTTTAAAGAAAGTCACAAGCTTATTCTAAATGATAATAAGGTATGTATTGACGTAAATGGCGTTTTAACTTTTAATCATTTAAGGGATAATAGAATTATAAGACATTCACCTGTTTCTAGTTATGAACTTAATAGAGCAGTTTTTAACAATTTTGCGGATGTAGTAGCTTTTCGGCTTATGTTTATGGAAGGATTAAATTGATATCTGATAAAAAACTTAAAATTGGATTCATTGGTTTGGGATTGATGGGTGGGCCGATGGCAAAAAATATCCTTAAAAAAGGATTTTCTCTGTCTGTTTATAATCGGTCTGAAGCAAAAACAAAAGAACTGCAGAAGTTAGGGGCGACTGTTGCAAAAACTCCGATGGAGCTTGGTGAAACTTGCGATGTGGTGATAACTTGTGTGACGGGGCCAAAAGATGTTCGGGAAGTGTTGCTTGGAAAAAATGGGGTTGCTTTAGCCGATAGAGAGGAACTGATTGTAGTAGATATGAGTACTATTGGTCCGACAGCGGCTTGTAGAATTGCCGATGATTTGCGGGAGATGAAAATTGAATTCGTAGATGCTCCTGTGACAGGTGGAACAACTGGTGCTGAAAAAGGGAGTTTAACTATATTTATTGGGGCAAAAGAATCTATCTTTGAAAAAGTTAAACCCGTACTTGAAGCTATGGGAACTGATTTGCAATATGTCGGTAAAATCGGAATGGGTCAGGGAGTGAAGCTGATAAATAATCTGATTGTTGGTGAAACTATTACGGCTTTGGCTGAGGGATTTTTGCTGGCAGATGAGATGAAGATCTCGCGGAAAAAAATGGCAGAAGCACTTCAAAACGTGTTTGGACTCTCCCCTAATATGCGTAATAAAATGCCAAATATGATCAGTGGTAAGCACGCCGTAACTTTTTCTGTTGCAAATATAAGGAAAGATTTAAAATTGGCGCAGTTAGAGTTGGAGGACAAAAATAAGTTACCTCAATTAAAAGTAGCAGAAAAGCTCTATAAACAGGGAATGGATTTGGGAATGGGTAATGATGATTTATCTGCAGTAATTGAAGTGCTGGAAGAGAAGAAGTAGTCCCCCGCAAGAAAAATATCAAATGCCAAATATCCAATATCAAATATACAAATCCTAAGAAAGAAAAATTATTCAGTAGTTAGAAATAAATAGGGTAGTGGAGGAGTGGTTATCACTCCCCTCTTGTTAATGAATTCTGATTCCTGAGACAACTAAGCGCATTGAATCAAACAGGCCGGTGCAGGTAAATAGAGTAATCCTCTCTTCACTCCCCTGCTGTAAAATTTCGACATCCTGCGGGAAAACTTTTTTTATTGAATCAATTTTGTAAATAAATATTTCACTGGAATTTGTATTAAGTGTGACCTCACTCCCCTGCTGTAAGGCATCTAAATTACCGAAAACTTTTGCAGTATTATGGCCATAGATAATAATATTTCCAATTTGCCCGGGTGTACCAGATGATTCAAGATAGACAGGTTGGGAATCTGAAAGAGGCCATAAACCATATTTGAAAGTGCCTTTTTCTATTTCGTAATTATTATTTAAAAACTGAAGTGAGGTGGGGTAGGAGGTGTTAGTTGTTTCTTTACTCAATACCACCATTTCTTTATCTGGAGCCAGATAGGCCATCTGAGTGAGAAAGATAGTACCAACTAATATGAAAGCTCCCAGACCCATCAGAGTCTGTCCAAAAATTTTCTGCCAATTGAATAAAGGTTTAAAAAGCTGAGCGACAGGATAGATTTGATTAGTGTGAGTTTTTTTGGATTTTGTAGCCATACACAATAAGAGATAAAGCAATTATGAAAGTTAGTAACACCTGATATTTAGTGAAATTACTACTGGTAGCTGCTAAAGTTGATATACCTAAAACCTCTCCTCCTCCGGCGCCATTGCTTGATGACTGACTACCACCACTTCCGCTATCAGTACCTCCACCTCCTCCATTGTCACCACCATTACCGCCACAGCTAAACTCAATATTCTTGGCCAGGTACGGTTGATTGGTGAGTCCCCAGTCAGCTCCGTTGGCGATATAAACCCATCCTTGAGTCATCAAAACGTTTTGGTCTTCTTTGCTGATAACACGTGCTGCCAGCCAGTTAGTTTTTACACCAGTATTTCCATTTGGTGGGCAATAGCACTGAGTAAAATTGTTGTTGCTATTTGAAAAAACTTTATCAGAACCGCTTTGTAATCCGGTAACTCCGACTATTGCATGAAGTCCGGTAAGGTAGTTTTCTTTGACCGTGCCTACTGGGTTATGGCAGGAATCAAAGGCTGGTAATTGATATTCTGCCGAAGCAGGTGTCGTTGAGATTAAGTAAATGGTTATCGTTATTAGTAAACTTAAAAAAAAGTGTCTCATATGCTTATAGTTTTTCCTGTGTGGCGAATTGTAAATCAATATAGGCCGATAGTCAAGATCTATAAACCTATTGGTCTGAAATATTTACTAAATCTTTAAACTGTTCTTACATACTATAAGTTTAGGGGATAGATTTCTTTTTGCCTCTATGATACTATTAAGGCTTCAGTAGTAATATATTAAAGGATAACTATGTAGCACATAAAAAAGGCTGTTTTTTTGTGATTTAAAGTTATACTTAGTAGTATTTTACTATGAGACTTATATATGAAATACCTAGATGTAATTGTTCCGGTAAAAAATGAAGCAGAAAATATTAACGATTTGGTCAGAAGAATTAATTCTTCGCTGAATCAAGCTGGTATTACGCATGAAATTATCTTTGTTGATGATAAATCAACTGATGCGACCGTTGATATGATCCATCAGCTGGCTAAAGACTTCCCTGTTCGGGTCTACACAAAACAAGGTAAAAAAGGAAAAGCTTTTTCAATTATTGAAGGGGTTCGTTATTCTACTGCAGATACGTTAGTAATGATTGATGGGGATTTACAGTATCCACCTGAAGCTATTCCTGAAATGTTTGAAAAAGCTGGAGAGCATGGAGTTGTGGTTGCAAGCCGGAAAAAATACGGTGGAACAAAATTAAGAAAATTTGTCAGCGATAGTTTTAAATATTTATTTGGTAAACTGCTTTTTGATTTTAATTGTGATGTCCAATCTGGATTAAAATTATTCAAAAGAGAGATCATTGAAGCAATTGATGAAAAAGAAATAAGTGCCTGGTCATTGGATGTTCCTCTATTGCACACTGCTACAGATCTTGGACATTCAATTGGAGAAGTTGAAATTGAATTTGCCCCAAGAAAAAATGGTCTTTCAAAAGTAAACACCTTAAAAACTTCCTTTGAAATCGGTACACAAACTCTAGTTTATAAATTAAGACCACAAAAAGTATATCCACTCCATTCTTTAAAAAGACAAATGAAAGACGCTGGAGTCGCCTACAACAAGAAAAAATATGTAACCCATACAACATTACATTCAGATAAATCTGCAATTAAAGTACTAAGTTTTAATCAAAAAATTTGGTTATGGTTTTTGGCTGTTAGTTTGATTGCTATATTAATTTGGAATTTTTTACTTGGATTGCAAATGGTGGTAGCAGTGCTGTCATTTATTTATTTTGTAGACGTTATATTTAATTTTTATCTAATTTATAAAAGTTTACACAACCCTCCAGAAATAACTATTTCAACTGCAGAAGTATCAAAAATAAAAGATAAAGATTTACCAATTTATACTGTTTTATGTCCATTGTATAAAGAAGCATCTGTTCTGCCGATATTTTTAGATTCAATTTCAAAAATGGATTGGCCAAAAAAGAAGCTAGAGGTAATGTTATTACTGGAAGAGGATGATCAAGAAACACAACTTGCAGCTAAGAATTTAAAATTACCTTCTTATGTAAAAGTAGTAGTAGTTCCAGATTCACAACCTAAAACAAAACCAAAAGCTTGTAATTATGGATTAACTCAAGCAACTGGTGAGTATTTAGTTATCTATGATGCTGAAGATATTCCGGATCCACTGCAGTTGAAGAAAGCGTTTGCGGCATTTCAAACGATTGATTCAAATGTAATCTGTTTGCAGGCGAAACTTAATTATCACAATCCGTATCAAAACTTATTAACCCGACTTTTTACTGCGGAATATTCATTGTGGTTTGATGTGACTCTAACAGGGCTACAGTCAATTGCGACAACAATTCCTTTAGGAGGAACCAGTAATCATTTTAAAACTGAAACATTAAGATCTTTGGAGGGGTGGGATCCATTTAATGTAACAGAGGATTGTGATTTAGGTTTAAGGCTTTTCCTTCATGGCTATAAAACAGCAATTATTGATTCAACAACTTTAGAAGAAGCGAATTCAAATGTTAGAAATTGGATCAGGCAGCGTTCAAGATGGATAAAAGGATATATGCAGACATATTTAGTACATATGCGAAATCCTATTGAAGCTGCAAAGAAACAAGGTTGGCATTCTTTAGTTTTTCAGATGGTTGTGGGTGGGAAGATTGCTTTTATTTTCATTAATCCTTTTCTATGGGTGATGACTATTTTGTATTTTGTTTTAAGACCAATTGTTGGTCCAGCAATTGAATCCCTTTATCCGGTTTATATTTTTTATATGGCAGGTTTATCACTTGTCTTTGGGAATTTTCTTTTCATGTACTATTACATGATTGGGGTGGCCAAGAGAGAACAATGGAGTCTGGTAAAGTATGTTTTATTAGTTCCATTTTATTGGTTACTAGTTTCCTGGGCAGGCTTTTTGGCGTTATATCAATTAATAGTTAAGCCTCATTATTGGGAAAAAACAATTCATGGTCTTCATTTAGAAAAAGTTAAAGATCTGATTGCTGAAGAAAATATTGCACCAATTGCTATAGAAAGTGTTGAACAACGGGAGCATGTTCATTTTGGATCAAAGTTTAAAAATAAAATTCGAAATTTAATAGGAGATAAAAAGATAGTTTTTGCTGGGTCTGTATTTGTTTTGGCAAATGCGACTGCAAACTTTATCAACTTTGGTTTCAATGCATATCTCGGGCGAGTCTTAACTGTTGAAGATTTTGGTAATTTAACTTTAGTTAGTAGTTTGCTTTTTTTATCAGCTATTCCGATCAATTCACTGGCTAGCTCAACCACTCAAAAAGTAGCCTATTTATTTGGTAAACATTCTCAGGAAGCTTCAAGGGGTTATTTAAGTCATTTATGGAAAAGAGTTTTAATTGGTGGTGGTTTGTTAACAGTTACCTGGCTTTTATTAACTCCATATTTACCGACTTTTTTTAATACTAATTCTATATGGTTATTTTTACTTTTTACACCTGTTTGGTTGATTAGTTTAAGTAGCGCTGTCTATGGTGGATATTTAAAAGGAACATTGGCGTTTGCAGTGTTAGCTATTATTGCGATTTTTGAACCTTTAGTGAAATTTCTGCTGGCCTTCATAATTATTCAGTCAGGTCGTCATGATTTGGTTTATCTATCAATTTTAATATCTACAGCTATGCCACTTTTGCTTAGTTTTATTTACGTTTTCAAACAAAGTTCAGTTAAAGTTGAACCATCTGATGCAAAATTTAATACTTCATTTTATTTTTCTGCAGTCTTATATGGATTAGCCAATATTGCATTTTTGGGCTTAGATATTGTGTTAGTCAAGCATTTTTTGAATCCGGTAGAAGCTGGTCAATATGCCCTTCTAAGTTTGGCAGGAAAGATAGTTTTTTTCTTTGGAACTTTAACAGGAACATTAATGCTACCACTTGTAGCACATAGTCAGGGAGCCAAAAAAGATAGTGAAAAAATATTTATCTGGCTATTTTCCCTGACTTGTATTATGACTCTTTGCGCGGCTGCTCCACTTCTACTATTTGGCAACTATTTGATGCCAATGTTATTTGGAGATAAAGCATATGCCATATTGAGTTATCTCCCATTCTATTTACTAACCATGTTGATGTTTAGTATGTCACAAACTATAGTTTCTTATTTTCAAGCTAGGGAAAATTATTTTTTTGTAACCGTTGGATTTATTGTTTCAATTTGTCAGATTGTTCTAATCAGCCTTCTACATCAAAACTTATTAGAAGTAATAATGGTGATGTTTGGGGTAAGTGCGATTAATCTAATTTTACTGACTGTGTTATTTATTTTTAGAAACTCATTATGGTTGGTTTCAAAAAATCTGGTTGATTTGATTGGGATATTTAAACCTCTTTATAAAAAAAGTTTTAAAAGTAGTGATAATTTTGATGGACAACGGATATTAATTTTTAATTGGCGCGATACAAAACATGTATGGGCTGGGGGTGCTGAAGTATATATTCATGAACTAGCTAAAAGATGGGTATCTCAAGGACACCGAGTGACAATCTTTTGCGGAAATGATAGTAAAAATCCACGAAATGAAGTAATTGACGGTGTTCAAATGGTCAGACGGGGAGGTTTTTACACTGTTTATTTTTGGGCGGCTGTATATTATGTTTTGAGATTTAGAGGTTTGTTTGATGTAGTTATTGATTCAGAAAACGGTTTACCGTTTTTTACTCCACTATTTGTTAGAATTCCTAAATATCTACTAATTCATCATATTCATCAAGAAGTTTTTAGAAGACAGCTGCTTTTTCCATTCTCTTATATAGCAATGTTTTTAGAGGCAGTAATCATGCCGCTAGTGTATAAAAAATCGGCAGTTATTACAGTTTCTGAATCATCGAAGAAAGAGATACTTAAAATAAAATTAGGGAATGAAAATACTATACAGGTAGTTAATCCCGGATTTACTCATAAGAAATTAAGTAAAGTAAATAAAACAACATATCCGTCTTTTTTGTATTTAGGTCGTTTACAGACATACAAAAATATTGATATAGCAATTAAGGCTTTTAAAACGGTTAGTGAAAAATATCCTGAAGCTCGTTTCACAATCGCAGGATTTGGTGAAAGTCTCAAATCACTTAAAAATTTGGTTTCATCTTTGGAGTTGAATGAAAAAGTGGAGTTTGTTGGGAAAGTTAGTGATGAGGAAAAAATAATTTTAATGTCATCGCATTGGGTCTTTATCCAGCCTTCAATGTTAGAGGGTTGGGGGATAACAGTCATAGAAGCCAATGCTGTTGGAACACCTGTGATAGCTTCTAATGTAAATGGTTTAAAGGATTCAGTTTCTGATAAATTTTCCGGATTCTTAGTAAATCCAAGAGATACAAATGGTTTTTCTGAAACAATGATGCTGTTAATTTCAGATACCAGAATGCGTAATAAAATGAGTAAACAATCAGTGTCCTGGGCTAAAAAGTTTGATTGGGATATATCAGCAGATAATTTTGCAAATATTATTCAGCGTAATTTAAGTAAAAAAGAGACTCAATTTATACGGAAAGTAGTTTGGGGTACTGTAAAATAAATACCTATAGTTTTTTTGGTATTTATGTCCTATAATACCGTATTGGAGGATACAATTATGAAAAACACAAAATTAAATATTACTTTTTTAGATTTTGATGATATCAAAAATCCGCTATTAAATGCCGGACAAGCAAGGGCGACTCTGGAAGTTGGAAGTCGTTTGGCCAAAAAAGGTCACACGGTGCAGGTTATTAGTTCTAAGTATCAACAATATAAGGATCGGATGGAAAATGGCTTATACTATCGACATATTGGAATTTCAACTCCAAATATTAGATTAAATAATTTAATTTATATTTTCTCACTTCCTTTTGTTGTTCCCTCAATTAAAACTGATGTCTTTTTAGAATGTTTCACAGCTCCTATTTCGACTCTATTTTCTCCATTGTGGACAAAGATTCCTGTTGTTGCTATTCCAACTTCTTTTGAAGCTGATCGATTTAGCAAACTTTATAAACTTCCATTCAATCTGGTAGAAAAAGTAGGTTTGAAAATCTACAAATATGCTTTACCCTACACTGATATTTTTGATTCCAAATTTAAAGAAGCAAATCCAAAAATTAAAACCAGAATTGTCCCAGAAGGTGTTGGTAATGAATATTTTGCAATTAAAAAAAATAAACCGGAATTTATTTTATTTTTAGGAAGATTTGATATGGGGCAAAAAGGAATTGATTTGTTACTGCATTCTTATGCTAAGGTTCAGTCTCAAATAAATTTCCCATTAGTCTTGGCTGGAAAAGGACCAGATGAAGAAAAAATTCGCCAACTTATTAAAGAATTAAACTTGGATTCAAAAGTTAAAATAGTTGGTCCAGCTTATGGAAAAAAGAAATTTGATTTGTTATCGAAAGCTTTGTTTGTGGCTTTCCCATCAAGACATGAGGGATTTTCTCTTTTTGTATTAGAGGCAATGGCTGCAGCTTTACTGCTTGTTTCCTTTGATATTCCTAGTTTGAAATGGTTGCCGAAGGATTCAATTTATAAAGCTCCGATGTTTGATGTAAATGAATATTCCAAGTTATTATTAAAAGCTGCTGATAAAAATAAAACTATAAGTAAAGGTATTTCTCTACGAAGAATTGCTAGAAAGTATACGTGGGAAAAAGTAGTCACTGATTACGAAGATTTTTTATATGATGTCAAAGGAGGAATTAGCTAATGAATATTAAATTTACAAAACCATTCTATTCAGGTAAGGAGCTGGAGTATCTTCAAGATGTTATTGAAAACGAAAAGGATATTGCTGGTGATGGTGAATATACTCAAAAAGTTCATAATTATTTTGAAAAAAAGTATGGTGTTGCAAGGGCTTTGATGACAACTTCTGCAACAACAGCTTTGGAGTTTGCAGTGAGACTTCTTAATTTAGAACAAGATGATGAAATTTTGGTTCCTTCGTTTACTTTTTCTTCAACTGTTAATGCAATATTGGTTAATTTTGTTAAACCAGTATTTGTAGATGTAACAGAGGATACATTAAATATTGATCCGGATGATATTGAAAGAAAAATCACAAAGAAAACGAAGGCAATCATGGTCGTTCATTATGCTGGTGTGGCTTGTGATATGGACAGAATAATGAAAATAGCCAAAAAATTTAACTTAAAAGTTATTGAGGATGCAGCGCAATGTATTGAGGCTAAGCATAAAAATAAATACTTAGGAACGATTGGGGATTTTGGATGTTTAAGTTTTCATGGAACAAAAAATGTAGTATCGGGTGAAGGTGGTCTGTTACTTATTAATACAAAAGATGAAAAAGTCATTCGTAGAGCAGAAATTATTCGCGAAAAAGGAACTAATCGAACTGAATTTATGCTCGGACAAGTTGATAAATATACATGGGTTGATATTGGTTCCAGTATTCTTCCCTCGGATTTATTATCCGCTGTTTTATATGCACAGCTTGAGAATGTAAGTAAAAATATTAAAAAACGTTTGACGATCTATAATAAATATAGTACCGTACTAAAAAGCTTTCAAAATCAAAGATTAATTAAGTTACCAACTTTGCCAAAATACTCAAATCATAACGCTCATATTTTTTACATTTTATTATCTGATAATGAGAATCGAAATTTTTTACTGAAATTTCTTAAAGAGAAAGGAATAGGTGCGACTTTCCACTATGTTCCTCTTCACTCCTCTCCATATGGACGCAAAATGGGATATAAAGCTGAAGATTTACCTGTAACTGAGAGTATTGCCGGAAGATTGTTGAGACTGCCTCTACATGCTGGGATGACAGTAGAAGAGGTCAAATATGTAATTAACATGGTGAAAAAAGGATTAGAAGAAATAAAGCAAATGCAAACTGACAAAATTGCATCTCTTAGTGTTGGAATCCCAGCTTATAACGAATCCAATAATATTAAATATATTATCGAAGGCGTGATTGATCAAAAACAAACTGCATATAAATTGGAAGAAATAATTATTGTGACAGATGGATGCACTGATGGTACTAATAAAATAGTGGAAAAGCTTGTTAAAAAGTATCCAATTATAAAACTTCATCATGATGGGAAAAGAATGGGTAAAGCATCAAGATTAAATCAAATTTACCAGTTAAATAAAAGTAAGCTGTTACTTACTTTGGATGCTGATGTAAAACTCGGTACAAAAGAGGAGATTAATATCATGGTTAAGGCAATGGGGAAAAATGGTGTGGTGGTAGGTGGTAATTTGATACCAATTAAACCTAAAGGATTTATTAAAACACTCTACTATCAAAATTATGCTTTATGGAATGAAATGCGTCAGGATTTAAATTCAGGTGATCATATTGCAAATTTGTATGGATCAGCTACGTTGGTTAACGGAGCATTTGCTAAAACAGTAGTCTATCCAGTAAATATTACTGCGGATGAAGAGTATCTTTATTTTTCAGCAAAAAAAGTTGATGGATTTAGATTTGCTAAAAATACCTGTTTTTACTTTAAACCAGTTCAAAGTTTTAGAGAGTATTTAGTTCATGGAAGAAGAGTGCTTAATGAGCGAAATTATATTGTTGAGTATTTTGGGCCGGAAAGTTTGAAGGCTCATCATATTCCAACTAAAACCAAACTAAAAGAATTGGCTAGACTGGGATTATTTAATCCAGTAGTTTGTTTAGGGGTTGTAATTCTAAACATAATTATCAGAATTGCTCCGCAAAATGATGTGTTAAATAAAGAAGGAATGTGGCAAACATTAACGACTACAAAAGTAATTTCATCCAGATAAATATATGAACAATAAAAATGTAACTATTACGGTTGGTATTTCAGCCTACAATGAAGAAAAGACAATTAAAAGAGTAATCGAAGCTGTTCTAAAACAAAAAGCAGAAGGCTGGTTACTTAAAGAGATTTTAATAACTTGTGATGGTTGTAATGATCAAACTGCTGAAAAAGCTCGTCAAGTGAAAAGTAAATTGGTGAATGTTATTGATGATGGTAAAAGACTAGGAAAAGCTCTGAGAATGGGGCAGATATTTAAGCAAGCTGAAGGTGAATTTATTTTAATGTTAGATGCTGATATTGAAATAAAAAGCAATCAGGTTATTAGTAACTTAGTTAAACCATTTAAAAATGAAGATGTGGCTTTAGTAGGAGGAAATACAAGACCTAAAAAACCAATAACTTTTTTTGAAAAAGCAGTCTATTCAACATTCTTAGTATTCGATGAATCACGTAAGAAAATGAATAACGGTCATAATATTTTTGGATGTACTGGGGCTTGTATGATGATGAGAAAAAGTTTTGCTAAAAGTTTAAAATTCCCAAAAGTTATGAATGAAGATGATTTTATTTATTTCAGTTGTCTCAAGCAAAAGCGAAAATTTGTTCATGTAAGTGACTCAGTAGTGTATTACAGATTGCCGACTAAATTGTCCGATTATTTGAAACAGGTGTTTCGATCAAATCCTGAAGCGGTTAGAGTGAGTTTAAATAAAAGATTCAAAGGGTTAGTGGAAAAAGAATATAGAAGACCATTAAATTTCTATTTCAATACCATTATCAAAGTGTTATTCCAGTATCCTGTTCCAACACTATATATTGTGTTTATTAATTCTCTTTGCCGCCCATTTTTCTCACTGATAAGTAAAAATTATAAATTAACTTGGTTCACAGCAACCTCAACCAAAAATTAAACTATGAATTATCTAACTATACAAAAAATTATATATGGGGTTTTAATTAAAAAAATTGGTTTTTTTAAGAGAAAAAATCAAATATTTAAAAAACAAATATTAAAAATGAAATTTGTTAAACCATTGGCTGATGTATCTAATATAAAACCACTGGTTGCACTATATTCCTTAAACAAACAAAAAGTTGTAGTTAAAACATGGGATTATATATGGAAGGATATAACATATTTTCAGCTTAGACAAGAAATAGTGATTTTAAAGGCATTGAATTTATTAGTAGGAAAAAATAATCAATTTAAAATTAGGTTCCCTCAAGTCCTAAGTGAATTAAATAATAAAGGTCAAATTGGGTATGTTAGTGAGTACATTCACGGTATGACTCTTTTTAATTTAAAAGCTGATGAAAAAATTAACCATTTTTCTCGAATACTTTCTTTTTTCCAAACTCTATCTAATACCGCATCTAAACCAATCATTGAAAAATTTCCTAAAATTAGTCAAATACAAAATATATTGACTTTTCCGGTGTATCTTTTATTCACTTTAGTTAAAGATTTTAAAAATCTACTGATGTATTTAAAATTAAGTTTTTTATTTTATTTAAACTATTTATCGACCATTTTTTCAAGTGAATTTGTTTTAAGTCATAGAGACATTCATTCGAAGAATATCATTGTTCGAAACAATACTCTCACTATTCTAGATCCAGAAGTTATGGTCTTGGCTGAAAAAGAAACAGATTTGGCGATTGTGGCTAAGGGAGGATTTGCTGAATTACGGCAAGAGCTAAATAATTTTCTTGAGGATAAATTTAATAATGGTTACTCCGAAAAAAAGTTCTTAGCTTTGGCTATTTTTTATTCGATTCAAATGATGGCTATTTCTAGTAGCAAAAGTGCGGAGTATAAAGAAAGCTATGATTTTTTAACAATTTTTGTGGCCTCTTTTATCAAAAATCAGTCTAAAACTATTTCTGTTGCAGAACGATTTATGTTATTTGGTTTGAACTTAGTTGATATGGTAAATAAATTGTTTAAGGTTTTGAATAGTAAAAATAACTCAGTGGTTTTGTGTTATCACTCAGTAAGTGATGGAGACTGGAGATTTTCCGTTTCTAAAAAACAATTTTTAAAACAAATTCAGTACTTAATGGAACATTATAAATTAGTTTCATTGGATCAGTTGGTTAATGGAAAAAGTATTAAAAATAGTGTTGCACTTACTTTTGATGATGGGTACATGGATAACTTAACAGATGTTCATAAAATATTAAAAAAGTATCGAATACCGGCTACTCTTTTTGTTCTTGGAAACGCAGCTGAAGCTAACAGATCTGAACTGGATAACCAGTTACCTTTACTAAACACAAAACAAATTAAATTTTTGAAAAAAGAGGGCTGGGAAATTGGCTATCATACAAAAACACATTCAGACCTAAGGCTTTTATCTCAAACAGAGCTTAAGGAAGAAATTTTAATAAGTAAGATAAAACTTGAAAAAAGTTTGGGATTTAAATTGAAATATTTTGCCTATCCACGAGGAATCTACAGTAATAATATTATCGAAGTTGTTAAAAAGGCTGGTTATAAAAATGCTTTTACCGTTGATGGAGGAGCTTTTAAGTTGCAAGACTCAAAGTTTCTTAATAATCGAATTTCAATGGAAAATTTAATAAGTCAGCAACAATTTGAAGCAATGTTGTCACCCCTGGGTATTTTTTGGATGAGTTTTTATATGGGTCTTTTAAAGTTGAAAGAAAAAATCCAGTTTACATTATTGTCATCAATTTCTTATATAAATTTAAGAAAAAGAATTGGATTGGAGGTTAATACAATTAAATGATTCACTTATTGTTAAATAACTTTTTAATAAAAACTGGATGGATTCCTGTGAGTATCTGGCTTTTAATGTGTATAGTAGCTTTAGGAATTCTGGTAGAATTTTTGATTTTATCTGATATAGCTGAAGTAATCACAAAATGGGGTAGTTGGTTAATTTCTGAATTAAAATTATTTTACACCACACCAAAAGACTATATTTATCTTTTGGCTATTCCGGCAACTAAAAAAGTGCATATAGTTCCCTACAAAAATGATCTTCAAAAAATTGCGGATAAACTAATAGCACAAATTCAAAAAAAGATGCCAGAGTTGAAGGTGAATTTTGTGGGGTCAGCGAAGTTAAAAGTGTTGGGAGAACGTGATATAGATCTATTTGTTGAAGCAAAAGCAAGTGAATTCGAAACATTTATTCCTCAACTTGTAGCCTTATTTGGTGAGCCTGAAAAAATTAGAAAAATGTTTGCGGAATGGGTATTTAAAGTGGATGATATAAATGTTGAAATTACTTTAGTGGATCCCTGGTTTAAGGGGTATATTAGAAGTATGAAAGTTTTTCGAGCTTTAGAAAAGAATAAATTTTTGCTTAAAGAATATGTTGAATTTAAAAAGAAATTACAAAATAGTTCTGTTAGAAAATATATTCATCATCGTATGGGTTTTTTTAATCATGTTTTGGAAAAATCACTATGAATAGTAAATTAAATCAAATTACAAAAAATATGCAACCTTTTACATCTCATAAAATATGGGGGTTTTTTGGTAATCTAATTGGAAATAGTGTCTTTCTGATCTTTTTAGTAGTTATTTTGAGTTTAACACTGCGAGGTCTGCCTGGAGTTCCAAATATAAATGAATTAAATCAGATGGTATGGAAAGATAATGGTCCCCTTGAACTATCTCCAGAACGTGGAAGATTTGCTTTAACCTATTCACTGATCGAAGATAAGAGTGTCCACTTTTCAGTTCCAGTGGCTCGTTTTGCAACACCGGACTTGGGATATAAAAATGGAAACTTTGTGTCACTGTTTGCTCAAGGAGTTTCTTTTGTTGTGTTGCCAGGTTATTTGTTAGGTAAGGTATTAGGAGCTTCTCAGGTGGGAGCCTATGCTGTAATAGCGATTTTTGCAATATTAAATGCCTTTCTTATCAAATCAATTGTGTCATTGCTAGGAGGTAGCAAAACTGCCGGACTACTGGCTTCCTTAACTTTTCTGTTTGCGACACCCTCATTTGTTTATGCTGTATCGCTATTTCAACATCATGTTTCTATTTTTTTGTTACTAATGAGCTTGTATTTTCTGGTTCGATTTAAAACTGTTTGGAGTTTGGTTGGAGTTTGGTTTTTAGCGGCTTTATCTCTTTCGGTGGATTACCCAAATTTATTTATGATGCTTCCATTAGGTATTTTTGGATTATTAAGATTGATCAGAGTTGTCCAAAGCAATAACCAAATGAGTATAAAGGTAAATATTTTAGGCTTCTTAACCTTTGCTGCTGCAGTCCTCCCTTTAGCTTTTTTGCTTTGGTTTAATCAAGTTTCTTATGGTAGTCCTTTTCAATTGGCCGGAACTGTGGCCTCAGTACAAGAAATTGATAATAATGGAAAGCCAACCGTTCCAAAAGGAAATACTACTACGGATTTACAGAAATTTACTAACACTTCTTCTCAAAGTCGTTCAGCGGCTGGATTTTTTAGTACCAGAAGTATGCTCAGTGCATTTAACATTCACTGGATTAGTCCTGATCGGGGAATTATTTATTATTGTCCAGTTATTTTATTTGGCTTTATTGGGTTGTATCTCGCTTATCGTAAAAAAATGATGTATATGGCTCTTTTGGTATCGGTTATGGCGATTAATATAGTCCTGTATTCAATGTGGGGGGATTATTGGGGAGGATGGGCTTTTGGTTCAAGGTATCTTACTCCAGCATATGCAATCTTAGCAATTTTTATCGGTATGCTGCTCACCTACTGGCGTAAAAAATGGTGGTTTCTTGGTTTATTTTTTATTTTCTTTTCTTACTCAGTTTTTGTGAATACTTTAGGGGCTATTACTTCAAGTGCAAACCCTCCTCAGGTTGAGGTTTTGGAACTGGAAAAACTTTCGGGCCAGGTTCAAAAATATACCTATGCCAGAAACTGGGATTTTTTGATCAGTAATCATTCAAAATCTTTTGTTTTTCAAACAATTGCTCATCAATATATTACAGCTCAAGAATATCTTTATATTTTAGTGGCGATCATTTTAATACCGTCTGTTTCTTTAATGTTGATGTTGAAATGGAGTAACAAATGAATATATCAAAATTTACAACTATTGAGATTGTTTTAAAAACAAATATTCTAAAAAGTTTATTTAATTTTTTTGAGCGAAAAGCTGTGTTATTTATAACTCTATTTCTGACTGGAATATCAATAGCATTTTTTCTAGTATTTATTTCAGATGGATTAGCTCTAGCATATAACGATGCCAGATCCCATTTAGATATTGGTCGACGGGTTGTTGAAGGATTAAAACCCGGTTTAGCACAGCTTGGATCAGTCTGGTTACCGCTTAATCATATTCTAATGATTCCGACAATCTGGAACGATTTCATGTGGCATACAGGACTTTCAGGAGCGATTGTTTCGATGATCTCTTATGTGGCAACTGGAGTATTAATCTATCTGATATTAAAACATCTCAATGTATCTTTCTTGGGTCGAATAATTGGTGTCTTAGTATTTGCCTTAAACTTAAATATTTTATATTTGCAATCAACAGCAATGACTGAGTTGCTGCTAATTGCTACATCGACTGCTGGTGCTTATTATTTAATTCTTTGGTTTGAAAATCAGAGAATTATTGATTTATTAAAAACTGCTTTTTGGCTAATGATGGCTACTTTAACCAGGTATGATGGTTGGTTTTTATTTTTGATCACAGCCATTTTAATTGTTATTCATGGTTATCGCAAAAAAGGATACAAAGGGGCTGAGGGACTATTTTTCTTATTTTGTACTTTAGGTGGGTTGGGAATAATTCTGTGGTTTTTGTGGAATCAGTTAATTTTTGGCGATGCACTTTATTTTGCACTCGGTCCATATTCTGCTCATGCTCAACAACAACAACTTGATCAAGCGGGGAATTTAATTACAAAGAATAACTGGTGGATTTCTACTCAGACCTATTTTTATGCTCTGTTTTATAACAGCAATACTTTCATTTCATTATTAAGTTTCTTCGGAGGAGCAGTTTTTTGGTTAGATAAAAAAGTCAGTTTAAATAACAAACTTGCCTCAATTGCATTGCTTGGCCCCTTATTTTTTAATATTTTAGCTCTTTATCTAGGGTTTTCAGTTTTGTTTATTCAAGGTATTAATGGTGATACCTGGTTTAATGTCCGATATGGAGTCATGTTAATGCCATTTATCGCAGTATTTACCGGTTACCTGGTTCACAAACTGGATAATTTAAAAATTGTTTTAATTGGATTATTAATTTTAGTTACCTTTTTTCAGTTTAATAGTTTTGACGCAGCTACAATCGATGATGCTAGAGTTGGTTCAAGTCAAAAAAATGTTTCTGAAGTATCAGGTTATATTAAAGAACATGCAACTGGCCAAAAAGGATTTATTCTGATTTCCGCCGCTTCACATGATGCAATCATTTTTTCATCTGGATTACCGATGGATCGGTTTATTCATGAAGGAACCGGAGAATATTGGAAAGCTGCTACCGGATCGCCAGACAGATGGGCCAGATGGATTGTGACTAGAACTTACGATGATAATGATTCGACTTGGAGATTAATTAAAAATAGTGATGGGTTATCAAGATATCGTCTGGTTGCAAAATATCCTTTTGCAGATATTTATGAATTAAAAGAAGAGTTTTTAAATGATCTTAATACAGAGGCAATATTTGTTAATCAAAAATAATTTAATTCTTTATATAAGTACTGTTACAATGAGCTAGTATGAAAATTTATATTCCAAATCTATTATTTTGGGTTTTGGTGATTAGCTTTATCAGCATTATAGCTTTACTATTCTTTTGGTTTCAAACAAAAAGTTTTTTCCATCAAACGATGCCATTAACTCCATGGCAATTTCGCTCGGTTGATACTATGAAATTATCAAGAGATTTGGCAAGAGAGAAACTGAATGATCCATCTTTTGATAAAGAGATAGAAACACAGGTAAAAAATATTGCTGATACAGGTGCTACGCATATTGGGATTGGATCACCGTATGATGAAGAATTCTTACCATTTTTAAAAAAGTGGGTAGTTGCAGCACGAAAAAATCATCTGAAAGTTTGGTTTAGGGGTAATTGGTCTAGTTGGGAAGGTTGGTTTGGATATGATAAAAAAATGACTTTTGAACAGCATCTGGCTCAGACAACCACTTTTATAAAACAACATCCGGATTTATTTGAAAATGGTGATGCATTTACAGGTTGTCCGGAATGTGAGAATGGGGCTCAGGGAGATCCTAGAATGACAGGTAAGGTTGATGAGTACCGAAAATTTCTGATTGATCAGCATGTTCAAAGTCAGGCTGCATTTTCACAGATTGGTAAAACTGTTAATACTTCTCTAATGTCGATGAATAAAGATGTGGCTGATCTGATCATGGATGAAGCAACTGCCAAAGGAGTTGGTGGATTTGTGACGATCGATCATTATGTAGGAGAAGCCAAAAGAGTAGCTCGGGATGTAAATCAATTAGCTGAAAAAACAAAAGCTAAAATAGTCTTAGGTGAATTTGGTGCGCCGATTCCGGATCTAAATGGTGAAATGACTGAAACTCAGCAGGCAGAGTGGATTGATGAAGCGATGGGTGAGTTGCTCAAGAGTAAAGATTTATATGGTATTTCTTATTGGGTAAATAAAGGTGGCAGTACCGCTATCTGGAATGATGATAATACTCCTAAAAAAGCTGTTTCTATTTTGACTAAATATTTTTTGCCGATGCAGCTGTATGGATCTATTCAGGATGAGTTGGGATTTAAAGTTAATGGGGTTTTGATCGAAGCAAATAATAAACAGTACAATGCAGAACCTGGGGAATATCTGGTTCCTTTGTATGGTTTTCAGACTGTAACTTTTAAAAAAGCCGGCTATGATGATAAAAAAATTACTATCTCTAAATCTCCAAAAGGAAGAGAAAATATTACTTTAAAAAAACAAAATCCGGGTCCATTTTATTCATTTTGGAGTGATTTAAGAAATACCTTTTTTAACTAGTTTTCTCCAGCTTTTTGTATTTCGTAAATGAAATCAAATCCGTTATTTTTCTTAAAATAAAAGCCAAAATCAGAAAATAGACTAAATAACAGAGAGTCGCTGCTGCGGCAGGTAAATAACGGTAAAACAGATCATATTGAGCCAGCAAAGGCCAGTGCAATAAATATATTTCATAAGAATAATTTCCAAATAATGAAAGTAAACGAAATTTAATATTTTTGGCGATGAAAACAAAGATAATTGAAAACATGGTAATCAGACTGATTGTTTGTTCAATCTCTTTTTCTTCTCCAACACCTGAGTTTATTGAAGTATAAGCAAAGACGCCGATAAATAAAGGAATAAGCAAAAATTTTA
>CAYUPO010000002.1:0-3505 GCA_964446685.1 uncultured Gammaproteobacteria bacterium | reverse complement strand
GCCCAGGGGAAAAAACCCAGAAAATTTTGGATGATGAGTTTCATTTCAAAGCTGCGGTTTAGAATAAAATAATCCATTATCAAAAATAGACTCAAAACTGCCCACATCGGTATAAAAAGTTTAGGAAGTCGTTTGATATAAAAGCGAAATACTGAGTCTTTTGATTTTAAGGTTGAAAACGTCAATCCTAATCCAGAGAGAAACAGGAATAAATTGACCCCGACTCCGGCGATTGTTGATAAAGGAAATAAAAACCTATGATCATTTACTAAAAAATAGCCAATATGGGAAAAAATGATAGCCAGAATAGAAAAACCTTTTAATTCTTCGGTTAAAGCGGGAGTAAAAGAATGATTGTTAGTAAATTTTTTTGCTGTGGCAAACAAAATTATCAGAAACAGGGCAATAAAAATGAAATTTTGACTTGCAGCGTTAGCGATTTCTATTTGCATATTGGGATTTTTCTTAGTTTACCATTGAGGCAGAATGATGTCTGCCCAGAGTCTGTACCCTTTGTCGGAAGGATGAAACTGGTCTTCTGAGTAAAGATCGGAATTTTTGACAAATTTTTCTTTAGTAGGTGTATAAAGATCAATTAGTTTAATATTTTCGGTTTTGGCAGTTTTGGCAATTATCTGATTAAAACGTTTCATTCTCCAGTCTAAAATAGTATTCCATGGTGGAAGTAGGATCTGATCTGAGCCAATATAAGGAATATTAATTATAGTAATTTCTGCCCTGGTTTTGGTGCTGAGAGTATGGATCATTGTTTGATACTGTTTAGCAAAATTTTGGTCAATAATCATATTGTGGATATCATTTGTCCCAATCATTACTAAGATGTAGTCTGGATAAATTTCGATAGCTTCCGGAACCTGATTGTTTAAAACATCATTCGTGGTTGCCCCTGCCTGAGCCAGTTTTATTAAAGTGCCGGATTTTTGTTGGTTTTGAAGATGGCCTGCAAAAATTGCAGGGAGTGTCGAGCCAGGATCAATGTTACCAACTCCATCCATCAAACTATCCCCTAAAATAACATAAGTCAGAGTTCCTCCCTGATTAGAGCCGAAATTGTAAACTTTTTGACTAACTGGTGAAAGGTGATGAGTGTTTAGAAAATTAAAAAAGTGAGCATAGGATTGATGAAGAAAATAACCGCCAATAATAAGTGTTATAAGGGCCAGAGCAATAGGCAGATACTTCATATAATTACTATACCTTTTTATAGCAGGTGTGAAAATTAGGTAATTTGCTTTTTCTTATGATAAAATATCCCAACTGTTCCAATAACTGATGCTGCAATTGATTGTTAGTGCTGGCTTCGTCTTAATTTATAATCTACTTTTCTTCAAAACAAATTTTTGGGGGTTAGGTTTTGCCATTCTAATTGCTCTGATTAATCTGAGTTTTTTTATAGTCCGAAATCGTGAGTCACGTTTAATCTGGTTGGGTATCTCTGCTTCTGTTGTTTCGCTCATTTTTGGGTTAATGGTAGCCTGGAGAGCTGATGGGTTAATCCAGTTTGTTAATATCTCAGTATCTATCGTTTTGGCTTGTACCAGTCTTTATTTTTATAAGTTAGATGGTGTTTTTAATTTTAAAATCATAGAATATCTGACTGCCCCACTTTCGGTTGTTGCTCAGTTACCGGTTGCTTTATTTGGGAAAATTGATCAACCAGGTAAAGAGGAGTTGCCTTCCTCCTCTGCATCGCAAATCAGTAAATCTTTAGTAAATGGATTATTAATTAGCATTCCGGTTGTGGGAGTTTTAGGTTACTTGCTAATTCAGGCTGATCCAATTTTTGGTAAATTAACTCAGGATTTTTTGTCCTCTATTATTGAACGGTTGATTGTCAGCATTGTCCTATTTACCGCCTTGTTTACATTTGTCAGAGTCCAAATAAAAAAAACTGGCATTTTTTCTAAACAAATTGATGAAACAAAAGACCAAAAAGGTTATGAGATGATGGTCGTTTTAGCAGCGGTAGCTATTTTATTTGGTATTTTTATAGCTGTTCAGTTTCAGTATTTATTTTCTAATCCAGATCTTTCGAAACTACAGGAGGTTGGTATTGCGTCTTTAACTTATTCGGAATATGTCAGAAAAGGGTTTTTTGAATTGCTGATTGTCGGCTCAATTGTGATTGGTATTGTTTCATTTATTGTTAAAAAACTGAAACAGATTGATGGTAGAGAAAAGATTTTGATTCAAACATTTGGCAGTGTCGTGCTGCTGGAAACTGGGATGATTTTATGGTCAGATTTTTTGCGTCTACAGTCATATGCCATGGAAAATGGTTTAACCAGAGCCCGGATAGCAGGATTTATCTTCCTATTATATTTAGCCTATTTATTGTTAGTTATGCTGTTTGAAATGATTCAGAAAGTAAATCAAAAACAGTTATTTTTGGCAATTGTTCCTGTTACTTTATTATTTATTGCCAGTCTGACTATCGTTAATATTGATAGTCTGATTGCGACCAGATATCAGCCAAAAGTTAATAATGAAATTGATTATTTCTACATTACCAGTTTATCAGCTGATAGTTACCCATCATGGAAAGCGGCAATTGTTGAAGCAAATCAGCTTGTAGGACCGATGGTCGTAAAAGAAACTTTAGATGGAGAGGATTATCGTAAATTATTTTATATTAGTCGGTCTCTTTCCTATATTCAGAATCAAAGAGATGATATAAAGTTTCAAACATGGCAGTCATTTAACCTGGGTAAAAATGCAGCAAACAGCTATATTAAGGATAATCCGGAGACTTTTAATGAGTTAGATGTTTTAGTAACACTGGTATCTCAATTAGAAAACAGAGTTGGTCAGCAAGTCAAAGATACTACTACTCTGGATAGAGATATCACCCCTCCCCTGGTACAGCAGTAATTTATGAATAAAAAAACAGCTTTATTTATTGGAAGATTTCAGCCACTCCATTTTGGTCATCTTGAAGCTATTAGACAAATTGCCAGAGAAAAAGATATTGAAAAACTAATTATAGGAATAGGTTCCAGCCAGGAGAGTTTTACTTCTTATAATCCATTTACGGCTAAAGAAAGGGAGGAGATGCTGTTGGCCTCACTAAAACTGGATATACCTTTTGAAGTAAAAGGTATTCCGGATTTTGCTGATAATGATGAATGGACAAAAGAGTTGCTGGACAAATATTTCAAAGGAGAAGTAGTTTATTCAGGAAATCCACTGGTAATAAAATTGTTAACTGAAGCGGGGCTGGAAGTAAAAAATCCGCCACATATTGATAATCCCAGTGCTACAGAGATCAGAAGATTAATAACAGAAGGAAAAGAATGGGAAAAATATGTGCCTGATGAGGTCCAAAAGATCATTAAACAGATTAATGGAATACAGCGTCTGAGAGATTCCTCTTGAGCCGTCTGCGTTATTAGAAGTACTGGATATTTAGGTGTTGACTATTATGGCTGGATTTGGTATATTTTCCGAAGTTGAATAAGAGGTAACTTGATATTATGTGTTAAGT
>CAYUPO010000001.1:38219-218046 GCA_964446685.1 uncultured Gammaproteobacteria bacterium | reverse complement strand
TTCAATCAGGGTAAATCCGCGTTTTGGTTTTAGCTGCAGTGAAAAAAAGTTGGACATTATAAATAGTGTAAAGGTTTTAAACTAAAGCGTAAAGATAGCGGAAGTTTAGTGAGTGTAATGTTTTTTGATCTGGAACAATAAGTATAGTGATAATGCTCCACCAACCACAAATCCAACCAGATTAAAGCTTAAGAAGTTGTATAAAGCATTGATCAGGGTTGAATAATAAAGCAGATACCAGGCTTTACTAGTTTTAGCAAACAGTCCCGGAATAGCTACTGCTTCAAGTACCACTGAGACTGCAAATACTATTAGTGTCAGTGAATAAGTTGCAAATCCGCCTACACCACCTAAGATCATAAATGGAGATAAAAATGCTCCCAGCCCAAATGCAGCTAGTAATACAGGAAGACTCATAACTACAAATAAAATTGTCAGATAAGGCAAAAATTTAACTAAAACCTCCTGCCAGTTGGGTGGTAGGTGAGGAGCTTTGTCGTATAGGTAAGTCTGGAGGGTTTTTTCTACTTGTTCTGGAAATGACTCATTCGAATTTGCCATAAACTGATGATTACACTTCTAAGCTCATCTGTCAATGATTAAATAACAAATTCAGAATTCAAAATAACAAACCCAAAAAAACGTTTGAAATTTTAATTTATTGTGATTTGTTTGTTTTTGTATTTTGAATTTGGTGCTTAATCAGCTGCTGGCACTTTGATATTCTCTGAGACTTCTTTTCCAAAACCAGTGGGCAAGAGTAACCGCAATAAGGGATATACAAAATGAGATTAGTATCAGGGGCCAACTTAATAATCCCATCAAAGCTTTTGGAGGAAAGGTCATCATAATTCCCAAAGGCACTACAAAAGTCAGAATTCCTCTCAGTGGCTCAGAATAAACATCAACCGGTATCCTAAGCATCGCCATGGTGTCACGAAAGACCATTGTCAGATGATCAATTGAGGTTGTTAAAACACCAATGGCTAGTATTAACATATGAAAAGCAGCCGAAATAATCAAAGCATTCAAAAGTAATAATCCATAAATAATCCAGTTTCCACTATTCATTGAAATTCCGGTAATACCGGTATAAATAACAGCGCCACCAATTATCAGCAGCATTAACAGATCAAGTGCATCAGTCCCTCCCAACATTACTCTCAGAAGTGGATTAATCGGCTTGACCAAAACCAGATCCATATCCCCCCTAACAACCAGCTCACGAAATCGGTAAACTTCGCGGAACAAAAATTGGGAAGCGGAATCAACTAAGTTAAAAGATAAATAAAAGAAAATGATCTGTTCTTTGTTATATCCGCCTAACCCATTAGTACTTTGTAAAAGAAAATAGAGAAAAACTAAAAAAAGCAAAACTCTGGCACATTTGCCAAACAAAAATAACAGGAAAAAAATCCTGTTTGTCAGTGTTTGTAAAAAAGCATTTTTAGCGTAATGTAACCAGATACGAAGTGATCTCATAGTTAATAAATTTCTAATTTCTAATTATTCTAGTTACTAAACAAATCCTAATGTCTAAATTTTAAAATTAAGTATTTAGAATTTTGGTCATTGTTTAGGTTAATTAGAAATTAGAAATTTGCCCCGCTATCTCCCTACCGCCGAGTAGCTCTGCAATCCTTTCCGCCAGAAAAATCTAGCTATAATAGACATCAAACCAACCCAGATTAGACCTCTAATTAAAACTTCAATAATTGCAAAGCCGGTTATCTTTCCGACAAAGATAGCAATCGGATAATAAACAAAGTAGGGAAATGGAGTCAGGCTCAAAACAAATTGGGCCGCAGGTGGCAGAATATCCAATGGAAAGATAGTTCCGCCTAGCAGATCAGTAAATAAAAACACTAAAAAAGAAACTCCCCAGATATTTTCAGGTGCCCAAAAACCAACAAAGCGGGTGGTCAGCTGAAAGAAAAAATAGAGCAATGTGCCAATAAAAACTGCAGCTATAAAACCTAACATCTCAAAAAAACCAATCCTAATTTCGAAATGAGGCTTAAGAAACAACCACAAAATACTTAATTCAAGACAAACAAACAATAAATTAAGCAGTTTACTTGCCAGATCGCGGGTAAACCAGTAGCGCAGATAATTCATTGGTTTTACTAAATAATTACTCAGATCTCCACTGACTATCTCGCCTCCTATTTCCGAAGATGGAGCTGAAAAAACCATTGCAGTGACAATCAAAACCATTAAAACATAAGTAGTCATCTGGTCTGCTGAATAACCAAAAGCATTGGTAGTTGCTGTAAAAACGCCTTGCCATAAAAAATAAGTCATCACAATTTTGAGCAAATTTCTGACCCGCCAGAGAATAAAATTAATCCGGTAAGTAAATTCATTTTGCAGAGAGATTGAAAAAATGTGTAGATATTTATTCATAATTTTTTCGCTGTCCCTTGTCATCCTGAACTCGTTTCAGGTCTGCCTAATGTTTCAAAGATAAGATCTTGAGGTAGATGCTGAAACGAGTTCAGCATGACAAATTAAGATGATGAAGTTTTTGAAAAAACTTCCCTAATAATGTCCTCTATTTTTGCTTCTTCAATATTTAAATCATCAATTTCGTATTTTGCCAAAAGCTTGGCAGCAATGTCTGGGACATCTTTTCGTTTAACCTGGATTGTTACTTTTGGTAAATCATATTCCATGACTTTGCCAAATTCTGCCAATTTTTCCCAGTCAATTTTTTCTCCAAATACAATATCCAGAGTTTTGTGATCAGCAAATTTTTTGATGATGTCATCAAGTTTTCCATCAAACAAAATCCGTCCATGGTCAATCACTATCACCCGCTCACAAAGTTGTTTGACATCTTCCATATAATGACTGGTCAGAATAATAGTTGCGTTAAAGCGCTTGTTGTATTCCTTAATAAAGTCTCTCAGTTTTTTCTGCATTACCACATCCAGACCAATGGTCGGCTCATCAAGGAATAAAATTTTAGGCGAATGTATTAATGCTGCAATTAACTCCATTTTCATTCGTTGTCCCAAAGATAGTTTGCGAACCTGGACTTTAAGAAACTCCTGTACTTCAAGAATTTCAACTAACTCGTCAAGTGTTTTTTTAAAATCAGCATCTGAAACACCGTAAATCTCTTTATTTAATAAGAAGGACTCAGAAGCCGGTAAATCCCACCAGAGTTGGTTTTTTTGACCCATGACCAGGGAAAACTGTTTCTGAAACTGATGTTTTCTTTCCCATGGATTAAAACCCAGCACTTTCACTTTACCTGAGGTTGGATAGAGAAGTCCGGAGAGAGTTTTTAAAGTAGTTGTTTTACCGGCGCCATTTGGTCCGATAAATCCGACCAACTCTCCGGCTTTGATTTCAAAAGAGATATCATTGACCGCTTCAACTTGTTTATATTCGCGTTTAAAAAAAGCTTTCAGAGAGCCAGACAACCCAGGTTCTTTTTGATGAACTTTATAAAACTTTTTCAGATTTTTAACTTCAATTACAGTGTCAGACATAGGTATTAAGTATTAAGTATTAAGTATAAGGTATTAAGATATTGAAAAACAGCGGTATTAAGAGCTGGCTGAAGAGTAGTTTAATAGTGCTTTATTCCATACTTTGATGGAAACTAAAAGCAGAAAAGAGGCAAAAAATATTCCTAAACCAACATATGCGATCTCCAGTTTTCCTAGTAATACCTGAGCCGGGACTGTTACTACAAAGGCTAATGGGAAAATAAAAGTCAAAAAAAGCGCCGCATTTTTACCATAGATATCCAGTGGCACTGATAAGGGAATACTAAAAATATTATATAAACTTGGAAATGCACTAAATCTGCCAACCCAAAAAGTAATTGAAGCAAACATCAGATAAATACTATAAAAAATCACTACACCACAGAAAACCATAATAAACATTAATACTAGATTTAAAGTCGAGTAAACACTATTTAAAGTTGAGAGAGAATACCAAATTAAAGTAATCGGTATCAGCAAATTAAGTATCTCAAATGACCTGATCAGAAAAAAGGAATAATAAAACTGTGAACTAAAAGGTTTTGTTAAAATAAGATCTAAGTTGCCTTCAGCAATTTCTGTGACTAAATGGTTAATACTTCTTTGAAATAATAAACTAAAAATTGTCCCAAAAAGTTTTGATATACCTACAATCAAAAATACTTCAGGCTTAGTCCAACCAGCTAAAGAGACAGTATTCATAAATAAAATTTCAATCAAATACAGCTGTATAAAAAAATTAAGCAAAGAAATAAACATATTTCCCAGAGTACTGAGTCTACTCTCTAAATATCTTTTTGATGAATGATTAAATAATGTTAAAAAAAGTTTTAAGTATTTCATAATTAACCTCCAAAACTCTGATAATTTTTTGTGCCTTTGGCATAAAGTAGTTTTTGAAGTACCCAAAAAAATATGGTCCAGATAATCAGTAATATAAATCCTTTGATCAGATCAATTCCGGATAATTTTCCCATCACAATTTCTATCGGAAAAGAAATGATATATCTAAATGGCAGATAAGGACTGATGCTTTGCAAAAAAGGCGGCAGAAAATTTAAAGGAATTATTCTGCCTGTCAGCAAAGTGTCCATCATAAAATAAAAGTTGATTAAAAAATCTGTTTCCGGTAGCCAAAAAGCCGCAAGCCCCATACAAACATCAAACAAAATCATCAGTGTCATCCCGCATAGCAGAGCAATCAGGGACAATGGGATTAAAGGATAGACAATTGGTAAGGTTAATGAGTAATGCAGCGAAAATAAAATCCATCCTAACACTACTGCCAAAGTAACAATGCTAAGTTTAAAAGTTTTTTCAGCCAGATTGTTCATTGCTGCATTTTCCAATGGAGAGAAAGGTTTAGCCATATATCCTAAAATCTTGCCCGTTTTAATATCATCAGAAATAAAATATGCCGACCAGGCAGTTGTGACATTGGAACACCAGGCAACGGCCAGAAAATAAAAAATTATTTCACTCAGGTTAAAAGAAAGAGCCTGATTTTCTGATTTGACTGAGAGCCAAATAAACAGTCCCAGAAACGGTGTAATCAGTCCGGTTAAAGCATAGACTGTTGTATCAAACCGGTAAGCCAGAATGCTCTGCCAATAAAGATAAAAAAATGTCAGGTATTTCTGCATATAGATAGTATAACTTTTTAGAACTTCATCTTTCGAGTTCAAGGCTTTATTTTTACCAGCCAAATAGTGTAAGTTTAAAATAGATATCCTTTTTATGGAAACATCAGTCACTTCAGACCAGTCAAACATTCAGCCCAATCCAGTATCACCAAACAACTCTTTTTTTACCAAACTGAAAAATTTAACCCAAAAACAGAAACTGGTATTAGCCGGTTCCGTTTTTTTGGGACTAATGTTGTTGGTTTTAATGGTATTTCTTACCAGAGGATCCGATCAGGAAACCGGCGAAGTGGTAATTGCTAAAGTTGGAGGAGTTGAACTGACGGATAATTATATAGACAATGAGCTGAAATTTTATCCAGCTACCCCATCTGCTGAGGCTAAAAAGGCTATTACCCAAAAAATAATTAATGATCAGATCACACTGGCAGCAGCTAAAAAAGACGGTTTGATTTCTGATTATCCCAGTGGATCAGGTATGTCCCAGGATCAATATCTAAAACGAACAAATGTAGTCAACCAGGTTATTGAAAAAGTAAATAGCCAGGGTAGTGTTATCACTGGAAAAACAGTCATGGTTTGGTTTTACAATAATCAGCACATTGGGCCAGGTGGAATAGAAAATAGCAAGAAAATAGCTTATGCCAAGATAAAACCGCTTTATGACAAAGTTAAAAGTGGAGAAATGACCATCGATGAAGCAGGGGAAAAAATAAAATCCGATAAAACTATCGCTGCAATTGATCCCGCCTGGCAATCAAATGCGCTTGCCTCTTTTAAATACTACAAAAATGGTACTGCCACTTTTTGGCCTGGATTTAATGAATTACTCTGGAATACAGAACAAGGCCAGCTGACTCCGCTATATTTGGGTGGTGGCATTTTAAGAGAAGGAAAACCAGTTGAAGAGTTGTATATTTTTTCTCAAATTGATCAAAAATCAGTTAATGCGCAATATAGTACATATGAAGAATGGTTAGAAATAAAAAGAAAAGAAACTGATGTTTCAACAAGTATGATTTCCGAATTTTTGAATAATTTGAGGATAAAACAGACTTTTGCACAGGATAATGGTTCAAATCAGAGTAGCAATGATGACAGTAGTAATAATGGCGATAATAATGGATCTAGATCGGGCGCCTGGTACGGCAAAGCAACAACTATGACTGGTCTTCCCCTGCCTGGTGTGGTAATTAATATTTTATCCGGTTGTAATCTCCCAAATGGCAAGACTTTAACAACTGGTAGTGACGGGAAATATAATACCGGCACTGACTACCAATTATCGTGTATCTGTAATCCGCAAACTTTCACAGCTACATATAATGGAGAAGCCTGTACACTGAGCCCAAGTAATAATACCAGAGTCAATGTGCTATCCCCCCTGAGTGGAATTATTGTGCCAAATGGTGATGTGACTATTCAACAGGATGTTGTTTGCGGTCCGCCGCCACCTTCACCTACTCCCACCCCTACACCAACCCCTACACCAACTCCAACCCCAACTCCACCACCAGCCTGCAATGAAAGCTGTAATTCAAATACTGAATGTGAGAAGTCAACCAGTGGCTGCAGTGTCTGTATTCCAAACGATGCGGGAACCGGAAAAGTTTGTCGTCCGCCTGTAGCTTGTAATTCCTCCTGTACCCGAGATGATCAATGTGCCGGAGCTGTTAAAGACGGTTGTACTGCCTGTATTGCAGGATCCTGCCAGAAGCCACCAGCTTGTAATGTCAGTTGTACTAGTGATACCTATTGTGCAACTGCCAAAGATGGTTGTACCGAATGTGCACCTACAACTTCCGGAGCCAATACCTGTCAAACCCCATTTAATGATGCGATGTGTAAATGTGATGGGTTTAATGCCATTAATATCTCAAATCCTTCCGAGGGGGACTTCAAGTTTGAGGCTTTTGGCAAAGTTGAAGGGAATGATGTTTCCAGAGCCAAAATAGATTCAATGACTTTCACGCTATATAAATCCCCCAAAAATAATCCTAATATTTCGACAAAAGTGGCTACCTCAAATGCTATTACCCCGACAATCGTTTCAAGCGAAAGCGGCAAAGTAAAATATCGGGCTGAATGGAGTGTCAAACCACCAGCATATGATGCCAATGCCATTTACCGGGTTGGTGCAACACCTAAATGCGCTAAGAAGCCGGTTAAACTAAGTGATGCCTTTGATTTTTCCGGAAATACCTCACTTTATAGCAGTGATACATCCAGAGTTATGGGTGAAACATTAAACTATTCACCTGTTAGACTAGTGCAAAATGACAATTTGGAGCTGGGAACACTCAAAGACGGTTATTACACTACTATTAAGGATACTGATTCCTGCAGTTTTATCAGATTTGAATATGGGCAGTATTAATTAAAAGTACCTCTAAAAACTCCCTGTAGATTTTAATTTTTTACTTTGCTAGGATAAATTAAGGCTAATTTCTGAGCTTATTAATATTCATATTCTCAAAATGATAAAACAAAGTTTTTTAAAAAATTGCGGATCTTTTTTAATAATAATAGCTCTTATTTTGTCGATTTTGCCCTTTAAGGTCAGTGCTCAGCAAAGTCAGCCTGTTGTCTCTCAAAAGCCAGTCACTATCAAAATATTAGGTGAAAACTTAAATCAGGGAGTTTTAACTGCCACTGTTGAATTAACAAATCCAAATCAGGTCAATTATCGGGACGTGTACTATACAACCAGATTACAAGGAGCTGATATCGCTAAGTCAGCGACTATCAATGGGCGTCAGACAACTGAATTTACCCAAGGGCCTTTACTTGATTTTTCTACTTCCGAAAAATTTGATTTAGGTGCGGGACAGGTGAAGAATTTTCCTTTAAAGATCAACTATAGTCAGGCCATTGTCACCAGTACTTATAAATTCCAGTTATCAGTCTTTGCAGACGGGGATGTGCTGATTGGCGGCTTTGCCAAAGATCTGGCGTTAAACGGTAGTGGTACTTTTTTAAATATTGGCAAATGTGTTTTAGTGGTAAATAAAGTTGAATACGATCCTATAATCGGGCCAAATGTGGCACCAAAAGAAGCCCCGATCGCAAAATGTATGGTTAGTAATCCCAGTACAACCTCTTTAACTGTTTTTTCCCAGGCTGAATATGCAGTCAACTCTGTCGCAGATAAAAAAGGTAATCAGATTTTTTCTGATAAGACGCCGGTTACTATTGCTGCAAAATCTTCAAAATCAGTTAATTTAGCCCTACCGGCATTAGAAACTCCTCAGGTGTATGAATCTCTCTCCTATCTGCAGGATGGCCAGGGAAATATTGTTTCTCCCCGGATTGCCTTCAGATGGATTGTAGGCGGCGAATCTTCATTAATAAGATCCATCACGCTTGATAAATCCGAATATCAGAAAGGGGATACAGCCAAAGTAACTGTGGGGGCTGATCCATCAATGGATCTTTATTGGCGGGGAGGTGGGCCTGTCTCGCATTTTGGACTCTCCAGTGCTTCATCTTCTGCGTTTGTAACTCCCGAGTTACAGGGGACACCATTAACTGATGCTGCAATTGCAGTTTCTATAAAAGATGGCAGCGGACAATTATGCGGCCAAAGTGAACAAAAAATGAGTGTTGATCCCAATCAGAATATCTGGCCGGATCAGGTCTTAAGTGTAGCTGTCGACAAAAAATGTACAAATCCAACAGTCACTGCCAAAGTATTAAATAACGGCAGAGAACTAGCATCTAAAGAGATTAAAGTATCAGTTCCGGTAGTCGCCGGAGATAGTTATTCCAGTTCTAAAAAAGCTGTCTGGTGGGTGATCGGTATATTATTGGTACTACTAACTATTGCGGGATATATATTTTACAGATTGAGAAAGAAAAACAAACAAAAATCTGATCCTCCTTTGACGCCACCATCATCGACTGGTCCTTCAAAAACGGTTATAACACCTGTAGCGGTAGCCATAATTGGAGTATTAGTGACAGGTTTTATGCTAACTGATCTTAATATAGTAGGACTTCCAACACTTTCACTGGTAAAGTCCGCGAGTGCTGTAGAAATTGGACCTGGTTCAGCAGTTAGTGTTCATTATGAGGGAATTACCGCTTTTAGAAGAGGTCAGCCCTGTCCGGGACCAGTCTGGAAAGCAGACAATCCTCAGCCACAGGGAGATGATGGTCAGGGCGGCTGTCTGATTGCAATTGTTAGTGCTCCTGATGAAACCAATTTTACTTTTCTGGATACACAGGATCAGATAGTATTTGAAAACAATGGGTTTAAAGTGCCTGTCTCCGGACAATTTAAAGGATATGGTTGTGGAAATTCAAAAATCGGGTTAATTGTCAGAGCATATGTAAATGGTAGTAGCGAAGGGGTTAAAATTAATGGCGGCACAAATAGAGCAGTATTTAGTAATTTGGGATCCAATGGAGGTGGAGGGGGGACCAATTTTACACAGAATTTAATTATTACTCCTGGTGAGGCCAATGTTTGCGGTCCGCAAAATGTCAAAATTGAACTAATCCCCTTTATAGAACATGTCGGACTGGTCGCATCAGATAAAACTGAAGATAAATTATTTACTGATGCTGGTATTCCTGGCTGGAATGATGTTACTTATAACAATCGTAAAAGTTGTGGAACCACCGAATCCTGCTATGGTGTACTTCAGAAAAACAATATTCCAACTGTGAGTTGTTTGGCCTGTAACCAGTCCTGTCAGTCCACTGATCAGTGTCTGGGAATGCCTAGCGGTTGTGTCGAATGTCGGCCAAACGAAGCCGGAGAAAATGTCTGTCAGCCTCCTCCACTGGCCTGTAACGCCACCTGTTCTGATAGCAAAGATTGTTTCGGTAATAAAGAAGGGTGCACATCCTGTGAACCTAATGCTGCAGGAACAGGTAAGGTTTGCGCCAAACCACCAGTCTGTGGATCCGGTTGTGTCAGAGATGATCAGTGTGCCGGATCAACGAAAGATGGCTGTACTGTTTGTTTACCAAGTTCAACAGGAACTGGTAAGGTCTGTTCCAAACCGCCTGCCTGTGGAACCAGCTGTACCAGAGACGATCAGTGCGCCGGTGCTGTCAAGGATGGCTGTACTGTCTGTGAAAGCACAACACCAGGAGAACCTAAAACCTGTGTGGAGCCTTTTGATGAGGCCGCCTGTAAGTGTGACGGATTTAATGCTATTAATATCTCCAATCCATCACAAGGCAATTTTAAATTTGAAGCTTTTGGCAAAGTTGAAGGAAAAGATGTGACTAAAGCTAAAATAGATACAATGACTTTTTCACTATATAAATCACCAAAATCTAACCCAAATTCATCCACCAAAATAGCTACTTCAAATGCTATAACTCCAACAATAGTTGCGTCAGAAAGCGGGAAGATTCGTTACCGGGCAGAATGGAGTGTGGCTCCTCCGGCATATGACGCTAACGCCATTTACCGGGTCGGAGCAGATCCAAAATGTGTCAGAGCTAAAGGTCCATTAACAGCAGCTTTTGATTTCAGCGGGGCAATTTATAGTAGTGATAACTCGCAGGTTGAAGGTCAGTTAAACTACACTCCGGCCAGACTCGTTCAGTCAAATGATAATCTGGAACTTGGTACTCTCAAAGATGGATATTACACTCGAGTTGTTGATACTGATTCCTGTAAATTCATCCGGTTTGAGTATGGTCAATACTAGTTAAAATGCTCAAATTCATCCTGCCTATTGTTATAGTTGGACTATTACTCTCAACAGTAGTTGGTTTTCTTCTCTACCAAAGACAAACTACTCCAAAAGTCAAACAGGCCGTTATTCAAAAACAGGATACTGTTGATCAGTCAAATCCCGCCTCCCCAATAACAGCTGAAGCATCAGTTCCTCCTCCATTAGAATTAAGTGCCGAGGATACAGTTATAGTTTCCAGAATAAATGACTTAGCAAAGCAGATCGCCAAACTAACAGGGTTTGATACCAAAGTTGATAATCTGGAAAAACAGATAGATGATCTTAATTCAAGAATCGCCAAACTGGAAGGCTCAACCACAACATATTCTGTAGCCCCCAGTGCGACGCCTGTGGCAGTTGCTACAACAGCCAAAGTTACAGGCCCAATGTACCTTTATGCTTTAGGTTATGGTGGAAGTTCACCCAGTACTGACTGGACAGAGATCTCTACAATGACTTTGGCTTTTGATCCTGCTATGTATCCGGGATATAAAAGTCTGCAGCTTGAAGCCTATATGCGAGTCAGGGATGGAAATGGCAAGGCTTTTGCCAGACTCTTTGTCAGCGGAACAGCCGCAACAGCCTCTGAAGTTTCAACCGGAAATTATCAGGATGAATGGGTGAGTGGAGGAACATTTACCTGGAACAGCAAATCAACTTTTACCCTGCAGATTAAATCTTTGACCGGATATGATGCATATATTTCAAATGCCAGAATAAAAGTAAATTTCTAATCCCCTCACAAAAAATACCTTTCTAATAAACCTTTTTTTTCCACCTCTAAGGTGGGAAGGTAAATATGGTTGATTTTGGTAGGAAATTGTATTAAAGTCTACATCTGCTCAAGCAATTTATGCCAGGCAGAAAAATACCATTAGTTACAGGGGAGTATTACCATGTATTTAATCGTGGAGTGAATAAATGTTCGATTTTTGAATCCACTAGTTGTTACAAAAGGTGTATCAATCAAATAAACTATTACCGTCATCAAAAAACACCAATTAAATATTCAGCATTAATTAAACTTAATTACGATATCCGTCAATCAATTTGGGATTTAGTTTTAAAAAGCAATGAAAAACAAGTAGAAATTGTCGCATTCTGCTTAATGCCAAATCATTTCCATTTCCTGCTTAAACAAACCATCGATCAGGGTATCTCAAAATTTATGAGCAAATTTCAAAATAGTTATACCAGGTTTTATAATACTAAAAACAGTAGAACTGGTCATTTACTAACTGGTAAGTTTCAGGCAGTTTTAATAGAAAGTGATGAACAGTTACTTCATGTGAGTCGCTATATCCATTTAAACCCTCTGGTTGGAGGAGTTGTGAAGGGATTTAAACAGCTGCTAAGTTACAAATGGAGTTCTTTACCCGACTACTACAATAAGCCTGGAAAAAGTATCTGTGGAAGTGAAATTGTACTTAACCAATTTAAATCCTCATCTTCCTATATTAATTTTTTATATAAACAACTGGCCTATGCAAAAGAACTGAATTACCTGAAGCACTTAGATACATGAGTGCTAAATTGGAAGCCCTTTAATTTCAATCCATTTTTCTCTCGGACATTTATTTGGCCAATTTCTCCAGGCTTCCTGATTGCGATATGCTGGAAATTCTGATTCTTCTACCCAGTGTAAATTATTATCATCAGTAATATGGGTAATAAATTCTTTGCCGTTTAAATGATCTATTTCATGTTGAAATATTCGGGCAACATACCCGCTATGTTCTTCCAGTACTTCTTCACCGTTTATATTTAAAGCCTTAATTTTAATCGTTGTAGGACGGGAGACAATCCCGCAGACTCTATCTGTCGACCAGCAGCCTTCATACCATTCATTGGTTCCATCGGATCTCCAAATGATTTCAGGGTTTATATAAATCCTCAGATCCGCCAGATTTCCTTTGCCATCAGCACCGATATCAACAGCTATAATTCTTTTTGAAATACCGATTTGTGGGGCTGCTAATCCGACGACCGTTGGTTTCTGACGGTCTTTTCTGTTGCCATAGGCAACTTCAAGCACGGATTCTATTTCTTGTTTTGTTTGAAAAGAGTTAATTTGATCTTCTGGAATAGCATAAGAGATCTGATTTAATATTGGATCATTGGGAGCTACAAGTTTTACTTTAGCAGACATATATTAGGGTAAGAGGCTGGAGTTACTGCTTTAATCAGACTTTTTCATGAAGGGCTGAAAACCAAAATTCCTTCCAGCCATGATAAATGGATACTAATGTTTAAGAAAAAAATCTCCTTCACCAGACTTACCAAAAGTAGTTTAGCATAAGACCCTAAACTAGGGTACACTTGATAAATGGATCCAATTCAATCGCCTGTTAATCAGGTTTTTACAGATCAGCAAACCCAGGAAGCGCCTCCAAAGGAGACTTTTGGTCACAAACTTTCCCAATACTTTGGCAACCTGATCCATACCTATTACCAGCCTTTTTTAAGAACAGTTGTGAATAGTTTTATCTCAACTATCAAACTGATCCAAAATATCACAATGCAGGTAATTAATCAGATTATGAGCAAGTGAAGTTCTTGCTTATGAAAATCTTACATTAAACTTTTATACTTATTACTATGTTCTCCATTGCTCCAATTAAGAAAACTTTCCCCTCAGTTTTTAGTAAATTTATATATCTTTCTTTGTTTATTATTTGCTCTATCATAATTCAAAACTATTATGTAACTCAGACCTCTGCTGTTAGTGAGCCGGGTTTTGTGACTGCTTCGGGAACAAAATTGTATTTAAACGGACAAGAATACCAGTTCACCGGAGTAAATGCTTACAATCTGGCAACCTATCCTGGATTTAATGCCGGATGTGGTGGATATGTGCAGGATTTAGATAGTTTTTTCTCTAAGCTAAGACCAAATTCAGTTGTCAGGCTTTGGGCTTTTCAGGGCGGTCAGGCAACCAATGTAACGACTAAAAAAACTGATTGGGCAGCATTGGACAGAGTGGTAAATGCGGCTCAGAAAAATGGTAAAAAACTAATTTTAGTATTAGGTAACCAGGATGGTCATTGTGATGATGGGCATTATAAAGATAAATCCTGGTACTTAGGTGGCTTCAGACAGTCATTTAATGATTTAGGCAACGGACTGGCGCCCTTGTCATATCTGGATTATGTCAAAGCCGTGGTTGATCGTTATAAAAATTCACCGGCCGTAGCGATGTGGGAGCCGGTCAATGAACCAGCTGCCGGAGACTGCGTTAGTGGCAACGGCTATGAATGTTACAGCAATCTGCAATGTAGTGATGAAGCAGCTTCAGCTGCAGCTTTGAAATCCTTCTTTGACATTATTGGGGGGACTATTAAAAGTATTGACGGTAACCATTTAATCAGCTCCGGAGCACTGGGAAACGGCCAGTGCGGTATGGTTTATGAAGATTATCAGGTGGTGCATTCAAGTAGTGGCATAGATGTCGGAAGTTATCATGACTATGATGATGTGGATAAGCCTCTTCCGGGTGATGAGTGGAATGGTCTGCAAAAAAGAATTAATCAGATGAAGAATCTGAATAAACCTTTATATATTGGGGAAGTTGGAATGATCGCTGGTGGAACAAACTGTATGAGTCTGACTGAGAGGTCAAATAAAATGAAAGCCAAAATGGATGCACAGTTTACCGCAGGTATCACCGGATTTACTCCCTGGTCATATACTGCCGGAAACTTTGCCAGTTGCAACTATGATATCCCGGCCAATGATCCTCTGGTCACGCTACTTCATGATTATCCGGTCTCTATGAGCACTGATACAACTATCAGCGCAACCCCGTTTCCTGTTGCCACACCAATCCCACAAGACACTCAGCCACCGACTGCTCCGACAACTCTTACCGCCACAAATATTACTACCACTTCGGTGACTTTAAATTGGAGTGGAGCAACAGATAATAAAAATATTGACCGGTATGAATTATATAAAGATTGGGGATATGTCACAGCAGTCTGGGGAACTACTTTTAATATGACGGGCCTGACCCCTGGCAAAAGCTATCTATTCTATCTCAAAGCCAGGGATGGAGCTGGAAACAGCTCTCCTGAATCGATTAAACTGACTGTGGCTATTCCCACTTTAAATCCAACACCCACACCTACTCCCACACCACAACCGACAACAACTCCGGTTGACACCCAGCCGCCAACTGCTCCTACCAGTATTGTCCCCTCCAATCTGACGCCGACCTCTGTTACTCTCAACTGGAGCGGTGCGACTGATAATTTTGGGATCAACCGGTATGAGCTATACAAAGACTGGGGCTATGTGACAGCAGTCTGGGGAACAAGTTTTACGCTCAACAATCTAACTTCTGGCAAAAGTTACCTGTTTTACTTAAAATCAAGAGATGCTGCAGGTTACAGCTCGTCAGAGTCAGTTAAGTTAACGGTAACCATGCCATATGCCACCGCTACACCAACTCCGACACCCACACCAGTGCCTACACCAAGACCAACAATAGCACCCGATACACAGCCTCCTACAGCGCCGACTTTATTAACAGCCACAAATATCACCTCAACTTCAGTAATTTTAAACTGGAGCGGAGCTACAGATAATATCGGAATAAACAGGTATGAGCTTTACAAAGACTGGGGTTATGTGACAGCTGTTTGGGGAACCAATTTTACATTAAATAATCTGACTCCCAATAAAAAATATCTATTCTATCTCAAATCCCGCGACGCTGCAGGCAATAGTTCAGGTGAATCAGTTAAACTAAATATCACAACTCCTCTTTAAAATATTAGATTCTAATTTTATTTTAGTAAGCTAAGGGACTTAAGTACTTCATCAACCTCTGTCTGATATCCTTTTTGTGCTGGATCACTGATTGCATAGGTTATGACAACAGCATTGTCTGAGTTAATATCTTTTTGCAGAATTAGATTTTGGGAAGTACCGAGTCCGCGAACTGCATAGTAGAAACCAGGGTAACCGTTTTGAGTGACCGTTTTTTTGTGTTCAGTTATTTCAGAAGTGCCATCAGCAGTAGATTCACTGATCCGGGTATCGACCCATTTTTCAAGTGTCGCCCCCTTTAGTTCAACTGTTTCAAAGACCATCAGCGCACCATCAGACATCTCACTTTGAGGACGTTGCGTTTCTCCCCGTTTGTAAATCCGGATATGCTGTGGATCCTCTGTATCCAGTGTATAGTCATTTGGATATAAAAAATTATAAATTCCTTTTTGATCAAGGTAACTACTCCCGCCAGACCCTAAGTCAGATAATGGAGAAGATGTCGGAGAAGTACTGGCAGCAAGTGGAGAAGTAGCAGGAACATTTTCTTTTGGCTGCTTCATAAAAAACACACCAATACCACCAACAATAATAATCGTCAAAACAGCAAGATATATTTTATTCATCTATTGATATTGTAATATAGAAATGTAAATAATGAATAAGAAATTAATAATCATCTTATGCTATGAACTTGAAATATCGATATGAGTGAAATTTATTTAAAATATCTTAATTTAATTAAATTTTTTGTATGATTTTTAGAGTAGCTATGTATTTTTAGGTTAAATAGAAAAAAACTATTTTGGTTGGCTTAGGACACGTCTAACTCGATCCTGTTCTTGTTGTCTTTGAATTTTTTCCTGTTGATATCTACTGGTCATTGTTTCAAATTTATCTTTAGGAGTAAAAAATATGGTTCCAGTTTCACATGGAGTCCCATCAGTGTTTCCTTTTGCAGTATAGCGAACCAATAAACGATCATTTATGCTATCCTCTCCAATTACTTGCACCGTGTCACCAGCAACTATACCACAAGTGGGTTCGAAGCCTGAATAATACGAGCTTTTATAATCTGGATTCCTTATCTCAACCCATTCCCATGCAGGAACAACTGCAGTGTTTGGTTTCTCGGGTTGGTGTGTTGAAGATTCTTTTGACAATAAGTCAGCAACTACCTGTTCTTCTAGTTGCTTTCGTCTCATTTTCTCTTGGTAATTACCAGTAGATTCAGCAAATTGACTGGCACCAACAAAGAATAAAACCCCATCAGGGCATTGAGCTCCTGCTTTATCATGGCTGGCTACATAACGTGCAAGGTATTTACTTGTGGCAGGTTCTTCTCCAATTTTGACCATTCTTTCTCCTGGAGTGATAGAACAAGACTCCCCGAAATTATATGTGACATTTATATTTGAAACAGGATCTAAGTTTTGTACTTCAACCCAAGTATTTTGATCTATAATTGCTGATGGCGCATTTGGGGGAAAATCAAATCGAGCTCTGCCTTTAGCAGCAGGAGTTGGTGTTGACACTACTTGTTCAACAGCTCTTTTTGGGGTAAATAATTCTCCTGAAGGGGCAACTGGTTGTCTTCCACATCCAGCTGACAAAGCCAATAGTCCTGCAAAGCTTAATGATGCGGCACTCGTGGCAATTTCTCTTGCAGTTGGAACTCGTGAACTTAAAACATCTCTCATAAGTCAGAAGTCTATCTTATAATATATGAAAAAGCAAGGTTACAGAAGCTAACTGCGGGGTTGTTACATTTGACTTAATCCTGAATCTTTGTATGGTTTATAACTTCGTACTTCAAATGAATATATGAATTTTTTAAAGTTTCATTTTTAACCAATTTTAAAGTCTTTATCAATTTAAGATCTTCTTCACTATGAAGGGACTCGCCACCAACAAGGGATTGAGTATTTGTTCCACCAATTAAACATGGCGCAATCACGATTGAAACATTATCAATCAAACCTTTTCGGATCCATTCAGCATTTAAAGTTCCACCCGATTGGATTGTTATTCTTTTAACGCCAAATTGGTTTTTCATTTTAGACATTAAGTCAGATAGATCAACTTGATTATCATATTGGATAACTTCAATATTAGAGAAAGTGTGTTTAACTTTATATGCAGGATGATCTTTATTTGTTGTAACTAGATAAAGAGTTTTAACCCACTTGGCTAAATATTCAATACCGTTTTCATTTAAATGGGGTTTATTATCAATAATTATGAAACTAACAGGCATTTTTTCCGGTTCTTCATGCCTTTCATTTAACCCTATTTTTGCCATTACCCTTCCAGAGTTTAAGGAAACTATATCTGTGCGTCTTTCAATGTCATAATATTGCTTTAAACCCTCCTTTACCCCAACAATCCGCTTAAAGTCTTTATCAACATCCAGATTATCGTTGTCACCTGTAGAAATTTTGCCATCAAGTGACTCAATTAGAAACAAAGTTGTGATTGGTCTATCCATATATGAATACTATAATTTAAAAAAAATTAAAGCAATAGAAAATATTTTATTAAGCTAGGTTAGAACTTCCATTTACATGCAAAAAGTTTAATATAGTTATTTTGGCTAAGAATGGTCTGCAGGGGCTAGTGGAGGATTTCGCGCAGACTGCAACGAACTTTTGATTGGACTAAGAATATAAAATATCCTATTTAGTTTTTGAAAAATCAACTAACTTTCTAGCTGTAATTTAACTTCTAGTATATAATTCCCAAATGACTTTAGAAAATAATGATGCGGAAAACGCGATTAATGTAGCATCGAGCATAATTGGAAGATCTATACAGCGCAAAATCGGTTTGCCATTGGGATCAGCTTATTGGTTAGGAGTGGCACTTGTATCAACCACTCCAAGAGAAGTCTCACCTGTTAAAACTCAACTGAGATCATCGCTAATAGGTAGATTAGAGCAAGTAGTTCCGGTAGATTTAATAGAAAAAGGTGCCGATGATTATGTTGGAGATTTAAGAATAAAAGTTCCATTTAGTTTAAACACAGGTGAATATGAACATTTTGGCGAGGCAGTTTTATCCGTACCAACCGGCAGAGATATAGTTGAGAAACTTCCACTGGATCCAAATGATCGAGCAGAGTTAGATGGCTACAGAAACAGACAGCTAAGAGCATTTCTAACATTACATGATGAATATTCTCATGCTGGCGGAGATGTTGACCCAAAATTAAAAGAAACTGTTGAAGAAGAATTAAGTTAAAAAATTATGATTGATTTAAAAAAATTAAGATTAGCATGCATTAATAATTCTCGTAAATTGCTTGAAAAATCTTATGAAGAATATAAAACTTACAACTGGGAGTATGCAGCATTTTTGGCGATAACCGCCTATGAGGAGGCACTTAAGGCTCGGTTAGTTAAGACATTTGAAGAGAAACAACTTACAGAAAAAAGTTTTAAAAATATATGGCTTAGACATGATTTAAAGCTTTTATCTCAGCATGCAAAAATCAGTGTATATGAAAATATATCTACTGGAGAAACATCCATGGAATTCGAAATACCCAAAAAGAATGAAATAAGGGATCCTCAAAGTATTGATGATATTCTTATTACCCGGAATAATTCACTATATGTAGATTTTAAAGATGAATTAATCTATTCTCCAAAAGAAATGGTAAAACAAAAACATGCCCTAAAATATATAAAAAAGGCGAAACAGACTCTTGAATGGGAAGAAATGATGATTGATATCGAAAAAAAATTAAAGCAGTAGAAACAGTTTAATGCAGTAGTTGAGGTTAATAATGGTCTGCAGGCATTAGTAAGCGAACTTCGAACAATTTGGCATCAAATTAGCCAATTTGATCTCCAAAGATTGGAACAATTCCTTGTTCCTCAACCAGCTATAAGCTTTGTCTAATTTTTGATAGAATATAGTTATATGGCGATGTACCCTATTGTTAATGTAAAAACTCCTGATGGTTTAACTCTTCATGGAATACTTACCGAACCTTCTCAACCATCCAAAACAATAGTCATTCATCTTCACGGCTCTTCTGGTAATTTCTATGGCAACAGCTATTTTGAACTACTTACCAATTCAGTTATTGAATTAGGAATTGCCTATCTCTCAACTAATAATCGAGGTTCTGGCGTGTATGAACTTGAAAAAGGAACGGTTTATCACGGTGTTTCTTTGGAAAAGTTCGAAGACTGTATTCTTGATATTGATTCTTGGATTGAGTTTGTCCTAAACAAAGGTTACGAAAATATTATCCTCGAAGGCCACAGTTATGGAACAGAAAAAAGTGTTTATTACATGAACAAAGGCAGGTATAAAGACAAGGTGAAGGGGGTCATTCTTCTTGGTTTTTCCGATAATGTGGGAACACAAATCAAATATGAAAAAAGTATTGGTAAAAACTATCGCCAAGAGGCGGAAGAACTAAACAGTAAAGAGGGCTATAAACTTTTGAGTGACTACTTTGGTTTATGTGGAGAAATGCCGATAAGTGCTCAAACCTATCTTCATGGTTTTACCGAGGATTCAGAAAATGCAATAGCTTTACCTCTTCGGAAAGGAAAAGATCTTACTTTTTTTCAAAATATTAAAGTTCCCATATTAGGAGTAATAAGTGATGATGAAGTTGGAGAATATACAATTATTCCTATCAAAGAGGCTACTGAATTGTTGAAGTCGGAAAATAAACTAGCAGAAGCAAACATAATTAACGGTACAAATCATGTCTTTACTGGTAAAGAGATAGAATTGGTGGAAATGATTATCGATTTTATTAAAAGAAGGATTTTAGTATGAAAGTAATATTAACAATGGCAGTTTCAGCTAATGGAATTATTGCCTCCAAAACAGGTAGCGAAGATTTTCTCTCACATACCAACTGGTTACAGTTCGTTAAACTGGCAAAGAGAGTTGGGTGCTTTATGTGGGGAAGAAAAACTTACGAAGCAGTTATGAAATGGGAAGGAGATTACATCAAAGATCTCGAAGGGATTAAAAAAGTAATTATTTCTCAATCAAATCTTGATCTGAAAGAAGGTTTCGTATTGGCTAGCGCTCCCGAAAACGCATTAAAAATACTTGAAGCTGATGGCTTCAAAGAAGCAATAGTTACAGGAGGAGCAACCATAAACAGTGCATTTGCAAAAAAAGGTTTGATTGATGAAGTTATACTTGATGTTAATCCCTCAATTTTAGGTGAGGGTATTCCAGTATTTAATCCGACTGATTTTGAACTTTCACTTGAACTTATTGAGGCTGAAAAAATAAACGATGGGATTGTTGAATTGCATTATAAAGTTAAAAAATAGACTCAAACAGATCCAAGAGTTCGAGGATAGTATGACCAGAGTATGCAGTCTTTAATAGAAAAAGTTAGAACTTTTTACCTCGTTTAATAAGTGATAGTTTTATATTTTTTTATTTCGATACTCTTTATCATTTGCAAAAGTTCATTATCTAATAATTTAAAATTATCATGGTCTATATCTTGGTCATCTTTATAAATTGCAGCATTAGCATATAAAACTACTTTAATCGCTTCAGTTATTTCTAAAATAGCAATATATCCTCGCAGTTTAATATTTTGATTTGATTTTAAATTATGTTCTTTACTCGGCATGAGGTGATTACTATTTATATTTAACTTTCGATTTGACTGGTTAAAATATAGGGCCAGTCCAGCTATTTTGATACGGTTATATAAATTAATTTTGCCTTTATCTACATCTGAATCCGAAAAAATATTTCCTCTGTATAAAGCGCCTTTAAATCCATTTATCTCCATTGGTCCAAGTTCTTCGATGTTTTTACTGTCTATATTAACTTGTGGTCTATTGTTGCCATAAATTCTCAGCCAATTATCTTGATCCGCTTTGGCCAATCTGAAATGATCATTAATCTGCCAGCTTTTCTTTTGACTGAATTTAACAATATAGCCACCTAACCAAGTTTGAAAATAAGGGGAGCTGGGATCAAATCTTGAAGATTTGCCGTTTTCTATTGCTCCGAAAGTAAAATAATTTGTACCTATTGCATCTAACCCTTCCTTTTTCCATACATCATCCATTTCATAAATAACCTTTCCTTGAATTAGAGACGAGGATAATGTTGGGAAGTCTAATTTAAATCCTAATCGTTTTTCTTTGTTTTTGGTAATGAAATAGGCGAGTAAGAGTATCGGCTTTAAAATAGAATCAAATGTCATTTATTATTTATAACATCTTTGAGGCTAAAGTTCGAACTTCCATTTAACATGTAAATAGTTTGATATAGTAACTGAGGCTAAAAATGGTCTGCAGGGATATTTTAGGTAATATTTTCTTGTAAAGTATTTTCAAGCATTTTATGAATTCTTTTCCAGCCGGCCGAAGTTTTAAAATATTGTTCAGTACTTATGGCATCTTCTTTACTAATAAAACCAGAATAAAAAATTAGCTCATAAGGAATATTGGGTTTAGTTGCCTTATTTTCGCCATCATTATGTGACTTAAGACGCGCTTTAACATCCGGACTAGAACCAATATAAAGTTTCTTATTCTTCAAACTCCTGAGAATATATAAATAATACATTTAGAATATTTTGTAACTTAACTCAAGTATTTACAAAAGTAAAGTTGAATTTTGCTAAGGGGCAGGCCACAATTAGGATCGTAGAGTGAGAATTTTACATGAAGCTCGTCAGATGATTTAGAGATGTGGCTTGCCACAATTAATCGTTTAACGATCTAATTGTGGCAGGGGTACCAGGACTCGAACCTGGAAAAGCAGTTTTGGAGACTGCTGTGATACCATTTCACCATACCCCTAAGAGGAAAATAATCAATAAACAAATGTCAAATAAACAAATTCCAAAACTAAGTTATTTGGCATTTGACATTGGGTTATTTGTTTATTGGTTTATTATATCTTCTGTAGTATATCGGAATTGCGGGTAAGTTTCAAAGATGATTTAGGTTTGGCGGCGGATGACCTGGAGCTGGAAGAGTTTGTCTCCCATGGCTGAGAAGTCAAATGAGTTGATTCGGTTGTCATCGTTGAAATCCAACAACTGTTTTCCGGCTGGCACTGGGTTTGTCGCACTAAAGTTGGAAAGCATGATGGATAAGTCTGTTAGATTGACTACACAATCCCCATTACCATCTCCTTTGAGCAACAGACAGTTAACTGAAGCATTGGATGAAGGTGAAGGAACAACACTTGGACTAGCTATTGGGCTGACAGCAGGGGACGGAGAAGTTCCTGGTTCGCCAGTTAAGATAACTGTATCATCTGTTGTTTTTTCGATAATATTTGTATTAGTAGCATTGCTAAAGATTTGTGACTGATCTGTCAGGTCTAGATTGGCTGTTCCACCGGCTTTGACTCTGAAAGTGATCTTAGCAGCTGTCATAGCTGTACCGGTTGTTTTATACCCTGGATTTGGCACACCTCCGACCAGTGAGATCTGTCCTGTGGCATTGTCATAAAACTTTTCAGCCCAGCTGGTGACAAAAGAGCCTGTTGTATCAACTCCTGTCACTTCCAGTAAATTAGCCGGGAAGTTGATTTTGGAAACAAATAGATTTGATTCCTGTTTATCGGTTCTGACTTTGACTTCTGCAACAAAAGAAGTATTTACTGCCGCTGATGCGGTTGCTTCAATTGCTAAAGAAGTTTCAGGATTTGTCACTACAACTCCTGGTGTATAGGTATTTCCATTGCCGCCATTGTAAAGATTTGTTACCTCTCCGGCTGTCAGTGGCCTAGCCCAGACACCGACCTCATCAACTAACTGACTTTGATTAGCTGATAAAGTAGGATTATAACCCGCAATTGAAAAGAGTCCATTTGTGTCACAGTAATAAGCTACAGCACCTGAAGTATAAACAAGTGCACCATTTTTATAGATTTTAATGACACCTGGATTTTGGGCTGTAACAGTAGCCATAAGATGTGTCCATTGATTTAGTGGAGCAGTAACGGACTGCTGAAAACCTAATCCTGAATCATTGGTGCAACTTGAATTACCCAGATCAACTCTGACTTTTCCTGTTACATCGTATGACAAAACATAACCGGTTTTAACATTGTTTGTTTCATATTTTGCCACAATATATGATTGAGTGGTGGCATAAGCTTTTGGATAAACCCAGCCTCCAAAAGAGATACCGGTTGCTTGATTTGGTTCAAATTTTGTTGTCCCTCCGCAAGTCGTATCTGTACACTGAAATCTACCAGCACCTGTACTTCCAATGGCTTTATTAACTTTTCCGGTCTGATTATAAGTAACTGTTTCTGTCGGTGTTAATATTGTCCCATTGATCGAGTCAACGACATTACCATTTGCTTCGTCTAACTTCCAATAACCTCGCAGTCCATCGACCAGTGTTCCGCCAGTATCAGGATTAAATCCACCAGCACCAACCACCGGACTTGGTGAAGCAGCTACAGCACCAATTGTCACTTCTGACGGAGTCAGGTCTCCTGCCTGGTTATCATTTAAGTTTGTGACAGTCACTATTGTATTGTTTTGATCAAAAGCGACAGTTGCTGAACCATTTGCCAATGCTTTAAATTTCAACGTCGCAAGAGTTCCGGTGCCTGTTTTTGGAGTACTTGTTCCGACGACAAATTCAACCGAGTTGGCAGTCGCATTTACCGGACTTAACACAACTGAGAAATGATCGCGTAGTGTTGTACTTACCAGCTGCAGCTTGGAAGCATCAAAAGTTAGTTTCACCTGAGCACCGGAGGCTGATGCTTGTTTGGCATCTATCACCAGATCTAGATCAAATTCCTGATTTAATGCAGCACTGACAGCCGGAGGAGTTAATTTCAAATCAACCCCATTTTCACTGGCCCTAGGTCTAAGCTGAGTTTGTCTCTGAGCCAAAAATACTCCGACACCAACTCCAAAAACTAAAAGAAGCGCAACCAAGGCTCCAGCCATTTTTTTGTTTGGCAGGGAAAGTTTAGAAAAAGGTGCCTGGATTCTTTTAAAGAAGGATGGCTTTTGTGAAGCTGCATCGTCTTTGACAACTACAATTGGATCATGAGGTGACTGATTACTTTCCATCTTCTTTCACTATGCTAAATACACAGGGAAAAATCAAGAGAGAATAAATTAGGTGGTAGGTGGTAGGTGGTAGGTGGTAGGTGGTAGTTGGTAGGTGGTAGGTGGTAGATAGGGAGAATGTTGCTAGCTGGGAATGACGCATTGTCATGTTGAGTGAAACGAAACATCTCTCGCGAATGCGAGGTCCAGGACCTGAAACAAGTTCAGAGATTCTTCTCCGCCAGCTGGCGGATCAGAATGACATAAGGTGATTGAGATGACACAAAAGGTGGATTAAAGTTTGGCTTATTTAAGCTTGAATTCGTTGTGAGTAGTGGATTTTCGGCATTTTTTGCAGTATTTCATCAGAGACAATTTCTCTTTGGTGTTGGTTGTATTTTTTTGTGTTACGTAATTGCGGGATTTGCATTCAGAACATTCCAGACCAAACGCCATCCGAGCATTTTTCTTAGCCATGTGGAGTAGTATACCTGAACTGAGGCTAAAAAAGCAACGGCATGGTTATTAATAGCTTTTTAAGCCATTTTAGGTTAAAATATTCACCATTGCCGGCTTAGCTCAGTGGTTAGAGCAGCTGTTTTGTAAACAGCAGGTCACAAGTTCGAATCTAGTAGCCGGCTCCAATATTCATCCCTTCCTAGCAGTTTTCCTTACTTTTTGTTAAAATTCTTTTCAGTTAGAATTACGCCGACATGGCTCAGTGGGTCAAAGTAAATCACTTTACTTTGACGGGATAAATACAACTAAAGTCGCAAAGCGACTATCTTAAAATATTTTTATCCCAGGAAGAGCACATTCTTGGTAAATTAGCTATACGCCGACATGGCTCAGTGGTAGAGCACATTCTTGGTAAGAATGAGGTCATGGGTCCGATTCCCATTGTCGGCTCTGATTTAAAAAAATTATCTGAAAGATGAGTTTTTTAAATCAAAGACACAGTTATGGAATCTGATCTGCGATTTATCAAAAAAACTTAATTCTCTATATTTAAATTTAATTAGCAAGTTTACTAAAAAAAAAATTAGAAAGCAGGGACGACTTTTTGTGAAGCAAAAAGAAAGGTTAGTGAGCAAAGCGAACGATCTTATTCCCATTGTCGGCTCTGAATGAAATGAAGAGACATTAGAAATTTATTCATTGCCCGATCCAATTTAGGAAAATCATTACATTTAACAAAAAAAAACTAGTCTCCCAACTTGGGCGGCTAGTTTTTGTATAATTTCTTGCCTACTTAGCCGTCATGATTGAGGCTTTTTCCCCGAATATTTAGGTGGGAATCCTCTTCATTAGACCAAGGTCTTTTGAAAGAATAATGGACCCCCTACTCGGTTACTTGTAGAGGAAAAATAGCCTCAACAAATAGTCGGACAAAGTAGGCAAATTCTGCTTTCAAGTAAATGAAATCAGCGGATTTTTTTCAATCCCTATATCCTGTTAAGGATGTCCAAATGATAGTCAAAAATAGGCCAAAAGTCAAACTTAAAACAGCTTCTTACAGTAGGATAAATAGATGAATTCGTGCCTGAAAAGTAAGTTTGTAAGTAAATTGTTAGAGTATTATCCAACCCCCAGCAGAAACCTTAAAATACCTGTTCCAAAGGAGAGAAAAGTTGTCAAAATAGACTGTCCTCCCAGCTGAATAAAACTAAGCGCCATGATCAGAAAAAAGCCATATGGTTCAATCCGGGAAAACTCTCTGGCAGCAGTGTACGGCAACTGTGACATCAGAATTTTGGATCCATCAAGCGGAGGAATAGGTATTAGATTAAAGACCCCTAACAGTAAATTAATGTTAACCATAAAATAGGCAATTTGAATCAAAAGAGGAACCGGATAAAAGTTGACTGCAAAGTGATAAAGGAGTGCCCCGACAATAGCTAAGGCAAAATTAGACAAAATACCAGCAGCCGAAACCACCAGTTCACCCAGACGTAAATTACTAAAATGGAGAGGGTTCACAGGCACTGGTTTGGCCCAGCCAAATAAAACAGGGGAACCACTTAACAAAAGTAAGGCTGGTAGCAAGATAGTCCCTATCGGGTCAATATGCGGGATCGGATTGAGAGTCAGTCTTCCAGCTCTTTCCGCTGTCCTGTCGCCAAAATAAAGTGCTGCAACACCATGCATTACCTCATGCACAATCACCGAGAAAAGCATGACCAGAATGGAGATAGTTAAGTATTCAGCACTCATAGAGTAATTTGAAATTCACAATTTGAAATTTGAATTCAATTTGAAAGGTTTTAAAATTTAAATTTGAAAATTTCTAGATTTCAGTTCAAATTTTAGATTTCAAATTAAAAATTCTTTAGCCAATTGCCTTTTGCAATTCCTTGGGATCTATGGTATCCTAGTCGAAGCTAAAAAGCAAAGGAAACTTTAAATCAAATGGCAATGTGTTTAAATTGTGGAAAAAAGACAGTTATGCGAACATGGTCTCGTCACCAGAAGGGTTCTTCCGGTGCTTCAGAATGGCCTCTAAGAGCTCAAATAGTCAAAAAACCCCAAAGCCCAAATTTACATACCTTTAAAGGCAAAAAATACTGCACCAAATGCCTCAGACTCGCCAAAATGGTCTGGAATATCAATAACCCAAGAATAGAAACTCCAGTACAAGCTTAACTGATTCTTTTTTAAAATTTAATATTTTTTTAATAATACAGACTAGAGCGTTGCTATAATTAGGGATTTTAATTCAACTTCGCCTCCTGCCAAAAGAGCGGATTTGACTAGAGTTCTGCGCTGAAGCAATGTCAGATCTGGTCGAACGCTACGATAATGCAAATCAACCAATACTCCGGTAAGTGAACGTAAAGTGTCTAAAGATGTTAGTTTAAATGAGGGGTTTATTTCAATGGTACGAGTTAGCTCATCAAATGGTAGATATATTTGCGACGGATCAGTTACTCCACCATCATAAGTTCGTGATATCCCAACCCTGTCACCATGTTTTCGGGTGGCCGCCGTAATTTGATCAAATAAATTATCATGAGCAGTACCTAAACGAATGGCAATTCGGCTATCATTATTCGTTGCTAAGTCACTTTTAATTGCATTTGATAAGGCATATCGTATAGATTTATTCCTATTAGACGAATTGGCTGCCATCGTAACAATAGCCTGCTTTTCATAAAGGAGTGCTGCATCAACTTTTCCAGCCTTGGCTAAAGCGAGACCTTGATTCCTGATCTTAGAAAGATGTTTGAACTGGGTTTCTGATTTTAAGGACTGTTTGTCAGTTAAAGAAGACTCAGCTTGAACATGCAACTGAAACCGTTTTTTTAAGTCATCAATCATGCCAATTTCATGAAATAGAAAAATGTTTTCCGGTTTTCCAAGTTCACGAGTATATACCTCATCAACATCTGCTTGATCTGGTACAGATTTACCTGTCATAAAGGATGTAACTGCATATAAATAGGTTTTTAAATAAGATGGCTCAAAAGCATTCCCTACCATTCGCTGATTTACAGACGGAGGCATATTAGCTTCTTCTCTAAAATAAGTGTTCTTCCCATTAGGCAAGTAAAAACTTTGCAAAGTTTTCGCTAGAGAAGCTAGATTTGGTACTGAGTCAGGCCCATGGGAGCCAAATGAAAAGAGTACTTGAGTTTTTGGAGATTCAACTGACATAGCTATCAAGTATAGTGTAAACGAGCAGTAAAATCAACTATAGGTCTTTTAACGGAAAGCTTTTGAATCCATTTAAGAATTCTTTTATAGTCACTGGATTTTTGCCTTCCATTTGCATTAAATATTTATCATTTTGTTTATTCTGATCAGTTAAATTGGTAGATCCTGAAACAAGTTCAGGATGACAAGCTGGATTAGGCAGAAATTTAACAATTTTTTCTTCTTCTTTCATGACACCTGATACTTGACGCTTGATTTTCCACCTTGTCCAGGCTGTTGGCCAGGGATAGTAGCCTCGGATCATTCGGTCTAATTTTTCTTTACTTGGTGGATTTTCAATGTCAAAATAGCCTGATTCCCGGGTTATATGTCCACAAAAAGTAGCTTTCTTGTGATCTTGTTCAACCGGTTTTAAAGTTCCATTAATAAATCCCTCAATGACCTCCGGTAGCTCTTCCGCTGCAGATTTAAACATTGAGTAATGAAGAGACTGAAACGTATCTGAAAGCTGGAAGCTAAAAGCTGAAAGCTGAATAATCGGGCCGTGGTCCATTTCTTGGTCCATCAGGATAAATGAAATTCCACTATCTGTCACACCATCCAAAATCTGAGATTGAATAGGGGAGGCGCCTCTATATAAAGGAAGTCTTGATGGATGGATATTAATTGATCCTTTTACCGGTATGTCGAGAATATTTTGAGGGATGATTTTCCCGAAAGACGCAACAATAAACAGGTCTGGTGATAAGGCAGTTAATTGGTTAACCAGTGAATCAGTTAATTGGACAGGTTTAAAAACAGGAATGTCATATTCTTCTGCTTTCTGGGCAACCGGAGTTGGGGTTAAAATCTGTTTCCTGCCAACTATTGCATCAGGAGTAGTAACTACGCTAACTAGCTCGAAATTTTGATGTAAAGATTCCAGAACTGGAACTACAAAATCCGGAGTTCCAAAGAAGATAATTTTTAGTTTAGATTTCATAGTAACCTCAACGTCATTGCGAGGAACAAGTCTTCGAGTGACGAAGCAATCTCTAACAGTAACCAAGCTGCTAAGTGATTTTTAGAGATTGCTTCGTCGATGACTCCTCGCAATGACATTCATCAAATAGCACATATACTTTACAAAGGTACTTCTTCAAAAATATCTCCACCGGCTCTATCTTTGCCTACTACTTTAAAAAGTCTGCCTTTTTGCTGGAGAATATGATCCATAAACAGTTTACCATCCAGATGATCACATTCATGCTGGTAAATATGAGCTGATAATCCTTTTAATCTTTCTTTGATTATGTCGCCATTTTCATTCATATATTTGACGTCCACCCAGGTATGTCTTTTGACTTCTCCCCAGTAATTTGGGATAGATAAACAGCCTTCTGTCATTATTTTAGTCTGTTTGGATAATTTGATTATCACCGGATTAATATAAACTCTAAAACTATTGTCTGGCTGCATACCGACAAAATAACTTCCATCAAGTCCCACCTGGGTACTGGCCAGTCCAACACCCTCAGGGTCGACAAATGTTTTAGTCAGTTTAATCATCTCCTTAAACGTTTTGAGTAACTCAGGATTTACCTTTTTAATTGTTTTTGTTTTGACCCGCAATTTCTGATCAGGTGCTTGTAAGACATGCATGAGAAGCATTCTAGCAAAATATCGCGTAAAAATGTAGCATAAATATAACCTCAGTTAATTAATGAAACATATGGCCAATCAATCAAGACCAGATCCTGAATCAAATTATCTTAGTCAGTATTTGGTTGACTTCAATAAAAGAGAATTGGATAAATTTCTGCATCCGGAAAAATTTCCTAAAATAGCTCTGTCTGTTGCAGCTTTGGGAGTGGTGGCATTTTTATTTGTGGCCTGGATGTTTCCTCTAAAAGATACTTTGCTTAATAAACAATATCAAAAAACTCCAGTAAGTGCTGATCATATAGAGGAGATACAGAATATATCTTTGCTTGGACCGCAAACTGCTAAAGTAGGAGACAAAATCAGATTAATACTTGCCATCAGATCTGACAAAAAAGCTGGGTTAAGTTTAAAAGGAGTTATTCAGTATCCAGAAAAATTTGTCAAACTAGAATCGCTAAAGCCACTGTTAGGGGAAAATAAAATGTCTAAAGTGGCAACTGGATATATTAAATTTGATCAGGAATTTGATCCATTACTTCAGACAAAAGGGGCTAATCAGGAATTAATCTTAATGGTTTTTGAAGCACTACAACCGGGAAGAGCGAATTTTACTTTTGATGAGGTGAATACTTATTTTAATGACAATGAATATCAGATTATTCCTTTGCAGAAAAAAAACTATTCCCTAGTAATTACTCAGTAGTAGAGATGACGGCTGTATCTTTGGCTTGTTCTTTCAGCTGTTTTAGTTTCCACATATACAGTTTGCCTTTTGATCTGGCATTACTGGATCCTTTAACAAAACTTAATGCATCTTCCAGCATAATCCGGGGATATGTTTTAGCCAGTTTAATATAAAGAGAATAATGTTTAGTGTCTTCCAGAGTTTCAGCCAGATAAACTCCAAATTGCTGGAATTCAGTGTGTAGATTTTTCGGTCGTTCCGGATTCTTCTTTTCAGCTAGTAATGCGCCAAGTTGTTTCATAGGTAATGATAAGTGATACGCAAAACGAGATACGAAAAAAAAGTCAGTAAATTTCCAGTGATTTGTCTATCGTTTTGCATGTTACAGGTTACTTTCTGCTGTCGCTTCTTCCAACTTGGCCATTGCATCTGGATCATTTGGAATCATCTCCAAAACGCTGTTGAGTTCAGCAATTGCTTTCTCAGGCTGTTTATTTTTAATATACAAATCCCCCAGACTTATTTTTGCCTCTCTATAATTTGGTTTTAACTTTATCGCCTCCAGCATATTTTGAATTGCCTGATCATTTTTATTTTGCTGAGACAAAATCAATGCTTTGTTGTAATAAAGTTTGGGATCTGTCGGTGCTCTTTTAATAGTCTCATCTATCACTTCAATAGTTTTGCCTTCATACTGAGGATCCATAATTGATAATACATAATAAGTTCTGATGGCAGTTCTCCAGAGTGAGACATTGGCCGGGCTTTTACTGAGTGCATTTTCAGTAAATAAAATTGACTGGTCTTTAAGTTCGGCTGCTTTTGTGGCATCTGTTTCGGTTAATGCTAAAGCGGCAGAAGCTGCGACATTGCCAAAATCACTTTGATAGAGTGGCTCACTGGAATTTATCTCATAAGCGGTCAGTAGAGAGTTGTATGCTGCAGAGGCATCATTTGTATCCGATGCATCTGAACCAATTTTGTAAAATACATCTGCCCGCCAGAGGTTAATCACAGAAATAAATAAATAAGCGCTAAACAAAACAATCACTATTTTGACTGCATTGGTATAAATATTCCGCTTATAAATAAATAAAACAGCTGAACGTAAATAATCTAAAGTAGACGATAGATTGTCTCCTCTCTTTTGCTCTGCTTCATCGACTGTCAGAAATGCAAAAGCGGGAAAAAGATAAAACAAAACAGCGATCATCACCACCGAAAAGCCAAAAAAGTTTTGAATCAAATAAGACACATATCCACCAAGTAAACAGGCAATCAGGAGATATTCATCAGATGTCAGCGACTTTAGTGAATCTGAAAGTTTAAATCTGAAGTTAGAGCTAAAAAAAGTTAATTGTTTATTAAACAATCTCAAAACACTCCATAAACTGAACACCACTATCATCAGAATGTATGTCAAAAACCCAACAGTGCCTGTTGTAGCCAGATAATTAAGATATTCATTATGTGCTTTGTTATACAAAAAATCCCACTCAGATACCAGATTATGTTCGACCGGCCGGTACATATAATATGAATAGGCAAATGTCTCAACTCCTGATCCGAAAACTGGATATTTTTTGAAAACTTCCAGGGCTCCCCGCCAGACAATCAGTCGGATTTTGCCGGATTCAGTTCCGCCATTTTCCAGCTGAGTTCCTCCGGCAATGGCCGGACGCGGTGGGGGAGCATTTTCCCTGATCAGTCTAAATGAGCCAGTTAATGCCGAACCATAAAGCAAATTAACCAAAATAAAACTAATAATTATTAAGCTGGCGAGTTTAAATTCAGAAGATTCTTTCCGCGGAATAGTTGAAGTATTTGAAAATAAATGTTTAAAGGATTGAATAAAAGCCAGTACCCCAAAGACAGCTACACCTCCAACTACACCCAACATTCCCCCTCTGGAAAAAGTAAAAGTAAATGCCATATAAAAAAGTATTGCAGCCAGGTAATACAACGCTTTTTTGCTTAAAACTTTTTCAGTTATAAACAAATAGATAGCCGGAAAAAGCAGCATCCCCATGTAAGCGGCCAGCCAGTTTGGTTGGCCCAGAGTTGCAAAAACTCTAGCCTGAACATCCTGCACCCAGCAGTCAGCCGCAAATCTGCCAACCAAGATTGCACAGGAAGGGGAATAACCAAAATGTTCCGGAATAGCCCAGAGTGCAACAAGAACACCTCCCAAAACCATCGCTTTTAGAAAACGGCTGATATCTGATTTGTTAAAATTGGAAACAAAGACCCAGTATAAAATTAGATAAGCCGCAATTGATAAAAGTCCGCCATTTAGCCTGGAGTAATACCCCCAGATTGAAGTATGCGGATCAATCGAAAAAATAGTTGAAAGAATCTGACTTATGAAAAAAAGAAATAAAGGTAAATCCAGCGGAGTTCTTTTAAACAATAATTTTTTCTCCGCCACCATCTGGTAAATCCAACTACCAGTAATAAGGACAGTCAGCCCATATACCAGCAACATTTTATTAAATTCAAACAGTTCATTATTAAAACGGGTAAAAAACAGAGGCGTAAATATAAATAAAGTATAAAAAGAGAATCGTAAAATCCGTGATGCCATTGTTTCAGATATCTTAATCTAACTGTTTCACCAAGGCAAGAGCTTGGGGTATAATTTTGCTGTAGATGAAAACTCCTGTCCAGCTTTCCCGTGCTTATAAAAATCAGCAGGGATTTGTTATTGCCTCATTTGTGGCCATTTTTGTGGCAATTTTAATTTTTTTCCTAATCCCCCGAAAATATACTCCGTCAACTCCAGGTGAAACACCAGTGGCTAGTGGTATGCAGTATTGCCAAAGTATGGTTAATGATCCAAATGCTCCTGTTGTAGAGGCTCCTACTTATACAACGAGTAGCATTAATTTGAATGAAACCAGGCAGTATAAAATGGTTAAAAAAGCGGTGTTAATAGATTATAGTTTGGTCGAAAACCGTCTTGGGCATCATTTTTTTGAGCAATATGCCGAAAAATACACAGATAGTACGGGACAAAAATTTATCAAAAAAGTACCAAATGGCGAACAGGGTCAATCCTACAAGCTTCCTTCAACTATTGGTGGAGAAAATCGAATGGTATTTGCTGATTATGGATTACTTTATCTTTTTTATGCTGACAATGACTTTAATTTATTACCAACAGGTAGCATAATTGTGTCCGGAAATAAAAAAATTTTAGCGACGGCTGATATTTATAAAGCAGTAGATCTTCCACCATTACCTGATTGGGTTTTAAACTGTATCGATGCCGGTACTAATGGTCAATTAGAAAATGTAGTATTCAAAGCTAGTGGTGTCGTCTGGCCAGAGCAGCAAGAAAGTGATACAAACGAGCAACTACAGTTAGAATGGTTTTTATTTGATAATAAAACAGTTTTACTTCAAGCCTGGTGGACACCGCATTGCAAACCCGCAGTGTATCTGTACCCTCCGGAAAAAATGCTGGTTAATGTTAAAGTTCATCCTGCAGGAACTTTAATTTATACTGATCCGCAATATGACAGTAAAACCGGTTGGACAGTCGATGCCTACCCAGATGGCAAAATATCTACCAACTACAACCTACAACCTACAACCTATCCTTATCTCTATTTTGAATCTAAAGTACCCGATCAGATTATTAAAAAACCAACTAAAGGTTGGGTTATTCAAAGTGAGTCAAGTGAATGGTTTGGTCCTCTTCAGACAAGATTAGAATCAATATTGCCTCAGTTAGGTCTCAACACAGTTCAGACTAAAGATTTTGTTGATTACTGGAAAAAAGCTTTGCCCTATTCACAATATTATTTCATTGGAATAATTGATCAATCAAATGTTGATCAGATAGAAAGACTGGAAATTACTCCAAAACCAGATTCAATCAACCGGGTCAGAATATATTTTGAAAGACTAGATGCACCAAAACAGGTGGAGTCGCCAGTGCTAGAAGCTAAAAGTTTTAAGCTTCAAGCTTCCAGCTTTAATGTAGTTGAATGGGGTGGGATGGTTAAAAATGATCCAAATCATCCATTCACCTGTTCACAGTGAGTTTATCGAACTGCTCGCAGTGAGTCCAGTCGTAATAGACTATAATTTAATATAAATGAAAATTTCTGCCCCCATTGCAAAAGCTTTTAACAGTCAACAGGGATTTATTATTGCTTCGTTAGTAGCCATTTTTGTGGCAATTTTAGTTTTTTTCCTAATCCCCCGAAAATATTCGCCCTCAGTCCCTGATAAAGGTTGTAATATTGGTGATGCTGTTGAACCCGGAATAATTTTAGAGCAGCTGCCGGCAATCAAAGATGTTTTTATGCCTGCAGAGGCTGATTTTAGTGGCGGAGAACCGATATATGGTGGACCTGATCCTGTTTTAAAAGCAGATTATGTACTGGTTAGAAAAAATGTACCGGTACCAGACAAAGACCCCAAAGGTGATTATTTCTTAGCGGTAGCTGGTTCAAATATATGGCCTCATACAGTAGCAGGTGGGGAAATTCCTCAAAGACCGGGATATGAAATGTTTTTTCCTAGCCGGTGGGGTGAAATTGATCTTTCCATAGGTCGAAAATATGTCCGGAATATGGGATTTCTAATGTTTGCCAATAAGGACCCAAAAACTATTAGACAAGGGGCAAACGGGGTTAATATATATTCAGTTGATTTCTATCAGGACAAAAGAATTTTTGAAGATACAACTAAAAATTATACTATTGATGATATTTTTAAATGTCGTGAAGATTCAGAAATTACTCCACAATCAGTTATGATACCCAGTCAAGAACCAAGTCAAAATCATGAACAGCTGCAGCTTGAGTGGTTTGTATTTACTCAAGGAGCAACCTGGCCAGTTCACTGTAAACCGGCTATTTATTTATATCCACCGAAAGAAATGCTAATTAATGTTAAGGTCTATCCGGCGGGTACTTTAATTTACACCGATCCCCAATATGACAGCAAAAACGGATGGACAGTCGATGCTTACCCAGATGGGAAAATATCTACCAACTACAACCTACAACCTAAAACCTATCCTTATCTTTATTTTGAATCGAAGGTCAGAGATGAAGTAATCAAAAAACCAACTAAAGGTTGGGTGATTCAAAGTGAGTCAAGTGTCAAGAGTCAGGAGTCAAGTGAATGGTTTGGTCCGCTTCATACAAGATTAGAAACACTATTGCCGCAGTTAGGGCTAAATGAAGTTCAGATCAAAGATTTTGTTGATTATTGGAAAAAGGCTCTCCCATACTCACCTTACTATTTTGTCGGTATCATTGATCAATCTAATGTTGATCAGATTGAAAGACTGGAGATCACACCAAAGCCAGATAGTATTAACAGAGTCAGGATTTACTTTGAAAGACTAGATACTCCAAAACAAGTGGAGTCGCCAGTACTAGAAGCTAAAAGCTTTAAGCTGCAAGCTTCTAGCTTTAATGTTGTGGAGTGGGGAGGGATGGTCAAAAATGATCCGAATCACCCCTTTACCTGTTCACAGTGAGTTTATCGAACTGCTCGCAGTGAACAAGTTCCTGCTTCGCAGTGAGATTGTTTAAAAATGAAAACAAAATTTAAATAAATTGTTTAGGAAATAAATGAAAATTATTGCTACATCTCTCAGTTTTATAGCCCCGTCCCTAATAGTTTTTTTATTGTTACTAACTTTTTTTATGTATCCCAGAACTTTTAGCAATTTTAACAGCGGTGAAAATATTGGCAGTATCTGTTCTGATCCTCCTGATGGTTACCCTACTATCGACGCCCCTGACTACGCTATAACTAGTAATTATCAGGTTGATGGTGATGGTAATAATGGGGGATTTGTAGATAGTGTTAATTTAGGGCCAATAAAGAAATATGAAATGATTAAAGCTAACGTGCCTTTTCAGGAAGTAGGTGAAAATTGGTTTCATTTTATTAATTCAGATGTTTTTTTACAAACCCCTGGGGGGAAGCGACAAGTAATATGGCCTACCGGAAGATCAGGCGCATATACAATGGTCAACAATCAGGAAGTGAATGAGGTTTTGTTTATGGACCATGGTATTATTTTTTTGCAGCATTTGGATAAGCAGGATAAGCCAAGAGAGTTGTTAATTAATGGTAAAAAAATCCTGGTTGTTGATATTTATAAGCAGACTGATAAACCGCCTGTAAAACCAAATTCTTTTCAGTGTACAGAAGAAGCTGATATTGAAGATTCGGACATGAATTCGGCTTATTTTAGCCGTGTTGTGATTCCATCACAAAATCCCAGCCAGGATAATAAGCAGTTACAACTGGAATATTTTGTTTTTGACAAGCAAAAAATAAAAATTATGTATTTGTCATCCGGATGTAAACCAGCTGTCTATTTGTATCCTCCAGAAAAAATGACAGTCAATGTTAAAGTTTTCCCACAAGGCTTTCTGACCTATACCGATCCGCAATATGATCATAAAACCGGTTGGACAGTCGATGCCTACCCCGATGGAAAGATTTATGATTCAAGATTCACGATTTATGATAAACCTTTCAACTATCTCTACTATGAATCAAAAATTTATGATGAAGTGATTCAAAAACCAGCTAAAGGATGGGTCGTTTCTCGGAGTGAGCTAGAGCCGCTTTACCGCCAGATACTACCCAAATTGGGTCTGAACAATCAGCAAATGACAGATTTTATAGAATATTGGAACAAAGCCTTAACTGAATCTCCTTATTATTTCGTGGGAGTAATGGATCAAAAAAATATAGATCAGATAGAAAAACTGGAAATTACCCCAAAACCAGATTCAGTCAATCGGGTCAGAATATATTTTGAAAGACTAGATGCTCCAAAACAGGTGGAGTCGCCAGTGCTAGAAGCTAAAAGCTTAAAGCTTCAAGCTTCCAGTTTTAATGTAGTTGAATGGGGCGGAATGGTTAAAAATGATCCAAATCATCCATTTACCTGCTCGCAGTGAACAAGTTCCTGCTCCGCAGTAAAAATTACAAATCCAAAATATCAAATAACAAACAATATTTAAAATTCAAATAAATAAGTTCCAAAATCTAGAGGTTTGTGTATTTTAAATTTATTATTTTGAATTTGTTTGTAATTTGTTGTTTGTTATTTTGAAATTGTTCTCATTTTAAATATATTTCTTGTATACTCGTAATATGTTTTTCATTAAAAATCTGATGGTACTCAGTTTAGGAATTATTCAAATGACAATCGGCGGTTTGTGGTTTGGCGCTTTTTTTGCTGATTACTTTGGTCAATCCGGAAGTTCATTAATGCCTCAGGTAAATGGCAGCATCTACCTTCTTTTCGGTTTTATTTTACTCTTAGGGGGTATAAATATTTATTTAGGAATTGTTAATTTACTTCATCAAACCATTCAGACAGAAAAAAAATATTCTTCGGCTTTTTCCATTGCTCTGCTAACTCTAATCGGAACTATTTTTCTGCTGCTGGCGATCCGTTCGGTCCTGGCTTTAAGTGATGCAGTTGTTGGCATCTGATAAGCCCAGCTGCTGAAAGGCACTGCTAAATATGTTACACTGCACTCCACATGTTCAACAAATTCTGGTCCTATTTTTCATATGATATTGGTATTGATTTAGGCACAGTAAACACCCTGGTGGCGGTCAGAGGCAAGGGAATTGTGATCCGCGAACCATCGGTTGTGGCAATTCACAAAAAAACCAAACAGGTATTGGCAATCGGTACCGAGGCCAAACGAATGATCGGCCGAACTCCAGCAGTGATTGAAGCTGTCAGACCTCTGCGGGACGGAGTGATCTCAGACTTTGAGACAACCGAAGCAATGCTCCGACATTTTATCCAAAAAGTTCATCAGACTCCCGGCAGATTTCCTAAAATTCCCCGTCCCAGAGTCGTAATTGGTATCCCTTCCGGGGTGACTGAGGTCGAACGCCGGGCGGTGCAGGATGCAGCAATTTCAGCTGGTGCTCGTGAAGCCTATCTGATTGAAGAACCAATGGCGGATGCTATCGGAGCTGATATGAATATTGAAGAACCTGAGGGAAATATGATCGTTGATATTGGCGGTGGAACAACAGAAATTGCGGTTATTTCATTGGGCGGGATGGTATTAAATAGATCTTTAAGAACAGCCGGAGATGAACTGGATCTGGATATTATTTCTTATATGAGAACCAGATACGGCTTGATTATCGGTGAAAGAACAGCTGAAGACGTCAAACTGGAACTTGCTTCAGCAATTCCGCTTGAAAAAGAGCGAGATGCAGTTGTCAGAGGTCGCGAGCTGGCATCAGGTCTGCCTAAATCAATCAAGATCACCTCGATCGAAGTCCGGGAAGCTTTATCAGAAACACTGGGAGAGATAATAACAGCCATCCATGAAGTATTAGAAGAAACACCACCAGAGCTGTTATCAGATATTTTAGAAAGAGGAATTGTTATTACAGGAGGAGGGTCATTGATCAGGGGATTAGATAAAAGAATTTCCAATGAAACAAAAATCCCAGTCTGGGTAGCCGATGACCCACTGACAACAGTAGTCAGAGGATGCTACAAATTGCTGGACAATCTTGATCTACTGGCTAAAGTCAGAGTTACCGGAGGATTAAAGTAAGCCGCAGCTTATTAAAGCCATTCTAAACTGCTGGTGCGTGGTTCGCTGTAACTCACTATTGGTAGGGACTAAACTCATATCAAACACATTTTCCATGTGATGTAAATTATTAATCCAGTCAGCAGGATGTTCCCAATCTTTTATTGAAGATGTCAAATATCCACCTGGAAACAAAATAGGATCAACTTCAGGAGTCACTACAACAAGATCTTTACTTGCCAAGATTATGGACGGGGGATGTACTTCTAAAAATCTTCCACTGATTGCATGAATTCCTATCCTAGGAGAATTAGCGGTTAGAGTTGCCGATGCTTCATCCAAGGTATGTAGACCAAAATCTATTCTGAGAGGTTGTTTATATTCTGTTTCCAGTAAAGGATTATTTGATATAGAATTGAGAAACATCTTAAGTAGGGCAGCAGTCCGAGGAGATGGGGTTGGTTCTCCGCCAGAATTGCGGTAGATTGTTTTTCTTTTAATTTCTCTTGCAATTGAAGATAGATGTTCACCTGGAATCATATTTTAATAATTATATTATGTGTCATTTTCAAGCTGAATATTCGTAAGCAAACAATGGATTTGCCAAAGCGATGGTTGCAACCTGAACTGCATCGGCTCCGGCTGACAAAAACTGTTTGACATCTTTTGGTTCGATAATTCCGCCTCCGCCCAATATTTCATATTTAAGTCCTTGCTCTTTTCTGATCTCCGCTGCCCACTGGATTTCTTCTAATGCAATCTCTTTCATCACACTGCCGCAAACACCACTGACACTTCGACCGGGTAAAATATCGTTACCTTTACCATCATGAACTTTGGTGGCAATGGCATTAACACCTGAAACATAGTCTAAATTATCTCCAGCAGCTGCAAACACTTTTTTCATTTGTTCTTTGGTTTTATAAAGACCAAATTTAAATCCAACTGGAACATCAGGAAATCTTCTTTTAAATTCTGCCAATGTATAAGCTACCAGTTTTGGATCCTGAAACATTTCACCTTCAGCATTATTTTCTGTCACATTTGGACAAGCCAGATTAAACTCAATAAACTCAGCTCCATTGGTAACAGCGGCGGATGCACCCATCAGCAGATCTAACGCTGTTTCCACAATCAGTGTTTCAGGAGTTGATGATTTTAGATATTTTTTCGAATTTGGTTCTTCCAGAAATGTTGCCGTAACAGAGCAGCCCAGCATTTGTCCTTCACCAACGCCTTTAGTTTGTGACCGGAGTTCGATAGCCCAGTCCAGTAAAGGTTTGGAAGCGTTGCCAAAAGAATTGGTAATTGAATGAAACTCATTCCAGTCTTTTTCATTTAAACTAGCCGAAACTCCTTTGGCAATAGATTTGCGGGTTAGTGGTTCTTTGGATGTTACAACTGCAATATTAGGATTTTTATTTGCCAATCGGGGAGTAGTTCTTCTGGTTTTTTGGACGATCGCTCCATAGCCCATTTTAAAATAAAAATCTGTCCAAAGTTTACCGGAAGCCGGACCTGCCGCAATTACAATTGGAGAAATTAATTTTTTACCTAAAAAAGTATATTTTTTTTGTTTTGGTAGGGGAGGAAATTTACCGGATTTCCAGATCGGTTTTTTGCTAATTACTTCTTCCCAGGGAAGAGTAATATCATAAATAAATTCAGGTTGCTTTGGATGTCTTAATATGTTTGCCATTTAGAGTGTGGTAGGTAAACTAATATGTTTTTTAATAGTTTTGATTTCTTGCTGCCAATCGCCCATCTTTTCATAAACAATTTTGACAAGATCATATGTGGCATCATTTTTACTTTGTAAATCTGAGATATCAGAAATGACTGAATCTGTTGATTGCTGAAGTTGTTCAACTTTACTTTCAATTCTAGCTAAATCTTTTGAATGTGTATCAGCTTGCAAACTTAATTTCATGGACTGCATATCGATATCTCGGATAGATTTTTTTAAGAGGGCAATTTCTCCGTGAAGAGGTTTAAGTTTTTCATCAAGCTTCTGTTCTAATTTCTCATCAATAACTTCTGTTATTACTGTTTTTAGTTGTTTAAGAAATTTTTCATCCATATGTTTTGCGATCTTAATTCTAATTTAAGACTTTGTCAATTTGCTTATTCTAAAGTCGGTTACTTTTTCCTGTTTATCCATTTGGGCATTCATAAACAAAAAGTTTTTGCCTTCTACCATGTCTTTAAAATAATATCTCAGATCATCTATTAATTGATACTCACTGTCAAGCACTTTATCCTGATGCAGCCACATCAGCTCTCCATCATCCGTTTTATTTCCAATAGGGATATCTTTTGAGCTTACTTTAATTTTAAAAATTCCGACTACCCAATCTTCATCGTAACCACCCTCAATTTTAAGAAGCCCGGCAAATTCAACCTGGTCAAAATTTGCTTTTATACCAGTCTCTTCCTCAGTTTCACGAATGACTGCATTTAACATATCTTCACCAGGGTCAACTCTCCCTCCGACACCATTTAATTTGTTTGGATCAATCCTTTTGTGAGCACCCCGCTTTAACATTAAAAATTCATCACCGCAGTAAATAAAATTGGTAACAGAAGTTTGAACTTTGCGAATATATTTATCGTCGTTCATATGGAATTGATGAATAATATAATAACCATGTTGATATAAAAGAATTAGTAGTGTGATTTTGTTTTAAGATTTGTTCGATTCTCTGTTGGTCAAGTTCTTTTTTCCAGAAGAATCCTGGATTTAAAATAGGGGGATCTGAATCTTGAAGATATCTTTTTAACGTTTGCGAAGGATCATTTACCTGCCAACAAATAACTCTTCCATTAGGAGAAATCCCGGCAACGATATCTGGAGTAACCCATACTCCGATAGCCTTATCAAGATTTCTTTTGGAGTAATAAAAATTAAGATTATTTCCTGCTTCGTTATAGTACACACGAAGCTTACGTTGTCTTTCTCTACTCATATATGTGGATAAATTACTTTGCCTAAGTTTGTATTTTTAATATTTTCGCCATCAAACACAACTATACCTCTTAGCACCACTCTGATTATTTTGCCTTTTACTTTCATACCGGCAAATGGTGTCCAGCCGCATTTTGATAGAATTTGTGAATTATCGATGGTGTATTCCTGGTCCAGATCTACTTCAACATAAGTGTCTTCCTGAGTTGGAATATTAAAGATTTTTTTTGGAGTTTCATGAGTGAGTTCAACTATTCTTTCCAGTGAAAGTTTCCCCTGATGAAAGGCATTTGTTAAAAGAACCAGCGTGGTTTCCAGACCTGGAACACCAAATGGGGGAGGGTTGCCATTGTCTTTTTCTTCTTTGGTATGAGGAGCATGGTCTGAAGCGATGATATCTATGACATCAATATTGTCCCACAGAGCTTTAACATCTTCCTCAGATGCCAGATTTGGTTTCATGAACCCATACGCCCCCAGTCGTTTGGCATCTTGATCAGTTAAAAATAAATGATGAGCGGTAACTTCACAGGTGATTGGCATTCCCTGTAGTTTGAGTGATTTAATATATTCAATTTCCCTTTTTAAAGAAACATGGCAAGCATGCAGTTTGTTGCCATATTTTTTGGCTAAACCAACAGCTTTTTCTAAAGTCTCTCCTTCGGCATGTACCATCAACACTTTCTCTTTTGGCCATTTGGAAAAAATAATATCCAGTTCACTGTCATCTTCAATCAGAAGATTTCCGGTGGTGTGATTCATATACACTTTAAGAGCAAAAACTTTTTCTTTTACCTCATTAAAATAAGTGGAAGCCATTAAAGCTCCACCAAAATGAAATCCCAGATCACAAGAGATCCTTCCTTCAGCCCGGGTTATTTTGTCTTGCAACAGTTCCGGAGTCACAATAGAATCCGGATTATTTGGCATATCAATAATTGTTGTATACCCGCCGGCAATAGCAGCCCGAGTCCCAGATTCAAAATCCTCTTTTTGCATACTCCCAGGTTCACGTAAATGAACATGAGTGTCTATTAAACCCGGAAAACGATGAATGTTACTCATATCTTAATAGGAATTCCTTCGACTACGCTCAGGAAATAAATATATTTAGGCTCAAGGCTACAACAAATTTCTTTGCTGAGCGAGTCTTCGAGTCGAAGCATTTCCATATTACTCAAAACCCATTGTCTTTCCCCAGCCGCTGGTGTCTTTGGTCCATTCTAAAATCACTTCTTTTTCCTGCTGACTGATCATTTTTAATTTTTCAGCCATTTTAACTGTGTCTGCAAATGAGGTCAGATTTTTAAGTTTTAATTTATTTTCTTTCAGATTTTGAACTGATTTATCCATGCCATAAGTAGTGATTGCAAAAACATGAGTCACTTTGCAGCCGGCTTCTCGCAAAGTGGTAGCAGTGTCCAATGAGCTTTCTGCTGTTGAAATAAGATCCTCAATGATCGCTACTTTGTCTCCTTTTTTGACCACACCTTCAATCAGTTTCCCTTTGCCATGATCTTTCATTTTTCCTCTGCCTCTGACATAAACCATTGGTAGTCCCATTTTTTCAGCAATAAAAGCCGCATGCGGAATTCCGGCAGTAGAAGTACCAGCAATAACGTCAAACTCACCAGCTTCTTTAATCATCTCAATATACGCATCCCGGACAATTTTTCTCTCTTTCGGAAAACTAATCACCATTCGGCAGTCAGTATAGACAGGACTCAGAATACCTGAAGCATATTTATAAGGTTTAGCAGGACTCAAAGTCACAGCATTTATTTTTAAAAGTATTTGGGCGATTTTTTCTGAAATATTCATTATTAGTTACTTGTTATCTCCAGTATCTGAGGAGTCGTATTTTGGTGTTGTGAAATTGATCTATATAATACTTCACCCGGAATAAAGACTGGTGGTAAAGCAGGATTAAACCATCTTGGAAATCTGCAGAATGTTTCAGATATCATATCTTGATAAGTACTATGACCATTTTCGATAGAAGGTGCAATATCTTCTTGTGGTATGAATTTAACTGGTGCTAAAGCTCCATCAGATTCAGCATATACATCATTTTTAGAAGGAATAATTAAAAATTGCATTTTTCTTTCAGGTATTTGCATAGTTTTTTTTGACTTCCAAATGTATTTTCTCAGTTGCCAACTTCGCTGCATGGGCAAAGTCTTTTTTGCCGGAGGCATAAATTATTCCTCGGGAACTATTGATGATCATCCCGCCTGTTTTGCTTTTACCAGCTTGAACCGTTTTTTTAATATCACCACCTTGGGCACCAATGCCCGGAATAAGGATCGGCATCTCTCCTACAATTTTCCTGACTTCTGCCAATTCTTCCGGATAAGTTGCTCCAACTACTAAAGCACAATTTTTATTTTTGTTCCAGTGTGTAACAACCTGTTCTGCTACATACTTATATAGTTTTTTTCTGGCAACTGTCAAATCCTGAAATTCATCCGACCCTTTGTTGCTAGTTTTTGCAAGAATTATAATTCCTTTGTTTTTGTAATCTAAAAATGGCTGAACCGCTTTTTGTCCAAGATAAGGTTGGATAGTAATAGCATCAACATTTAGCCATTCAAAAGCCATCTTGGTATAACCAATATTGGTTGATTCGATATCACCCCTTTTAGCATCCAAAATAATTGGCATGTGGGGGTAAGTTGATTTTATATAGTCACAGGTTTTCTTTAGTGCACTCCATCCTTCAATTCCATAAGCTTCATAAAAAGCAGTATTAGGTTTAAAGGCACAGATCAGACTGGCAGTTGCATCAATGATGGCCAGGTTAAAAAGTACAATGGATTCTTCAATTGAGTCAGGTTTTTTGACAGCCCGGGGTAAAAGTGAATAATCAGGATCAAGTCCGACACAAACAAATTTTTGATGTTCCCACTTATTTGCAATCAGCTCCTGAAAGGAAGTCATAGATTGATGAGAGTATAAAGGATTAAGTAGAAAAGAGGAAGTATTAAGGGAGAAGTATTAAGTATTATGAAAAACAGCATTAACTCTCCCTTAATACTTAATACCTACCCCTTAACACTCACACTCCAGCTTCAACCTGGGCTCTTTTAATGGTATAGTACAGACAATGTTTGCGCTTCTTCGGCAGGATTTTAAAACCATTTTTTTAGTACTAATATTTTCTTTAATTCTTTTGCTGAGTGATAGTTCAGGAATCTTAAACTGGCCCAAAGGATTGCTTCAGCAAATCACTATTCCAATCCAGTACGGGTTATTTAAAACCAGCACCCAGGTAAGCAAACAATTTGAATTTATTTTTGTCGCCAGAAGAGCATCTCAGGAAAATAAAGCTTTATCAGAACAGCTGGCACAGGTTCTGTCAGAAAATTCCCAGCTCCAGCAAAAACTGGCTGAAACAAAAGCTCAGTTAGAGCAGCAGGGGACGCTTGATGCACAGACATTTGCTTTAGTCCCGAGCCGCCCGATTGGACTCAGCCGGGTGCTGGTGATCGACAAAGGAAGTGACAGTGGAATAAAAAAAGGTCAGTCAGTTATTTATAAAGATAATTATATCGGCCAGATCCAGGAAGTAAGTCCCAAAAAATCGACAGTTATTTTATCAACAGATCCTGATGTTAAGATTGCGGCGTTTACTTCGCACAGTGACAGCAAAGCCAAAGGCATTTTAATCGGACAATTTGGTTCTGAAATGCTACTTGATAAAGTTATTCATGAAGATCCGTTGGAAAAAAATGATCTGGTTTATACAGCTGGCACTGAAGTTGAAATACCTCGTGGACTGGTAATTGGAAAGGTAGAAGAAACTATTGTCAAAGATGGAGAAGTATTTAAACAGGCCAAAGTAAAACCAATATTTGATATCGCTAATTTAGACTTAGTGTTTGTGATAACCAATTAAACTATGAAATTATTTATTTTTATATTTTTTTTATTAGCCTTACTGCAAACATCTTTTGTCCCGCTTAATTTATGCTTAATTCTGTTAATCTGTCGCAGTTATGCTTCACATCAGCGGTCAAATTATTATCTGGCATTAGCCGGTGGATTATATTTGGGGATTTTATCAGCTGCCAATCTCGGTTTTTGGCCAATCGTAATGCTTATGGTGGTATTGCTTATGCATATCATAAGATTGCTGCCTATTACTGCCCGTTATCTAACAGTCATACCTGTCACTTTGGTAGTGGTATTAGCAGTTTCCTGGATAGAAAACTTCTTTTTAAAAACTCCTCTGATCTGGTGGTATCCTGTCATTTCAGCTATGATCGCTCTGCCTGTTTATATCGTAGTCAGGGAATGGGAAGACCGGTTTGTTGCTAAGCCAGGAATTAAATTAAGGGTCTGATTTTAAAAAAATATTGCTTATGAAAAAACTTCACCTCGGCAGAGCTTTTGATAGTGGATTAAAAAAATACTCACTTAAATCCGGAACATTTCAGAAAGAAAATCCGGATAGTGTCGAGTGGACAGAGTCATTATTTGGTATTTCAGAGGATAACAATAATAAAACGTCTCTTATTTCTCCCTGGCGGCGGGTCGTGTTGATAATTTTTATTCTGTTTACTTTCTTTGCTTTATCTCTCAGACTATTTCATCTTCAGCTGACATATGGCAAAGAAAATCGCGAATTAGCTGATTCAAACAGAATTCAGGTCAAAGTAATTCACGCTCCTAGAGGAGTCATTTACGACCGCAACGGCAAAATAATTGCCCAAAACAATCCGGGATTTCGAATCAAAGAATCAAGTGCCGGGGCAAAAGATAAATTCCGTTCAATCAGTCGAGAAGAATGGCTGAATTTGGAGCTTAAAAATGAAAAAAATCTGGAAGTTGACAGTATTAGGTCGTATCCTTTAAATGAAAAAACTGCTCATATCCTGGGATATGTTGGTGAAATTACTGAAGAAGAATTAAAACAGCCTGGTAATGAAAATTATAAACTGGGTGACAAAATTGGTCGGGGAGGCGTAGAGGAGGCTTATGAAAAAGTCTTAAAAGGGATTGATGGGGGAGAGATCGTTGAAGTTGATGCCTCAGGCAATAGTATCAGAACTTTGAGAAAAACTGACGCAATTCCAGGGCAGAATCTTTATCTGACAATTGATGCTGATTTGCAGTCCCATGCCTACGACAAATTGGCTGAAAATGTAAAAAAGTCCGGCAGCTGCTGCGGAGCTATTATTGCCCAGGATCCGCGAAATGGTGAAATTCTCAGTTTGGTCTCCTACCCTTCATATGACGCCAAAAAATTATCAGATGCACTACTTGATCCCAATTCACCGCTTTTAAACAGAGCTATCGGAGGCACCTACCCACCAGGATCGACTTTTAAAATAATCTCAGCTATGGCGGGTCTTGAATCAGGCAAGATCACACCGACAACGCAGTATGAAGATACCGGAGTTCTGGCACTGGGTCCGTTTACTTTTTCGAACTGGTATTTCACTCAATACGGTCGAAAAGAGGAGGGAGGAGTGGATGTGGTTAAAGCATTGAAAAGATCAAATGATATTTATTTCTATCAGCTGGCCATTGCTACAAATGAAAAAATTATTGGGGATTACGCCAAAAGAATGAATCTTGGTAAAAAAGTTGGGATAGATATACCAGGTGAGGTCGAAGGACTGATACCGGATGATGAATGGAAACTAAAACAATTCAACCAGGTTTGGTATCCGGGAGATACATTGCATATGGCCATTGGCCAGGGTTTTGTGCTTTCAACACCACTTCAGATAAATAATTTAACTTCCATGGTGTCCTCCAACGGTCAGATGTATCCGCCTCATTTAGCTCTTAAAATAACCAGGCCGACCGGAGAAACAGTCAAAGCGTTTCATTATGACGGAGAAAAAATACCCAATATCAACCAGTCACATCTGGATGTTATCAAAAAAGGGTTGGAAGAAGTACCAAAAGATGGTGGAACAGCCTGGCCATTTTTTACATTTCCTATTCAGACAGCCGGAAAAACAGGCACAGCTGAGTTCGGAGATCCTAAAAACAAAACACATGCCTGGTACACCGGTTATGCTCCGGTTGAAAATCCGACCATAGTAGCCACCACTGTTTTGGAAGCCGGCGGAGAAGGATCAACCAATGCTAGTCCAGTCATTAAAGAGCTCTTTCGGTATTATTTTTCGCCTGATAAACAAAATCTGATCAGAGATTTGGGACAGGTAGCTACTGACACTGCCAGAATATTAGGTGAGTAAAAGTTCCCTCTTAACATTTGAACGGCTTTAGGTTAAATTAAGCGAAGAATTACCGAAAACGTCATGAAAAATATCGCTTATCTGAGCTGTTTGCAGTCAATAAATGGATTGGGTCCGGTCCGGCTGAAAATACTACTAAAATATTATAAAGATCCCAAATTAATTTGGGAAACTCCAGTCAATGATTTGATTTCATTTAAAATTCCTCAGCCAGTTTTAGAAAACTTAGTTTGGGCACAAAAAAACCTCGATCCTGAAGCTGAATTTGAGAAAATAACTGCTAAAAATATTCAGGCTGTTACTCTGTTTGATAATGAATATCCATCCTCGCTTAAAGAAATTTACCATCCGCCATTACTACTTTATCTGAAAGGGGAGATACCTTTACTAAACCAGGCAATCGGAGTAGTCGGAACCAGAAAAATCACCGGTTACGGTAAAACTGTGACCCGTCTACTGACTCAGGAGTTAGCAGAAGCTGGATTAACTATTATTTCTGGATTGGCCAGAGGTGTTGATACGATCGCTCATCAGATCACAGTTGATGCCGGGGGAAAAACAATTGCTGTTTTAGGTGGAGGATTAAATAATATTTTTCCTGCCGAAAATACTAATCTGGCGCGAACTATTTCCGAAGGTTTTGGCTGTCTGATCAGTGAATATCATCCGGATGCTCCTTCCATCCCAGGAAACTTTCCGGCCAGAAACAGAATTATTGCCGGATTATCTCAATCTGTTTTGGTAACTGAGGCGGCTGAAGATTCAGGATCCCTGATCACAGCCAGATTTGCTCTGGATCAGGGGAAACAGGTCTATGCAGTTCCGGGACCGATCAACTCCTCACTTTCCTCAGGACCACTTGAGCTGATCCGGGACGGAGCAAAACTGGTAACAAAAGCCAGTGATATCTTAGAAGATTTTGGTAATCTGGTATCATACAAACCACTACGGCCGGTTGAAAAACTAACAGAGCTTGAATATAAAATAATCACTGAACTAGCAAAAGAAAAGAGACATTTAGATGAGTTAACCAGACTTTTGGGGCAGCCCGCTGCCAAAGTTGCGTCATCACTTCTGAAACTGGAAATTGAAGGATTTGTTTCGACAGAAGGCAATGGGATTTACACCAAAAACCTTTACTAACTATCTGACTCATGACACAATCAAGGTATGAAAAGACAGGATAAATTATTTTTCTTAGTTCTTTCAGTCATTGTGGTCGTTTCACTGGTTACAGTATTTGGAAACAATCATAATCCTTTTGAAAGAAAACTTAAAAACGGCTACAAAGTTGGCGTTGATATAGAAGCTGACAATGCAGTTGATCAGGCAAAAAAAGTTTATCTGCAAAAGAAAGATTTAGGAATAGATTTTACAACAGGTCCCTGTCTGACCAATGACTTGCTGCCAGACTGGGTAGTCGATATAGTCCACAATCCCCGAATTTCCAGTGATAGTCTTCCGGAAAATCAATGTGCCGCTTTTGTTGAAGGCCGGGCCAAGCATTTTGTAGAGCTGGATGCCTTAGGCAATGTTGTTAGGGTGTTTTAGCGAGTTAATCAGTTAACTAGAGAATAGTTAATCAGATTAAAAGTTAAATCAACCAAAAAAGTTTTAGCACAGATGCTTGGCTTATAACCTGTTCACTAATTAACTAATTAACTAATTAACTAATTAACTAATTAACTCCCACCCTCTTTTCCTGCTACACTATATAATATGTTGCTGCCCCTACATTTGATCCGGTTTTGGTATATCGATGGCATCCAGACACTGATCCGAATCTGGCGAAATCTGCTTTTTTTAATAGAAGAAGATATGGCTGTAGGTCTGATGTGGCGGTTGATGTTTGTGCCTTTGTTTCATGACTCCTCTTTTGTCGGGCGAATTCTCAGTTTTATTTTCCGATTGGTCAGAATATTAAGCGGAGTTGTCACGATGCTGGTCGCATCAGTCTCTGTATTTGTTTTGTCCATTGTCTGGATTATTCTTCCCCCGGCACTTTTAATGTATTTTCTCAATCTGCTTCCTTTTAAGGAGTGGCTGTATCTGCCGGTACTCGCTGGAAATATATTTGGACTGGCTCTTTTTATTCATCATCTGATCTATCATCCCATTAAAAAAACCTGGCAGATAACATCCGCTAAAGAGATCTGGAAAGCTACCAGAGTTAAACAAAAAGAGGTCAAACTGGAGATCTTATTGCAAAAAAGTCAGATTAAAAAACTACTAAAAGTATTGGAACTTGAAGAATGGAAGATTCCTCAGTCACTTTCTTTTGACCAGTCTAAATTAGCCGAAGAAGCGTTCATGCTGGCTAAAAAAAGAGCTGCACGGCACATTAGCGTCAGTGATTTTTTCATCGCCTTTTTAAAAACTATTCCCGAAGTTCAGCCTGAACTTGTTAAAAATCAGATAACCATTGATGACTTTTTAAGAGCGCAAACTTTTATTGAACAGACAGACCAGATGTGGCGCAAATCCTATATCTGGGATGAGGATTTCCATACCCGGCATCTCAAAGGAACTAACAGAGGCTGGTTGGGTGCTCCGACACCAGCACTAGATGCTATATCAACCGATCTGACACTGCAGGCTTCGTATCAGTATTTTGAAGATTTTTTTGGCAGGGAAGAGGTGGTCAGCCAAGTTACAGCTATTTTATCCCAGGATACAGATCGCAATGCTTTACTGGTGGGTGAGCCTGGAGTTGGAAAATCAACCTTAGTTCAGTATCTGGCAAAAATGATTATTTCAGGCGATGCGCCAGCTGTATTGGCCACCAGGAGGCTGGTTAAACTTGAGCCCAGTAAACTGTTATCAAATGTTAATTCAGAGGGTGATATGGCTAAAAAAATAAAAGCAGCTTTTGAAGAGGTACAGCAAAGCGGTGATGTAATCGTCTTTATTGATGAAATACATGAATTAGGAATCGGGGACGCATCCAAAAGTTATAATATTTATTCTCTGTTAACTCCGTATCTTGAATCAAATACTTTTCAATTTATTGCTTCAACTGAACCGGGAAATTACGCCCGGATTTTGGAAAAAGAGGGCAGTTTAGCCAGGCTTTTTCATAAAGTAGAAGTACCTGAAGCTACTGTTGAAGAAACACTTAGTATCTTAAAAATCCGTTCGATTGAAACCTTGATGACACAGGGGATAACAACCACTTTTCCGGCTTTGGACTATATCGCCAAAAAAGCTAAACAGTATATTCATGAAAGAAAACTGCCTGATTCAGCTTTGTATCTTTATAATGAATGTAAAACTCAGACTACTGCCAAAGTTATTTCTTCCGATACGGTTAAAACTGTTTTATCCCGTCAGATAAATATGCCTTTGCTTGAGCTTGATCAAAATCAAAAGCAAAACCTACTCCATTTGGAGGACGCTATTCATCAGCGGATGATCGATCAGGTTCAGGCTGTGACAGCTGTTGCAGACACACTCCGGCGGGCAGCCACAGCTTTACGGGAAGAGAGCCGTCCGATTGGTTCATTTTTATTTGTTGGTCCCACCGGAGTTGGTAAAACTGAGCTTGCCAAAACTTTGTCAGAGGTCTATTTTGGCAACAACGTTGACAAATCAAGCTCTAGTTATTTTGTCCGTTTTGATATGTCAGAGTATCAGTCAAGCGAATCAGCCAGTCGGTTGCTTGGTACTTCAGAAAATCCTGGTGAACTGACTGAAGCGATCAAAAATAAGCCTTATTGCCTGATATTGCTTGATGAATTTGAAAAAGCCAGTCCGCAAATTCTGACACTTTTTCTGCAAATACTGGAAGATGGGAGACTGACCGGAGGAGATGGCAAAACAGTTGATTTTACTAACACGATTATTATTGCCACTTCCAACGTGGGGTCATTATTAATAGTAGATGGTCTGAAAGCAAATAAAAGTTTAGAGCAGATAAATAGTGAAGTCAGAGATGAGTTGCTGAAAGTGATGAAGCCGGAGTTGGTGAACCGGTTTGATTCAGTGGTTATTTTTAAGCCGCTGTCACAGTTTGATCTGGAGGAGATCGTTCAGATTAAATTAAAAGCATTAAAGCAAAAATTACTGGAGCAGGGGTATGTGGTTAATTTTGATAAAGAGCTGATTGCTGAGCTTGCCAGACAGGGTTTTGATCCTATTTTAGGAGCCAGACCCCTGCGCCGTTTAATTCAGGACAAAATCGAATCCAACCTTTCAAAAATGATGTTGGAAGATAAACTACAAAAAGGATCAACTTTCACACTTACAAGCGAAATATTTAAACAATATTGATGCTTGGAATTCTTACAATTTAGACTTATAATATAATTATAATGTTAGAAGTACTAAAAAAAGAGTTTGACAAAATTCGCCGAAATTCTGGTAGATCATTATCTATCTTGGCTTTGAGCGGAAGACTATTATCCTTCCAGCCCAGCTTAGAAGCTGATTTCGAATGTCCAAAAGAACCAGGACAGCCGATTGCAATGAATATTTCTTTTTCAGGAGGTGATCCGGAAATGGCTTTAGCGATCGGAGTTTTAAACACTACTACCGGGCAGGAAGGAATTGTCGCGGGAGGAAATGAAAAAATAGGTTACCATTCTCTAATGACCCGAGAGCCGCGGGGTTTATACAGAACTGGTACAGGTAGAGTAGATATTCAAAATGGACATGAATTTTTAATCCGAGGATATCAAACTCCCCAGGGTCAGGAAAAATCAACAGAAGTTGCCCGCCAAAATTTAGTTATTAATTGTCCATAGCTTTATTCTAATTATGTCTAATGAAAACTATCGTCGGATAATCAATGAAGTAAACAGGCAAAGTGAAAAGGCCAGATATCCACTTATTGCTGCATTAGCAGCTTCTTTTATAGTAGCTTTAAATGCGTTTATATTACCGGAACATCGGGGAGATGTCAGTCTGGTGCCAGCTTTACTGTCTATTGGTTCACTCTTTAAATACGCCTATCATGCTAACAATGTGATAGTAAATTCTGAGAGATTAAATCTTAAAGCACCAATTGCTGGTATTCAAAAACTCGTCAGCATTTAAATATTGACACGCCGTGTACAATTCCTCTGCGAAGTATTTCTGAAAGAATTTGTCTTTTGATAGTTTTCTTTCTTTTAAATACCCCATATACTAAATACCTAACTTATGAATAACTTAGTAATTGTTGAGTCACCTACCAAAGCCCGTACCTTAGCCCGTTTTTTGGGCAAAGATTACCGGATTGAAGCCTCCATGGGACATATCCGTGACCTGCCAAAGTCCGAGATGGGGGTAGATACAGCTGGTAATTTTGATCCTAAATACATAATTCCCCGTGATAAAAAGAAAAAAGTAAATGAACTGAAAAAGATCGCTGAAGGAGCTAAAAATATCTGGCTGGCCTCCGATCCTGACCGTGAAGGTGAAGCAATTGCCTGGCATATCAGGTCTATTATTGAGGATATCAAACCTAAAAAAGGTGAAAAAGCGATGGTTCATGATATCAAACGGGTGGTTTTTCATGAGATCACTGAAAGTGCTATTAAAGATGCTTTTTTACACCCCAGAGATCTGGACACCAAGCTAGTTGATGCTCAACAGGCCAGACGAGTATTAGACCGTTTAGTAGGATATAAATTGTCTCCTCTACTTTGGAAAAAAGTTAAAAGAGGGTTATCTGCCGGCCGGGTTCAGTCAGTCGCCCTTAGACTAATCGTCGAAAGAGACCGGGAAATTGATGCTTTTAAGCCAGTTGAATACTGGAGTATTGAAGTCGTAGTGGCAAAAAAAAGTGGCCAGGAATTTCGGATTGAATTGGTTGAAAAAGATGGTAAAAAAGTTGAAATAAAAAATACAGAGGAAGCTGAAGCCATAGTAAAAGATCTGGAAGTGGCTTCATATTTAGTCACGAAAGTAAATAAAAAAGAGGTCAAACGATATCCTTCAGCTCCTTTTACCACTTCAACGCTTCAGCAGGCAGCAGGCAATAAACTGGGTATGAGTGCTAAAAAAGCCATGATGTTAGCCCAAAATCTGTATGAACAGGGAATGATCACCTACATGAGAACCGATTCAGTCAATCTTTCTTCAGAAGCAGTCGAATCAGCCAGAGAATATATTGGCTCAACCTATGGTGCAGCTTATGTCCCAGCTATGAAACGGATTTACAAAGCTAAATCCAAAAATGCCCAGGAAGCTCATGAAGCGATCAGACCGACAAATATGGCACTTCCGGGAGAAAAATTAAACATCGACCAGTTTACCCGGGATCACAAAAAGCTGTATGACTTGATCTGGAAAAGAACTTTGGCTTCTCAAATGGCTGATGCGGTACTAGACCAGACAACTGTTGATGTAACAGCCAAGCCATCAGCCATCAGCGATCAGTCATCAGCAAAAAGCATAGATCAGACGACAGATGACAGACGACAGACGACTGAAAGCTATTTGCTCCGAACTACCGGAACAATTTTAAAATTTGACGGCTGGTTAAAGCTTTACGGTGTCAAACAGTTTGTTGAAGAAGAAGCTGAACAACCCTCAGCTGAAGAAAAAAGTGAAGATAAAAAACAGGTTCTCCCTGAATTAAATCAGGATGAGCCACTTGATGAGAAAAAAGTTACTCCTGCTCAACATTTTACTCAGCCACCGCCCCGGTTTACCGAAGCTTCTTTGGTGAAAAGACTGGAAGAGCTGGGCATTGGCCGTCCTTCTACTTATGCTCCAATTATTTCGACCATTCAGGACCGGTTTTATGTTGAACGGGAAGAACGGAAATTCAAATCTACCCCGCTAGGTATGGCAGTAAATGATTTTTTGATGAAACATTTTGCTGAGGTTTTTGATTATGAATTTACCGCTCAGATGGAGGACAGACTGGATGAGGTTTCCCGTGGTGAAAGACAGTGGAAACAGACGATTGCTGATTTTTTCCGACCTTTTGAGAAAAAAGTTGAAGTGATTGGAGGTACTGCCGACAGAGTAGCACTTGAGGTAGAAAAAGTTGATAAACAATGTCCTGAGTGTGGAAAAGATCTACTGGTCAGAACCGGTAAATTTGGTAAATTCCTTGCCTGTTCCGGCTTTCCTGACTGTAAACATACCGAACCAATAGTTGAACAAATTGACGCCAAATGCCCGCAGGATGGGGGAGATATCATGGTCAGAAAAACTAAAAAAGGCAAAACTTTTTATGGCTGCAAAAATTGGCCAAACTGCACTTTCGCCTCATGGACCAAACCAAAAGATGAAAAAGCCTCAACTGAAACACCGTCACCCACACAATCCTAAACTGTCTGATTGACTTGTTCTTCCTACAGGAGTAAGCCCCTATACAGTATGAATTATTTCGTGAGTATCATTATGATCACCCCCCTTCACCTCACTGGTGCTGGTGGTTGATGTACTCAAAAAAGAGTAAAAAAAATCAAACCGCCGCCTCACCAAATGGGCGGCTTTTTCGTTTTTGAGTATAAAAATAAAGAAAGGAGGTAAAACAAATGAGTGAAAGAATGGGCAATTATGATAGTGCATTACAAATGTTTGTACAGACACCGAGACCAGTCGATATGTCAAGGCTGCGTTTCTTAAGATGGCTGGCTGAGCACGGCAGGTTGGAGCATCAAGTGGAAGGTCCTTCATCAGGAAATTTGGTTGCATCAATAGATGCAGTGACTAGTGCACCAGATGTTGCTAAAGCATCATTTTTAAAAAGAGGGATTAATGGAATTCCAAAGCAGTTTCTAGCAACTGGTCCAGCAGAGTTAAGAAGGACTTTATAATTGATAGCAGATGAGTAACATACTACCTTCCATTATGAGGGTAGTATGGTTGGGGTTACAGAGTTTGAAATCAAGCAAATATGGCGTTTTTCCTTAGTTGACAACAGAACATTCTCTTGGTACTTTAATGAGGGCTCAAGATTTTGAAAAATCTGAAAGCATAAATTTATCCTGAGAATAGTCAAAGGATCCCCTTAAGTTTTTCTGTAAAGAGCAGGAAACCCAAGCTAGAAAAATATCAAATATCAAATATCAAATATCCAATGCTAAATTGGAACGATTGTATTTTGATTTTTATTAGATATTAGATATTTGTAATTATTATGAAATACATTTTTGTATCAGGTGGCGTAATATCGGGTATTGGAAAAGGCATTGCAACTGCCTCGATTGGCCTCCTCCTCAAAGCTGCTGGATTTAAAGTCGTACCAGTCAAAATGGATCCTTATCTAAATGTTGATGCCGGAACTATGAATCCACTCGCTCATGGTGAAACATTTGTCCTGGATGATGGTAGAGAGACTGATCAGGATCTTGGACACTATGAAAGATACCTCAACGAAAATCTAACATCTTCCAGTATTAATACTCAGGGTAGTATTTATTTATCTGTTATCCAAAAAGAACGCAATCTGGAATACGACGGCGACTATGTAGATATTCACAACGTCACTCAGGAAATATTAAAAAGAATTCAGGATGCCGGTAGAAATAAAAATGCTGATATTGTCTTGGTTGAAATAGGTGGTACCGCCGGGGAATACCAAAATATGCTATTTTTGGAAGCCAACCGTCTGATGAAACTAAAAAAACATAACGATGTGATCCATGTCCATATCAGTTATCTGCCAATTCCTTCCACACTAGGTGAAATGAAAAGTAAACCGGTTCAGATGTCTGTCAGGGATTTAAATTCTGTCGGGATCCAACCCGATATTATTTTAGCCAGAGCTGAAGTAGCAATAGATGCCCCCCGTCGCAAACGATTATCTTTGAATACAGGAATAGAAGAGGAAGATATTATTGCAGCCCCTGATGTGGAAAGTATTTATGATGTGCCTTTAGATTATGAAAAACAAAACCTGACCGATCGAATACTGAAAAAACTTGAACTGGAAAGAAAAGAGACTGATTTAAAAGAATGGAGTGAATTTGTTAAAAAAGCCCACAGCGCTAAAACTCCGGTAAAAATTGCGATCGTCGGCAAATATTTTACCAGTGGCGCCGGAGTCCTGACTGATTCATATATTTCGGTTATTGAAGCCTGCAAACATGCAGCCTATCAGTTTGGATTAAAACCCGATATTCACTGGGTCGATTCAGGAAAAGTTTTAGAAAAACCTGAACTACTTGATAACTATCAGGGAATTATTGTGCCAGGCGGCTTTGGCGGCAGAGATACCGAAGGCAAAGTAGCTGCAGCTAAATATTGCCGGGAAAACAAAATTCCTTATCTTGGTTTGTGTTATGGCATGCAAATGATGGCGATTGAATTTGCCCGCAATGTGCTTGGATACAAAGATGCCAACTCAACCGAGATAGATCCTGCTACCAAAGCTCCGGTCATCCATATCATGTCAGATCAGGAGAAAAAGGTCTTAGCCAAAGATTATGGAGCCAGTATGAGACTGGGTGCCTGGGAATGTGACCTCAAAGCCGGATCACTAATGAGAAAACTTTATGGAAAAGCCAAAGTATCCGAAAGACACCGTCACCGTTATGAAGTGAACAACAAATATCGGGAAGAATTTGAGAAAAAAGGCCTAAATATTGTCGGAACTTCTCCTGATGGAAAATTAGTCGAAATCATGGAGATTGCGGATCACCCATTTATGGCCGGTTCACAGTTTCATCCAGAGCTCAAATCCCGCCCATTGGCTCCTCATCCAATGTTTCTGGGTTTTCTAGAAGCTGCATCTAAAGTTAAGTTAACATAATATACCTTGTCATGCTGAACTTGTTTCAGCATCTGCCGAGGTTATACAAAAGGGTAGATCCCGAAACGAGTTCGGGATGACAAAAAATGAAGAAAACCAATTATAGTTTCAGAAACTATCAAAAAGACTCTCGTAAAACTGCTGGATATCCGCCAATTGGTCATCCGATAATTTACCCTGTGCTGGGATTATCCGGTGAAGCAGGAGAGATATCCGAAAAAATTAAAAAAATTTTTCGTGATAAAAAAGGGGAGATCACGCAGGAAGATAAAGAGATGCTGACATTAGAACTAGGAGATGTCTTGTGGTATCTGACTCAAATTGCTTCAGAGCTGGATGTTAATCTGGAAGAAGTAGCTGAGAAAAATATCAAAAAACTTTATTCGCGAATGGAAAGAGGCAAACTAGGAGGAAGCGGGGATAAGAGATAAAAATGTCAAATACTACCAATGTCAAATGACAAATGTCCAATACATCATTGGAAATTTGACATTCTACATTTGGCATTAGACATTTGACTTTGGATATTTAATTGTTATGAAAGGTAAATTCATAGTACTAGAAGGCATCGACAACTGTGGTAAATCTACCCAGGCCAAAATGCTTGAAAAATATTTCCTAGATCTTGGTACTGATGTCGTCTTAGCTCGCGAACCTGGGGGGACCCAAATGGGCGAAGAGATTAGAGAAGTCGTTTTAAAACCTCGTGACCAAATGGCCAATCCAGTTACCCAAACTCTCCTTTTTTACGCCGCTAGAACCGAGTTTATGGATCAAGTTGTTAAACCAAATCTTGATGCCGGGAAAATGGTGATTACAGATCGGTTTGAATCCTCAACCTATGTTTACCAGGGGATAGTTCAGGGGGTTGATCTCAGTCTACTTGATACCTTATCAGAATACTGTGTTAAAAATTCAGGTGCTTATCCGGATTTATTTATCATTATCGATATACCGACTGAAGAAAGTATCAAAAGAGGAGCAAATGCTGATAGAAAAGGTCAGGATCTGATTTATGAGATGCAGGGCGTCCAATTTTTAGAAAAATTAAGACAAGGTTATCTGACATTTGCTTCAGCTCATCCTGATACAGTCAAAGTAATAGATGGTATGCAAAGCAAAGAAGATTTATTTAAAGAAATAACTGGATTACTTATAAATGAGTGAAATTCCTACAGGAACTTTTAGAGCAGCTTCGGGATGGATTAGACAACCATTAAGTACTAGAAATTTGCAAGGTTTGAAAACGGATGGGCAAATAGATGATGAACTATGGATATTAATAGAATATTATTCCGAAATCGAATCAGTTGGAATTAAACATTTACTCGAGCAAGGTGTTGCAAGAAGAAAAATAAAAACCACTTACAAGCATTTTCAGGGCTATATTAGACAGGCAAAAAATTATTATCATGCTGCAAAGCAGCTTCATCCTAGATCTGCAGCATTACTTTATTACTACTGTTTTTTGAATTTAGCAAAGGCATTAATCATTCAAAAGAATCCCGAGATTGGAGGTAAAAGAATAAGCCATGGTGCAAGTTGTCTTCCGAAAGATTTTACAAAAATAAAAAAACAAACAATTAAAATTATAAAAGATAATGGAGTCTTTGAAAGATTTTATGAAATGTTTTGTGAATCTCCAATTAAAAAACAGTCTCTAAGTGTCGAACAGCTACTAAGTTATTGTACGGATATTTCTTATCAATCATTAATAGCTGGATATGGAAGAAGAAAAGTTGAAAGCTGTTACTATGTAAATTTAGTTGACCATAGTAATAAGACAGCATGGCCTTTAGTTGGTATTCCCAATTTTAATGAATTTAAAAAATATAAAAAGTCTTTAAATATTTTTTTTGATAAATTTGAACTAGTCGAGGTTCCAGAAAAATATGCAAGAGAATATTTCCAGGTTAGCAGAGATATTATATTAGCTTTTACTTTTTTTCAAAGTAGACAAACAATCCCTTGGGATAATCCAGATATAATCCCAGAAAAAAAATGTAGGAATTTAGTTCTAGAATCACTTGGTTCTATAGCTCAAGTGAATTATTTTGATGATGGTTTAGAGTTTGTAACTTCATTACCTTATAAAATTAATAAACAGATTCCAATGAATGAAACAATTGCAATATATTTAATAATGTTCTATTTATCTAATCTTGTAAGATACAACCCTGCATATTTAGAAGAACTATTAACAAAAAAAGAATCATGGATCATTGATAGTTTCATTAAGTCGTGTTCACTGACTTTTTTAAGGGCAATTATTTCGAGAATTACAGGGACGGAATTTGTTATTGGAAAAAGGTAATACAATTATTAAATTATCCATAGCTGGTAATTTGAAACAAAGTGTAACTAATTTTCTTTTTATACAGAGGGGAACTCAGTCTTTTATCTATATCTTCCAGTTTTGGATCATAGGCGTCTGTCACAGAAAATAACCAAGAGCGAATATCGGTTTTATTTGAAAGGTGTTGCATATCTTTATCAAAGCTAGCCCAGACGTCATTGACATAAATAACTATTTTTTCCAAAGGTAAATTTAGTTTTTTCGATGCATATAGTCCCCATTCTTTATCATGATTGATATCCAGCTGAGCCCCGCCAAAAGCATCAATCGCCCTATGTAGATGATATGAAGTAATACTTGCAGGATTACCTTTTTTGTCAAAATTTACATAGAGCTGATAATTTTGGTAGACAGGTACTCCACCTGCAGCTCCTGAATGGTCAATATGTTCATAAGTAAATGATGGCATGATGGCGCGTCTGGTCGCGGGAGATTGTTTAACTTCTTCAATAACTGATTCCAGAGTATCTCGTCTTTGAGTTTGCAGCTCTAACTCTAAGATTTTTGGATTTTCCAAATAAAAGTTGATTAGTTTTAAACCTTTCCAGGACAAGACAGCCAAAACGATTTCTGGATGAATCAACAGATAACTTTGTTTGAGTAAATCAATCAGTTGAGATTCATTTTTAATCTGTAGCTTTTTAATTTTGAGTTTTTTTAAGACAGTTATAACCGCCACAATATAACCAGTTCCACTGTCATAATATCTTGATCTCCAGGCATATTTATAAGGATAAATATCCTGTCCAGGTTTGATTATTTCCGGAGCTAATGTTGTTTCTTTTCTGACAAAGTTATCCTGATACCAGTCATCTGACTGTTTGTCCCAGTAAGGATAATTTTTCTTTTCATTTGAGATGTCATTAATGATAAAAGTTGCGCCACGAATCGATTTAGCAATTCCTCTTTGGGTTTGAATAGAGGAGCCATGAGTTTGAATAGCTTCCTGGACATCTTTTAAGACATCAGTGGGAGTTTTTCCTTCAAATATGAAGCCAGATTTACTTTGAATCATTGGTTTTAGGAGCAGTCAGAGCAAACTTTTGTTTTAATCCTTTTATATCGCCAGAGACAATATATTTTTCCTCAGCTTTTTTCTTTTCAGGGAGTCTACCTATAATAATATCCTTTTTATGCCATCTGCTTTGTTCTACCTTAATATCTTCAGACAGTGGATAAAATACTAACTGGCAAAACCTTTCACCTGGGTAAATTCTGATTACATGTGGCGTGTTATTGGTAATAGGTATCAACAACCTTCCTTCATATCCGGCATCAACAATACCAGAAAGATCAACAGACAGGCCGCGTCGATTAATAGAAGAACGTGGGTAGAGGACAGCCATTAAATTAGCTGGTAAGGAGACTTCTTCAAGAGTTGAAGCGACAACCGATTCTTTTGGTAAAAGGTCAAAAAATTGTTTGTGCTCCAGCTCAACCAGTTCAAATCTTTCAGTTTCATCCAGATAATCAATCAAAAAGGCTTCGCGTCCTTTCTCAGTCAAAGACCATAGTTTAGGGATCATGAATGAATACCCGAGTCGCAGATCGATGGAATGTGATTGGACCTGAAATGAATCAATTGCTGGGGAAAATTTGAGCTGTTCTGACTCAATCAATTCTAATATTTGTTGTTTGGTTAATATTCCTTGTGTCATAAGTTTTTCTTTTGTCAAAACGTCATTCCTGCGAAAGCAGGAATATGCGGTGCCTACTCTTAGGTATTTACAGATTCCCCTTTTCAGGGGAATGACGGATTAAAACGGGTTAAAGAACTATTTTCAATCCCTTTAACGCTTCTCCTGGCTGGTACTGACTACTCAGTGCATCAACTATTTCTGCTACCAACTTTTCATCTCCTTTTTCTGCCCTGCTAAACCAATTTTTTGAAGCGCTGATTTCCACAGGCTGATGCTTATTTTTTCGCTTAATCATCTCCTGCGCTGCGTCATAATGTATATCATAAACATGCGCATTGGAGATAGTGTGAGTGTACTTGCCGACTTTGACACCAAGTCTGGCAGCCAGAATTCGTTGCAGCAAACCAAAACCAGCTGCATCATGTGGTAGACCTAAAATGACATCATTTGATCTCACAATCAGATGCATGTGCAGCATTCCGCCAATAATATTGACGGTAAAAGAGTAGGGACAGGGGATATTAGCTTTTTTGAAAGTCGGGGAGAGACCATCACTTGCAGCATCCCACATCATCACCACGCCATGCCTGGAAGAGGGTTCTTTTTCTAGCAGATTAATCAATAAAGCAATTTGGTCTCTGCCAAAATGATGTCGCCATCTATAGCCATAAGCAGTTGAAACTACGCCGTCAACATTGGTGAAATCATCCCAGATCTTGGTGAATTTATTCAGAAATTCTGATGGTCGCCTTGATCCAGTCAAAAACCAGACCTGCTCAGCGACAAAGATCCGAATTGGGATTTTACGCAAAGTAAGAAGCGGAAAACCTTCGCCAGCTTCTAGTTCAATTGATTTACCAGGGAGTGCTTTGACACCGTGCTTAGTTCGTTCATTGATCTCCTCAATGCCATTGGTCATTATCTCTTTAAGAAGTTTTTGGTATTGAAGATCAAATGAAGTCATGATCAAACCATACTAGTAAATGGATAACTTTTTTTCAATATAACAATATGTTGTATATTCGGAATTGAGTTACTTTAAAATGTTATGTATACTATAAGATATGAATTTTAATCCTGAACTGCCAAAAATGGCAAAGCTAACCTCTTTGAAAAAAATTGCCCATGGTGCCGATTCTGATGTTTTTCTGACCTCCACAGGTGAGATTTTAAAGCATTACCCAACATGGCAGTCAGATCCGTCACAAGTGGCTTTGTACCAAGAAGTAACCAATACTGCAGCTGAAAATTTAAAATTGATTCCTGTATCCAGTGTATTAAATATAGGAAATAGAACACTTCCCTGTGCATTTGAAGTCAATCCCATTTTAGAGCGGACATTAGACCATGAGGGTATACCTATAGCACGATCTGCTTTTATTGCGGGTCCAAGATTTGATCAGGTTCAAAATGGGAACCAGAAATTTGATTCTGAGTTGGCTGGACTACCTTCAGATGAGCGTACTTTTTTTGAGGAAAGTTACCGGGCAATTAATGATCTGGAATTAATGTCGGAGAGAATGGGTTACTGCCAGTTTAATGACCCGGCATTTTTAGATAAACTGACTGTTAAATTAAATCTTGTTCTTGCAGTTACAGGTATTAGACTGGTACCTTTGAATATGAAATTAAGAGTTAATCCATGCTTAAATCAAGCTAGAATGATAATAACTGACTTGTGCCCAGGATTAGCTAGTCTCAAAAGGACCTAATATGATTTCCCTAATTGTAGCAATGGATAAAAACCGTCTGATTGGCGGTCAAAATAAGCTTCTCTGGAATATCCCAGGTGAACTGAAAAGATTTAAAGAAATTACATCTGGCCATCCGATTATCATGGGCAGAAAAACACATGAATCAATTGGCCGCGTATTGCCAAACAGAATCAATATTATTATCACCCGAGATCCAGATTATAAAGTTGATGGAGCAATAGTCGTAAATTCATTAGATAAAGCGATAGAGGAGGCAGAAAAAGCATCAGAAGTATCAAAAGTACCAAAAGCCAACGCAACATCTGATACGTTTGATACCTCAAAAAAAGATACTTATTCAAATGAGATCTTTATAATTGGTGGAGGCCAGATTTATGAGCAGGCACTACCTTTAGCAGACAGGCTGTATCTGACTATAGTGGAAGGAGAATATTCAGGCGATACCTATTTTCCGGATTATTCAGCATTTGAAAAAATAATAGAAGAAAAAAGTTTTGAAGAACAGGGAATACACTACAAAACCCAAATTCTTGAGTAAGCTCAGCAATTGACAAATCTTTTTTAGAGTTATATAAATATTCGCATGAGTAAAAAAGCTCCTGAATTTGTTGCCCTTGATGGTCTGGGACTTGGCAATGGACAAGCAATTGAAGCAATGATGTCTGTTATAGCCTATTTTGTAACAAATGGTGAGAATGTTCCTCGAAGTAAAGCTCAAGTTGTTTTCAACCCTAGACGCATGAAAGATGACCTTTTTACAGGAAGAGGTCTTCGGGGAATGGCCAGACAGAGACCAATTAATAATCCGACTACTAATTATCGCCGCAAAGCTAATTAACCGTTGACTTTTGAGCCTATATCTTTTACAATCCTTTTTATCACACATCTAGTAGATATGTTTCCTAACTATTCCGCTACTAGAGAAGTTACAGGAAACGTGTTAGATTTTTCCGTGTGAGTTAAAAGAGATGAAAACAAAAGTACCATCAATGCAGGATTTACTTGAAGCAGGCGCTCATTTTGGGCACAAAGTTTCTCGTGGCAATCCTCGAATGAAAAGATATGTTTACGGCGCTCGTGATGGCGTTCAGATAGTTGATTTAGCCAAAACTGAAGAACTACTCAAAGAAGCTACAGAAAAAGCTTATCAGCTCGGAAAAGATGGCAAAATCATGCTTTTGATAGGAACTAAAAAACAGGCTCAGGAGCTGATCCGGGATCTGGCTAAAGAAGCTGATACTTATTACCTGGTTCAGAAATGGGTTAAAGGTCTTTTTACTAACTTCGAAGAAATCCGCAAAAATATCAAAAAACTGCTTGACCTCAAAGAAAGACAGCAAAAAAACCAACTGACTCAATACACCAAAAGAGAACAGCTGTTTATGGCTCGCAAAGTTAATAAATTTGATTATGAATTAGGTGGAGTAGCTGATATGACCAAGCTGCCTGACGCAATTTTTGTAGTTGATGGAGTATCTGACAAAATAGCTGTTAAAGAAGCCGGAGAAACTGGTGTTAAAGTATTAGGTATCTCAGATACCAATGCTGATCCAATGACTTTTGATTATCCGATTCCGGCAAACGATGACGGTATTAAGTCGATTAAACTGATCTGTGAAACAGTCATTAATGCTTACATTGAAGGTAAAAAAGAAAGTGGTATCAAAACAGGCGAGAAAAAAGTGACCGAAGAACCAAAAGAATCTAAAGACATAGCTGAAAATGAGATCTCTGAATCCGTAGCTGAAGAAGCCGCTGCTTTAGAAGAGATGGTTGAAAAAGAAGTTGTCACAGAATCATCCAGTAAAGTAAAATAAGTCCAATGGCTATTGATATAACTCTAATTAAACAACTCAGAGAAGAAACAGGTGCAGGAATTGCTGACTGCCGTACTGCTCTGGAAGAAACTAAAGGCAATCTCGAAGAAGCCAAAAAAGTTCTCCATAAAAAAGGTTTAGACAAAGCTGGTGGCAAATCTGATAGAGAAACAGGTGCCGGAATTGTTGAAGCTTATTCCCACAACGGTAAAATCGGCGTTTTGGTTCAGTTAAAATGTGAAACTGATTTCGTAGCCAAAACTGAAGAATTCAAAGCTTTAGCTCATGATTTAGCTCTCCAAATTGCATCAATGAATCCTGCAGATCCAGCAGAGCTGATGGATCAGGAATATATTAAAGATACCAGTCTGACAATTGAAACCTTAATCAAAACAACCATCGCTAAATTAGGCGAAAATATCCAGGTAAAATCTTTCTCAAGAATTGCCTTAGGCTCATAATTTGAACCTTTGCAATCGTCATTCCTGCGAAAGCAGGAATCTGTAAACAACATGGATCCTTTTTTATCAGAAGTAAATCAAAAAATCCAAAATTCACTTGATCACCTTAAACATGAACTGGCAGCCATCCGTGCCGGCAGAGCTAATCCGGCAATTATTGAAGAGCTGATGGTAGAAGCTTATGGCAGTAAAATGAAACTGATGGAGATGGGAACAATAATGGCTCCCCAGCCTTCACTGCTTACTGTTCAGCTCTGGGATGCAACAGTTGTCAGAAATGTTGAAAAAGCTATTACTGAGTCAAAACTGGGCTTAAATCCGGCTGTTGATGGAACACTCATCAGACTGCCAATCCCCCCTTTAACTGCTGAAAGAAGGGAAGAATTCGTCAAATATGCCCAAACCAAAGGGGAAGAGACCAAAGTATCAATCCGCCAGGCCAGACAGGAACAAAAAGAGGATTGGCTCAAACAAAAAGAATCCGGAGCAATCGGTGAAGACGAACTTTTCCGCCGAGAAAAAGTGCTTCAGGAACAGGTAGACAAAGCCAACGCAGTAGTTGATGGAATGGTCAAAGATAAACAGGCTGATTTGAGAGAGATTTAGAAATATCCAATATCTAATATCCAATATCAAATAAATACCAATACTAAGTTTGGATATTTGATATTTGGCATTGGATATTTGATATTCTAATCTGATACCTTCTATTGATTCTTCGGTTCAATTGCATTATTCTTAAGCTTCAAAATGGCATTACTTGAATTGATACCTACGATCCTAATCTTTCTTGTTACTATCATCACTTTAGTTGTTATTCACGAATTTGGACATTTTTTTGCTGCCAAAAAGTTTGGTATAAAAGTGCTGGAATTTGGTTTTGGGATTCCACCCCGGGCTTGGGGTAAAAAAATTGGAGAGACCATCTGGTCAGTCAACTGGCTGCCTTTTGGCGGATTTGTCAGACTGTTGGGTGAAGATGAAGTGGATAAAAAAGTATTGGATGACAAAAGATCTTTTGCTTCCCAAAATGTCTGGAAACGGATTTTAGTTGTTGTTGCAGGTGTCGCCATGAATCTGGTGTTAGCCTGGATTTTGTTTTACGCAGTGATTATTGCTCAGGGATGGAAAGTAATTTATCCGGTTTTAGAGCCCGTAGCAATGGTGGCAGAAGTCGAGCCTGATTTTCCGGCCGCTGCTGCAGGAGTAAAAGCTGGTGACCGAATATTATCTATTGACGGCAAACAAGTCCAGACAACGGATGATGTTATTAATGAGATCAAATCCAGAGGAGAAAATGCAGAATTAGGTTTAGTTGTCGGAGATATGGAAGGCAAAAATACCCGAAACCTGACAATGATAGCTAAAAAATCAGAAGATGGTGTTTTTAGAATTGGGGTAGTATTTAATCCGATCCCTTTTAAAGAATATAAGACTCCCACTGAAAGAATCTTTTCAGGAATCACTTATTCTTGGGATGTTACCAGAGTGAATATCATGGGGTTGGGCCGGGTTTTTGGTGATTTATCTCAGGGAAATGTTTCCCAAGCTTCCAAAAGCGTTGCCGGGCCTGTTGGTTTGGTTTCAATCACTAAAAGTATAGTTGATCAGGGCAAAGATGCTTTCCTGTTTTACATCTGGTTTGTGGCTAATATTTCTTTATCTCTGGCATTTTTCAATGTACTGCCAATTCCGGCGCTCGATGGGGGCAGGCTGTTCTTTCTTTTGTGGGAAGCGCTTACTGGACGCAAGGCTAACGCTGAGATTGAAAGAGTGATTCATGCTGTTGGTATGGTTTGTTTGCTCGGACTGCTGCTTTTAATAACTTTTTCTGATATCAGTAAATTTTTCTAATTTAACTAATCTTGCCAATCCCTTACATAATCTTCATACTGAGTATATGAAAAAAATCCTCAAAATCAGTGGCATTTTAGTAATAGTATTAGCTGTTTTATTACTTCCTTTATTTGGTCTGTATGCTGCAACAGTGGGTTTGGTACCCGGACAATGGAACTACCCGGTTAAACAAAAAACTGAATTGATTATTGAAAAGTTATCTGGGATTACCCCTGCAACACATGCTTATTTTTCCTTTCTTTTGTCTCAGCGCAGATACCAGGAAGTACTAGGACTTATTGATAGTGATAAAGATGCTACAGAGACAGCGGCTATTTTTTTAGCACTAACCAAAAAAACTCTGTTTGATATCCAGTCAATTCCTGATGTTGATACCAGAGTTAGTTACTTTTCAAACTACCAGACGTTTTTGGCTAATGCCAGGCAAAGTTTTATATATAAGTCTGACACTCAAAAGGATTTATTGGGGATAGACCGCGCGTCTTCAATGAAAACATTTACAATTGACTCTTTTCAGGGTGAACAGGGCAGGTTGGTATCAAAACGTCAGGTAATAACTACCAAAGGAATAAATGAAAAAGATCCGGTTCCGGATAGTCTGATTATTACAAATATTACAGTACTGGAAAACACCGCTGATGAATTAGCCAATTTAATTCAAAAATAATCAATCTTTATTATCACTTGAGTTAAACAGATCAGATAGGTACAATATTCCCACTTATGAGGTTTAGTAAACATTTCCCAAAAACACTTAAAGTACCACCAGCTGATGCCACGGCTGTAAATCATCAGCTTCTGGTCAGGGGAGGCTTTATGGACCAGTTAATGGCAGGTTCCTGGACGCTTCTGCCGCTTGGACTAAGAGTAGTAACTAAAATTAATAACATTATCCGGGAAGAGCTCAATAAAACTGATGCAGCGGAGATGGCGATGCCATTACTTCATCCTCGGGAAATCTGGGATCAGACAGGCAGATGGTCAGATCCGGATGTCAAAGAGATCATGTATCAGTTTAAAGATATTCATGACCGCGAGTTTTGTCTGTCATTTACTCATGAAGAAATCGTCATGAATCTGCTGGGAAAAACGATCGAGTCATACAAAGATCTGCCGGTTAAAGTTTATCAGTTCTCAACCAAATTCCGAAACGAGCTACGGGCAAAATCCGGCATTATGCGGGGCCGGGAATTTTTAATGAAAGATCTCTATAGTGCCCATGTTTCGGAAGAAAACATGCTTGAGTATTATGAAAAAGTGAAGCAGGCTTATGTCAGAATATTTGAAAGAATTGGCTTTAAAGTGATGGTAGCTGAAGCCAGCGGGGGAGTCTTTACCGATAAGCACACCCATGAATTTCAGGTTGAAAACCCAGCCGGAGAGGATATTATTTATTTCTGCAAAGAATGTGATTTTGCCCAGAATAAAGAGGTCTTTGAAGGTCAGACTGGAGATAAATGTCAGTGCGGAAAAGGAGATATCGAGGAGATGAAAGCGACTGAAGTGGGTAATATTTTCCCTTTAGGCACCCGATATTCCGAAAAAATGAAAGTGTTCTTTAAAGATGAAAACGGTGAAAACAAACCAATCTGGTTTGCATCATACGGTATTGGTCCAACCAGAGTGATGGGTACTTTAGTTGAGGTTTTTCATGATGACAGAGGAATTATCTGGCCCGAAGCAGTAGCTCCTTTTCAAGTGCATCTTATTGGACTGGATTTAAATGACACAGAAGTCAAAAAACAAGCAGAAGAGACCTATCAGACATTATTAGATAAAGGAGTGGAAGTAATTTATGATGACCGAGAAGATATCACAGCCGGTGCTAAATTTGCTGATTATGATCTCATTGGCATTCCTTACAGGCTGGTTATCTCCAGAAAAACAGGGGACAAGATTGAGTTTAAAAAAAGAGGCGATAAAGATTTTATTATTATGCCGCTTAATGAAGTTATGAGTAACCTAAGCTTGTAAAAATCTCCCTAAGTTGCTACTATAAGCCGCATGTCTCAACGCAAAGAAACCACCTCTAATCATATTGAAGCCCCTTCAAAACTGATCAGAGTAGCTGTCTGGGCCTTTGGTTACAAAAATTCCATCAAATTACTTGATCTATTAGAACTGAATCCGCCTGAATATCATCCACCGGCAGTAAGCAAAATAATGCGTTTGCCTTCACTTGGTTTCGATGCGCCCTTAACATATCATTTTGCAACCCAAACATCTGATGAGATTAAAAGAGATCAGGGTTTATTTCGTGGAGCTCATAAGGATGGCGAACTGAGGGAAAGAGCTATTGAAGATATTATCGATTTACAAGCTGAGAGATTTAATAGCTGAACGTTGATTTTAGCTTCAAGCTCTGCTAAACTTACGAAGTTATGGTGACTAAAACAATCAACAAATTACCAAAAGCCCAGGTCGAAGTGACAATTACCGTGCCATGGGCAGATATTGAGGCTCGTTGGAACGATATGTATAACAAGTTAGCTTCAGAAGTTGAGGTTGCCGGTTTCCGCAAAGGTCAGGCTCCAGCTAATATGGTTGAGCCAAGAATTGCTAACTCTCTGCAGCAGGAAGTTTTCAAAATAGTGATGCCTCAGGCTCTGATCGAAGCGTTACAGGGATCAAATGTAGTACCAATTGATTATCCACAATACAATGTTATTTCATTTACTAAAGGATCTCAGTTAGTATTTACCGCTAAGGTAACTGAAAGACCAACAGTTAAAATAGGTAACTACAAAATTTTAAACGCTAAAAGACCACTTGCTAAACAGGTGACTGATGAAGAAGTTCAAAAAGTAATCGATGATTTATTTAACCGCTGGAAATCCCGCAACGCCGAAAATGCTCAGGCAACTATGGATGATGTGTTTGCCAAAGGTGTTGGAGCAGAAAGTCTGGCTGATCTTAAAACTAAAATTAAAACTGATTTAGAAAGTGAATCTAAATACAACAATGAACTGGATTATGAAGAATCAATTCTGCAGGAAGTTGAAAAAGTCACCAATGTTGATATCCCAGAAGTGTTAATTCAGGACGAATTAAACAGAATGATGCTTTCTCTGCAAAGAAATGTTTCTGACAGAGGGATGTTGCTTGAAGAATACTTAAAAACTCAAAATAAAACTGCTGAACAAATCAAAACAGAATGGCGTCCACAGGCGGAAAGAAATGTTCGAATGGAGCTTGGTCTCTCCGAAATCGCTCGAATGGAAAATGTAAATATTACTGATGAAGAGCTCCAGGCAGAAATAGACAAGATCCAGGACGCCAGAGTCAAATCCCAATTCCAGTCACAGGAACCAAGAATGCATTTAAGACACGCCTTAAGACAAACAAAAACCCTCAATCTTCTCAAAACTATCGTTAAATAATTCAATTTTATTTAATATTTCCTGAGCGAAGTCGAAGGAATTCATTACTGGGCTAAAACCCTATTGCCATTTTGTCCATTTGCCTATTATTAGGTTTTCTTTCTTTTTTCTTGTCCATCCATGGATCTGGTTTTCTCTTAACTTAGCTTCCTCGAAGTTATCATATTCCTCAACATATACTAATTTTTTAACTCCATGGTTAGCTGTGTATTTACCTCCCAATCCAGATAAATGCTGTTCATATCGCTGATCATATCTATAACTTAATCCAGTGTAATAACTTCCATCCTGACATTCTAAAATATACACAAACCATTTCCAGCTACTCATGATCTGGATAATAATGATCAGTTATTTAAAAAGCAATATTGAAATGCTTCGACTTCGCTCAGCAAGTATTTGTCTAAACGGTGACTTTGCTTTTGTTTCCCCAAATTAGGTTTTTTGTGGTAAAATAGATCAAACTAATGCGATAATCGTGTTAGAATTACCAAAGGAGGTGTTTTTATTAGTAAATCGTAATAGTGAATCGTAAATCGTGTATGGTTTATCGGAAAAAGCAGGAATCTGTTTTCCGATATACGATTAACGATACACGATATACAAAAAACGATCTACTAACCCAGTTTATGCCAATTATTATTAAAGCTTCAGGAAATGATAGTACTGATTCAGTTATCCGTAAATTTCAGAAAAAATCTATTGCGGAAAAAGTGGTTCAGGAATATCGTGATCTGATGTTTCACAAAAAAAATTCTGAAAAAAGAAAAGAACAGTTAGCTGAAAGACGACGCAAAATCAGAAGAGCACAACGTTTAGCTGATGCCAGCTAAAGCAATGTCTAAGTACTAATTTCTAATTACTAAACAATACTAAATTTCTAAATCCTAATTTTTAGACATTCTGATTTTGGATTTATTTAGGAATTAGTGCAATTAGTGATTAGAAATTTTAACTATGAATGACAAATTACGTCAGGATTTAAAAACAGCCATGTTAGCTCGGGACGAAACTGCAGTATCAACTCTGCGGATGCTTTTGTCTGAAATAAAATATGCCGAAGTCGCAGGTAGTGAGCTAAATGACCAGGCAATAGTTTCCGTTGTGCAAAAAGAGCTAAAAAAGCGCCGGGAAGCAGCTGAAGCTTTTAGAAAAGGGGACCGGGAAGAACAGGCACAGAAAGAAGAAGCAGAAGCTAAAATCCTGGAAAATTATTTACCAACTCAGCTGACAGATGACCAGTTGCAATCCTTAGTTGATGAAGTTATAAATGAACTAGGTGCCACTTCCATGGCTGATATGGGCAAAATAATTCCTGCTGTAATGGCCAAAGCTGGCCAGGGAGCTGAAGGAAGTCGGGTCAGTGCGTTGGTCAGGCAAAGGCTAACAGCCTAATTTTATGGTTAATATTATTGTCAATTCTGATACAAAATTTGAAATTAACAAATTCGCTGTCCAGTCAGCTGCTATGGAGGTCTTAAAAAGGCATCAGATCCATGGAAATATTGAAATAGGTATTACGATTGTCGGTGACAATCAGATGCACGAGATTAACAAAACTTATAGGGGTATTGATAGCACCACAAATATTCTTTCTTTTCCCTATGAACAACCTCAAAAAAATGGTGTGATGCATCTTAGCAAAATGGGTTTTGTGCCCTCACCGGATAAAATCACCAGACTGGGTGATATTGTCATTTCCTATCCGGAAGCCAAAAAAGATGCTGTTGCTGAGGGAGTTGCTGTTGAAGAAGAGATCCGAATGCTAGTCGAACACGGCACCAGCCACCTCCTGGGAATACACCAACATTAAAATTTCTAATTTCTAATTAACCTAATTTCTAAATAATGTTTAAGTAGTTTAGCTTCTTAGAAACTGGAATTTATTTAGGTCAATTAGTAATTAGAAATTAGAAATTTCCTCAGGACTTACCTCTTTCTATCTGTTCCATAGTTATTCTTCTATCTTGACCCTTTACTGTGGAACTATGGTAATCTAAGAATCCTCATATGGTTTTCTATCGCAAGTATCGTCCACAAACACTTTCAGAACTTATTGGTCAGGATCAGATCAAATTAACCCTGTTCAAAGCTCACCAGGCAGAAAAACTGTCCCATGCTTATCTCTTTTGCGGCCCCAGGGGCACTGGTAAAACTTCAACTGCCAGGATAGTGGCTAAAATGATCAACTGTGAAGTTAAAGGAACTGAGATGGAAACAGTTCCTTGCAATAAATGTAATATGTGTCTGTCTATCACTGATGGATCCAATTTGGATTTAATGGAGATTGATGCAGCCTCAAACAGGGGAATTGATGATATCCGGGATCTGAAGGAGCGGATAAAACTAGCTCCGACCCAGGCTAAGAAAAAAGTTTATATTATTGATGAAGTTCATATGCTGACTACAGAAGCATTTAATGCTTTGCTAAAAACTCTGGAAGAGCCTCCTTCTCATGTTGCTTTTATTTTGGCGACCACTGAAGTGCATAAGCTGCCACAAACTATTTTGTCCAGGGTGCAACGTCTGGATTTTCAGACTGCTTCCACAGAAGATCTGCTTAAAGCTTTATCCCGGGTAGTCAAAGAAGAAAAAATAGAAGCTGAAGAAGCCGCTTTAAAGTTGCTGGCCCGTAAAGCGGACGGGAGTTTTAGAGACGGTTTGAAGCTGCTGGATCAGATCGCTTCCTCCGGAGGAAAAATCACGCTTCAGTCTGTCGAAGAAGGTCTTAAATCAACCAGTTTTAAAGATATTTTAAATCTGGCAGGAGCTATCTCCCGCAAAGATTCCGCCAATGCATTGGCAGTTATTTATCAGCTGTCGGAAAAAGGGGCAAATGTCAAAGAGGGAACAACCCAATTACTGGAGGTGTTGCGCTCGCTGATGCTAATTCAGTCTCAGGCAGGTATCAGTGTTAAACAACAGTTTGGTAGTGAGATTTATGAAGAATTAACGACTTTGGCTACTGCATTTAATAAAAGAGAGCTAGTGCATTCCATTCAGCTAATTCAAGATAGTTTAGAACAGTTAAAATACACCTCAATTCCAACACTTCCACTTGAAGTTGCCGTAGTTGAAAGCTGTCTGGGAATTCAGGCTCCGGTCATTTCTCCAAACATGATTGCGCCTCAGATGACTATGGTTCAGACAATTGGTGAAATATCCTCTCCCTCACAGCCTGTAAATACAGGGAAAGATGATAAGATCCCGCCCCATCAGATGCTCAAAGAGCAGGTGGAGATTGCTCCCTCCCATGAAATCATCGTATTGCGGGAAAAATGGGATTATATTTTAGAAACCATCAGACCTGACAATTTTTCCCTGGAAGCGCTGCTTAAACAGGCGAATCTGATGGGCTGTGATAATGGGATAGTGATTTTGGAGGTGCCTTATGCTTTCCATCAGAGGATATTGGAAACTCCCCGTTCCCGAAATTTGCTTGAATCAGTTTTAACTGATGTTTTAGGAAAACCAGCCCGGGTAACCACCACTTTAAGCCAGAGACCGGTCAGAGTCGAAGAGCTAGCCAATGTCGAACTAGCTCAGGATGATGAAGTCATCAGAATCGCCGCCGAAATATTTAATAGTTAATTAGTGAATTAGTTAATTAGTAAAATAGTTTAATTTACTTCAGTTCTAAATATAAAATTTAAACTTTCAATCCTAAATTATTTTGATCCAAATTGATCCACTTGTTTTTTTATGGGACTTCGGGTTATTGTATTTCCATCGAAGATGAAGGCCTTAAAGAAACAATCACCTAAAATTTATAACGCTATTAAACAGGAAGAAAAGCGCCAAAAAGAGGTGCTGGAGATGATTGCTTCAGAAAACTATACTTCCTCAGCAGTTATTGAAACACTGGGCTCTGTTTTTACCAATAAATACTCAGAAGGCTATCCAAAAAGACGTTACTATCAGGGCAATGCAGTGGTTGATACAGTTGAAATCTATGCCCAGGATTTAGCTAAAAAACTGTTTGGGGTGCCTCATGTCAATGTTCAGCCTTATTCAGGATCCCCGGCTAATGCCGCTATTTTTATGGGAATTTTGAAAAACGGCCAGAAAATGATGGGACTGGCTCTGGATCAGGGTGGACATATCACTCATGGTCTGGAGATTGGTTTTTCCGGGAGGTTTTTCAAAACCGCTCATTACAAAGTTTCCCAAAAAACCGGTCAGTTAGATTATAAAGAAGTAGAGGAGGCTGTTTTAAATGAAAAACCTGATTTAATCATTTGCGGCTTTACGGCTTACCCCCGAACTATCGATTTCGCCAAATTCCGCAAGATTGCTGATAAAGTTGGTGCACTTTTGATGGCTGATGTTTCACATATTGCCGGGCTGATAGTGGGAGGAGCGCATCCTTCACCGGCACCATATGTTGATGTGATGATGACCACTACCCACAAGACCTTGCGGGGTCCAAGAGGGGCGATGATTATGGTAACTGAGAGAGGGTTAAAGAAAGATCCGGAAATGGGTAAAAAAATCGATGCTGCAGTCTTCCCGGGCCTTCAGGGAGGTCCGCATGACAATCAGACAGCCGCCATTGCCGTAGCGCTGGAAGAAGCTTCAAAAGCCTCGTTTAAAAAATATGCTGCTCAAATTGTTAAAAATGCCCAAAAATTGGCTGAAACTCTGACCAAAAACGGTCTGGATCTGGTTTCCGGAGGCACAGATAATCATCTGATATTAGTTGATCTGCAGCGACAGCAGGTGTCGGGCAAATTAGCTGCCGAGGCTTTGGAAGTTGCCGGAATCGTTCTGAATTTCTCACTTGTTCCATATGATCCAATGCCTCCTTTTTATACCTCAGGCATCCGGATTGGAACACCAGCTTTGACTACCCGGGGAATGAAAGAAAAAGATATGGTGAAGGTAGGCAATTGGATTGCCCAGGTGATCAAAGAAGTTGAAGGATATATTCTGCCAGCTGATAAAGAAGGACGCTTAGAATTACTGAGAAAATTCCGGGCAGAGATTGTTAAAAACAAAAACTTACTCAAGCTTCAAAAAGAGATCACCTCCTTTGCTAAAAAATTCCCCGTCCCAGGAATTGATATCTGATATGATTTCTCCAGAAACTTTATTAGCTCCAGAAGTTACGGATAAATTTGTTAGAGAATTTGGCCTTCAAGTTGGAATTAGGATGCATCAAGTTGTTACCTCAAGTTCTCCTGCTGATTTCATAAGATCTATGATCAGATTGGATCGGGCAATAGAACAAAGTCTCAAATTTAATCAGAATGCTAATTTCAAAAGTAAAATGCAAGAATCAAGAGACACCACCAATGGATGGATCATGAGAGAAACAATTCCGAGATTAAGACGACAAGAAGCTTTTTAATAAATACTATTATAATATGCCACTCAATTTAAGCGACCTCCGCCAGTTTATTCTTGAATCCACCAAACACGGCTATGCAGCTGCGGGAGAAACGCGTAAAAAAATAGAAGCAGATGGATCAAAAACATTTTTATATGAAAAAGATGACTGGAAAAGTCATGATAATTACTTTGGTGGTGAACCTTTTTCCGGAAGAACAGTCGTTTTTTATAAAGGGAAACCGGTCTGGATGATGGTTTATTACGGTAGTGTGGCCAAAGATATAACTAACTTTACTAAAATTTATGAAGTTCTCCAGCAGGCATTACTAAATGCGCCGGAAGATTATCCATTCAGAGGACCTGAAGAATTTAAGCAGGAAAGTTTTGAATATAAAAATAAATGGGAAGGTGAGATCAGTCAGTTTAGCGGCGAAGAAAAAATCAGTCATTCGGAAGAAGAGATCTATTGGGCAAAGTATCTGGGCGGATTGGTGAATGTACGGGAAGACTAAAGAAAAATTTCTAATTACTCTAATTTCTAATTCCTAAACAAATCCCAAATACTAATGACTAAACTCTTTAGACATTTATTCATTGCGAAGCAAGAATTTATTCATTGCGAAGCAAGAATTTATTCATTAGACATTATTTAGTAATTAGAAATTAGTACTTAGAAATTTAACTATGAATAAACCAAGAAAAACGGTTGCTGTTGGTTCAAAAAATCCGGTCAAAGTGGAAGCTGTTAGGTTGGCTTTTAGTGATGTTTGGCCTGAGATAGAATGGGTTGTTAATGGGTCTGATGTAGCTTCCGGGGTTTCCGATCAACCAATGTCGGATAAAGAATCAGTTAAAGGGGCTATCAATCGGGCTAAAAGAGCTTTGAAAGAGCTAAAAGCTGATTTTGGAGTAGGGATTGAAGGCGGAATTCAAAAAATTGGTTCAGAATATGTTGATTCAGGCTGGGTGATAGTTTTTGAAAAAAGTGGCAAAATGGGTATTGGATCCAGTATCAGAATGCATACTCCGCATAAGATGATGGAAATGGTTTTAGAAAAGGGACTTGAACTGGGTGATGCCTGCGATATTTTATATAAAAGAAAAAATACCAAGCAGGCGGAAGGACAGTTTGGTTTATTAACAAAAAATCTGATTACCAGAACTGATGCTTACAGATCTGGAGTTCTATCAGCACTAGTCAGATTCATTAACCCGGAACTTTATAATTAAAAATTCGTCATTCCCCTGAAAAGGGGAATCTGCTGTTTTCATACAGGGTTTCAATAGTTTCCTAGTTAGTTCCAGTTATAACAGATTCCTGCTTTCGCAGGAATGACGGAAACCACTACCGCTGTGGCCGGAAGTCAGTTAATAATTAACTAGTAAACGTCATTCCCCTGTAAAGGGGAATCTGTTCTCTGATAACTAGGTGAAAATTTAATGAATTGCTAACCTGTTATTACAGATGCCTGCTCTTCGAGTCTGGAGGTGGAGGCGTTAGACCTCAGAATCGATGACTTTCGCTGGAATGACGTTTGAGGTAGTATAAATAACACATGAAAGTATCCGGAAAACCACTAGCTGATTCAATTTTAAATGCACTGAAACTTGAAATAGCGGAAGACCAGCTTCAGGCAAAGTTAGCTATCATTTTAGCAAACAACAATTCTGCATCCCGTCTCTATGTCGAAAATAAACTAGCCAGAGCCGGAGAAATTGGAATTGCTGCCACTTTGCATCAATTTAGTGAAGATCAGAAAGATCAGGTTCTGCCATTGATTCTTAAATTAAATAAAACAGTCAGCGGGATTATTATTCAGTTTCCAATTTTTGTAAGCTGGGATTTTAAAGAGTTATCCAAAGCAGTTAATTCAAAAAAAGATGTTGATGGTTTTAAATTTGATGCTCCATTTATGCCTGCTACAGCCGCCGCCGTTTGGGAGATGCTAACTGAGTTTGCCCGAATTGAAGGATTTGATAAAGCTGAAAATTTCCTTAAAGGAAAAAATATAACAGTTTTAGGCAGAGGGAAGACTGCGGGTGGACCGATCAGGGAAATGCTTTTAACAAAAAGATTCCCCTCAAACTTGATCCATTCCCAAACCCAAAACCCAGATGGTATTATCCAGTCCTCAGATGTTATTATCTCTGCTACCGGCAAAAAGCATATTATTAATGCCCAGAATATTAAAAAAGGGGCTTATATAATTGGTGTTGGTGTCAGTAAAGATGAGAATAGTAAAACAGTCGGTGACTTAGATGAGGAAGCAATTGCGGAAAAAGCCAAGCTATTTTGTCCGACAATTGGAGGCATTGGCCCTCTGACAATCGCCTGTTTACTAAGAAACGTTGTTCAATCTGCCAAGAATTCTTAATTCGGGATTTAAAAAAATCTTTTTATCAATAAATAGAGTATGAGTAATTTTCATTTAGCCATCTTAGCTTCAGGATCAGGTTCAACAGGTGAGCCGTTATTTGACAAGGCTGATTTGTTGATCACCAACAATGAAAAAGCACCGGTCAAAGAGCGTGCTTCAGAGCATAAATTAGATTGTATTGTGCTGCCAAAAAGGGATTACCTGGTCTATAAAGAGAATGGTGAAATCGATCAGGAAGCAACCAGGCTTAAATATGGTCAATCACTTCTAGCAACTTTTAGGATTTATGATATCAATTATATTTCTCAAAATGGCTGGTCGGTCATGACTCCTATTAATGTGATAAAACAGTTTAATGGAAAAATCATTAACTCTCATCCAGCCCCCCTTGATCCAGGGTATGAAGATTTTGGTGGAGTGGGAATGCATGGATTGGCAGTGCATGCAGCTGTCCTGATTTTTAAAAAGCGGATTAACCGACCTTTTGACTATACTGAAGTCTGTTTGCATCAGGTAACTGAAGAATATGATAAAGGAATGGTAGTCGCAGCCTCACTGGTTAAGATTGAACCAAATGACACCCCAGAATCATTGCAGCAACGAGTTAAAGAAGTGGAAAGACAGCAAAATAAAGCGTTTTGGGATCATGTTGAAAAAACCGGAGAAATAAATCCGATATATCGGACACAAAGATTAATTCTTCCCGGAGAAGAATATCATCTCGCTGAAGCTAAACGTCTAGCCATCGCCCAGTATCCGAAAGGCTAAATTTTACCCTTGCGTATTCAGATCTCTTCCCTTATAATTTCATCCATATGGGACTAATGGACAATTTAAAACAGCTGGGTGATATGAAAAAAATGCGTGACCAGGCGATGGAAGTGCAGAAAAAATTAGCCCAAATTAAAATCACTGTTGAGCACAAAGGAGTGACTGTTGCAATGACTGGTGATCAAAAAGTTATCTCAATTGAAGGCGACAATGATCATGCTAAAGTAGCTGATGCAGTCAATGAAGCACTAAAACAATCCCAAAAAGTAGCCGCTGAAGAAATGAAATCCCTAATGGGTGGCATGGGTCTCCCTGGAATGTAATATTCTTTCTCAAACTACAATTTTAAATCCTGCAGACAAATTGTGTCGATGGCCAGCTACTTTTTCTTGGGTATATGCTCGACCTTGTTTAGTTGCCAAAATTTGGCGATGGGTATATAAATCTGGTCTATAAACTTTTTTTGCTCCAAGCATACGGAAGGCACTTCTAAAAGTTTGTTTAAATCCATTAGTATAACCGTCTATATCAGGGTAACTAGAATCAACCCAATTTTTTAGACTGGATATTAAACCCATTCCATAAAGCTCTTCTTCTGGTATTCCTTCAATTTCAATCAAAGCCTCTCTCCAGTTTGTATGCTTTCGCATCTGATCAATAATATCTGCTGAATTCAAAATAAAATCTACATATCCTTGATCTGGTAAATTGATAACTTTTTTAGTCTTGCTAAAGACCTCTGCAGCGATCATTAAGTTGTCTTGTTCTGAGGCATGAATAAATTCCATTGACTAATGATATAAAAAAAACCACATAAATACAACTATAAGCTTATTTAATAACACATTTGGGCTTATTTCTGATATAGTGTTTGCCATGGCTACAATTCCCAAAGTTGTTAGAGAATTAATTGAAGCGTTTGAAAGACTGCCTGGTATTGGACCAAAGTCGGCTCAGCGGCTGACTTATTATTTACTTCATGCACCAAAAGAAGAAGCTGAGATGCTGGCAAAGTCGGCTCTCGCTCTCAAAGAAAGTACGGTGCTTTGTTCTGTTTGTTTTAATATCTCAGAAAAAGATCCCTGTGAAATTGATAGTGATCCGACTCGTGATAAAAGTATTATTTGTGTGGTGGAAGATCCTTTAGATGTATTGGCAATTGACCGGACAAATTTCAAAGGGCTGTATCATGTCTTACATGGAGCTATTTCACCTTTGCAAAACATTGGACCGGATGAACTTCATGTCAGAGAGTTATTGCCCAGGTTGAAAGATGGATCAGTCACAGAGGTCATTCTGGCTACCAACCCCACAATGGAAGGGGAGGCAACCGCCATGTATATTGATCGTCTGATCAGACCTCTTGGAATTAAAGTCACCCGAATTGCCAGAGGATTGCCAGTTGGAGGCGACCTTGAATATGCTGATGAATCAACCCTGACCAGATCTTTTGAGGGGAGGAAAGAATATTAAAGCAAGTTATCCAAGATACAAAAACCAAGTAACAAATAAATTACAATTTATGCAGACCTTTGGATTACTTGTATCTTTGACATTTGGTTATTAGTATTAAGGGATGGCAGATGGTGATTCAGGTGGAAATATTTCAGAGATGTTGGGAGTAGTCTCTGATGCAATTGTGAAACCTGTTGGGGAAGAGATGGGGAAGATGATTGAAGTAGGGGCTCAATCAATAACTGCTTCAGATGATCCCCAAGCTCAGGCCAAAAAGCAACAGGAGGAGATGCAAAAAAAGCAAACTGACGCTAAAAAGGCTGCTTACTACAGAGATTTTTTTAACAAACTAACTGAAGAAGAGCAAAAAGCCCGAGAGGCAACACAGATCAGAGATCAGCAAAGAGCTGCATCTGAGCAGCAGGATAAACAAAAAGAGCAGGTAGAAAAATTTGAAGACAGTAAAAAAGAAGAACAGATGAATGTGGCTGTCTATAATGCCGAAAGATCAAAAGAACAAAGAAACGGTGTCGGAGGTTAAATTATTGCGAAGCAAGAGCTTTGCTCATTTTTTAATTGTATGAGCAATGACCGGAACTTTTTCAATGGTTTCGACCCGCTCTTCAAGATTAGAAATTCTATGTCCTGAAAAAGATTGCTCCTCACGTATTCTAATTAACTCTCCCATAACTTCATCTATTCTGGTATGAACCCCATCTTTAAACTCAGTAATTTCATTGTGGTAAGACTCTAACTTATTATTCAGACGGTCTTCCATCTGAAAAAGGTGTGTAAAAATTTTATTTGCATTTTTATCATCCATATTTGAGGAGTGTAATTAATTACTCTGGAATTTTCAAGCCTATTCTCATATACTTACCTCAATGTTAAAACTCTACAACACTTTATCCCGCAAAATAGAAGATTTTATTCCACTTAAGGACAACCAGGTTGGTCTTTATACCTGCGGCGTGACAGTCTATGACTATACCCATATCGGACACCTGTATAAATATGTGGGAGATGATGTTTTAAAAAGAGTGCTGCGGGCCAACGGTTATCAGGTTAAACATGTGATGAATGTAACAGATGTTGGGCACTTGGAATCTGATGCTGATGAAGGCGGAGATAAGATGGAAAAAGGTGCTAAGAAAGCCGGAAAGACAGTTTGGGAAGTAGCTAAGTTTTTTGAAAATTATTCCTGGGAATCTTTAGCTAAAATTAATTTTGAAACTCCGGATATTATTTGCCGAGCTACAGAACATATTCCCCAGCAAATAAATTTAATTCAGCAGCTGGAAGAAAAAGGTTTTACTTATCAGACTCCGCAGGCAATTTATTTTGATGTTACCAAATTTCCTGATTACACAAAACTATCCGGGCAAAAATTGGAGGATAAAGAAATTGGTTCCAGGGATGAAGTTAAAGTTGATCCTCTCAAAAAACATCCGGCTGATTTTGCTTTGTGGTTTTTTACCGTCGGCCATTTTGAAAATCATGCCATGCATTGGTCATCCCCCTGGGGTGAAGGATTTCCCGGATGGCATATTGAATGTTCAGCGATGAGTATGGAGTATCTGGGCGAAACTATCGATATTCACACCGGAGGTGTCGATCACATCGCTGTTCATCACACCAATGAGATTGCTCAATCTGAAGCTGCAACCGGCAAACAATTTACCAAATACTGGGTCCACCATGAACATATGATGATTGATGGCGAAAAGATGTCCAAGTCAAAAGGTAATTTTTATAAAATCGAAGAAATTATTGAAAGAGGTTTTGATCCGCTGGCTCTGAGATATTTATTTTTAACAGCTCACTACAGAGATCAGATGAATTTCACTTGGGAGTCTTTGCAAGCCGCTCAAACTGCTTTGAATAATTTAAGGTCTGAGATTAGGTCTTGGGAAGAGGCTAAAGGTGATCCAAGCCATTTTTATCAGAAATTCTTAGAGAGTGCTAACAACGATTTAAACACACCACAAGCAGTTGCGGTAATGTGGGAAATGGTAAAGAGTGATGGTACAACATTTAGTAAAAGTAACGATCTTTTAGCAATGGACAAAATACTCGGATTGGACTTAGAAAAATATTTGGGGAAACCTTTAGTAATTCCGGAAGAGGTTCAAATACTGGCTGACCAAAGAGAAGTAGCAAGGCAGAGTAAAGATTTTAAAACTTCTGATGATTTAAGATTTAAGATTCAAGATTTAGGATATGAAGTTGAAGATACAGCAGATGGTCCCCGAATCAAAAAACTATAAATTGTCCACTTCCTGTCAAGATTAGCTGATCCATTACTTCTAGCATTAATATAAGAAATACTATGTTTGCTGAACGGACGGCTTCAGCCTATCCTTTTGGGGAAGGCGAAGTCACTTTTTTTTCAATTCGGACAGATACGCCGCTTTTACCAGGAGTGATGCTCTTGCCAAATCCAAATTCTACTGCCAGAATGATGATAATGGATCAGGCAGTTGAACAAATAGAAATACCATCACCGGAAAATGATACCAGTGGACAAACTATTCAAGCTGAAAAAGATCTATATTTGAAATCCATCTTTCAAAATAATGGTTTATTAGCAGGGACAAGCGGCAGACTACTGCAGCAGCAAGGTGAATTACCCCAGAAACTACCCCGAACAACTTCTGAAAGAGTTGCTGAAACGGCCATCAATGAATTTTATCAGTATTCGATTACAGGCGTAGTGTTACCTTATTCTGAGCACTATGAAGGGGATCTTTATAAAGCGTATATGTTAGCCAATTTACGGCAAAGTACAGGCAGTTTAGAGACTGGACATCCACAGTTTAATGCTGATACTGGAAATTGGTTTAAGATGTTGAATGGTCAGCTTTTTTATACCAATCGGATTGATGATCCCTCAAAAATTAATTCTGAGGAAACATTTAAAAGTATGTCACTCGCGATACGTTTAAAGGAAGCTTTTCCTGAAAAAGCCGATCAGATCGATGTTTATGATGTTCCACTCAGACATGGGGGATCCAGACAGGGGCAAGCATTTGCTTTAGCGGCTAGTTTTTTGGAAAAAGCCACTCAGGGTCAGTTGTATCCACCAGACCATAAAAAAATTGCAGTCCACCCCAAAGATGAATCAAATATTGGAAAAGCTAGGATGACATATCAGTCAGATGCATGCACCTCTGAACAGTTTCATCTGGGTAGTAATGCCTTATCTGCTGTTATGGCACTTCGATTTATGAATGAATTCCATCCTCAGGCTGCCCAAGATTTAACATTAGATTGGGGGGTGTTGGATCAGGCTAAAAAAGATCTGCAGGTGTTCTCAAATCAGCCAGGAGTATTTCAAGATCCCAACCTGGTTATGCTGATGGGAGAGCACCTTAACAATCTAAATGCAGCTGAAACTCTGAAATCTCAGCATCAACCTGACAATATAAGACAATTTAAGCAATAACTATTTAATTCAGCAAATCCTATGGCTTAGAGAGTGTTTTATGAGTTACTTAATTGACCTTCGTCTTTCTTTCGGTTATCATATTGCTCGGTAGATATGGTTGATAAAATTACAGTATACAAATCTCTAAATACTATATACCATCTACTATATATTCATTATGATTCCATTATCTGACCGAATGCGTCCGCAGTCCCTCGCTGATTATGTTGGTCAAAAGCATATTTTAGCTCCTGGTAAACTGCTTTATAACGCAATTAAAGAAAACCGGATTTTTTCTATGATGTTCTGGGGTCCTCCGGGAGTCGGTAAAACCACCTTAGCCCGGATTATTGCCAATGAAACAGATTCAGATTTTATGGAATTTTCAGCGGTTACTACCGGAATAGCTGATCTGAAAAAAATCTTTGAAGAGTTAAAAGGGCAAAGGACTTTATTTTCAAAAAAGCAGACTATTGTTTTTATTGATGAAATTCATCGTTTTAATAAAGCCCAGCAGGATGCATTTTTATCATATGTTGAAAATGGCACAATCACTCTGATTGGGGCGACGACTGAGAATCCCAGCTTTGAGATTATTTCCCCGTTGTTATCCCGTTCCAGAGTGTTTGTATTAGAGTCTCTAAAACCGGAAGATATTTCAGAGTTAATAAACCGGGCTTTAAAAGACAAAGAAAAAGGATTAGGAAACTTAAAACTAAAAATTGCTAAAGATGCTCAGGAATTTTTAATTGAACATTCAAACGGAGATGCCAGAATGATTTTGAACACTTTGGAAATAGCTTCGTATTTTTGTCATCCTGAACTTGTTTCAGGATCTGCCAATTCTCAAGCTGATCAAAATGAGAACTTATTCAAGGGGAAGATGCTGAAACAAGTCTTCGACCGTGAGGCTCAGACCGAATCGGTTCAGCATGACAAGGGTAGAATCACCAAAGAACTTATTGAAGAGGCTCTCCAGCACAAAGCTTTAGCTTATGACAAAGGCGGGGAAGAGCATTACAATACAATTTCAGCTTTTATCAAATCAATGCGGGCATCAAATCCTGATGCTGCTCTTTATTATTTAGCCAGAATGATTGAAGCAGGGGAGGATCCTTTATTTATTGCCAGAAGAATGGTGATCTTTGCTTCTGAAGATATTGGTATGGCGCAACCCACAGCTTTGGTTGTGGCAAATGAAGTGTTCAGAGCCTGTGAAACAATTGGCTACCCAGAGTGTGGTATTAATTTAGCTCATGGAGTGGTGTATCTGGCATCTGCCAAAAAAGACCGCACATCCTATGATGCATTCAGAGCAGCTCAGGCCGATGTCAAACAATACGGCAATTTACCTATACCAATGAGCTTAAGAAATGCACCAACCAAGCTGATGAAAGAGGTGGGATACGGCAAAGGCTATGAAATGTATACAGATCAAAGTTTACTGCCTGATAAATTAAAAGATAAAAAATATCTAAAAAATAAAATTACTTGAACTGATCCGAGGGGAAATTATTTAGATAACTCTTTATTTAAATTAGCTTGCGCATGTTGAGCAAAACGCAAAAATCCTTTAGCCTTATCGCCGAGTCTATGTAACTTTTGAGCCTCATTAACCAATTGATTTGCTTCATCCACAGTTGATGGGAGTTTTGGTCTAAAATTATTTAATCTTTTTAACTGTGCAACTCTTGAAAAGCTTCTTTCTGAATTCAATAGATTCATAGATATATTATACCACTTAGATCAACTATCTTCTTAAAGTATTGTCAAAATCAAATGAATAACCAGCCTGGATGTGATTATTTATCAGTCTGAATCTGGTAGGATTTTTAGGATTTTTTGAATCCAAAACTGCATTTCTGATATGGCTCATATAAGGAGATATATGCAATCTGTGATCAAACCCATCATCTTGCCATCCCCAGTCTTCCATACTTATATAAGGCACAATTCTTCCAGCATTTACCATAAGTATTTCTAAAAGACGGGTTGGGATATTATCCAGCTTTTTTACTATTTCTTGATTTGATCCTAAATTAATGGCTTTATAAGGGCCACTAATCGTGAGTAATCTTGTAGTTGCATTTAAACTATAAGGGCCTGCAGAAACTATTCTGTCTTCCGGAATCTCAGTATTTATTACAGATGATCCCTCCAAACGGCGAGCTATCTCTTTGAAATCTACCACTGCATGACCTCTGTGCTCAACCGTACCAAAATGATTTAGATCACCTATTAATTCGTTTATTAATTTGTCAGGTGAAAATGTTCCATTTAGCAATAATTGTCTAGCTTCTTCTGCTCGAAAGGCCAACAATAAAGCTTCACGCCGTTGTTTTTCGAGCATACTTGTAACTTTCTCAAGCTGTTTCTCTGAATCAGATCTCATAGTATAAATTATATCACATTTCTTACATTCATTACATTGTTTAGAATCAGTTATTATTTATAAATGAAAATTTTAAATTCTAAGTATTGCTTGTATCTGCCTACATCTATATAATTCATTTTTAGTGTCCATTGTAATTCCTATTGACGGTCCTACTTCTTCCGGAAAATCTTCCGTTGGTTATCTTTTCTCCAAAAATATCGGGTTTCACTATGTTGATTCAGGAACCATTTTTCGCGCCGGAACCTTGCTTATTTTGAAGCAAAAAATTTCTTTGGATGATGAGGATAAAGTTGCAGAAATTTTTGCCTCAGCTCAGATCGAATTTAAAGATATCAATGATAAAATGCACACATTTCTAAATGGTGAAGATGTCTCAGATATTTTACACAATCCAGAAGTTACCAAAGCAGTTCCGATTGTCAGCATGTATAAAAAAGTCAGAGAAGCTTCTACCAGACTTCAGAGAAAAGTGGCTTTGGAGCAAAATACTGTCATGGCAGGTCGTGATATCGGCACTGAGATATTTCCTGATGCCAAACTCAAATTTTATCTGACAGCTGATATTCAGATCCGGGCTTTCAGAAGACTGGCTCAGCTTCGGGAAAAGGATCCGGATATTATGTATGAACAAGTCTTGGAGGATATGATTGACCGTGATAAAAAAGATATGACTCGTAAAATCTCACCTTTAAGGATTGCACCAGATGCTGTAATTATTGAAAATACCACCGCCTCCAGTAAAGAATCTGTTGAGAAGATGTTGTCACACTTCAAACAGGTTTACGGTAAATGAATATTTTCCAGGCTGTAATTTTATCTATTGTAGAGGGCATTACTGAGTTTTTACCTGTTTCCTCGACCGGTCATCTGATTTTAACCAGCCAGCTTCTGGGAATAGCTCAGACAGAATTTGTCAAAAGTTTTGAAATTTATATTCAGCTGGGTGCAATATTGGCGGTGGTTGTTTTATTTATTAAAAAATATATTCAGGATATGACTGTCTGGAAAAATGTCATTGTGGCATTTATCCCCACAGCGCTGATTGGTTTCGCGCTTTATCGGATTGTCAAAGATGTGTTGCTGGAAAACCCTTTAATCACAGTTACATCTTTACTCATTGGAGGAATCCTACTGATTTTTCTAGAAAAAATTCATCATGCAAAAGATAGTCATACCAGTTCTATTAATAAGTTAACAATTAAACAGTCATTTTTGATTGGTTTAGCTCAGTCTGTTTCCATTATTCCTGGAGTATCGAGATCAGCTGCCACTATTTTAGGCGGAATGTTTCTGGGTGCCAAAAGGGAAGTAGCTGTCGAGTTTTCATTTTTACTGGCAGTTCCAACAATGCTGGCAGCAACAGGCTATGATTTAGTTAAATCTGATTTTTCTTTTTCAGGTAGTGAATGGGGATTAATTGCAGTTGGATTTATTGGTTCATTTATTACAGCCTTACTGGTCATAAAATGGTTTCTAAAATTTGTCCAAAAAAATACATTTGTGGCTTTTGGGGTATACAGAATTATTCTGGCCCTTATCTTTTTGTCTTTTTATATTTAAAAATTTTAACTAATACATCAATATGATATGCTAGAAATATGTCAGATGGGCCTTCTCCAGAAAGATCAAAACATTTAAGCAAAAGAGATTTTTTTAAAAAAGCTTCAGCAAAGGTTGGTGAAATTGCCGCTAAAGGTATAATTGCTGGTGGAGTTGCCAAGTATCTTTTAACAGAAGATAATCCTGACATAAAAAAATCTCCTGTAATTCCAACTCCAACCCCAATCCCTGATTTAACAACTAAATCAGTTGAATCTGAACCAATAAAGAAACCGACTGAGGTTCCAAGAACAGCAGAGTCTACCGGGGGAATTAATAAAAATGAGCAGTATGCTGATGCTATTTTAAGTATGAAAAAAACTTTAGAGTATTTTCCTGGATTGCTTGATGATAATCCTGCTTTAAAAGAATTAGTTGGAGATAAATCGAATAATTTGAACAATAGGCAGTTTCGGATTAGAGAAATACCTGAGCATAACGCAAAACAGTATGAATTAATTTTAGATCGAAATTCTCCACTTGGGTCAGATCCTGATATTAAATTTCTAATACAGACCAACCGAGAAAGATTTGATGATTTGTTATCAGTAGAATTTAATGTTGATAAATCCGGAAAAATAATCCCACAGATGAAAGCTGGGGAAAATGAAATAGCTAATGATGATTTAAAAGCGATCGTTAATAAAATGACTCCATTTGCTCCTAAAGTATGGGCAGACAGGACTATTTTTGATGAAAAGCAAAACAAAGCTGTTCCACACGGAGTAGATGGGTCAAATGACTTTGGACAACCTAGATCATATGTGCAAGCTCAACCAAATGGACATCTAATATTTGTGCTGTTTATACCTTCTGAAAACACTTTAAATCCGCCAGGTAGACCAAATATAATTCCTGATAAAAAGGATGTTCTGGTAATTTAGCTTGATTCAAAATACAAAGTTTGTTATCCTTGCCTTCATGTACAACATTAAGACTCTTAAAAATGGTTTGACTCTGATTACTATCCCAATGCCTCATGTTGACTCTGTGACTACTTTAGTTTCTGTTGGTGCAGGTTCCAGGTATGAATCCCGTAAAATAAATGGTATTTCTCACTTTTTGGAACATATGTTTTTTAAAGGCAGTAAAAAATATCCAACTGCTGAAGTTATAGCAACACTGGTCGATGGAATAGGGGCAGTTAACAATGCTGCAACTAGTAAAGAGTGGACTTTCTACTGGATTAAATCTTCAGCCAAACATGTTGAACTGGCAACCGATCTTCTATCATCGATGCTTAAAGAATCTTTACTGGATAAATCGGAAATTGAACGAGAAAAAGGGGTTATTATTGAAGAGTTGAGAATGTATAGGGATAATCCAACCAGATACATCTGGGATCTGTATGAGCAGCTTCAGTTTGGTGACCAACCTTTGGGCTGGGATATCGGTGGAGATGAAAAAACTATTATGGGAGTCAGTCAGCCGGATTTTGAAAAATATGTTGATTCACTTTATGCGCCGGAAAATATGGCCTTAGTCTTTGCTGGAAAGCTACCAAAAAACATTGATGAAATGGCAGAAAAATACTTTGCCGATTTACCAAAAAGAAATTCATTTAAAGTCCCGGCTTATAAAAAAACTGAGCAAACTAAGTCCCGGGTACATGCCTATTACAAAAAAACTGATCAGGCAAACTTAGTGTTGGGGGTTGAAGCTTATGACAGACATGATCCACGTCGTTTTGCTGCCAGAATCCTGGCTACTATTTTAGGTGAAGGAATGTCATCCAGACTTTTTATGCAGGTCAGGGAAAGAAGGGGATTGGCTTATCATGTATCAGCCGATCATGAGTCATATATTGATACCGGTATGTTTGTAGCGTCAGCCGGAATAAAACTGGAAAAAATAGAAGAGGGATTAAAAGTCATCAAAGATGAACTTGAAGCAACCACCAAAACTCCTGTCACAATGGATGAAATGAAAAAAGCTAAGGAGATGATCAGAGGCAGACTAGCTCTCAGAAGTGAATCTACAAATTTTCTGGCTGAGCATTTTGGTGTTCAGTTTATTTTAGACCAGGAGCTGATGCCTTTTGATGAATACCTCAAACAGATAGATGCTGTGACGGTTGAAGATGTAATGGCTGTTGCAAAAGATTTATTTAGAAAAGAAAAATACAATCTTCAGCTGATCGGTCCTTTTAAATCAACTACTAAATTTGAAAAAATAATCAACAGTTAATTTCTGCAATCCTTTTACGTTATACTAATTTCAATGCCCATTGCTTTGCAAAATCTCGAATGGATGTCTTTAAATATTTTCCTGGCCTGTCTGGGATTGATTTTTGGGTTACTCTGGGTTTATTTTAAAAACTTTTATCTTAAATTATTTTTTTTGGTGTTATGGATTTTATTTTTACCAAATACCATTTATCTAGTAACCGATCTTCAGCATTTTAATAAACAGTTTTTTGCCTCCCGCAGTTTTGCAGAACAAATAGTTTTATATCTGCAGTATATTTTTCTTTTTACTTTTGGTATTTTTTCTTATCTTTTTGGAATGTATCCGCTAAATAAATTATTTCCGGTTTTCCGAAAAAGAGAGAATCCTTTATTAATCCCAGCTGCTATAGTGCTGAACTTTGCAATAGCTTTTGGCGTTACAATGGGAAAAATTGAGCGAACACATTCATTTTATCTGTTTACTCAACCAGGGCGGGTGTTACAGGATATTGTGGATGTCTTTACTTTTTTGCCAACCCTTGGATTTACGATTTTATTTGCCGTTTTATGTAACATGATATTTTTTTCTTTTTATGCCATATCTGTTAAAATGCTGAAATTAAAATGAATATCACTCCTGCAAAACCTGAGATTAGAAAAAGAAGCCGCTGGTTTGAAGCAATGGTTGTTTTGATCGTAATCTCTTTTGGCGTATTAGCTTTTTTAGTAAAAACCTATACATTTTTTCCTTTGGATTTATATATTACATTAGCTATTCAACAGGTCTCAAATCCTGTTTTTGCAGAACTTATGAATCTTCTAACTTTCGCCGGTAACACTGTTCCCGGCAGTTTAGTTTTAGCTGCGGGAGTACTCGGACTACTGCATTTACGCAAACTAAATGATGCTTTTGTTTTAATAATATCTACTTCAGGAGCTGTTGCTGTAAGCATTTTTTTTAAAGCTGTTGTCGCCCGACCACGTCCGGATCCGGATCTGATCAATCAGATTGGTACATTTAAAGTAGCCGACTCTTTCCCCTCCGGACATGTTTTATTTTATATTGGATTTGTGGGGTATCTTTTATATGTATCCCATCTTTATTTACCTAAAGGTGTAGTTAAAAAAATAATCCAAATGGTGTGTCTTTTGTTAATAATATTAATTGGTGTATCAAGAATTTATTTAGGGGCTCACTGGTTTTCCGATACCATCGGGGCTTATTTAATAGGTGTGATATGGTTGTTAATAGTAGTTCACTATCGGAGAAAATTTGTTGACTTTCCTCAGAAAAAAAGTGAATAATAAGTAATGGCTTTTTTAAGAACTTTTGGGCTAATCGCCTTAACAGTTGTTTTTATTCTTTTCTCATTGTTTGTTTATACCAAACTGGCTGGACCGATTCCTTTTTCAGTTACCAGTACCACAACTCAAAAAAGTGATGCATTTTCTGTAACAGGTGAAGGCAAGGCTTCAATTACACCTGATAAAGCCACTGTCAGACTTGGTGTGATCGCAGACGGAGCCACAGCCGATGTCGCTAAAAATAAGATGAATGAAGTGATTAATAAAGTTACTACAGAATTAAAAGCTTTAGGAATTGCCGATAAAGATATTAAAACCGAAAATCTGAATGTTTATGAAAATTATGACAACCGCCCTCTTCCGGCCGAAAAAGTAGTCACACCACCAGCAGTCCAAGATCCCAATTCCAGAGCTGTCTCTTACCGGGCAAACACTACTTTGGTGGTAGTTGCCGGAAAAATAGATTTGGCGGAAAAAGTGATTGATGTTGGAACTAAAAATGGCATCAATCAGATTGGCGGAGTTCAGTTTAATAATGTTGATAAAACAAATGCTGAAAATGAAGCGCGGATCAAAGCAGTTGCCGATGCCAAAGCTAAAGCAGAAACAGCTGCTAAAGCTGCTGGATTTAATTTAGGCAAAATTATTAATTACCAGGAAGGTGGACGGGGTGAGAGTCCTCTGATGTACAACAAAACAATGACAGCCGGCTCCAATCAAGACAGCGCCCAGACTGAGCTTAATCCTGGCGAAAATGAAGTTGTGATGACAGTTACTTTAAGTTACGAAGTTAGGTAAATCAAAGATTAGGATCTTTCTGCTGCTGTAAGATAAATCCACCGAGTAATACATTATTATCATCCAGTTTAGAAATCTCTATTTTTGGAGCGGGAAAAATTTGCAGATTATTAATAGTAAAATGCATCAGCGGATCTATAAATTTCTTTCCAGCTTTGACCAGACTGCCGCCCAATACTAAAACATCAGGGGACCACAAAGTGAGTACATTTACCAGACCCTGTGAGACTACCTGGGCATGTTCCTCCCAAATTTTAAAATCTTCACATAATTCTGGTTTGACTCCATAAGTGATCTCAAACGCCCGTCCGCTGGCCATTGATTCAAAGCATCCTCTCTGTCCGCATCCGGGCCAAAAACGGCCTTTAGGGTCCAGAATTTGGTGTCCTGGTTCAAATGGTGTGGCATGATAATCAATCTTGCCGTTAACTATTCTGGAGCCGCCAACACCCGTACTTAGCGTAATATAAGCCACCACCTCTGACTGTTTCTTTTTACTGGTATGGGCTTCTGCAAGTCCGGCTAAAGAGGCATCATTTTCTAAAATAATATGTGTTCTGAGACGAAGTTCCAATTCTTTCCGGATTGAGTGACCGGCCCAATTTGGCAGAGCTGGGGGCTTCATAATAGTCCCTTTTTCATAGTTGATTGGGCTGGCAGCCCCAAGAGTAATCTTTTTTGGAATATGACCATTAGTCATCCGTTCGATGGTCTCTTCAATCAGATCAATTCCATCGTCGTATTTGGCCGGAGTGTGGAACTTTTCTTTCTGAGAAATTTTCTTACCATCACCCGAGGTGGCAAACCGGATATGGGTCCCACCGATGTCAATTGAAAGATACATATATTCAGTATACAAATTACCAAACCAAAACAAAACTAATTGGACAATATTAAGACAATTAATCACAAAAACATAATTAGCATTAATTTAGACAAAAATTAACATAAATAATATCTTGATTAATATAATTTAATTAAGTATAAATATATTATGCCCATTTCAAAAGAAATTATTCAGGCGGAAGTAGCTGCCCATCTTACTCCTTACGTGCAAACAGAATTAATTGCTGACCAATGGAGGCAATTTAATGCTGATCCTAATTCTAGGATTCAGGAAACAGTTAATACTATTCAACAATTAACTCAAAGACCTCCTACCAGTAGGTTCAGATTACATGAAGTTCCTCCTGCTAGTTCATACTATCGTCCTTCATATCTTCCAAAACGCTAGACATCTTCCTTTTGAGGTAGTATATTCAATGTGATGAAACTTGGTTATGTTGGTTTAGGCCGGATGGGCAAAAATATGGTTTTACACTTGCTTGAGCAAGGCCAGGAAGTCGTTGCCTGGAACAGGTCCCCAGAACCTCTTGAAGAAGTTACACAATCGGGTGCAATCCCCGCCCAAGATGTTGCCGATTTGGTATCCAAACTTGAAACTCCTCGCGTTATCTGGTTGATGCTTCCTGCAGGGGAAGTGACAGATGAATTTATTGATAAAGTTCTCCCTCTCCTTGAACCAGGAGATTTACTGATTGATGGAGGAAATTCCTTTTACAAAGACACTTTAAGACGCTCAGAAAAGATTAAACCAACCGGTGTTCATTTTATGGATATCGGTACTTCCGGAGGACCAGGCGGATCCCGGACAGGTGCTTGTCTGATGATTGGTGGCGAAAAAGAAGATTATGAATTAATTAAAGATTTGGCTAAAAAAATTGCCTCCCCCGATGCCTATGGTCACTTTGGTCCTGTTGGTGCCGGGCATTTTGCCAAAATGGTTCACAACGGTATTGAATACGGCATGATGGAAGCTATCTCAGAAGGTGCTGCCATTTTAAAGTCATCTGATTTTGATCTGGATATGGTTGAGATATTTAGAGTTTACAACAATCGTTCAGTGGTCGAGTCCCGTTTAGTTGGTTGGGCACTAGATGCTCTGAAAGAAGATCCTGAACTGGGAGTTTATTCCTCAAAAATCGGACATACCGGAGAAGGCGAATGGACTGTTAAAGTGGCGGAGGATCTGGGAGTAGAGGCCAGAGTGATTAAGGATTCATTTGATATCAGGGTTGAATCCGAAAATATTGAAGAATCATCTCCAAACGGCTATCGCAATAAACTGACATCAGCTATGAGAGGTAAATTTGGCCAGCATGAAGTCAGTAAAAACACCCCAGTTAGTTCAACCGGTAGAAAACTTACATAATTCATACATTCTACGCACAAATCTCACCCCATAGCCTATTGACAGGCATAACACAGAGATGTACATTTACCACAGACAGAGAAAAATCAGACAAATGTCAGGTTCCTGTCAGATTAAATTTATGCCAAAAGCAGCCGATTACGAAAATAGACTCACGCCAGAACAAAGAGGCCAGATAGTTGGGAGTTTAGGAGAAGTTGAACTTAACGTGGTTAGAAATTATTTAAGGGATTATCAAGCACCCCTCCTTAGATGTAAAGAAAAACCCAACGTTTTTTCAGAAATACCAGATCAATTACCTTCAAGAAAAAATCCTGATAGAATATCCCATTTGGTAGAAATTTTCGGGGGCAGCAGGATAGTTTTAGCTTTATCTGTTTATTAATTTAAGATAAATATCTTCTACGATTTGACTTAGGGGAATTTACTACTGTCACATTCACAGGAGTAGCATTTGTAAGTGCAAATCTGAAATCCATCATTGGATCTGTTAAATAAAGATAATCAAAAAGATCTGGTATTCGAACCTGTTTGCGTTTAATTACTGATTGATTAATAGCCCACTCAACATATTGATCCCAAATATCATATTCTGAATCTTTCGGTGTGTGGCGTGAAGCAGGGATATCTTTAATATATCTTTCCAACAAAGACTGATTAGGGATCTGTGGATTTATAAATGGATGGGTTGATGGATCTATAATAATAGCCATAACCAGAGTCTCAGGAATTATCAGATCGTGACCAAAATGATCCCTAGTTCTTTCAGCTCTAGTAAAAGCTTCTGTCGCTTGATCATCAAATCTTGGATCTTTTATAATATGTTTTTCTTTAGGCATTCTTATTTTCAGATTATAAACTTGGAAATACTAATTGAACAGATAGCAATGTAGAGTAAATGTCAGGGATTATAGGGTGGGATGGCGCAGAACTCTTCGGATGGTTCTAGCCATTCTCGGCCGTCTTTTTTGATTAGCTCATCTGCTGCTTCCGGTCCCCAGCTGCCTGGTTTGTATGGATGGGCTTTGACTTTAGCATCTGTTAATGGATCAATAAACGCCCATTGTGCTTCCACTTCATCTGCTGCATTAAAAAATGTCTGATCACCTCGGATAGCATCTGAGATCAGCCTTTCATATGGATCAGGCAGAGTGTGAAACTCTGAATCTTGTTTATAACAAAACTGCATGTAAGTTGGTTCCAGAGTGACACCTGCACCCGGTTTTTTTGAGAGAATTCGCATAACAATTCCTTCGTTTGGTTGGATCCGGAAAAAAAGTACATTTGGGATCATTCCAGCTTCATGAGATTTAAAAAGCCGGTTTTCCGGTATTTTAAAGACAACAGCAATTTCTGTGGCAGTCTGTTTGAGTTTCTTTCCGGCTCGGACATAAATTGGTACTCCCTGCCATCTGTCTGTTTTAATCTCAGTTTTAAATGCATAAAATGACTCAGTCTCTGACTCTGGGTTTACATTTTCTTCTTCTTTATATCCTTCGTATTGACCAAATACCAGATGCTCAGGGTCTGAAACCAGATTTTGTAAAATTTTAGCTCTTTTTGAAGTTACCGCCTGATTGGTAAATTCTTCAGGAGCATCCATTGTGGCAAAAGCCAGCATTTGCAACTGATGGTTCTGGCCAACATCTTTCAAAGCACCAACAGTGTCATAATATCCGCCTCTTTTACCAATCCCAAAATCCTCAGAAGCAGTAATCTGAATATGATCAACATATTCACTGTTCATTAATGGTTCAAAAATACCATTTCCAAACCTGAATGTCAGAATATTCTGCAAGGTTTCTTTGCCCAGATAGTGATCCATCCGGTAGATTTGGTCTTCAGTAAAATATTGTAAAAGTTGCTTATTGAGATGTTGAGCGCTTGTCAGATCATGTCCAAAAGGTTTTTCCACCATCAGCCTGACCCAGCCATCTGTCTGTTCATTGAGAGACTGTTTTTTAAGGTTTTCAAAGACATGCTGGTAAAGCTCAGGATAAGTTGCCAGATAAAAAATCCGGTTGGTTTTACCAGTATGGGATGGATTTAGCTGATCAAGGTATTTTTTGAGTCTGACATAAAAATCAGGATCATCTAAATTGCCATCAATATAAGTTATTTTATTGACCAGATCATTAAATATTTCCGGTTTGATCGGATGCTGGTGGTGAACATTATCTGCATGAAGCACTTCAGATAAGTATTCTTGGAATTCTTCTGTGGATTTTGGCTTTCTGGCATTGCCAATAATTGAAAGATTTTCCGGAAGTAAACCTTTCTCAGCCATGTCATAAAGAGCCTGGAGAATATATTTTTGAACTAAGTTACCTGTAATTCCAAAGATAATCAGCTGCAAAGATTCCATGGATAGATTCTAGTTGGTTACCAGCTCTTTGTAAATGGATTACCAAAAAGAAAGCTTGATAGATTGAGGTGAAAGTGCTACTTTTTGATCATGACTAAATTTTCTACATTACCTTCTTATCAAAAACTTCTTACTCACTATCAGCAGACAAAAAATAAACAGATCAAAGAATTTTTTGTCCAAAATCCTCTCAGGGGAAAGGTTTATTCATTACAGGCCGGATCAATTTATCTTGATTATTCTAAAAATAGAATTGATGATGAAGTTTTTCAGATATTTGGTGAGCTTTTTAAAGAGATTGACCTGAGAAAACAGATCGATGAGATGTTTTCCGGTAAAAAAATAAATACCACTGAAAACAGAGCTGTTTTACACAGTGCACTTCGCGACAGATATTCCAAAGATTTGCGGGTGGATGATATCAATGTGATGGCAGAAATCGCTCAAGTTTTGGGCCAGATGAGGGAGTTTGCTTTTAAAATCCGTAACGGCGAATGGACAGGTTTTACAGGAAAACCAATCAAAAACATTATTAATATTGGAATTGGGGGGTCGGATCTGGGACCAATGATGGCCTATGAAGCACTCAAGGCATATTCAGATAGAAAAATTACAGTTAGCTTTGTTTCAAATATTGATGGTACCCATTTAGCTGAGACTTTAAGAGGTATTGATCCTGCAGAAACACTCTTTATTATTGCTTCAAAAACTTTTACTACTCAGGAGACCATGACTAATGCTCAGACTGCCAAAGAATGGTTATTAAATTCACTAAAAAATAATAGTGCTATTAACAGGCATTTTGTTGCTTTATCTACTAATTTAAATGAAGTTACGAAATTTGGGATTCATGCCAGCAGTGTTTTTCCTTTTTGGGATTTTGTCGGCGGGAGATATTCACTTTGCAGTGCGATTGGATTGTCATTAATGATCGCTATCGGTCCGGATAATTTTAACTTGATGCTGGATGGATTCCATGAAATGGATCAGCATTTTAGAACGGCCCCTTTTGATAAAAATATGCCGGTTATTTTGGCTCTGATTGAAGTCTGGTATAACAATTTTTATGGCTGCCAAACTCAGGCAATTTTGCCTTATGATCAGTATCTTCACCGATTACCGGCCTATTTGCAGCAGGCTGAAATGGAATCAAATGGTAAATCTGTTACCAAAAAAGGCGAATGGGTAGACTATCAGACTGGTCAAATTATTTGGGGTGAATCAGGTACCAATGGGCAGCATGCTTTTTACCAGTTAATTCATCAAGGAACCAAACTGATACCCTGTGATTTTATAGGTTTTCAACAGTCACTAAATCCAGTGGGTGATCATCATGATAAATTAATGGCCAATTTTTTTGCCCAAACAGAAGCTTTAGCTTTTGGCAAAACAGCAGCACAGTTAAAAGCGGAAGGAGTAGCAGAAGAACTAATTCCACATCGGACTTTTACCGGTAATCGGCCATCAAATAGTTTATTGTTACCAAAATTAACTCCGCGTAGTTTTGGCGAGCTTATTGCTCTTTATGAACATAAAATATTTGTTGAAGGAGTGATCTGGGGAATAAATTCATTTGATCAATTTGGAGTAGAACTAGGCAAAGTATTAGCATCAAAAGTACTAACCGAATTAAAGAGTCGGACAGTTGCAGAGGGATCTCATGATAGCTCTACTACAACTCTGATAAAAAAATATTTAAATCAAGCATAAGTACAATTTAAATTTCTAATTTCTAATTTCTAATTTCAAATTTCAAATTAATCCACTTGTTGCCCTTGACTTAGTTACAGCAATCTGTAGAATAGGTATATCTTCATGGCGCGACGTCTAGAGGTTTCCTCGAAAGTACCAGATTCAAGAGCATCACATTTTGTCCAAAAAATTCAAGCAGTTTTTCCAGGGCTTTTAGTTTCAGATGCTCAGGTTATTGATGTATATACGATTGATAAAGAATTTAATTCTTCACAAATACTCAAAATAACATCAGCCCTAACAAATCCTTTAACTCAAAAAATTTCTTTAAATAACTCAGAAATGAACGGAGCAGATTATGCGGTTGAAATTGGTTTTCTTCCGGGAGTAACAGATAATGTTGCCCATACCACCAAAGAAATAATTGAAGACTTATTAAAAATAAAGTTTATTGAGGGCGAAAATGTCTATACTTCTCAATTAATTTTTTTCAGAACAAATGGAGGAAATGGAGAAATTAAGCAGTTGGCTGAAAGTTTGATTAATCCAATTATTCAGAGAGTTCATTTAAAAGATAGTCAGCAATATAAAAAAGATCAGGGAATGGATTTGATTGTGCCAAAAGTAACTTTAACAACAAAAGCTCAGGTCAGTGAAGTTGATTTAAATGTTTCCGATGCAGAATTAACCAAAATCGGCAAAGAAGGAATTGCCAACCAGGATGGTACCAGACGGGGCCCTTTGGCACTTGATCTGCTTTATATGAAAACTATTCAGAAATATTTCAAAAAATTAAAAAGAAATCCAACAGATATTGAATTAGAATCTTTAGCTCAGACCTGGTCGGAACACTGTAAACATACAATCTTTGCGTCCCCAATGGATGATGATGTACCAGAGGGTTTGTATAAAACATTTATTAAAAAAGCCACTGAGAAAATCCGCAAACAAAAAGGTGATAATGACTTTTGTGTTTCAGTTTTTACAGACAACTCAGGTGCTATTGCCTTTGATGATCAGTATCTGATAACTCACAAAGTCGAAACTCATAACACCCCATCAGCGCTTGATCCATTTGGTGGTGCAATTACAGGAATTGTCGGAGTAAACAGAGATGCACTTGGTTTTGGCATGGGAGCAAGGCCAATTTTGAATACTTATGGTTTTTGTTTCGCTGATCCGGATGATCATAAACCTTTGTTTAAAGATAGCGGGCTGACCCAGGCGATGTTATCTCCCAAAAGAATTATGGATGGGGTGATCGCCGGTGTTAATTCAGGAGGAAACCAATCTGGAATACCGACTACTCAGGGATTTATTTATTTTGATGACAGATACAAAGGAAAACCATTAGTTTTTGTCGGGACTTTAGGGTTGATTCAACGAGAGATAAATGGCAAAAAATCGTTTCAGAAAAAAGCCAGACCCGGAGATCTGGTTGTCATGTTAGGGGGCAGAGTCGGACTTGACGGGATACATGGAGCTACTTTTTCTTCGGAAGCTTTAGATAGTGGTTCTCCTTCAACGGCTGTTCAGATTGGGGATCCGATCACTCAAAAAAAGTTTTCAGATGCCTTGAGTAAAGAAGCCGTATTTCAGGAGCTATATCACAGTATTACTGACAATGGCGCCGGTGGTTTATCTTGTTCAGTAGCTGAGATGGCAAAAGAATCCGGCGGCTGTCGAGTTGATTTAGAAAAAGTGCCTCTAAAATATCCCGGGCTTGATCCATGGCAGATCTGGATCTCTGAATCACAGGAAAGAATGACATTGGCAGTTCCGCAGGATAAATGGCAGCAGCTTAAATTGCTTCTTGAACAAAGAGGAGTTGAAGCCACTGCAATCGGGGAATTTACAGATTCCGGAAAATGTGAAGTTTTTCTGGATTCAAAAAAGATTTTGGATATTAATCTTGAATTTTTGCATGATGGCCTGCCTGAAAGACAGTTAACTTCAAAATGGATTAAGCCGGATTTTAAAAATCCGGTTATTCCTGATGTCAGTGATTATAACGAGGTTACAGTTGATCTGGTTAAAAGACTTAATATCACTAGTTTTGAATTTATTTCCACTCAGTATGACCATGAGGTCCAATCCATGACAGTACTGAAACCCCTCCAGGGGAGAGGGAGAGTAAATGGAGAAACATCAGTTATCAAGCCGCTGCCTGATTCATTAAAAGGGGCTGCTGTTTCTCAGGCACTTTTCCCAGGTTATTCCGAGATAGATCCCTACCAAATGGCGCTTATTTCAGTAGATACAGCTGTCAGAAACTTAGTTTCTGTTGGTGCAGATCCGGATAAAATTGCTTTGCTGGATAATTTCTGCTGGTGTTCATCCTTTGAAGAAGAAAGACTCGGACAATTAAAACTGGCTGCTAAAGGTTGTTATGATGCGGCAGTTGGATATGGCGCGCCGTTTATATCCGGAAAAGACAGCATGTTTAATGATTTCAAAGGATTTGACGAATCAGGTAATGCTGTCAAAATCTCAGTCCCTCCAACCCTTGTAATATCTTCCATTTCGGTTATCGAAGATGTCACAAAAGTGGTCTCAATGGACGCTAAAATACCAGGTGATCTGATATACCTGTTGGGTGAAACAAAAGATATCTTAGGTGGCTCGGAGTACTATCAATATCTTTCAGAAAAAAATAATGAATTTGCACCCGGCAATTCATTGCCTGATGTGGATATTGACCGAAACAAAAAACTTTATCAGGTATTACATCAGTCAATTAAAAATAATTTATTAGCCAGCAGTGTCAGTGTTACCCGTGGCGGATTAATAATTGCTCTATCAAAAATGGCCCTCGCCGGACAACTGGGAATTGATATTTCTTTGGAAAATATTACAGGCAATAATCAGACTCTTTTATTTTCTGAATCAGCTGGCCGAATATTAGTCAGTATTGATCCAAAAAATAAACCGCAGTTTGAGTCTTTATTTAAAGATCTCCCTATCAGCTTTCTAGGATCTGTTACCCAAAACAAGAAAGTTAAAATCAAAGGAGTTGCAAGTGAAGAGATAGTTGATCTTCCATTGGATCAGATGTATTCATCGTACAAATCAACTTTTGCTCATCAAAGTTCAGCAATTACACCAAAAGCTGCTGTTCTGACAGGCTACGGAATCAACTGTGAGATGGAAACTAAAACAGCTTTTGAAAAAGTTGGAGGAAAAGCTGATATCCTGCATATTAATGATCTGATAGCTAATAAAAAATTATTGAAAAATTATCAGATTTTAGCAATTCCAGGCGGGTTTTCTTTTGGTGATGATACCGGTTCCGGAAATGGTTTTGCCAATAAATTAAAAAACAATTTATGGGAAGATTTAGAGCGGTTTATCAGTCTGGATAGGCTTGTTATCGGTATCTGCAATGGTTGTCAGGTCCTAGCAAATCTGGGACTTTTTCCGGCGGTTGATAAAAAATATGGTCAAAAGCAGGTTGCTATTTTGCACAATGATAATGCTACCTATACCGACAGATGGGTGGACCTGAAAGCTGAAGGAAACAGTCCCTGGGTCAAAGATGTAGATACTTTTTCCTGTCCGATCGCCCATGGCGAAGGTAAATTTTATGCTGAGGACGAAACTTTAGAAATGATAAATCAGAAAGGATTGGTGGCACTCAGATATTTTAAAGGTGAAATGTGTAATTATCTAAATTTACCAGCTAATCCAAATGGGGCAGTTGAAGATATTGCTGCGATCACAGATGAAACAGGCAGGATCATTGGCCTGATGCCACATCCTGAAAGAGCAATGTTTTTCACTCAATTACCAAATTGGCCACTTATCAAAGAACAACTCAAAAGAGATGGAAAAGATTTACCAGTTGAAGGTCCTGGCTTACAAATATTCAGGAACGGAGTAAACTACTTTAAATAAATGAAACGCCATTCCCCTGAAGGATTATTACTGGCGTTTGATTTTGATAATACCCAGTTTAGGACTAGCGAGATGGCGCCGGGGATTGCCAGTGTGCCAGTAGCTTATGAACAAACTGTTGAGAGGATGTTTGGCAAAATGGGATTAAATCTTTATTTAGCTCAAGGTGGATTACGTAACCGAGCCCCAAGCGAAGTGGTTAAAGCACTTGTTACTGGTTCTTCAGCAAGAAATAATGCTAAATTGGTTAATTTAGCAGGTGAATTCGCTCACCAGAACTTAGAGCTACTAGATGGTTATGTGCCAGTTGGAAAAGGGTATGAATTGGATTTAACAAAACCATTAACTACGGAAGCATTGACTGAAATATTTGTTAGACAAAAGCAAAGAAGTATGATGCCCCAAATAGGTATGAAATTATCTGAAAAAGATATTTGGCCACGCCCTTGTAGAGGATTTGTTGATTTTTGGAAAACTGTCGATGATCTAAAAAAAGAAGGTGTCCCGATTACAACGGCAAATATTTCCTCAGGTCATGAATTATTTATTGAAGAAACATTTAAAAAACATGGATTGTCTCAACCAGATATTATTGTGTCAGAAGATGACATTAGAGGTGTCTCTTCACTTGATGGTAAGAATATAGTTAAGCCATCACCCTTCTCTTTAGCACTAGCAGTAAGGAGATGGCTTGATTTACCCGGTTTCCCACATGATGACTTAGATCTTTCTTTAATTCATGAACATGCTGATAAAGTAATATACTTTGGAGATGACCCTGTAAAAGATGGTCAGATGGCTGTTGCTGGGAATGTACTATTTGGAAATTACCAAGAAGTTGCAACTCCTCCAAAAGGAGTCAATTCATTTAGTTTTAGCAACTGGCATGTTTTAGGACAAATATTAAGACAGAAAGTAGGCAGGAAAAGTGTTTACACCACATAAATGAATAGTCAGAATAATTGGTATGTGATAACAGGTCCTCCATCATCAGGCAAAACCACAGTGCTTAAATTATTAAGCAAAAAAGGGTTTAAAATTACTGAAGAGGTTGCTAGAAAACTAATTGATCAAGAGTTGAAAAAAGGTAGAACTCTGGAACAGATTAGAGAAAATGAAATTGAATTCCAAAAAGCTCAGGTAAATTTAAAAATTCAACTTGAAAAGTCTTTGTCTAAGAATGAAATGATTTTTTTTGATAGGGGGATGCATGATTCCATTGCGTATTTGAAAAAATGTGGGATAACAGATGAGTATGAGTTATCTGAAATTGCCAAACTAAGTAAATATAAAAAAGTATTTATCTTTGATTTATTGCAATACTCAAAAGATTATTCCAGAACAGAGACTGCAGAAGAAGCAAAAGAGATAGATAGCTTATTAGAGGAAACATATATAAAATATGGTCACACGGTTGTCAGGGTACCTGTTATGAAATCGGAAAAAAGAATGGAGTTTATTTTAAATAATTTATGATAATAATTATCGATTTTGGTTCACAATCAACACATCTGATTTCCCGGAGAATAAATGAATTTGGGGTGAAGACAAAAATTATTTTGCCAGAGAATATTGATTTAGATTCCCGCTTTACTTCGACTTCGCTCAGTACAGGTCGCGGGAATGACGTTATGGGGATTATTTTTTCAGGAGGGCCGTCTTCTGTTTATGAAAAAGATAGTCCAACTATTTCTGAAGAGGTATTTAAATTAGGTATTCCAATTTTAGGGATTTGTTATGGGCAGCAACTGATGGCACACCTTTTAAAAGGAGATGTAAAACCAGGGAAAATACGGGAGTATGGGCCAGCTAATTTAAAGGTATCAAATGTAGGAAAGGTATCAAAAGCAAATTCTTTATTTGAAGGAACATCTGAGGAATTTAATGTCTGGATGTCGCATGGAGATTCAGTAATGAAACCACCAAAAGGATTTGTCACAAATGCCACTACCAAAACTATTCCTGTGGCTGCTATGTCAGATGAAAAAAGAAAACTTTTTGGTATTCAGTTTCATCCAGAGTTAGTGCATACCCAATTTGGTGAAACAATTTTATCCAACTTTCTAAAAATCTGTGGTTTAAAACCAGAGTTATCTCCCTTAAATAAAAAATATGTAGCTGAAATGATTGAAGATATTAAAGAGTCGGTTGGTAATGAAAAAGCGATCTGCGCTTTATCCGGCGGAGTCGATTCATCAGTTGCTGCTCTCTTAGTTCATCGGGCAATCGGAACCAAGCTTACTTCTTTTTATATTGATTCAGGACTAATGCGAAAAGGAGAAACTGATGTTTTGAAAAAAGTTTTTAAAGACCATTATCACATGAAAGTGCAGATCATTAATGCCAAAAAAGAATTTCTATCTGCCTTAAAAGGAGTAGTTGATCCGGAAACCAAAAGAAAAATTATTGGTAAAACATTCATAGATATCTTTGACAGAGAAGCCAAAAAGATTGGTGCCACATTTCTAGTCCAGGGCACAATTTATCCAGATGTGATAGAAAGTCAGGGAACCAAACATTCTCAGAATATAAAGTCCCATCACAATGTTGGTGGGCTACCAGAAGTCATGAAACTGGCCCTAATTGAGCCTTTGCGGCTTTTTTATAAAGATCAAGTCAGACAGGTTGGTAAATTGCTGGGAATGCCGGATTCAGTGGTTAAAAGACAGCCATTCCCAGGTCCAGGCCTTGCAGTTAGAATCATTGGAGCTGTCACTGACTATAATTTAGAGATTTTAAGGCAAGCGGATTTTATAGTCCAGGAAGAGATTTTAAAAGCCAAATTGCAGGACAAACTCTGGCAGGCTTTTGCTATTTTTACAAACATCAAAACAACCGGTGTCAGAGGTGATCAAAGAGTTTATGGAGAAACAATTGCCTTAAGAGCTCTGGATGCTAAAGATGCCATGAGTGCAGATGTAGCTAATTTACCATTTGAATTATTAATGAAAATTTCAAACAGAATAGTAACCGAAGTAACAGAAGTTAATAGAGTAGTTTATGATATAACAACAAAGCCTCCCGCAACTATGGAATGGGAATAAAACTGTAGCTATTAATTAGTTGGGACTAAATCTTCCGGGATGAGTTGGTAACATGTAAGTTTGGGTTTGCATTGCGCCTCGCAAAATCGTATTTTGAACCATAGTAAAGCCGGCAGTTTTCAGACTTCCTAATCGGTATTTCATAGCTGGTGATTGAATAACTTGAATACTTGCCTTTCTTGAATTAAGAAAATTTTCTGCATCGTCCTTTCTCGGAAGTTCTCTGGCATAAGGAAAGATATGCAGAATTTTATCCCAAATTTTAGCAGGATGAGTATGTATTCCGGACTCTACCAGCAGTCTTACTAAGGCAACTTCATCTTTTTTCCAACGCTTGCGTAATTTTTCACCGAGAGATATTTTATCTAAGGCTTGTCGAACAGCAAAACTTTCAGGTCTGGTATCAAGTCCAGGATTAATAATTGATAAATTTTGTTGCAAGGCATCTACTACCTGTAAATTGCAATCGAGTAACGAATCTGAAGCTTCTATGATTAAAGCTGTATCTACGGCTCTTTCACCAATATAGATTGTTCTTCTTTCAGGTAATTCAGTCATTGTTAGAGCTGAGTTTACCAATGAATTGTTGTTGCATCAATATATCATCTGGACAAATCGGACTTTATAAGCTATACAATATATTGAAAAGTCTCTTGAAACTATTCGAGGTGTTATCTATAATTCTTTGATCTTTTCAATTTGTTTCACAATACAATGAAATTTAGTGATTACACTATTGCAACTTTGGGTTCGCATTCTTCTCTTCAGATTCTGCATGGAGCTAAACAAGAAGGTTTTAAAACACTGATTGTTACGACCCATGAAAGGGAGTCTTTCTACAAGCGGTTTAAATTTATCGATACTATTTTAACTGTTCCTCATTTTAGTCAGTTTAAAAAAGTTGAAAAGCAGCTTCTTAAACAAAATATCATTTTAGTTCCTCATGGTTCATTTGTGGCTTATCTTGGTACTGAAAACAACAAAAAATTGTCTATTCCTTATTTTGGTAATAAAGCTGTCCTGGACTGGGAAGGGGATAGAGGAATGCAAAGGGAGTGGTTGCTTCATGCCAGAATACCAATGCCAAAACAATTTGATGATTTAGATGATGTGACCTATCCGGTAATTGTAAAAACATATGGTGCAGCTGGAGGAAAAGGTTATTTTTATGCTCGTGATAAAGAAGATTTCCTTAAAAAAATAAAAAGTCTCAAAACTGATGAATTTATTATTCAGGAATATGTAATTGGTGTAACACTTTATATTCATTACTTCCATTCTCCACTGACAGGAGAAATAGAAATAATGTCGATGGACAGACGATATGAAACCAATGTTGATGGATTAGGCAGAATCCCGCTTCACGGACAGGAAGGATTAGACATTGATCCAAGCTATGTTGTTGTAGGCAATAGTCCACTAGTACTAAGAGAATCCCTTTTACCTGAAGCTTATGCTATGGGAGAGTCAGTTATTCGTTCATCAAAAGAATTAATCGATAAAAAAGGCTTGTTTGGTCCATTTTGCTTGGAAACTGTTATAACACCAGATCAAAAATTTGTGGCGATGGAAATTTCCTGCCGGATAGTCGCCGGAACTAATTTGTTTACCAATGGCAGCTCTTATTCTGATTTAAATTATGATGAACCAATGAGTACCGGAAGAAGAATAGCCAGAGAGATCAAGAGGGCTATCGAACAGAAAAAACTTGAACTTATATTAAATTAACCATTTGTCATTCTGGCTACCTTAATTGTTTAGATTGGAATTAACTTAGCCTTAAAAATATCTGTCCAGAATCTAAACAAGATGAAACAGATGTATGTTTACATTATGGGTAATAATAGACCTACATTGTATACAGGTGTCACAAGTGACTTAATAAAAAGAGTTACTGAGCATAAAGAAGAATTGGTAGATGGATTTACTAGGAAGTATCATTTGCATAAGCTTTTGTACTATGAAGTTGTTGAAGGACAGATAGAAGGAATTATCCGGGAAAAACAAATAAAAAATATGAATAGGGATAATAAACTTAAAATGATAGAAAGTTTGAATCCAGAAATGGTCGATTTGTATACTACTTTGTTTGATTCTGGACAAGCCAGAATGACAGATGTAGGGGGCAGTTGATAATTAGTAAATCATGAATCTTAAATCTTACACCAGCCAAAACATCACAGTTGCTTCTATTGGTTCTCATTCTGCCTTAGATGTTGCCAGAGGGGCCAAAGATGAAGGATTTAAAACACTGGTTATTACTCAAAAAGGCCGAGGTGATGTCTACAGTAAACATTATAAAACTAATGGTGAATTAGGTTGTGTAGATGAGGTTTTAGAACTGGAAAAATTTAAAGATATTTTAAATCCTGATATTCAAAAAAAACTGTTAGAAAAAAATGTCATCTTTGTTCCCAACAGATCATTTGAGGTCTATCTCAATGACTATCCATCGATTGAAAAGAAGTTTAAAGTTCCGATGTTTGGAAATAAATTTTTACTCAAAACTGAAGAACGGGGAGTCAAACCAAATCAATATGACTTACTGGATGCAGCTAAAATTCGCTACCCTAAACAATTTACCGATCCTAAAAAAATAGATAGATTATGTCTGGTCAAAGTACTGGAACAGGAAAGAGGGTTTGAAAGATCTTTTTTCACTGTCTCATCTTATAAAGAATTTCAGTCAGAAGTTGAACTAAGACTTGAAAGAGGAGATTTTACAGAGGAGCAACTTAAAAAAGTAGTGATTGAAGAGTTTCTGGTTGGGGTACAGGTTAATTTTAATTATTTTTATTCTCCAATTACTAAACGTCTTGAACTCTCAGGCACTGATACCAGAAGACAAACTAATTTGGAAGGATTCAGCAAAATTCCTGGAGTAGATATTGAAAAAGTTATTCAAAGTATTTCTGTCAAATACGAAGAAGCCGGTCATATAGCAGTCACTGTTTTAGAATCTTTACTGGGAGATATATTTGCCATGGGTGAAAGATTTGTTGCCGCTGCAGCCAAACATGTAGATCCAGGGGTGATTGGTCCATTTGGGTTACAGGCGATGATATTACCTGGTCCACCAAAAAAAGAAATAGTCGTCTTTGATGTTTCACCCCGAATGCCGGGAAGTCCGGGAATTTCAGCTACCCCATATGCCGGATATTTATACGGTGAGCCGATTACAGTTGGTAGAAGAGTAGCAAAAGAAATCAAGCTGGCAGTGGGTCAAAATAAACTTGAGTTAATACTGAGTTAGGAAACCGTCATTGCGAGCCACAATCATGAAACTGATCGTGGCGAGCCACAATCATGAAACTGATCGTGGCGAGCGAAATTACTAAGAATTAACGCGCGGCAATCTGTTTCTAAGAATTAACTTTGTTACTTGGTTGACTTAATGTTGTGAGATTGCTTCGTCATTCGAAGACTCATTCTCGCAATGTCGTTAATAATGAAAACTGATTACTCTACATTTCAATCCCCCTTCTCCTGGCGATACGGCTGCGCAGCAATGAGACAAATATTTTCAGAAGAAAGAAAATATCAGTTATGGAGAAAAATCTGGGTGGAAATAGCAACTGCTCAGGCCAAATTTGGTTTGGTTTCAAAGAAAGAACTCGCTGATCTTAAAAAGAATCAAAATAACATTGATATAAATCGGATTTCTGAAATTGAAAAAGAAACACACCATGACCTTGTCGCAGGAATCAGAGAATTTGCAGAGAAAGCAGTAGTAGGGGGAGGTAAAATCCATCTTGGCGCAACCAGTATGGATATTGTAGATAATACTGATTCACTTAGAGTTCAGGAAGCGCTTAGTATTACTGAAAAAAGCCTAAAAGAGCTATTAAATATTTTTGCCGATAAAATCGATCAGTATCTGACAACTCCAACTTTAGCCTATACCCATCTTCAGGCAGCTGAACCAACAACTATTGGTTATCGTCTGGCGATGTATGCTCAGGATTTATTGCTGGACTTGGAGCATCTGGAATTTGTCAAAAAACAGTTTAGAGCCAAAGGATTAAAAGGGGCTGTTGGAACAGCCGCTAGTTACAGTAAGTTAATTGGGGAAAAGGAATCAGCCGATTTTGAAAAACAAATTATGACAAATCTTGGAGTAGAACCGGTTTTAATTGCCGGTCAGACATCTCCCCGTAAATTTGATACTTTAGTTGCCCAACTGCTTTCATCAATCGCTCAATCACTGCATAAATTTGCTTTTGATGTTAGAGTCCTCCAGTCAGCAGGCTTTGGCGAATGGGTTGAACCTTTTGGCAAAAATCAGGTTGGGTCATCCGCGATGCCTTTTAAGAAAAATCCGATCAAGTCAGAACAAATTTGTTCCTTGGCCAGATTAGTTGTTTCCCTTGAAAGAAACGCCTGGGACAATGCAGCTTTATCACTTTTGGAGCGGACAATAGATGATTCAGCCAATAAAAGATCATATATGCCGGAAATGTTTTTAGCCGTTGATGAAATCCTTTCTTCATCACAAAAAATTGCTAAAGATTTTACCGTCAATACAACTCAGGTAAAAAACAATTTAGAAAAATTTGCATCATTTACTGCCACTGAAGAAGTTATTTTAAAAGCAGTTAAAAAAGGCGCTGACAGGCAAAAAATGCATCATCTGATCAGAGATTATGCCATAGCTTCATGGGATAAAATTCAAAACGGAGAAAAAAACGAACTTGCAGAAAATATTACTCAGGATAAATACATTAAACAGTTCCTTTCTTCACCCGAGATCAACGAATGTTTACAGATCACAAACCATCTCGGAACTGCACCACAAAGAGCAAAAAAACTGGTAAATAAAATAAGAAAAATAATTGTTTAGATTGTTGAATTGTTAGATTGTTATTACGACAGAAAATTTAATTATGATAAAAGCAATAATTTGGGATATGGATGGAGTGTTAATAGATTCTGAACATATTCATGCCCAGATTGAATCACAAGCCCTGAAATCATCAGGTATTAATATTACTCCAGAAGAAATTACAAAAAGATATTCGGGTACCAAGATTGAGGAAGAATTTAATGATGTAATTAAAAAAAGTGGAAAAAAGATTAATCTGGATTTATTAATGGATGCACGCAATCAGCTAATAGAAGAAGATTTTGTAAATAAAGTAGGTACCATTTCTTTTGCATATGAAGTAATGGATGTACTGTCAAAAATGTATAAACAAGCATTAGCTACATCAACAGAAGAAAAATATGCTGAAGCGGTATTAAGCCGGAATAATTTATTAGATTTTTTTAACGCAAAAATGTTTGGTACTATGGTAAAAAAGTCAAAGCCAGATCCCGAAATTTTCTTAAAAGCGGCATACTTATTAAATGTCAGTCCAATTGAATCAGTAGTAATTGAAGATTCAGTTCATGGGTTTAATGCAGCAAAGTCTGCAAATATGATTCTTATAGCTCGTAAAGGCACTCATAATCAAACAATCGACTTCTCTTTGGCAGACTATGTTATTGAGGATTTAAGAGAAATTCCAGATATAATACAATCAATTAACAATGAAAAATAGAATTGGAATAGTTGGGGGAGGGCAGTTAGCACGGATGTTGATTTTTGAAGCAAAAAAATTGGGTTTTTTTGTGACTGTGCTGGATCCTACGCCAAATTCTCCTGCCGGTCAGGTAGCAGACAAACAGATTCTGGCCAGTCTGGATGATCCAAAAGCAATGAAAACATTAGCTGAGAGATCTGATTTTTTAACCATCGAGTGGGAACTGGCTAATTCAGTATTACTGGATGAACTGGCTAAATCAGGAATTAGTGTCAACCCATCTGCTAAAACTTTGGAAATAATCAAAGATAAGTTAATCCAAAAACAATTTTTAACGAAATACAAAATTCCGGTGGCTCCATTTATGGCGATTGAAACCAAAGATGATATTGAAAAAGCAGCCGAAGAACTGGGATATCCATTAGTTTTAAAAGCCAGAGTAGGGGGCTATGATGGAAAAGGAAATGTGGTAATCAAAAACAAAACTCAAATCGATTATGCTTTAAAAAAACTTCATGGTAAATCGTTGTATGTTGAAGGTTGGATTCCATTTAGCAAAGAAGTTGCAGTAATGGTGGCCAGAAATACCAAAGGTGAAATAAAAACTCATCCGGTTGTTGAAACAGTTCATAAAAATAATATCTGTCATACTGTTTTTGTTCCGGCCAGAGTATCCAAAAATATTATAAAAAAATCTGAGGAAACAGCAGCCGAAGTTATGAAAGTATTAAAAGGCGCAGGGATTTTTGGAATTGAAATGTTTGTTACCAAGCAGGGAAAAGTGATAGTTAATGAAATAGCTCCCCGGGTTCATAACAGTGGGCACTACACGATGGACGCTTCGCTCACCAATCAATTCCAACAACACATCCGGGCAATTACCGGTATGCCTTTGGGCAAAACTGAGTTAATATATCCATCAGTGGTGATGGTCAATATTTTAGGAACCAGGTCAGGTGCATCTGAAGTTAAAGGGATGGAAAGGGCTCTGGCAATTCCTGGGGTATTTATTCATCTGTATGGAAAAGCCGAAACTAAAATAGAAAGAAAAATGGGTCATATCAATGCCGTTGGAAAAAGTATTAACGACGCCTGGAAAAAAGCCAGAGCAGCGAGGAAATACATTAGCATTTAGGAAAGTTCTCGAATTCTCTCGAACAATAAGCAGAGCTTGCTGCTCCGCATTAAAATATTTTTCGAACGAAGTGAGAAAATACAAAAAAAATTATGCATAAACCTATTATAAGTATCATCATGGGATCTGATTCTGATCTGCCGATTATGAAAGAGGCATCCGAAATGCTGGAAGAGTTTGGGGTTGAATATGAGATAAAAATTGTTTCAGCTCATCGGACTCCTAAGCTGATGTATGACTATGCTCAATCAGCTCAGGAGAGAGGGTTGAAAGTAATTATCGCTGGAGCTGGTGGCTCAGCTCATTTACCAGGAATGGTTGCATCACTGACAACTTTACCAGTCATCGGAGTACCGGTTCAGACAAAAACACTGAGTGGAGTAGATTCACTTTATTCGATAGTTCAGATGCCTCCTGGGATTCCAGTTGCAACTGTTGCTATCAATGGAGCAAAAAATGCCGGACTTTTGGCAGTAAAAATATTAGCTGCTAGTGATGAAAAACTAACTAGCATGTTAAATAATTACATGAAAGATTTGGAGAAAATGGTTTTAGAAAAAAATGCCAAGTTAGAAAAAGCAGGATATAAAAAATATTTAAACAAATAAGGGCTGGAGCATGTTATCCTGAACGAAGTGAAGGATCTCTCGCGAATGCGAGGTCTAAGATCTGAAACAAGTCTTCGAGACCGTGAGCCCTCAGGCCGAATCGGTTCAGAGATTCTTCTCCGCCAGCTGGCGGATCAGAATGACAGGGAAAATATGATAAACGCAAACACAATAAAAAAAGCTATTCCTAATAGTCTTAAAACAATTGATTTACCTAACCTGGGCAAAAAGCAGCAGGGGAAAGTCAGAGATTATTTTATATTGCCTAATGGCAGGATTATTATTACAACTGATCGTCAATCTGCATTTGACAGGGTACTAGGACAAATCCCATACAAAGGAGCAGTGCTCAACCAATTAGCGGCATTTTGGTTTGAAAAAACCAAAAAAATAATTCCAAATCATTTACTGGAAGTGCCAGATCCAAATATTTCTATAACTAAAAACCTAACCGGTATTCCAATAGAAATGATAGTCAGAGGATATATCTCAGGGGTTACAGGAACATCAATTTGGGGATCATATCAGAAAGGAGAACGGACAATTTATGGTATTCAGTTTCCGGAGGGTTTAAAGAAAAATCAAAAATTACCAGAGCCAGTCATCACCCCCACCACTCACGGTGATCTGACAGGTCAGGGTGGCCATGATGAAAGGCTGACCAGGGAACAGATATTATCCAAAGATTTTTATGAACAGGTAATTGTAAACTGGCTTGATCTGCCTTTTGCAAAATTTAAAAAAATATATCTGGAGATGGAAGAAGCAGCTAGAGAAGTATTTAAACTTGGTTCTAAACTAGCCAAAAAACAGGGGCTTATTTTGGTTGATACAAAATATGAATTTGGAATTGACGAAAAAGGAGTTTTACATCTGATGGATGAAGTTCATACACCAGATTCCTCTAGATTTTGGAAAGCCGATACTTATGAATCCAGAATTAAAAAAGGTGAAGAGCCGGAGAACTTTGATAAAGAATTTTTAAGACTCTGGTACGCCGAAAGAGGGTACACCGGAGATGGTAAACCACCAAAGATGTCAGAGGAGTTAATAGTGGCATTATCGCAAAGATATATCAAAGTTTACGAGATGTTAACCGGAAAAAAATTTGAAGCATTTGAATATCCTATTGAAAAAAGAATCAAAGATATTTTTATAAATTTTTAAATCTATCTTACTTCAAGCTCTTTTTCTGAAAAACTTATTTCTAGTGGTTTTAAATTAACTTGCTTTCTCCCTGAAGAAATATATCCTGCATTCCATGCTTTCAGTTTTAATTTTTTTGATATGGATAATACAAGTGCTGCATCTTTTTCAGAAACAAAAATTGCAAAACCAGCACCCATATTAAAATTGCCGTACATCTCTTTATTATCATTTCCAGATTTTTCCTGTAAAAAAGCAAAAAGAGGGGTAATTGGAGGAATTACATCAATAGTATAAGTAAATGACTGTTTAGCCCGCATTAATTTCCTCCAGCCATGACCGGTAATATTGGTCATATAGTTGATATTAATACCTGATTCAAATATTTTTTGAATTAATGAAGCATAGATGTGAGTTGGTTTTAAAAGTGTATCTCCAAAGGTTGTCCCATCTGATAATTTTGTCAGGTAACCATCTTTTAATCCCTCGGCAATTTTTCGACAAAGTGTCAGACCATTGGCATGTATGCCACTGGATTCAATTAAAATAATTCGATCACCATCTTTTAGTTTATCTCCTAAACATAATCTTTTCTTGGGTCGGATTGTTCCAATACAAGAACCACCCAAATCAATTGTTTCAGGATAAATAATATCCTTCAGTGTGGGAGTCTCACCACCACCCCAGGTTGCGCCAGATAATCTGCAAGCATCAGCCCAACCTCTGATAAGTGCTTCAGCTCGTGGTTGATTACTCATCCAATTTGAATCACCAACTGCAAAGTAAGCATTTATGACCTGAGGTTTTGCTCCAACCACAATAATGTCATTTACGATCATTGCTACAGTATCCTGAGCAATTGCATGGTAATAAGTTCTACCTGTTAATCTTTCCATTTCATCTGCGACCAGATTTTTTGTTCCCAGGCCTTCAATAACAAAGGCTTTGTAAGCATTCCCTTCATCCCAGACATAAGCTGATTCTCCGCGACTGGCAGAAATTTCTATTGCCGGTGCCATTAATTTTTTTGTAGCCAATGCACTTTTTTGAGCTAATTTTTTGATCGGATCCAGTAGTTCATATTGAACTCCGGATGAAGCATAACTAATCTTGTTCACCATTCGGGGTTTTTGATTATTCATGGGCTTACTATATTGAAAAAGTATTCGCAAATGCAAGAGATAGTCTGTTTCAGACAAAGACCTGACATTTGCGGGGTTGAAAATAGATATGATTGAGAGTAATCTTAAGCAAGAAAGGCTAATTGCCTTTTTTTCTTTTCTCCTCATGAATTCTGACGATCTGGATGATATTAAATCTGATAAACCAAGAGAGAAGTGCGGCATTTTTGGGGTTTTTAATTTAGAAAATGCTTCCAGATACTGTTATTTAGGTCTCCAGGCACTGCAGCACCGTGGCCAGGAAGCTTCAGGCATTGCCGCTGTTAATGGCAAGATGCATGTTCACAAAGATTTTGGACTGGTCAGTCAGGTCTATAAAGAAGAAGACTTTGGTCACCTTCAGGGATCCATGGCAATCGGCCATAACAGATATTCAACATCAGGCGGAAGCAAAGAACACTGTTTTATTCAACCAATCCACAATAAAGGTGAAAATTTATCTTTAGTTCACAACGGTAATTTACCTTCTCTCACCCGACTGAAAGATTTTCTAACCAGCAAAGGAATCTCAGTTGCTGATTCAAATGATTCCAGCATGATGTATGACGCAATTAATTATTTCGTCCATCAGGGAGATCCCCTGGAAGAGGCAATAGCCAAAGCATACCCCCTGTTTACAGGGGTTTTTTGTATCCTGGTGATGAATAAGGAAAAAATTGTCGCAGCGGTCGATCCCTGCGGCATCAGACCATTATGTATAGGCAAATTAGATAATGGATTTATTATCTCTTCTGAAACTTGTGGTCTGGATATAGTTGGGGCAACTTTTTTACAGGAAGTAGGTCCGGGTGAAATTGTTGAGATCTCTTCAGAAGGACTTAAAACATTTAATCTGGTCAAAGGAGAAAGAAAAATTGATATCTTTGAGTTTATTTATTTTGCCAGACCGGATTCAAATATATTAGGAAAAAATGTTTACCAAACTCGTCTGGAAATGGGTAAAACTTTGGCTAAAGAATATCCCATAAAAGCTGATTTAGTTATTCCTGTTCCGGAAACTGGTATTCCAGGAGCTATCGGGTATTCAATGGAATCTGGCATTCCTTTTCAAATGGGACTTATTAAAAACAGATATATTGGAAGAACTTTTATAATGCCGGATCAGAGACTCCGTGAATCCCGGGTCAAAATGAAACTAAATCCAATACCAGCTGTCATCAAAGGGAAAAGAATAATCATCGTTGATGATTCTATTGTCAGGGGAACGACCACCAAAAAACTGGTTCAAATGCTAAAAAAAGCTGGAGCCTTGGAAGTCCATATCGTAGTCACTTCTCCTCCGGTAAAGTATCCTGATTATTACGGAATTGATACGCCAAATCAAAAAGATCTAATAGCGTCATATCTGTCAGTTGATGAAATAGCTAAAGTGCTAGATGCAGACTCAGTAAATTACTTATCTCTGAAAGGCACAATAAAAGCCATTGGTCTGCCCGCCACTATGTTCTGCACCGCCAGTTTTACCGGTGAATACCCGATAGATATCCAGGAAAGAAAACAGGAAATACTCTACGCAGTTTAGACCATCACCAGCGTATCGTCATTCCCACGCAAGCGGGAATCTATACAAATAACCCGCTATCTGTTAAATTTGCAGAATGAAAAAACCTGACGTTATATTATGTTTTGCTGTATCTAAGGATGGATTCTATAAACCTCTCCAAGGAGGATTTAAAACATCAGTTGAAGACCAAAGAGAATTCAAAAAAATGCTTGATGAAGCCGATGCCACATTAATGGGTGCTGATACTGCTAGAGATAATATTGAGAGGATTTTAAAAGGTCTTAGACCAGATTTATTGAGACTAGGTTTAACACATTTTCCAGAAAGATTTCAGCAATATAAGGTTGATGGGCAATTAGAATTTGCAAATATGAGTGCGGATGAGGCAGTTGATTATTTAGTAGGAAAAGGAAAAGAAAAAATTGTTGTAGTGAGCGGTAGACCGGCAAACGATCTACTTCTTGGAAACAAGTTGACCTCAGCCCAATTAACTGTCGAACCTGTTAAACTAGGAGAGGGGTTAAAATTAGAAGCATGGGATCAAAAACCAAAACAAATAAAATTAGGATATCCAGTTACTTTGAACAGCATTGGTACGCAACTTTATAGATACGATTTTATTTAACAAAATGAAAATTAGTGCCATCAAAACTCATAAAATCACAACTGCAGATAAAAATATTTTGGATGTGATTGATAAATATATTACTTCTTTGGATGAAGGCAGTATCGTGGCTGTAACTTCTAAAATTGTTGCAATTTGTGAAGGCAGGGTTGTCAAAGTAGAAGAAACTGATAAAGATCAGTTAATCAGACAGGAATCACAGTATTTCATCCCCCGGGATAAAAACAAATACCATGTTGCTTTGACTGTGACGGATAATTTACTGACAGCCAGTGCCGGGATAGATGAATCAAATGGTAATGGTTTTTATGTGTTGTGGCCTAAAAATTCTTATGATAGTGCAAATAAAATTAGAGATTTCTTAAGAAAAAAATTTAATATTAAAAATCTTGGTGTCATCATCACAGATAGTAAAACGATGCCTCTCAAATGGGGAGTAACAGGTACCTCAATCGGACACAGCGGGTTTAAAGCATTGCATGATCTGATAGGGACAGAAGATATTTTTGGTAGAGCACTGGTGATGACAAAAGTTAATATCGCCGAAAATTTAGCTGCTGCTGCAACTTTACTTATGGGTGAAGGCCAGGAACAGCAGCCATTAACAATTATCGAAGATTTGCCATTTGTGAAATTTGTCGATAATAACCCTTCAGAGGAGGAAATTGAGGAGATGAAAATATCTTTGGAGGATGATATTTATGCGCCCTTTTTAACTGCTGCAAAATGGGAAAAAGGAGATAAATATAATGGATAATCAGATCATTTCTACATTAAGAGATAAAGGATTTAAAATTACCAAGATCAGGTTGGGTATAGTTGAAAGATTTATAGATTCAAAAGTTCCATTATCTGCCAACGATCTGATTGAATCTTTTCATACCCAAGAAATAAGAGTAAACAAGACAACTATTTATCGGGAATTAACATTTTTGCTTTCTGAGAATATTATTAAAGAGATTGAATTTGGTGAAGGACAGAAAAGATATGAATTGGAAGATTTTAAACATCATCATCATTTAATTTGTTTAAACTGTCGCAAAGTTGAAGATATTGAGCTAAAAACAGATTTAGAAAAGGAAGAAGCCCGTTTTTTAAAACAAAATAATTTTAAAGTTATCAATCACTCACTAGAATTTTTTGGTTACTGCAAAGACTGCCGATAATTAAGCAATCAGCGAATCACACCCCTTTGTCATCCCGACCAAAGCGAAAGCGAAGTGGAGGGATCCCTCAACTCGGATACCTCGCTCGGGATGACATAAATAGGCATTAAATTTCTTTTTTAGGTATAATTAACAATATGAAAAACTTCTGGAATACATTACCAAAACCAATCTTTGCTTTAGCCCCTTTAGATGAAGTGACTGATACTGTTTTTAGGCGGATTGTGACATCATGCGCCAGACCTGATGTGATGTTTACAGAGTTTACTTCAGTAGAAGGGTTAACATCAAAAGGAGCCGACAAAGTAATAAACCGTTTTAAATTTACTGAAGATGAAAAGCCGTTGATAGCCCAAATTTGGGGAAAAGATTTGGCAGCATTCAGGGAAGTTGCGGCAATGGTCAAAGAACTAGGTTTTGACGGTGTCGATATTAATATGGGATGTCCTGAAAGAGGTATTACAAAAAGAGGTTGCTGTAGTGCTTTGATAGATAATCCGGAATTAGCTGGTCAGATAATTCAGGCTGTGAAAGATGGGGCAGGGGATTTACCAGTCAGCGTTAAAACCAGATGCGGTTTCAAAGAATGGAAAACAGAAGAATGGATCACTTTCCTGTTAAAGCAGGATATCCAGTGTCTGACAGTTCATGGCCGAATTGCCAAAGAAATGAGCCATTTTCCAGCTAAATGGGATGAGATAGCCAAAGCAGTTAAGATCAGAGATGAATTGGGTGTGGATACTGTAATTCTTGGTAACGGTGATGTTATAAGTAGCGCTGATGCTTTTAACAAGATAAAGCAATCCGGAGTAGATGGAGTGATGATCGGCAGAGGCATTTTTCATGACCAATATATTTTTAATAAACAACCAGAAACATATCAGCCGACAGTTGAAGAAAGACTAGATCTGCTTTTAAAACATGCCGAACTTTTTCATCAAGTCTGGGGTGAAACAAAACATTTTGCAATTTTAAAAAAGTTTTTTAAAGCCTACCTGCACGATTTTGACGGAGCATCTGAGATGAGAGTAGAGCTGATGAAAGCAGAGAATGTTGAAGACGTCAGAGAAACAGTTCAGCAGTTAAAGCAAAAATAATATTTTTCGAACTTAAGTGAGAAAATACCTTAAAATAATGTAATTTCTCGTTTGCACTCGAAAAATATAAACACTTGATAATATATAAATCATTGGTTAAAATCTTTTCATGTCTGATACAAAATTCAAAATTGAAGAACTGGCTCCAGGTGAAGGTGAAGAGGTTCAAAGTGGTGACCAGGTCACAATCCACTACACAGGTTGGTTAGAGGATGGAACTGTTTTTGATAGTTCAGTAAAAAGAGGTATTCCTTTTAAAACTCAGATTGGTGTTGGAGATGTAATTGCCGGATGGGATATGGGAGTTATCGGCATGAAAAAAGGCAGTAAAAGAAAATTAACGATTCCAGCAGAACTAGCTTACGGAGACCGGGCTGTCAGTATCATCCCTGCCAATTCAACCTTAATTTTTGAAGTTGAACTCCTCGGTATTAACTAGAACATTTTCTCATTCAGGAGTATAATCACAGGGTGAAACATTTAATCTCCTTTATTCTGCTTTTAGCTATAATTCTTTTGGTACCTACCTCAGTACGGGCTCAGGAAAAAATCAAAAACTTTAATACCGAAATCACCGCCCACCAAAACGGCGAGATGACTATTACTGAAACTATTGAATATGATTTTGGTAGTGATAATAGGCATGGGATTTACCGATTTATCCCAACCTATACTTCTGTGGGGAACCTCTACCGGGTTTCTGACATCAAATTTACTGAAGTGCTTCGGGATAATAAAAAAGAACCTCACGAAAACTCTTATGGAGCCGATGAAGTTGAAACCAAAATAGGTGATGCTGATAGAACCATTTTTGGAGTTCATACATATAAGATCGTTTATACGGTGAAAAATGGTATTGGCAGCAATTATGAAGATCATGATGAGATCTACTGGAATATAACCGGCAATAAATGGGATATACCAATAGAAAAAGTATCCGCCACCATTACAACAGATTTTAATGCTTTTCCAACAAAGACAATTTGTTTTACAGGTATAGCAGGATCTAACGATTCAAATTGCTCATCATCTATCAAACAAAATTTATCTGAAACAATTACAACTAAACTACTTGAGGAAAATGAAGGACTGACAGTTGTGACTGCCTTTCCGGTGAATACCTTCCCTAAATCTCAGTTAGTTGAAAATCCCCCTTTGCTTGGTAAAGACGGGAAAGTAATTCTTGGAATTTATGGATTAGTTTGGATCATTTTAAATATTATAGTGACCCCTTTTTTGATCCGCTGGTATTTAAAAAATAAAAATAAAACCCGGCTTGGAAAACCCGCAGTAAATTTTGATATTCCCAAACTAGATCACAAAGTGGTGACACCACTTGAGGCAGGAATCATTGATAATACCAAGCTTGAGCAAAATGATGTTATGGCGACTATTTTTGATCTGGCAATCAGAAAATATATTAAAATCGAACAGATCGAAGGAAAGAAAAAGTTGGGTATTTTTGGAGGAAAAGATGATTACAAAATTGTTAAATTGAAAAATTTCGATAACCAGTTAAATGTAGTAGAAATGACTCTTTTGGACAAGCTTTTAGGCGGAGGAAATGAAAAAAAACTGAGTGAAGTTAAAACATTTTATACAACCTTTCAAAGTCTGGAAACAAAGAGTTTTCAAATCCTACTCGACAGAAAACTGTATACAAAAAACCCTAAGTCGCAAAAGTCATTATTAATGGTTTTTGGGATCATCGGGCTTGTGACATTAAATATTATTTTTGGAGCAGTTTTAATATTTCTTTCGCAGAAGTTGAATGGACGAACTGAAAAAGGTGATTTGTTAGACAATCAGATTGATGGCTTAAAAATCTTTCTGAAAAATATGAAACGACACTATAATTTTCAGGTCAAAAATGCCATTACGGTAGAAAAATATATTCCTTATGCAATGGCCCTGGGTCACATAGATGAATTTATGGATCAGTTAAAAGATATTGCACCAGATTATAACCCCAGCTGGTATTCCGGAAATTCCAATTTCTATGCAGCCAGATATGCTTTTGCGTCTTCCATGCAATCAAACTTTACAACCAGTGCTCCATCTTCATCTTCCGGTTTTTCTGGCGGCGGATCATCCGGCGGTGGCGGGGGAGGCGGTGGCGGAGGCAGCTGGTAAAACTTCACAAATTGCTAAAAACTTCGTACAATACACACTTATGAATAATAATTTTATAATTTTGCTTTACTATAAATATTTACCTTTAGAAAATCCTGATCTTATCAGGGAAGCTCAAAAAGTATTTTGCAAAGAACACAATTTAAAAGGTCGGATCATTGTGGCTCATGAGGGTATAAATGGCACACTGGAAGGCTTAAAAGAAGATGTTGATAGATATGTCAGTTGGATGAAAGAACAATCAATTTTTGAGGACATCCATTTTAAATACAGTAATGGTGATGGAATGGCATTTCCCAAGTTATCTGTTAAAACTAGAAACGAAATTGTGGCCTATCGCCTGGGCGAAGGTGAGGTCAAACCATGGGAAACGACCGGAAAATATATTTTAGCCAAAGATTTACATCAGTGGATTCATTCCGGCAAAAAGTTTTATATAGTTGATATGCGAAATGGTTTTGAGCAGGAAGTCGGCCATTTTGAAGGATCAACCTTAATGCAGATGGGGCATTCTGAAGATCTGCCAAAAATGTTATCTCAACTTGAAAATATTCCCAAAAATGAACCGATTGTGACAGTCTGTACCGGTGGGGTCAGATGTGAAAAAGCTTCAGGATTTTTAATTAAACATGGATTTACCAATGTCTATCAGTTATATGGAGGTATCGTGACTTACATGGAGGAATATCCCAATGAGGATTTTAAAGGAGCTTTATACGTCTTTGATAACCGGATGGTGATGCATTTTGGGGAAAAAACTTCTAAACCAAGACAAATCATTGGAAAATGCGCTAAATGCGGTGACTCTTCGGAAAATTTTATTAATTGTACAGATGAATTTTGCCATAGACATTTTATTGCCTGTTTAAAATGTTTGGACGGAAAAAAGACTATTCATTGCCCAATGGGATGCAGGGATTATTCCAAAGAACATCCTGAAGCTTTTTTGATCAATTAATCTTTGTTCGTTCTGATTGTTACTTCCCTGGTAATCATATAATTTAAAGCAATTAGAGTCAGAATATTTCCAAAAAGTCCACCTACAGCTGAAAACTGGTTTTGATAAAATTCAAAAAACTGAACCAATAAAATAGTTATTAAAATAGAGTATCTAAACATTCTAAAAGAAAATAATCTGTCTCTAAAAATATTTAATATTCCAATTAAAACTAAGAAACCGGCAAATGAAGCAGCAATCAATTCACCAGCTTCAGAAAAACTAAAATCTAAAAACTGATTTGAGTTGGTCGCCAAAAATAGTTTGCCATACTGAAAAGCTTGTGCAATTGAATAAAGAGCCTGAAGCAGAAAAAAGATAACCAACAGTCTAATAAACCAGGGGTGCAGCACAAGTCTTTGATAACGCCAGGCTAAATCACTTTTGATCCTGGAAAATATACCTGGTTTTCCAGGGTGATGTGTTTCTGTTTCCTCCAGTAAAGATCTTAAACTTATGACAAATTGATTTTTCTGATCTGATTTTTTTAAAAACTGTTTTATTCTGCTTTTCTCATCAGTATCCAAATCTTCAAAAACCAAGTCTTCCATTAGTTCCAGAGCATTTGCCAGATACTCTTCTTTGGAGATTTTTTGCTGCCTGTCAAAATACCTAAATAATAAAAACAAAGCGACAAATAAGACATAAATAATGGCCGCAGTTGGCTGAAAAAAGTAATTATTGTCTGAGGTAATAAATTTACCAAGTTCATCGATAAATGCACCAAATCCAATACCTGTAACAATAGCGCCAATTGTCCGGGAATTGCTAGATAAATAAGCCAGCATAAAGACGACTCCGGCCATCATCAACAATCCTCCCCACAACACATGGGCAATATGAAGCTGTAACAGACCAATTTGAGGATAACCGGTTAGATTTAAGTAAAAACGAATTCCCAGTATTGAACTAATCGCCGCAATCAGAAAATACTCAAGCAGTCTTCCGCCATATATATTTTTAATAAGTATCCGGGATGGCTTCCATTCCTCCATGATTAAAATCCGATATGATTATATTTAGGAAATTCTTTGAGGATCTTGGCCTGAAATTTTTCCGATAATTTGGTACTAAACTTACCGTATCCGCCATTCTCACTACCTGAACAAAGCATATTTTCATACCTTCTGACGATATCCTGGATTTCTCGTCCCATTTCATTAAAAACTTCCCGGTAGTGATCAGGATTTTTCGCAAATTCATCATGGACTTGCTTAAAAAGCTCAAAAGCCTGTTTATTTTGTTCAAGCATTAAATTGTAATATTGATCAGTTTTTGTCATTAATTTAGTTTATCACTTATTAAAATTTAAAAGAAATAATTAAATAAATATCACAAATCTTATTCCATTTATCAACCTCTTGCAATACCTATTTAGCTTCAGTATTCTACATTCATGCAGGCTCTCCGTCTTGAAGATTTAAAAAGCGAACTTAAACAGTACCAGAATCCTGCCAAATCTATGTTTTTAAAAAAATATTTTACTAAGGAAACAATTCCTTCTGATGAAATATTTCTGGGTATTAGAGTGCCAGACTCAAGAAAAGTTGCTAAGCAGTTTATTGATTTAGATTTCAATGATGTGCAGATCTTACTTGAAAGTAATATACATGAGGAAAAATTAATTGCTTTGTTTATATTGGTTTTAAAGTATAAAAGAGCAGATGATCATCTGAAGGATCAAATTGCCAGATTTTATTTAAAACACACTAATTTTATCAATTCGTGGGATTTGGTAGATTCATCTGCTAGCTATATTTTGGGTGATTATTTACTAAGAAAAGATAGGCAAATCATATATAAATTAGTGAAATCAGATAAGTGGTGGGAAAGACGGATTGCTGTTTTAACTACTGCTCGGTTTATTAATGCCAAAGAATATCAAGATACTTTTAATTTAGCCGAAATGTTGCTCGATGATAAACATGATTTAATTCAGAAAGCAGTCGGCTGGATGCTTCGAGAAATAGGCAAAAGAATTTCCCCAGAAATTGAAAAAGAATTCTTAAACAAACATTATCAGGTGATGCCCCGAACAATGCTGCGATATGCTATTGAACACTTTTCGGAAGATTTACGCCAAAAATATTTAAAAAATAAGATTAAAATTTACTTTTAAAACAAGCGGTTACTATTATTTTTGTGAAGTCTGGAAGGTGGGAGTAAAAGAATCTACAATCAGTAGATTAGCCTGTACTGCTGAGCTTATTTACATAATTCATACTGGAAAAATACCATATTCTTTGATAGACTGTTTTTATGTTCGGATCTGCCATCAGTCCAGTCGTTTACTTTAGTTTTGCTATTATTTTACTCGGAATTGCTTTTGCTGTTGCTCCCAAAAAATCCCTGATTGGCCGGGTACATGCTGTACTTTTATCTAAAAAAGGTGCGGTCGCAGTTTACTACCCACTTTTAAGTTCGCTTATTATCAGTTTTGTTTTAACTGCTCTTTTAAAATTATTCCAGGGTTAATCTATCTTTCTGAAGTTTTTGTATAAAATAGGTAATATAAATTATCTTTATATATCAGCCCGGGGTTTTCTGTTTGGTTATTTAAATAGTTGATTGAGCTCCAGGAATTACCATCTGGTGAATTGCTTTTCCATAACCCTTTATCAGATGCACCATATAAAATGAGTTTTGAACCATCAGTAACTAAGGAATTTTGCCCATAATAGGAATCTTTAATTACTACATCAGCTAGTCTGGTAAACACGCTTGTGTCATAGGAAATAGCATGATGAGCGGTAAAGGATGCACTTCCTTCCCTAGTATATGCAAGTAAATGCATTTTATAATCCAAAATAGTTACTGCATAACTAATCAGAGATTGACCTTCAAGTTCAAAAGAGGTTGAAGGATCAAAAGCAAATTTTATGCCGTCATCAGATACAGCCGCAAACAGTTTAGTTTGTTCCTCATCTCTTTTCCGGGCTAAGAAATACAGCTTTATTTTATTATTTGGCAGTAGCACTACTTTAGGAGAAAACGGAACGGTTGCTAGAGCGGGAGCATTAAATATCATTATTTGTGCGGGATTACTCCAGGTTTGGCCTTTATCCACTGATTTTATTTGATGAATACTGCCATAAGAACGTCTTTGTCCTTCAGGAAAATAATTAAAATAGGCGATCAATTCATTATTTTTTAAAATTGCGCTCGGGGTAGCTGCACCTGTGACCAAAACTGCTTTATCAGTAAAACTGGATCCATCACCTGTTGCCAAGATTAGATCTTGTTGAAGTGGCTGAAGTTGTCTGACTTTACTCTCATCTATCGGCTGAACTGAGGTGGCAATTCCTTTAATATCAGGTAAAGGAAGCTGAATCAGATGGTATGATGAGTCAGTCAATACCAAAAATAAAATTACTCCCCAAATTAATGAAAGAATAATCAAGGCAGAAATGATAATACGCTTGATAGTTAAAAATTGCATAAATAGTTTTATAATTTTATCCTATAAGTCTTAATTTTGCCAGTAACTATTATATTCTTTGTTTTGCTTGACTTTTTGCTTCTAAATGAGGATTATAAATATATGACACTATTTGGCCTGATAATGATCACAGTTGCCTGGTTAATTCAATTTCTGCTGATTACTCATAAAGATAAATCAATAAACAACCTATTTATTTTTATTTATGGACTGGGGACTTTAGTTTTAGTCTATGATGCCGCTGTTTCAGGGATGGTTGAAATGGCAGTTTTAAACTTAGCTATAGCCGCTCTGTCAGTTGCTGTTTTGTTTAAAATTAATACTAAATAGCCTCTATTACTCTTTTCTTACCTAAATAAAATTTACTTTTCTTATGGTTCACTTATTCTAGTTTTATGGATAATACAGATGATCAAAATTTAAATATTGCGGATCCGACTGCCGGCGGAGATGAAATGAGTGAAGAAATCCAAAAAACTTCGCCTGAAAATTATGATGAGTTAACTAAATATGGTACAGAATCCGATCCCGAGCTGGCAACTAAAACTAACACTTTTGAAGATGCCAAAGAAATGGGTTTGTATCCCGATGCAAATGAAGACTTGCCTGTTCCGGTTGGAAGTACTAACCTTGATTAACTTATGTCTTCGATCAAGTGGAATCCCTATTCTGTTGTTTATCATATTTATGTTCGTAGCTTTAAAGATACCAATGCTGATGGGGTAGGGGATCTTAACGGTGTTATTGACCGGCTGAATTATCTAAATGGTAACACTGAATTTTCTTTGGGTGTTGATGCCATCTGGTTATCACCAATTTACAACTCCCCGCAGGCTGATTTTGGCTATGACACTTCTGATTATAAAAACATTGACCCACTTTTTGGGGATTTAACAACATTTAAAAAATTAATTACAGAAGCGCATAATCGTGGTATCAAGGTGATGATGGATTTTGTACCAAATCACACCTCGTCTGAACATCAATGGTTCAAAGAATCCCGCTCTTCAAAAGACAATCCAAAAAGAGACTACTATATCTGGAAAGATCCTAAAGCAGATGGTTCTCCTCCCAACAACTGGCGAAGTGTATTTGGCGGTTCTGCCTGGAAATTTGATGAACACACCAAGCAGTATTATCTCCATTCATTTGATGAAGATCAGATTGATTTAAACTGGCATAATCCGGCGGTAGTCAAAGAAATGCAGGATATCTTAAGCTATTGGCTGGAACTGGGAGTTGATGGATTCCGGATAGATGCGATTGAATGGATGGTGAAAGATCCCAGTTTTGAAGACGAACCGGAAAATCTGGCTTTTGTTCAGGGGGCAGATCCATACCATATGGTTTTACATACCAAAACTTTTGCTCTTCCTGAACTGACCCAGATTATTAAAGAGTTGACCAGACCATTAGAAAATTTCAATGATAAATTTATGGTGATTGAAGTCTGGTCAGAAATGGAAGATGCAGTCAAATGGTACAACCGGATTGAAAAAGATTGGTTTACGCCATTTAATTTTGGTCTAATTACACTTCCCTGGACACCGGAAGTTCACCGTGATTTTATTGATAAATATGACAAAAAAGTAGGTTCTCTATATGTTCCAACTTATGTCACAGGTAATCATGATAGACCAAGATTAGTTTCCAGAATTGGTTTAGCACAATCCAGAATAGCGGCGATGCTGATCTTATCTTTGAGAGGGATGGCATATATTTATAATGGTGATGAAATTGGAATGTCTAATACTGAAATTCCACCTGATAAAATTCAGGATCCATTTGAAATAAAGACTCCAGGTCTTGGATTAGGCAGAGATCCGGCCAGAACACCAATGCAGTGGACTGATGACTCAATGGCCGGATTTACCACAGCCGAAGAAAGCTGGTTACCTATTAATCCAAATTATAAGCAGGTCAACACCAGAAAAGAAAACAAGGATCCTCATTCTCTGCTTTCTTTATATAAAAAGTTGTTAAGGTTAAGAAAGTCACACAAAGCTTTTCAGTTTGGCTCTCAGCAAATACTGACTTTAAATAATGACCAGATTTTGGCCTTTCTAAGAATTTTTCATGATTCAATGATTTTGGTCCTATTAAACTATAGTCATCAAAAACAGAGTATAAAAACTCCTTTTAGCAAAGGAAAAATATTAGTTGATACTAAACTTGAAAAAATAGATAAATCAGTTTTACTTACAACAATTTCACTAGCTGCAAATGAAGGCCTTGTTATCGAACTCACCTAAACTTTTTACCGAGACTATCTCATTTGATCGAAATGTTTTGGCTTCATTTGTGAGTGTGGTACCTCGATGCTTGCATTGGGGATGAAGCCATTCCACCGTAGGAAGGTTGGGTAATGCGAGAACAAGGACACTACGCAGCGTTAGCCCATGGTTGATTTATTTTTGGATCCAGATGCCGCCATATGGTCCTAATTCAATCTTTCCATTAGTCATTTTTGCATTATTAACTGTTGCCAATATTTGAAAATCAGCTGTTTTGGCTGAAATTTTTTTACTCAGAGAAGATAGGTTGACATAAAATCGTAATTCAGAAATACCCAGCTGATAACTGGCCGCAATTATTTCTTTAGCAGTTGATATTTTTTTAGGCCAGACATTTAAATAATCACGAAACTCCCGTCTTTTATGAAAAAAGTAAGACATAAATTTAAAAAAAGTCTGTGACTTTTTAGAAAAATATTCTTTCCTTGTGATCACACCTCGATTAATATTTCTGGTGTCTTGCTGCAGTTTTGTGGGAAGTTTATCCAGGGGGATATTACCTTTTCCAATCTCATCACCGTACTGGATCATAACTCCTCCTGGTAAGGACATCAGCAGAAAGTAAGCCATGAAAAACTTTTTTTGATTATGCTTGAGTAAAGAATAAGTCCGACCGGAGATTCCAAATTTGCTTCTGAAGGGCTGACCTAAAGAAGACAATTTTTGATGAACAACCTGCAAATCTTTTTCTGCCAGATAGGCCAAACTCAGTTCATCATGATTTCTTAAAAAATTTATCCATTCTGCGTGCTTCGGTGTGATACTCATCTTACCTAAATTCTTCCAGATATGGCTGTTGTCTTCTGTAGCCATACTAACCCAGGTTGCAGTTGTCAGGAAAAAGTTGTAAGCCAAATTAGCTTCTGCTTCATTGGTAGTTCCAAAGTACTGAATAATAGAATCCAGTTTTTCATATGTTTCAACAAGCAAAACACACTCCGGATTTATTGATGTAGCAATATTCCGTAGAGCTGCTACTATTTTATGAGTAAAATCATTCGCCACACTCGGATTTTTATACATTTTTTTACCAATAAAAGGGATCGCATCTAATCTGAAATTAAAACCCTGACTACACCAAAACATCATTATTTTGGCCATTTCAATAAAAACATCCGGATTAAACCAATTTAAATCTATTTCCTCCGGATAATAAGTGTGATAATACCAATAACCATCACTTCCTTGGCGGAATAAAGGGATCTCTCCCGGACGATCAGGAAAAGCAATATTAACGGCAATTTTTTTCTGCTCAACTTCAAATTCTGCCCAGACCGCACTATCCTTTTCAAAAGATCTGATGTATTTTGGTTTTTCTTTAGTGAACAGAAAATAATTTCGATATTTTTCATCACCACTCTGGGCTTTTTTAAACCAATCATGTTCCTCAGAAACATGATTAAATACCAGATCCATAAATACCCAGACTCCGTTGTCACTGGCTTTTTTAACAACGCTTTGCAGCTGTTTTAAAGTTCCAAGTTCGCTTCGTGGTTGGTAAAAATCTGAGATATCAAACCCTTTATCAATCATGGGAGATTTTAAAAAAGGTAAAATATGTAACGCATTACAGCCTAGTTTCTGAATAATATCGATGTGGTCTTCCAGATTCTCGAATGGCTTTTTTTGTCTGTTTAATCTCAAACCATCTGGGTAGGTTGAATACATATCAATAAATTTGTACCAGTTAAGATCTGGTTTTTGTAATTCAATCTTCTGAATAGTTTTGGCGTATTTCTCCAGCTCCAGTACAATCCGTTCGGATTCTTTTTTATATAAGGGTTTGAGTAAGGAAATCAGTTGTGGATTCATAGAATAAACTTGGGCTGCTTTTCACATCATTCATTATAGGCTATTTAGGCTTGCAAGTAAACAAATTTTGCCTGATTCTTACGTAATACTTCCATAGTACTGACAAAAACGGCTCGGCTTATAATATCTGAGCTATATTGACAGTAATTAGTAATTTTTCTACAGTTAATTAAGAAAGGAGATCTATGTCTAAAAAAACTGTCACTAGCTCACCAGCTAAAAAAACTATCATAAATTCAGATTTACTCGCAGGATTTGTTCTGGGATTTGTTGTAGGAGTCTTATTCTTATCACTCTTTGGTTCAATGATGTAATCGCCACTGGTAATTAATATCTAAATGTTTTAGAATTAATTTTCGTGTTTTATCCGGTACTTCATAAAGGAAAGTATAATTCATATGTTTAAAAATAATCGAAATTTATTAATTATTGCGCTAATTGCGGTGGTCAATGCACTTGGATATGGCATTATTATTCCGATCTTGTATACCTATACTGAACGGTTTGGCTTAAATGCTTTTCAGTATGGGCTGCTGTTTGCACTTTTTTCTCTTTGTCAGTTTATTGCTACACCTCTGATTGGCAGATTATCTGATAAATACGGAAGAAAACCGCTTCTTTTGGCATCGATTGCCGGTACCGCTGTTTCCTTTTTTATGATGGCTTTTGCTCCAAATGCAATTATTCTATTTTTAGCCAGAGCCCTGGATGGTTTAACAGCTGGTAATATTCCGGTGGCCGCTGCAGTTATCTCAGACACAACTGAAGAAAAAGACCGGGTCAAAGGTTTTGGCATTATAGGTGCTTCATTTGGTTTCGGTCTGTTTGTCGGTCCGGCCATTTCCGGATTTACAGTTGCTATCTCTCCCGCAATTCCATTTATTATTGCAGGGATTATCTCGATTATTGCTGTTTTACTAACATACTTTCTGCTTCCAGAAACCAATAAGCATATTGGAGAAGTAAAACAGGGCAGTTTATTTAATTTTTCAAAATTGTTTCATGCTTTATTTGATCCGAATGTCGGGGTGACATTTTTGATCACACTTTGTTTCTTTGTTTCATTTGGGATTTTTATAACCTCATTTCAGCCTTTTGCTCAAGGTCAGTTAGGGCTTGATGCACAGCATATCTCATTTATTTTTTCCTTCTTTGGTTTGTTGGGCATACTCAGCCAGGTCTTTTTTGTTCAAAGATTTTCTAAATGGCTGGGGCTTAAAAAAGCTTTTAGAACATCTCTCTTGATTGTTTCCATTGGCTTTTTACTGATTGCTTTAAGCAATAGTCTGGTTACTTTCCTTTTGGCATCTCTGATCATGGGATTTTTTAATAACTCAGTTCAACCCTTAACCCAGGCCATCCTGTCACAGGAAACAGATGCCAAATCCCAGGGATCAATGCAGGGGCTTAATTCTTCCTATATGAGTGTCGGACAAATCATTGGACCTTTGGTTGCAGGGGCACTGGCTCAGTATTCATTGGCCGCTCCATTTATGGGGTCAGCAGTGTTTGTATTAATCGGATTTATATTATCTTTCTGGGTATTAAGACCTGGAGCTGTCAAAGAATCAGCTTTTTAAAGTTGGTTTAATAATTCATTACCTATTTTCATATTTTTGTTATACAGCATTGCTTTAGCAATCTCCTCGGCTGCCTGTTGTTGGTTGTTTTGTTTTAAATATACTTTAGCTCTTAAAATATACAACTCCGAAAAGGCTCTGTTTTGGTTGTTTAAAATTTTGGAGGTCATACTGAGTACTTTGTCATATCTTCCTGTTTCATAGTAGGCTTCAATTGGTTCAATTTGATACCAGAGAGTCCGAAAAGTTAGTTTATTTTCAACTCGTTCGAAAGATTTAACTGAACCTTCAAAATCACCGGAATTAAATTTTGCTACTGATAAATTAAAAAGAGTCGTGGTGTCCTCAGGATTAAGTTTAAGTTTGTTATTCAGCACAACGACTGATTTCTTCCAGGCAGATGTCTGATCAATATCAGATCCGATGATGGATTCAGCTACTACTTTTTTGTCAGGTGGGACCAAAACTAAATATTCAAAATTAAAATCTTCCCAAAGTTCATTAAACTCAGTATAAGAATATCTCAGATTTTTGCCCTGAAAAGAATCATCCTGTATCAGTTGTGAAGCAGCATCATCATAGCCTTTTATAATTCGGAAATGGCCAATATCGTCATCTTTCTTTAAATAAGTTCTGGCCAGAACGGGAATACCCTGGGCTATAAATTGTTTTAATATCTCGACAGATCCATTAGGGCGGTGATAGGCTATCAACCCAAACTCTTCGGCTTTTTTGCCCACTTCTTCCAAAGTTACTGACTTATCATCGTTGTCTCCCTGGGGATTCTGATAGGGTCTTAGAGACTGTCCTAACTCTTCCTGGGATTTATTTATTCCATAGTAAGATAAAGCCATTGATAAAGCAGCTGGTCCGCAGTTATTAAATGACTGGAAAATATGATAATTATTGGTCAGAGTTTTGCTTTTTGGGATAACAGTGTCAGAGGAACTACTATGAGGAACCGGTGAATTGATAGTTACTGTTTCAGAGGGAAAAGGCGAGATAAAATTCTCAGCATTTTTTGAAGGAATAGTTTTCCAGTAATACAGACTACCTAGAACAAATATAATTGAAAGAAATATTGATAATTTTAACATGGCTTATATTTTAACATTGTTAATCAAAATATTTGGTAAGATACTTTAAATGAAAAATAAAATAATAGGTCTTATTTTAATCATATTTTTGGTAGGACTATTTTTCATAGCTTTCTTAGTTTCATCAAAAAAAGAAGTGCCCCAGCCAGTAATTCAAAAAAACAGTTATTGGATGATGCTGGAAAGAAAATCCGGGATTGAGAAGCTTTATCACGGAGTTACTGGGAATATTGAACGAAGTATTTTAAGTAGATCATTTAATGTAAAAACGGGAATTCCATTCAAGCGGCCAACGCCTTTACCGCAAAAATTAGGCCGGGAGTATTGGCTGATTACAGCTAAACAAGCAACCCCTGATAGTCAAGAGACCGCCCCATATTTTCTGACATTGGATATTCCGTTTACACCAGAAGCCCCCTATGGTCCATCCCCTTATGATGAATGTTATGGTCAGTGCAACTGGCAGTTACCAGGTAGTTTTGGCCTGCATGGGGTTGCAGGGGATTATTCTAAGCTATCAGATGAAGATCCGGGAAGTTCGGGCTGTATCCGACATACTGATGAAGACATCACCTTTCTTTATCATTTATTTACACCAGAGATAGAGCCTATTCCTTACTATATTGAAGACATTTAGGATTGACAAATAAGCTGAAAAAAAGTACTATAAGCCCTATGTCTGTTCGTAATCAAAAAGAAAGTCTTTACCGTCAAATAGTTGACACAGTAACTAATGATCCTGAGGTTGGTGTAACTGGTCCTGTTCACCAAGTTTTAAGAATGGATTATGCAAATGTTACTGGTTTGCGGGAAGAGGTAAGATTTGGTTTATATATGCCTGGTCAGCCTGGACTTGCCTCAAATTATCAATTAACTGAATGGATGAGACACTTAGCTGGAATATTACCTAGTGAGGGATTAGATCCAAAAACATTTAATGAAATTACAGGTAAAATTCATGGTTCAAATCTAAAATACACTGAGCGTATTGGTTCTACAAGAGTCAAAAAAACTACAGAATATTTGGTAACTGACCCCGATTTTAGGGGCGCTCACATTACGGAAGCAAAACCACTGGAAGAAACATCAATTTTTTCTATATCTCGAATAATTTATATAAGACCATTTCCAAACCAGGCATTAGCGCAATTATATGCTGATTATCACGCAAATACTGATGTCTATCAATGTAATTCATCAGTAGTCGGTTTAGATTATTTAGTATCTGACGAATTACTTCGTGATGCTGAAAAAGGCAATGATCTCAGTAAGTATTTGGTTCCAAAAGTTATTAAAGATTAATATAAATAAACATGCATCTCTTCAGTTCCGTCACCTGATCCAGCATCTGTCACTATCACTTTCATTTTGGCAGTTGAGGCCGCTTTTGCTGTGAGTTCCAAAACCTTTTGCCGATTGTAGACAAAAAGACTGCTTGAATATTCACCTGGGTATCTTTCAAGCAGTAAGTTAAAAACGACACCTTTTTTTGCTAATTTCCACATTTTTTTAACCCATGAAAAAAGGATCTGATAATTATCATTAGCCAGTTTCGTTGTCATCGCTCCACTTGAAAAAACATAATCAAAGGAAGTCAGGTTGATATCTAAAAAATCACCAATTAAAAATAATGCATTCGGAAATTTTATTTTAGCTTTTTCAATTCCTTTTTCGAAAATATCTACTCCGGTATAGGCAACATCCTCAAACTGCAGCAGATATTCATATAGATCGCCCGTGCCACATCCAACATCCAAGATTGAAGAACGTGAGATAGGGGAGTCTGAGTAATCGGCAATCCGGGTTAGTAATTCAAAGTTACCAATTTTATCAGAGTAAGGCCATCCATCGTCCACCTGCATATGCAAAAATGTTTGATAGAGAGCATTATTTTTTTCAATATCTTCTTTGGAATATTTCATCTGACTGAATCTGAAAAGTAGTATATAGCTCCGGATCATTGAAAGCAAAGAAAGTTTTTACTTCAAAAAAGGTAACTACTTCCTAAAATAAAGTAAATAGCTATAATAAAGCATATGGACAGATGGAATACCTCAGCCAGTGATGCAGCAATTGAAAAGACAATTATATCCCTCAAACAAAATGGAATAACCGCGTTTGTTGTTCCATCGTTGGCTGAAGCAAAAGCCAAAGTATTAAATATTATTCCTCAGGGGAGTGAAGTTCATACGAATACTTCAGTAACTTTGGAAGAATCAGGAATCAGCCAGGAAATTAATGAATCAGGCAAATATAATGCGACAAAACCAAAGCTAATGCAGATGAGTCGTCAAACGGAAGGTCTTGAAATGCAAAAGCTGGGAGCCGGTCCAGAATGGGCCTTAGGCAGTGTTCATGCTGTCACAGAAGATGGAAAAGTCATAATAGCTTCAAATTCAGGCAGCAATCTGCCAAGTTATGCGTATGGTTCGCCTCACATTATTTGGGTTGTCGGTTCACAAAAAATAGTCAAAGATCTGGACCAGGGTATGAAACGGATTTACGAACATACACTCCCTTTAGAATCAGACCGCGCCAAAAAAGCTTATGGAGTTGAGGGTAGCTTTGTCAGTAAGTTGCTAATTTTTAATAAGGAGCCAAACCCTTCCCGTATACAGATGATTATCATCAAAACTCCGGTTGGCTACTAATTTACCCAGTTTATTCTCAGGTTTTTTCCAGTACAATAAAAGGATGAAAAAGTGGATATTATCCTTGGTAGTCATTTCAGCATTTATTGGCTATGTCTATCTTCAGAAAATGGAAGGTGAAGAAGATAACGGTGTCGTAAAAGCCCCCAAAATATCAGAAGTCCAATCTGAACCGGAAAAAGCATACAAAACTGGAATCTATAAGGGAAAAAGTATTGATGCTTATTATGGAAATGTTCAGGTTGAAGCAACAATAAAGAATGGAAAAATTAGTGAAGTTAGGTTTCTGGAATATCCAACAGATCGGAGAACTTCAGAAAGAATTAATACCCAGGCGATGCCTCATCTGATACAGGAAGCGTTGCAAGCTCAAACCTATCAGGTGGATATAGTGGCTGGTGCTACCCAAACTAGTAAAGCTTTCATCGAATCACTCAAATCAGCACTTTCCCAGGCCAGTTAATATGAAGCAAACACAACAAATTATGGGGATGCCCATTATTGTGGAGATTCCAGGAGATAATGATCAAAATAAAATTAAGAAAGTTTTTAATTATTTCCGAAAAATTGATCAGAAGTTTAGTACTTACAAAAAAAATAGTGAGATAAGTCAGATAAATAAAGGGGAAATAAAAAAAAATAACTTTAGTCCGGAAATGAAATTAATTCTAGATTTGGCAGATCAAACAAAGATGGATACAAATGGTTTTTTTGATTCATTTAATCCAATAATTAAATTAATTGATCCATCAGGCATAGTTAAAGGCTGGGCAATAAATGAAGCTGCTATAAAATTAAAGAAACTCGGAGTCAAGAATTTTTATATAGCAGCTGGAGGTGATATACAGGTGTCCGGCAGAAATAGTCAAAATAAGACCTGGAAAGTTGGAATCAAAAACCCTTTCAGTCCGTTAGAAATAATAAAAGTAATCGAAGTTGAAACAGAAGGAGTAGCAACATCAGGCACATACGAAAGGGGAACACATATATATAATCCAATTTCAAAACAATCTGCCAATGAAATTGCCAGTCTGACTGTGATTGCCCCCAATATCTATGAAGCAGACCGTTTTGCCACAGCTGCTTTTGCCATGGGTGAAGAAGGAATTAATTTTATCGAAAAACTGCCAATGTGTGAAGGATATATGATTGGGTATAATAAAATTGCGACCATGACCACAGGATTTGCTAGATTTGTCGTCCAATAGGAATAATATGAATTTTATCGATAATTTTTTAAATTCAATAACAATGTACAGGCTAGTGCTGTACTTTTTAATACTTTTATTGGTTGAAGCAGTTATCTTATCTTTTGTAGGTATTTTGCCTTTTAACGGCCCGATGATTATTTTTACTGCCGTACTTTTGACCACTGTTGCCTGGCTGACAAATACCATTTTTGGACATTTTTTTGAATCAACTACTAATTCAGAATCTATCTATATTTCATCACTTATTTTAACTTTAATAATTCCCCCTCTTGGTTCCTTTCAAGACCTCGGTTTCCTGGCCTGGGCTGCTATCTGGATTAGTGCTTCTAAGTTTATATTGGCAATAGATAAAAAACATCTGTTCAATCCGGTGGCAATCTCAGTTCTAATGACTTCAACTTTTTTGGGTCAGTCTGCTAACTGGTGGGTGGGTAGTAAATGGTTTTTCTTTCCTGTTTTAATAGGTGGCTTTTTGATCGTTAGAAAAATCCGCAGACCTGATCTGATAATTGCTTTTGGTGCTGCGGCAATGGGTAGTATTTTAATCGGGGGATTTTTTAAAGGAGCTGATTTATTCTCATTATTTCAAAGAACTTTAATTAATACTCCCTTAATATTTCTGGCGACAGTGATGTTAACTGAGCCTTTTACAACTCCTGCCAGAAAATGGCCGAGAATATTCTATGGCCTCTTAGTTGGTATTTTATATAATCCGCAAGTCCATATTGGATCTTGGTATACCACTCCTGAATCAGCTTTAATTATGGGTAATTTATTTAGCTTCTTTATTTCTCCTTTTAGTAAAAGGGTAGCCACTTTTAAACAAAAAATAGATCTGGCAAAAGATACTTTTGGATTTATTTTTTCACCAAACAGGCAGTTATCATTTTTACCTGGTCAATATATTGAATGGACATTACCACAGAAACATTATGATTCCCGTGGCAACAGACGTTATTTTACAATTGCCTCATCCCCAACCGAAATGGATATTGAATTGGGAGTAAAATTTTATCCGAATCCAAGTGAGTTTAAAAAAGCTTTATCAGAACTTACTCCCGGAAAAAATATTTCTATAGGTAATCTGGCAGGAGATTTTACATTACCTGAAGATGCATCTAAAAAACTGGTATTTATTGCAGGTGGGATTGGTGTGACGCCTTTTAGAAGTATGATCAAATATTTAATTGACATTAAACAAAAAAGAGATATCGTTTTGTTTTATTCAAATAAAACCAAAGAGGAGATAGCTTATCAAAATATTTTTTCTCAGGCTGCAAATGAAATCGGGTTAAAAACAATTTATTCTTTAAGTGATGAATCCCAACTACCTGTTGATTGGACAGGAGACAGAGGTTTTTTAACTGCTGAAAAGATCCAAAAATATGTTCCGGATTTTAAAGACCGAACTTTTTATATCTCGGGTCCACACGGAATGGTGGCTGCTTTTGAAAAAACATTGGCTGATTTAGGGGTTCCAAAACTGCAAATTAAAACAGATTATTTCCCCGGTTTTTAAACCTATCCTCAGGAATTACTCAGTAAATAAGAGTATAATAACTTCATGAAATTATTAATTGTGGAAGATGAGTACAAAATCGCCGCTTCTTTGAAAAAAGGGTTGGAGCAGGAAAAGTTTGTAGTGGATATCTCCCATGACGGAGAGGATGGGTACAATTTAGCATCTACAGAGGATTACGATGTTTTAATTTTAGATGTGATGTTACCTAAAATGGATGGGTTTGAGATCTGCCGTAAATTACGGGAAGCTAAAAAATTTACTCCAATACTGATGTTAACAGCCAAAGGCATGCTCGAAGATAAAATAGCTGGTTTTGATGCCGGGGCAGATGATTATTTGCCAAAACCTTTTGCTTTTGAGGAACTTTTGGCCAGGGTCCGAGCTTTAAGTCGCCGTCCCAAAGATGTTCTAAATGATAACTTAAGTTTAAATGATCTGTCTTTAAACACGAAAACATTTGAAGTAAAAAGAGATCAAAGAACTATCCAGTTATCTCAAAAAGAATTTGCACTTCTCGAATATATGATTCGCCATCCTAACCAAATTTTATCTAAAGATCAGATAATTCAGCATGTCTGGGATTATGATGCTGATGTTTTGCCTAATACAGTTGAAGTATATATTGGTTATCTCAGACAAAAAATTGATAAATCCTTTATCAACCAGGCGCCTTTAATTCATACAATTAGAGGTTTTGGTTATAAACTTGGGGAAAAACGCTAATGAATATTCGTTTTCCTTCGTCTGTTTTTCAAATTGCGAGAGTTAAGTTAACTGCCTGGTACGTCATGCTGATACTGATTATCAGTGCTGCTTTTTCAGTTGGGATATATGAGATTGCAACCAATGAGCTAAACCGGTTTGACCAACAGCAACAAAGACGACTGGAAAATAAATTAAGAGACCCTTTTGTTACAGAGTTACCTGATGAAATCCGAAATGAATTGGAAAGACGACTGGCTGAGGGATCTTTTATTGAAGAGTCAAAAAGAAGAATTAGACTAACACTGCTTTTACTAAATCTGGGTATTTTATTTTCTTCTGGAACACTTGGATATTTTCTGGCCGGAAGAACATTAAGACCTATTGATGAAATGGTCAAACAGCAAAATCAGTTTATCTCAGATGCTTCTCATGAGTTAAAAACACCTTTAACCGCTTTAAAAACAGAACTAGAAGTTAATTTAAGGGACAAAAATTTATCACTAAATGATTCAAAAAAATTATTGCAATCAAATCTTGAAGAAGTAAATTCTTTAGTGCATCTATCAGAATCGTTATTAACACTTTCACAAAATCATGAACAAAAAAATCACTCTGCTTTAGAAAGTATAAAAGCTGTTGATTTAACGATTGCAGCCTTAAAGAAAGTTATACCCTTAGCCAAAGACAAACATATTGTAATAGAAAATAAAACTGGTAATGAGATTTTGCAGGGTAATTTTAAATCTTTAACTGATTGTCTGGTAATTTTACTTGATAACGCCATTAAGTATTCTGAAAAAAATACTACAATCAGCTTAAATAGTGGGAAAAAAGATGGAATGATTTTTATTGCTGTTTCAGACCAGGGGATTGGTATTCCAAAAAAAGAGCTACCGCTTATATTCAATAGATTTTACCGGAGTGATACTTCACGGAATAAAAATAATTCCAAAGGTTTTGGTTTAGGGCTTTCAATTGCTAAAAAAATTATTGTCTCAAATGAAGGAAAAATTGAGGTAAAATCTACTGAAAATAAAGGCACTACTTTTACTATCTATCTGCCGAAGCCCACTCAATTTTAAGCTTTATCTCAGCTTTAAGTAATATTATTATTCTATTGAAAGGTGGTGAGTAATGAGAAAAACATTTATTATTGGAGCCGCTGTTTTAACTATAGTTGGTGCTACTGCTTTTGTATCAACCAATACCTTTGCCCAGTCTCCCGGCACACACAACAATATGGTTCAAAAATTGGCGCAAAAACTTGGACTTCCGGAAGATAAAGTAAAATCAGCATTTGATCAGGTTCATACTGAACATCTGACTGAAATGAAAAAAACTCAGGAAGAAAGATTGAGTCAGTTAGTGGCGGATGGCAAAATAACAGATACTCAGAAGCAGGCAATTATTGCCAAACTGGAAGAATTCAGGAATCAAAAACAGTCGGAAAGGGAAGATTTCAGAAATCTGACTCCAGAACAACGAAGGCAAAAAATGGAAGCTCATAAAACTGAGTTAGAAAATTGGGCTAAGACCCAGGGAATAGACCTTTCACTGATTATGATGCGCGGAGAAAAAAAGACCCGAGATTTCGGTCATAAGATGATGTAAGGAAAAGAAAATATCCTGGGTGATTTGTCAGACGGAGACAGATTGCCTGGGATTTTCTTTAACCGATGAAAGTAAATGCAGATCCGGTTTTTCCGGCTCGTCCGGTTCTTCCAATCCGGTGAATATAGTCTTCATAAGTTTCAGGTAATTCGTAATTAATCACATGTGAAACATTATCAATATCAATTCCTCTGGATGCTACATCTGTTGCAAGTAATATCTGAAGTTCGTTTCTTTTAAAGCTTTGTAAAACTCGTTGTCTGTGACCCTGTGATTTATTTCCATGAATAGCACCTACTCTAAATCCTCTGGTTGTCAGCTCCTGTTGTAACTTTTCAACACCATGTTTTGTTCTGCCAAAGACTAACACTTTATCAAAGCCATCTTTGATCAGCAGCTCATGCAACTGATCCACTTTTTTAGCCGGATTGATGACCCTGATGATATCTTGCTCAATATTTTCGGAAGAAACTTGTTTCTTAATAGAAACAGTCACTGCATCTTTCACAAAAGCTTCTAAAATAGTTCTGATCTTGGGTGAGATTGTGGCTGAGAAGAAAAGTGACTGTCTTTCCTTTGGTAGCATTGAGATAAAGTATTTAACATCTTCGATAAATCCAATATCAACCATCAGATCAACTTCATCCAGGACTATAATAGAAAAATCTTCCAAATGAAGCACATTTTGTTTAACTAAATCTTTCAGTCTTCCTGGGGTTCCGATCACTACATGCGGACTACGTCTGATTTCATGAATCTGTCTGTACATATTTGCTCCGCCAATAACTAGGGCTGAATAAATTTTCATACCAGCTGCCAGAGATCTCATTTCATCATTGATCTGCACTGCCAGTTCTCTGGTTGGAGCAATAATTAAAGCTTTGTGATTACGGTCTTTAAAAATACGGTCGATAATAGGTATCAAAAAAGCTCCTGTTTTACCAGTTCCGGTATTTGCCAAACCAATTAAATCCCGTCCTTCAAGAATTGGCTCAATTGCCTGATCCTGCACCGGTGTTGGATGAGTAAAACCTTTTTGAGCAATATTTTCTTTTAAAGCAGCAGCGATATCAAATTCATCAAAGCTTTTATGTGGAATAACTTCTTCTACTTCTGAAACCTGGGCCTTTTTAATAAAAATGGAAACATCTCCACCCAGCTGAGTCTTTGGTCCTCTTCGGGGAGCAAATCTTGGTCTGGAATTATAGCCACCACTATTTGAGCCATAAGATGATGAACGTGAATATCCATTTGATGGTCTGCCATATGAACCGGTAGATGATCTTTGGTATCCGGCATTTGATCCTCTGTTTTGGTAAGAAGATCCACTGCTTGGTCTCGGACTGGTTGAGTAAGAGTTACCGGTACTTTCTGATCTATTGGTTGAAGGTCTGCTTGAATATGAATTAGCTGATGATTGGGACGGAGTTTTATATGAATTCGTATTTTCTCCGGCTGGACGTGTTTTATAAGATCCACTAGTGGTTCTCATAGTTCCGCCTGGTTTACGAAAATATCCTCCACCACTTGAAGGTTGGGAAGATGATCTGATTGATGATGATGCTCCGCGTCTTGAGGAGCTATAGTTTGGTTTATCGTTGTACATTAAATTACTTTGTTTTTAACTCCCAACATATATATTAGGAGTTAAATTAGTATTGACTTGGAAATAAATTAAATGGATATAAATCGCAATTATTTTGGAGCTACTTTCAAAGAGATCTGACCCGCTAACCTGGTAGCATTCATCCGTATTTCTGGAGGAACTTGAAGGGAAAATTCGTTGTATAGCTCAAATTCTAAATCAACTAAAAGTCATTGTAACACATCTTTTTACAAAAAGCAAGCTGCTATAGGATATTCCGTTTAGTAGGCTGATTCAGAATAGTTACCTAAATAATAATTTTTCTCAGGCAAACTTGTTTTAACTTCTATATAATAAGTAGTTATGCGCCGCTCTGTGCACCTTAAGCGACAATCACCCAGATCATCTGCAACACCATTAGTTTTTTTAGTTCTTCTGGGAATAATGAGTTATGGAGTTTATTTTAGTTTGGAAAAAGTTGAAGCATACAGGTTATGGAAAGATGTAGAACCTGATTCAATCCAAGTTCAGGTTTTAGGAACTAACCAAACAGCCTCCATGACCCCTGAACCAACACAGCCGTCGCCATCTCCTGAAGTACAGCTTTCTCCACTTGGCAAAATAGTGGCGACAGCACTTGAGGGAACCAAAGGATCGTATGCAGTAGCTATTAAAAACCTCAGCACTGGTGAAGAATATTATTTAAATGAAAATAAATCATTTGAAACCGGATCACTTTATAAACTTTGGGTAATGGCTGAGTCATTTCACAAAATTCAGTCAGGGGAGCTGGATCCAGAAGAGAAGATGAGTCGGACTATAGCCGATTTAAACCAAACTTTTGGAATTGACCCGGAAAATGCTGAGTTAACTTCCGGAGGTATCACCATGACTGTCAATCAGGCTTTAACCCAAATGATCACTATCTCACACAATTACGCAGCAATGCTCTTAACTGAAAAAAATAAGCTTTCAACAGTCAGGCAGTTTCTAACAGAAAACGGTTTTAAAGACTCAGCTGTTGGAGGGGACCCAAAGACTACAGCCCTGGATATGCTCAAATTTTATGAAAAACTTCGTTCTGGCCAGCTAGCAAATCAGGAAAATACCGACAAAATGCTGGAACTGCTCAAAAAACAGAGACTTAATAATAAATTACCGGCAGCCTTGCCCGAAGGTGTGACTGTGGCTCATAAAACTGGGGAGCTGGGAATGTTTACTCATGATGCCGGAATTGTCTACGGCAAAAAGGGGGAATATATAATAGTAGTTCTGTCAGAGTCACCAGCGCCCGCTGCAGCCGAAGATCGGATAGCAGATGTCTCAAAAGCGGTATACAATTATTTTGAATCTAAATGATAAAAAGTCACACCTGATTCTTACTGCAGAGTTACAAAAACTCATTTACTAGAGCTGCTATATCTGTTAACATTCTTTTATGAAACTCCCCCTATTAATTTTGGCCTTCAGCCTGTTTTTTGTTTTGCCAGGTTCGGTAGAGGCCGTACAAAATCCGTTGCGATTTTCACCATCACCTTCTCTTGAAGCAACTGCTTCAGCAAGTGAATCTGCCACCATTGCGACTGATTCGGCTTCTTTGGCTCAACTTTTGGCTGATCTTAAAAAAGATGATATTACAAAGCCTGAGGAGACCCAGGAGAAAGAAGCTGTCTTAAAACTGTTTCAGCAGCGTCCCGAAGGCAGTCTAAATCCAATAAATTTTATGGCTTTTACTGTACAGTATGCAGTAGCTGTGGGAGTGCCTGCCAACACGATAGTGCTTATTTTATTACTGCCTGTTTTAGCCAGTATTATCGCTTTTATCAGGTTGGTGATTGGTTTGCCAAGTATGGAGATGCTGGTACCAATTATTTTATCTGTCTCTTTGATTGCCACAGGTCTAACTGCGGGAACGATATTAATTATTAGTATTTTAATTGCTTCATTAACATCCCGGATTATCTTAAAGCAGGTCAGAATCATGCAGTTGCCAAAAATGGCTTTATCACTCTTTTTGGTCTCAATTATGGTCTTTTTATCACTCGTATTTAGTGCCAGGATGGGTATTTTATCCGTTCAGTACATCTCGATTTTCCCAATATTGGTCTTCATTTTATTATCAGACAAAATTGTGTCTTTACAGTTACAAAGAAGTCTGATCGAAACTATGAATATCACCATTCTGACAGTTGGCATAGGACTTTTAGGGTATGCCATTTTGCAATACAATCCGCTGCGGGACGCAGTTTTGCTTTATCCTGAATTAATCCTGCTGCTTATCCCGCTCAACTTACTGATCGGAAGATATTTTGGTCTCAGATTGACCGAGTACTTCCGCTTTCAGGCAATAAAAACCAATGGCAATTAGTACCAGCGCTCTCGGGATGAACGCCCGAAATTTCATTTATATACGTAAATTTAACAAAGCCCGCGCTAAAAAAAGAGCGGATGATAAAATCGAGACCAAAAAACTGCTAATCAAGCATGAAGTCCCGACCAGTCAGCTGATAACTACCTTTAATTCCCCGGAAAGTATTCGTGATTTTGACTGGACTTTACCGACAAATGGCTTTGTGATCAAACCATCCAGAGGGTATGGTGGTGAAGGAATTCTGGCTTTTGAAAGCTGGGATGGCAGAAAAGGGATTACAACTTCCGGCAAAAAATATTCCCGGGCGGATATCGAATCGCATATCTTTGACGTTTTAGATGGCGTTTATTCACTGCAAGCTCTGCCGGATATCGCTTATGTTGAGGAGTTGATCAGACCTGATCCTTTTTTCAAGAAAATGACTGATGTTGGTCTGCCTGATATCCGGGTGATTGTTTTTAATAAAGTCCCGGTGATGGCGATGTTAAGACTGCCAACTAAACAATCTGAAGGCAAAGCCAATATTCATATGGGCGCTATTGCAGTCGGTCTCAATTTACGAAATGGTGAAGCTTTTCATGCTTTAATAAAAAATCCAACCTCTCCTGAAAGTCAAAAAAAGCTGGCCACAATCATCGGCATGAGAATACCAGAGTGGGAAAAAATCTTACTAATGGCTTCCCGTGCTCAGGAAGCTTCAGGACTGGGATACGCCGGTGTGGATATAGTGATAGATAAAAACAAAGGCCCTTTGGTATTGGAAATTAATGCCCGACCCGGATTACAGATCCAGATAGCTAATCAGGCTTCAATGCGGACCAGGCTTGAGAGAATCGAAAATTTACCAATTCCATCAGCGGAAAGAGGAATAGAGCTGGCCAGGTCTTTGTTTAGTGAATCCGAAGAAGAGGAAAACTCATTAATTATCTTGGATGCTGTAGAGCAGGTGACATTTATGAAAGAGGACGAAACTAAGATTTATTTAGCCAAACTTGATACTGGCGCTTACCGGACTTCACTGGATCATAAAATGGTCAAAGAGCTTGGATTAGAAATTTTGGACAGGCAGATTATGATAAAATCCGCCAGTGGGGTTGGTTCAAGACCAGCCGTAAAAATTAAATTTACTTTACACGGCAAAGAGATCGTCTCAACAGCTACTGTTGTTGATAGAAGTCATCTAAAATATCCTCTGATAGTCGGCCGCAAAGATCTCAAAGGATTTTTGATTAATCCAGCTTTACCAAAAGACATGGAAGATGTAGCTCAGGAAGATGATGATGACGATTAGTTTAGATAGTAGATAGACCCAGTGTCATCTCGAGCGAGGAGCGAGAGATCTCTAGATTAAAACCAAGTTAATTCCTGACTAGTATTAAGATTTCTCACTACACTTCAAATGACGTTTTATTGAAATGATTCTGGTCAAGCTAGAATGAGCAAGCTATTTCTTGCGAAATGACAAATAGGATAATTGGTTATCTGTTTATCCGATTGGACCGAAGATGGCGATTAGGCCTGTGATGATCAGGTAAATTGCAATCAGATAATTTATAATTTTTGGGAAAATCAAAATTAATATTCCAAACAGCAAAGCTGTTAATCCATTCATATTAAAGAAATTAATACTCATGTATTAAATGTAATACTGCTGAGTAAGTATCAGATAAGTTTTGGTTAATAATTAAGTGATAAGTTATAATAACCAATTATGAACATGTTCAAAGTAACTGATGCAAAAACACCAGAGGAGTATATCGAAAGAATTGACGAGCCAAGAAAAAGTCAGATTCTGCAGCTGCATCAGTTAATTTTAAAAACAGTACCTCAGCTTAAGCCATATATTATTTCCGGCATGATAGGCTACGGTAGTTATCACTATAAGTATGCTTCAGGCAGAGAAGGGGACTGGTGTATTATTGCATTGGCCTCACAAAAAAATTATATCTCAGTCTATGTTTGTGCTATTGATGGCAAAGAGTATGTTGCCGAAAGTTATAAATCAAAGCTACCAAAATCATCAATTGGAAAAAGCTGTATTAGATTTAAAAAAATTGAAGATATAGATCTTGAGATACTAAAAGAGATTATTAAAAAAGGTGAAACCAAACCCAAGCCAGGTGAATAGTTGTTTGGACTGCCTGATTGCTATTTATATAGATAATGGTTATAGTTAACAGACTCTGGTTGATATAAACGTTTAAGATTTACTCTCCTAAGCAACAATTTCCATAAGAGGTTTTTTAAAAAGAAGGCGGTGAAAGCAAAATGACAAAATTATTCGTAGGTGGATTAACCTATGCTAAAACGAGCTCAGATTTACAAGCAATGTTTGAAGCTTTTGGAACAGTTCAGTCAGCTCAGGTAATAACTGATAAATTTACTGGACAAAGCAAAGGATTCGGATTTGTAGAAATGGCTAATGATGATGAAGCGCAAGCAGCAATCAAAGCACTTGAAGGATCAGACCAAGATGGTCGAAGACTCGGTGTTTCAGTAGCCAGACCTCGTGAAGAACGTCCACAAGGTGGAGGAGACAGAAATGGCTCTAACAACCGTGGGGGTGGCGGAGGTTACGATAATGGGAGAAATAGATACTAAACTATCTACCCACTATCTTACATAAAACAGGGATCTGCAAAGGTCCCTTTTTTATGTTCAAAAAGAAGATAATATTAATATCAAATATCAAATATCAAATATCCAATATCTAATATCAAATAGCAGGGATTAACTTCCTATTGCTACATTAATACTAATATGTCCATAATAATGAATGGACTTTGATGTGGAAAAAGATATTGTAATATTTGATGATTTTTTTTCTAAAAGACCAGAAGTAAATAAAGAACAGCTAAAGCAAAACCTCGAGCATTATTATCTCCCTTACATTGCTAAATTAATTGATCTAAAGAAAAAAAAGAGCTCCACTGACGGAATCATTGTTGGTGTTTCGGCAATTCAGGGAGCAGGTAAAACGACTCAGGGAGAGATTTTGGAAATACTTTTAAAACATCTTGGTTTTACTTCAGTTTCAAGATCAATTGATGACCATTATGTGACCCATCAAAAGCTGTGTGAAATAAGACAGCAGGATCCCCGGTTTATTAGAAGGGGAGTAACGCATGATATTCCTTTGGCAATTTTGGATTTACGTGATCTGCAGCAGATGGGGGAATCTCCTATTATTGTTTCAGGTTATGACAAAGGTGCACATCAAGGTGATGGAGACCGCTTTAGATGGGTCAATATTGTGCAAGGAGCTGAGTTAAAAGCTGCTGTTGTCACTGAAACAATGACTGTTAACAAACAAATCCAAGAAGTATTATCGCTTCGTTTAACTGAATTAACTTTTGCTGGAAAAGAAATTTTGTTATCAGAAAATATGGGTTCTTTAGTGCCAATTGTTGAGAAATTATTACCAGAAGAGTTGATTACATTTCTTAATACCCAAAAAGGCCAAACAGTTACAGTAACTGAAAAAGATCAGGATAATGTCCTTTTTAGCGGAACAGGGGAGGTGATAATTCCTAAGAAATCTTTACCAACTGCGTGGAGACTGGTCACCAAAAAACCGGATTTTATTTTTTATGATGGCTGGATGCTGGGAGCAAGACAGGTAACTGATGAATCAGTTTTCTCAAGCGGATTACCAGCATTGGAAAAAGAGTCAGATCAGGAGTTTGCCAAAATGGTCAATAAAAAGCTGGAAAGCTATGCCCATTTATGGATGATGTTTGAGTTTCTGAATGTCTTATATGTGGCCAATTATCAGATGAGTTTAAAGTGGAGAGATCAGGCAGAAGAAACATTGCGCGCCAAGGGCGGGGGAATGACTCATGATCAGATCACTGAATTTGTCCATTATTTCTGGCGTAGTGTCCATCCAGGAATTCATATTAAAAATCTGGTACATGACACGGAGCATACTAACCAGGTTGTAATAATAAATGATGACCACTCAGTAGGCGAGATGCTTACCCCAGAAGAAGCTATTCAAAGATATCCTTAAAACAACCCGTAACCTTTTGTTGAAAAATTTAAAAGAAAAATAGAAACTATTTTTTAATTATCGCTGTGCAAAATTTGCATCTTTTTGCTTTAAGAGGGATTTCACTTAGACATTCCGGACAGGGTCTGTCTGTTGGATCTATTTTTTCATTTCTTTTCAGTCTGGCTGATAAACGGTTCATTGGTACAACGATAAAAAAGTAAATAACTGAAGCAGTTATCAGAAAACTGACAATAGCATTAATAAAATCTCCCAGCAGAAGTTCACTGCCATTGATTGAATATTTGTAAGATGAAAAATCCGGAGTGCCGCCGATGATACCGATTGCCGGAGTGATAATATCTTTAGATAAAGCGGTAACAATCTGAGAAAAAGCTGCACCAACAACTACCGCAACAGCTAAATCAACCACATTACCTCTCAACAAAAAATCTCTGAAGCCTTTTAACATATGTTGAGTTTAAGACCTTTTGGCTAAATTTTCAAGTTTAGGGAAAATATTGTATACTCTTTGGTCATGGATGCGCTTGATATACCACTTAAATTACTGATCTCTTTTGCTTTGGGTGCAGTTATTGGACTGGAAAGAGAGATCAATGAACAAAAAGATATTCAGGGTGACTCTTCAGGTAAGCAAGCTGTTTTGGGACTCCGAACATTTTCTCTAGTCAGTGGTTTGGGTGCTATTAGTGCATTACTTTTTACCAGTAATCCGATTTTTGCAGGAATTATTACCATTGCATTTTTTGTTCTGCTGATGATCTATTACATCTTCGACAGCCGCTTAACAATGGACCCTGGAATCACAACGGAAATTTCAGTGATCTATACTTATTTAATTGGATTTTTAATTGTTACCAATCTGCTCCCGGTTCAGGTAGTTGCAGCCTTAACAGTAGTACTGGTTCTGTTAATGTCCCGTAAAGAAGAGATCAAAAAATTTATCAAAGATATCAGACAGCATGAAATTAATGCCTTAATTAGTTTTGCTATTTTAGCTTTTGTGATTCTGCCTTTTTTGCCAAATCAGACTTTTGCTTTATCTGATTTTCATGGCTTTGAAAACTTTTTTAATAATATTGGTTGGGATATAAGCAAAATTGCTGGTCTGGAACTGATAAATCCTTTTAAATTATGGCTGATTGTGGTGTTGATCACAGGAGTTGATCTTCTAGGTTATGTTTTGGAAAGAACGATTGGTCAGGGTAAAGGCTGGCTTGTCGCATCACTGGTCGGTGGGTTTGTTTCATCTACCGCCACCACTATTTCGATTGCTCAGGAAAGTAAAACAACCAAAAATATGAACCCATTACTTGCCGGTGCAGTTCTGGCAACTTTAGTCAGTTTTTTACCTGTGGCAATGATTCTGGCATCATTAAATTCCCAGTTATTTGTATCATTTTTGCCGGTGCTGGCTTCATTAATAATCAGCTCTCTTATGATTGGGTTTTTCTTTTTGCGAGCATCATCTGCAAGTAAAAATCAAAAAGTGGTAGACAGTAAAAAAATAGACCAGTCACACCAGATATTTTCCTTAACTTCCGCCTTAAGATTTATGGGAATTTATTTAGTGATTAATATTATGTCTAAAATTGCAATTGAATTTTATGGCAGCAATGGATTTTTAGTCACCTCTGCCCTGGGAGCTCTCACCGGAATAGACGCCATAGTTATAAACACTTCCCAGCTTTCAGGTAATCAGATCTCCCTCACACTTGGAGTTTGGGCGTTGGTTTTGGCCAACGGAGTAAATTTATTAGCCAAAACAACATACAGCTATTTACAGGGTACCAGAGAGTTTGCTCTGAAATACCTCCTTTGTTCAGTTATTATCATTACAGCAAGTATTGCAGCAGCTTTTTTTCAGATTTTCTAGTTTTTTAATGTAAGAGAACTGTATTTTCTTACCCAATTATTCATTTACTTTAGCTAGAATACCTGTATACTACTCTACTCATGACTAATAAAGTTTTGATTGGTGTATTTATTATAATTTCTCTTGCCCTTTCGGGAGCTGGTATTTCCTGGGTCAAAAATAACGTATTTTCTGCACCAATTAAAGAAAGTGTTTCAACTGAAATAACTGCTTCTGCATCAGCCAGTCTTGCTCCTTCAGCCAATCAAAACCAACAGACTTCTCTAAAAGATCTTTGGCGAAACGGTGTCAGTCAAAAATGCACATTTGCTGATGGCAGTGTCACTGGTACAACATATGTTTCAGATGGTCAGATGAAAGGGGATTTTTCAACATCTGTAAATGGTAAATCTACTACTTCTCATATGATTGTTCAGGGTGACAGCTCTTATGTCTGGATGGATGGACAAAGTCAGGGTTACAAAGTTTCAATTGAAAATATCTCACAGCAGATAGGAGCATCTTCCTCAGGTGCAATAGATCTTAACCGGGAATTTAATGTCGAATGTCAGTCAGAGGCAGTTGAAAGCAGCAAATTCACCCTGCCCCAGAATATTCAGTTTCAGGATATGGGCAGTCTAAACCAAAATATGACTAAAGCCACAAACTCCGGCACTATAGATCTTAAAGCCGCCCAATGTGGGGCCTGTGACAAACTCCCCGGCGGAGCCAAAGACCAATGCAAAAAAGCCCTGTCTTGCTGAAAGCTTTAAGAATTTCTAAGTACCCTAAATACTAATTCCTAAATAAGGTCTAAATCATAAATGTCTAAAAAGGTGGTTTATTAGTCATTTGGATTTATTTAGGTTAATTAGAAATTAGTAATTAGAAATTTTTTAAGTATAATTATCTTTATGCTTCATAAGTTAAAAGCTTTTGCTTCTTTGCGGTTTCCTGAGTTTCGGCTGTATTACACTGGCACAGTTCTGTCTGAAATAGGTTCTCAGATGCAGCTGGTGGCTATCAATTGGCAGATCTATGAGTTAACTAATTCTGCAGTTTCTCTTGGATTAATTGGTCTGGCCGGATTTCTGGGAGTAATTATTTTTGCCCTGCCAGCCGGATTGCTGGCTGATAAATGGGATCGAAAAAAACTGCTGATGATCTCTCAGTTATTACCCTGTTTATTTTCCTTATTGCTTGCAATTACAACGTTTAACGGGGCTACTCAGCCTTGGATGATTTATCTGGTGGTATTTTTAACATTTGCCGCCAGGTCTTTCCAAGGTCCTACTCGCCAAGCAATCATTCCTCAGTTGGTGCCAAAAGATTATTTAATAAATGCTTTTAGTTTACAAACAATCAGTCGCCAGCTTTCGCTGGTAATTGGTCCTGCTATCGCCGGATTCATGATCCAGTACTGGGATGTCGGCAGTATTTATTTCTTAAATACTGTTTCATTTGTACTATATATTGCAACTTTAGCACCACTGAAAATAATGATGCATGATAAAGCTCATGAGATCTCATATTCCTTTAAATCAATGTGGGATGGAATTCATTTTGTCTGGACAAATCCAATCCTTTTTTACACCATGCTGCTGGATTTTATCGCCAATTTTTTCTCATCCGCTACCACGCTTTTACCAATTTTTGCCAAAGACATCTTTGCTGTTGGCCCTCAGGGTTTAGGCTTTTTATACGCAGCACCGGCATTGGGATCAATCATCGCTGGCTTAGTCATGGCATCTCTTGGAACTATCAGAAATCAGGGAAAGATTATTTTAAGCTCGGTAATTTTATATGGCGCTGCCACTGCTTTGTTTGGATTGACCAATTCTTTTTATTTGGCCATGATACTGCTTAGTTTAGTAGGTGTAGGCGATATGATTTCTACAGTCCTTCGAAATACTATCCGCCAGATGATCACACCGGATCATTTAAGAGGCAGAATGCTGGCTGTAAACACCTTATTTATCCAAGGTGGCCCAATGATCGGCGAAACAGAAGCCGGCTTTGTCGCCCATTTCCTCGGAGCTCCATTTTCCGTTGTATCCGGAGGCATAGCCACAGTCTTCGCCACACTCTTCATCTGGTGGAAAGTCCCTCAACTGCGCAATTATCACAATCATACACAAGATGAAGTCTTTAAAAAATAAGGACATCCAGTAATTCCTATACTGGCAATCTAATCTATGCTTGACTTACAATTAGTGTTGATTATAATACTAGAATGCCGCGCCGTGAAAAACCATCACTTCCATCTAACATCAAGAAAGCAAGATTGGCTAGTGCCCAAAGAGGGGCTGATCGTCGTGAAGCACATAAACAAGCCTTATTGGCTGATGAAGCAGAAATCAGAGGCTCTTTGAGGCTTAATAAATGGTTATACCCTGCTTTACAGACCGGTTTTTTTGGAGGGATTGCTGCATCAGTTTTAACCGCAGCAGCCGGTTATCGTGAACCGGCCCTTGGAGTAATGGCAGTTGCATTAGCTTCGGAAGGTGCTTTGATAGCTCGCTGGACTTGGTGTGCTCGAAATGATCGAACTACTGAAGACTTAGATCGTATTCAGGAAACTCTTCATACTGTGCATCATGTCTTTCCAGATCGAGGTTATTTTGATCGGGCTTTAGAACATGATCGTCGCAGGATTAATCTTAGAAATGACAGAGATGATAGATCAAAAAGAGAAACTATTATAATAACCCGAATAAAGACTAAAGACTAAAGACTAAAGACTAAAATCATTTAAAGTTTTAACAAGACTTTTATTTCCTGCCTTATAAACCATAGTCCTGCCAAGCCTCCAATAATCATTCCAATAATAACTGTTGCCAGTATGGGCAAGGGGGACAGGTAAATTAGTCCGTAAATAATAGCCCCGCTGGCTACCGAAGCAAGTGTTAAGTGGATTATTGTTTTATACGGTCTGAAAAATTCCGGTGATGACCTTTTCATTAGATAAAGCAAAATCGCTACTTCCAGAGTAATAGTTAGTGAATCAGCCAAGGCCAGACCTACTGCATTGAGTGGGGAGACTAGAAGCACTGCAAGTCCCAGAAAAGCAATCATTCTGATGCAGGTTGCAATCAGTGGAGTACGAGCATTTTTCTGTGAATAAAAAGCTCTGGTGATTACTTCTAGTATACATTGGCCCAGCAGCCCCAGAAGATAAGCTCTGGTTGTCCAGACCAGTAATCCGGTTTGGCTGGGATTAAAACCAAAAACCGGTTCTAAAAGATATTCCAGACTGACTGATAAAATTGTGGCGGTGAGTACGGTGATTGCCAAAATCACATTAATTGCCCGGTTCATCAGTTGGGAAAATTCGGCTTTTTTATCTTCAGCCACCAGTGTTGAAAGTGTAGGCAAAAGAGCAGTGGCGATGGCTGTACCTATCAGTGTTTCAGGAACCTGCATTATAAAGTATCCATAAGTCAGTGCTGTTACAGAGCCTTCTGCCAGACGGGATGCGAAGTTGTCCCGTGCCAGAAAAATAACCTGAATAAATAAAACAGTCAAAATTCGCGGTCCCATCAGTAACAAAGTTTGTCTGACACCTGGTTCTTTTAAATCCAGCGAAGCAGACCATTTAAACTTGTAATACCAAAGACCAGGGAGTTGAACAACCAGATGCAAAACTGCACCAATTATCACTCCGTAAACCAATCCAAAAACGCCAAAGTAAGGCACCAGAAAAACCGCCCCAAAAATAAGTCCTAGGTTGTATAAAATAGGAGCGATTGCCGGGAGCAAAAAATGTTTATGTGCCTGAAGTCCGGCCATCACCAATCCACTCAGGGAAAAAATTAAAGTGGCGATTAAGTTGTATCTCATCAGCTGAGTTGCCAGATTTTGCTGCTCTGTAGTAAAACCGGGAGCAATACCAAACTGAGAAGTTACCAGATTATGAGCAAAAATAGCCACGATCACAGAAAGTACTGCAGTAGTTAGGAAAACTAAGTTGGCCACAATTGAAAAGAGCCTCCAGGCATGTGTATAGCCTCTTTTTTCCAGATAATCAGATAAAACCGGAATAAATGCCACAGCCAGTGCTCCACCAGTAATCAGTGAAAAAAGTAGATCTGGTACGTTATTGGCAACATTAAAGGCGTCTATCTCTGGTGAGAATCCGAACTGTTTAGCAATTAAGGCTTGCCTTCCCAGAGCGACTAGTTTATTGATGCCAAAGAAAAAAGTCAGCAACAGGGAAGCTTTAAAAAGGGTCGACATTGTTTCATTATAACCAAAAAAAAGAGGGATATTGGTTGGAAAATTTACATTGATGTATTACACTATTACCCATGCCAAATTCTCCGGAAATGATTCCCGATACTCTCCCATCCTCAAACCCGAGCCATAAAAAACTGATTATTGGAGGAATAATCTGTGTTTTACTGATTGTCAGTGCGATCATGATTGCCTTGTTAGTTTCAAAATCGGCCTCTCCCAAGGCTGAACTAGCTTCAGCCATTCAGCAGGGCAATGAGAAGATATCTCCATCAGCCACTCCATTTCCATTCCAAGAGCTGACAGTGCCTTATCTGCGGCAAAAAAACTATCAGAGCTCACTGGGGGAACTTCAAAAAATTACTGATAACGGCAACTACACATCATATCTCAGCAGTTTTTCTTCAGACGGATTGAAAGTAAATGGCTTATTAACTATTCCTGATGGAGAAAAACCTGAGGAGGGATTTCCGGCTATCGTTTTTATACATGGTTATATTCCACCAAATCAGTATCAGACTCAAACCAGATATTTGGATCATGTAGCATCCCTGGCCAGAAGTGGCTTTGTAGTTTTTAAAATTGATTTAAGAGGTCATGGTAACTCAGAAGGTGAACCAGGAGGGGGCTATTATTCCGGGGATTATGTCACAGATACTTTAAATGCTTATAAAGCTCTGCAGTCAGCTGATTTTGTGAATAAACAAAAAATTGGTTTATGGGGGCATAGTATGGCTGGGAATGTCGCTTTACGATCGATGGCGGCTATGCCAGAGATACCGGCAGCCGTAATTTGGGCAGGGGCTGTTTATACCTATACTGATATGCAGCAATATGGAATCCAGGATTCAAGTTATCAGCCTCAGCCCTCTGATACTGAAAGACAAAGAAAAAGACAGCAGCTAAGACAACTTTATGGAGATCCTACGTCCGATAGTTGGTTTTGGAAACAGGTAGCTCCGGCAAATTATTTAACAGATCTAAAAGGCGCAATTCAGTTAAATCATGCAGTGAATGATGATGTGGTCTCTATCGAATACAGTCGTAATTTAAATAAACTTTTAGACCAGACAGACGTTCCACATGAATTACATGAATACCTTGATGGCGGACACAATATTTCCGGAACAAGTTTTAACTCTGCCATGCAAAACACGATCTCTTTTTTTAACAAATACCTTAAATCATAAATCAAAAATCAAAAATCATAAATCTTCCAGACTAAGCTGTTTACTTTGGATGTATAATCAGGTAAAGATTTAGACTAATATGGTTTTATATATTTTCACTACTCATAAAGATCTTTCATTACCACTGCTTTTATCTGGAGCAAAAGATGTTGAAGTTGAAACTAAAGTAATCTATTTTTCTCATCTGCATCTTGAGGATAATCAAATCTTTGTAAATCACCAGTTACTGAAAGTCGGTTTGAAAGATAAAATACTGATTCGCTGGCCGTGGGATGCAGTAAATTTAATGGATTTTAATTACTGGGTTAAAATATTATTTATTAGATTTGCCAAAAATATAGTTTTAGATAAAAATGTTTTATCGACACTTTCACCTTTTTATGAAGATAAACTGTTTCAGTCACAAATTTTTGATGTTCTTAAAATCCCAACTCCAATGACTTATTTTTTTCAGAATAAACATCATTTCCAGGAAAACAAAGTCAGTTATCCTTTGGTTGTAAAAAAAAGAATTAGCAGCCGTTCCAAAGGCAATTTTTTGGTAGGTTCTTCAGATGATGTATTTACCAAAACCAAAAACAGAATTAATAAGTTTATATTTCAGAAAAAAATAGATTTTAAGACAGATATCCGGATTAATATTTTAAATCAAAAAATTATTGGTGCTGTCACCAGAAAGCCATCAATCAGAGGTAACAACAGATTATCAGTCAAGGTCGATAAGCTTTTTAGGATAGAAAATCCACAGATTATAAAAGATTGTCTAAAACTGAGTGAATATTTGGGGGCTGATTTTCTGGGAGTGGATGTAATACTGACTCAGTCAGGCAAATATTATTTTCTAGAAGCCAATTTAAGTCCACAGTTTAATAGGTTTAAAGAGATTAGCGGAATAGACTTAGGAAGATTAGTTATAGAAGCTGCTATTAAATGAAAGAATCAGAAGTTGACCCAGCATAAATATTAATAACCTTAGTTTTAATCTAGAGATCTCTCGCTCCTCGCTCGAGATGACAGAAGGAGTTGTCAAAATCTGCTTTATTCTGTCATTCAGGCCCTGAACGAAGTCGAAGGACTCGAGATGACAGAAGGGGTCGCCAAAATCTATTTTTCTGTCATTTCGAACGAAGTGAGAAATCTCAAGACTTACAAAGAACTAACCAGTTTTTAATAATTAGATCTCTCCACCCGCATCACTTCGTGAAGCGATGTGGACGGGTCGCTCCTCGCCTGTCCTGAGCGAAGTCGAAGGGCTCGACATGACAAATCAAACAGTTAACTTAGATAATAATTTATGAACTAAGAAAGCGGGGCAAAATTGTATATTTTGTACTCGCGAGATTATGTTTTCGGAGTAAAGTAATTAGCTCCGGTAATGCAAATCGGTATAAATCTTTAATATCTCCACCTTTATCAACAAACTCTTTCACTCTAAAATATCCCATCAGATAATAGGCATCTTTTTTAAATCCGCCTGGCTGTGAAGTATCGCGCATCCCTCTTTTTACCCGGTAAGTCATGATAAAGGCAATTTTTGGTTCAAGAAAATTGATCAGATAGTTGTAAATTTCTCTAAAACTCAGATGAATCCGGTTTACAGACTGCATCCTATTAATATAAATATTCATTGCTGATTCAGTAATCTTTCCGGTTGTGATCTCGTTATAAACAGCCAGTCCTTCCGAATATAAAATAGACTGATCATAGGAAGACAATCGGTGTAAAACATTTTTTGTCTGAAGCAGACTCTGGCGTCTTAGAACATGGCTTTCAATTTCATGTACAGTCAGACGCTCAACGTTGTGAGAGTACCTTTTAATCTTTCCGCCAACTATCACTTTCTGGTTACTGACTCTGATGGTAAATGGATTAAATTCATCAAGTAATATCTTCACCTCATCCAAACCATACCGCTCCATAATAATTTGCTCAAAATGGTTTTTGATTGTCAGAGCAGACCATAACTCTTTTTTTGATGGTTCATTAAACTTGAGCTCTGGAATCATATTCAGATGAGTATCAATTTCAGTCTGGGAGATATTAAACAGCTGACTAGAAAATGATGCGAAATTATCAGTGCCAATTGCTTCAATTGTTTTTTTTACCAGCTTAAATTTATAAATTGCATTAAAAAAATAATCTTTTAAATCCTGATCAATTTCCAGGTTATTTAAATCTGTTAAAAGTAGCTCAATATCATCTTCTGTGACCATTAATTTCTTTTTCTTATAAACAAACACCGGATTATAATCTGCTGAAGCAAAAAATTTCTCCCTTTCCTCCAATAAATTAGTGGGAGTCAACATACTTGTTCCCAGATTTAATTTGGACTGGAGTAGGATTGCTTTTTTAATAATGTATTTTAACTGAGTGACTATTTCATCTGACATTGTTTTTGGATCCTTAGTGTTAAAAAATGTAATATTAAATATACCACACAAGATCAAGCTGAATGGATTTAACTCTGGGGTTTTGTGACCTGATAAATTTTCCAACCTTCAATCTGTTGATGCAAGGTTATTGACGGAGCATCCCCCTCCCAGATTTTTGGATAGTATTCATAGATCTTATTTTGCCCTCTGTCATCTGAAGCTGGTTGAGGAACTATCACCCAGTCGACCTGGTTTGGATAATCTTTGACAATATCCAGATAATCAATATCTGAGGTAATAATAAACCGGTTTGGGTCTTTGGAAAATATCGGAACAGCAAAGCCCTTATCAGTATCAATCAGCACTTTGCCTGGCAAATTATCAATCTCACGGGCCACCTTTTTTTGATCAAGATAGGTGCGGGAGAAATCAACTTCAGCCATCGGATCGGTCAGTTTTAAAGCAAACGATCTTTCTTCTCTGCCCAGGGAAGAATCGTTAATTGCATACCAACTGCTGAAAATTCCTACCCCTAACAACACTATTGTGGCGATCCCTAAAAGCCAATGTTTCCGAATAAAATAAAATGACAGTAAGACCCCTAAGGGAATAACATAAATGAAAAATCTCAACCAGCCAAAAGATTCACCCTTATACAACTGATAGGCATGAAAAAAAATTATGGCAAGGTAAGGAAAAGTTAAAAATCCTAATAGCAATAAATCTTCCAGTTTTTCATGAGCCTTTTTTATAAAATAAATTCCTATTAATGGTGTCAGAAAAATAACCGGAGCTAAGTAAATAATACGGTCTAAACCAAATATTAAACTATTTACCAGTGACTGATAAGAATTTCCCAACAGTCCAGGATTATTTTTAAAAATAGTGGTAAATGAAGCGTTTGAGTACGGGCTGTTCATAAAGTAAAACGGATCTTTCATAATCAGCCAGTTAGCTAGTATCCAGATTAAGACTGAATAAAAAAATGGCAGACTATATTGCAAAACCACGGATTCAATCTTTTTAAAATTATTTTTATGGATCAATAAGTGTAAACTAATTACTCCGACGGATCCGGCAAATGCCGGCAGAGCTTCATAGCGTGACCAAAAGGAAGCAGCCATGGCCAGACTGGCCAGCAATAGTCCGGCCTGATCATGCCGGTAAAAATAGCGAATTAAATAATAAGAAGATAGCAGTAGGCAGGTCATAAAAATCATCTCACTGGTTCCAACAATCGAATATAAAATAATCATCGGGTTTAGACCAAATAAAATGGCCACAACTAAAGCCAAAATTTTGCTTTGCTTATTTAGTAAGATCCGGCCAATTTTATAGACGATTGCCACTGAAAATGCTCCCGCAAGAGAGGTCACAAGGGGTCCTGACAAAAGCATTAAGCCGATTGATTTAAACAGCAGTAAAAAAGGGATTTGAAGCAAACTTGGTAATGGTTGCCAGACAAAACCGATTGCCGCCAAATGAGGATCGCGGCCAAAAATTGTAAAAAAAGCCAAAGCAGTTCGGGAAATGGCATCGTTATGATAAATTTCCAGCACCAAAGCAAAGATATAACTTAAAGAGGCGTAAATTATCAGAAAATAAAAAAAGAGCATCCGCCCTAAAGTGATATGTTTCATAATGCAAAAAAGCAGTATATATAACTATAAGTTGGATGACAAGAGTAGTTGTATTATTTTGGAATAAAGCTGGTGAATATTTGGGAGCAGGAGGTGCCGGAGCAGGCAATACAGCTATATTTGGAAGGTCCTTCAACCGCTTTTTTATGAATTGCATCAGTGATCCAGAATTTAAAATTTTGTTCAATAGTGGAATAAGCAGCTATATTTTCAGTTGCCCAGTAAGGCAGGTTTAAAGCTTTAAAGCCTTTGTGTAGCGGTCCTTCGACAAATACCTCATCATGGACCTGTGGAGCTCTTGTTTCAGCAATTTTGCAAATTTTTTCCTCTTTCTCAAATGGAGCCAGACCTAACTCTTTCCGATGTTGATTGGCCATTTCAAACAGTTTTTCGGCATTTGCTGCCAGTTTCTGAATTACCGGAACAGAAGAGGGGGTTTCTTTGGCTACTTCAGATTCCTCTTTTTTTGGGCTTTCTGCTTTGGGCTCTATTTTTGCTTTTTCATCTGCTTTAACAAGCTTTTTTTGAGGTTTGGCAGGTAGTTCGACAGTGACTATTGCGGCTTTTGTAGCTTCTTCAACAATTTCTGAGGCTAAAATTTTATGTTCAGTACCCAGCACTTTGACTTCAGGCAGGGGAGAGGGTGTGGTTTCCTCAGAAGACGCAATTGCTGTTGGGATTTCGATATTGTAATTGTCCAGCGAATTTTCAGCTGGTACATTAAAAGATTCAATTACTCCAGGATCCTGCAGGGCATTTTGAGAGGGTGAAGAAGGAGAGGGGGGGAGAAGAGTAGAACCTAATGTAACACTCACACTCATGACTAAACTGTAGATTCCTTTTTGAAGGGTTTCAAAATTCATCGTGGTTATCGTATCAGAAAGTTGTAAGAAAGCAAAACATTAACATTACTATATAAAACTAATTAAGAGTAAGAGTAGTTATATTTAAAGTATTTGAAGCAGGTGAATTATTTGCTGCTTCATCTTTCCCTTTTACCTGATAGGAATAGGAAGTGGAGGGCGTCAGACCAGTATTATTAAAACTGGTTTGATCGGTTGATGTCAGATAGCTGCCATTGCGGAAGATGTCATATCTGATGATGCCTTTATTATCAGTTGAAGCTTTCCAGCTTAAGTTAATTTGGGTGGCTGTAACAGATAGAGCCTTAAGAAGGGTTGGAGCTGTCGGAGGAGTCATGTCTGGAGAAGGAGAGGGAATAAGTGGTGAGGGGAGAGGACTAAAAGTATAAAATTGTAGCAGAGAAGAGGGAACTGGGTTATTGAAAGAGCTTTGGCTTAATGGGTAATCATTAAGCAGTTTCAATACCGGATCATCATCTATAATATCGTAGTTACAGTTAACTGTTTTTCCGTTTGTAAAAGACCAGGGAAGAAATCCAGCGATACCTGCTGCAAACTGGGCATCCATTTTAGCTTTAAATTTATCTTTGCGGACTGTCAGACTGACACATTCTGATGAATTATTTGCTGCTTTTATTCCGACTTCACCAATAATTAGTGGTTTATTAATCTGTTTCATCTGATCCAGTCTTTTTTGCAGACCATTCCACTGATCTCCTGGAAATGGTTCATTGTCTCTTTGATAATCATGGTAGCTGGCTACATCTATCATGTCACTTTGATGCAGATACTGATAATCTTCCCAGACTGCTCCGCATTGTCCGTCTCCCAAAAGTCCGGAGCTGATCAGATGGTTTTTATCAATTGATTTAATTGTTCCCCCCACAGTGTCAAAAAAACTACGCATGGCTTTGGTAGCTTTTTGCTCATCCGGGCAAATCTGTTTTTGGTAACAGGCAGAACCTTTAAAGCCTGCCGGGCAGTCAGAAGCTTCCGGTTCATTAATCATTTCCCACATCGCAATAGCAGTGGAGTCTTTGTAACTGGAGACAATCAACTTCACATAGTCTAAATAAGACAGAGGAGTCAGGCCGTTGTTTAAATCATTTACCGGCTTTTTATATCCACCCAGATACCAGCTTAAATCTTTCCAATGGCCATCATCACAGGTGCCGGATTGATCTGCTAGCGTCAGTATTAGTTTAATATTATTCTGCTGGGCTGAGTTCACCACCCGGTCAATTCCAGACCAGTCGATCTGTCTGGTTGTGACATTGGTAGCCTGTCCTCCCTGAAATGCCCACAGTCTGATCACAGAAAAAGGCCGCAGTTTTGACATAAAACCAGTCAGATCATTTTCCTGTCCGCCACAGCCGGCATTAGCTCCGTTTAAAGTGGCCAGATGATAAGCATTAACACCTGTAAAACGGTATTCCTCTCCCTCCAGATACAGTTTTGTACCAACAACGCTAACAAAAGGTGTCCGGGCAAATTTCGCTTTCTCCGATTCCTGAGGAGTTGTTTTAAACCAGGTTAATAAATTGTCCTGATAGATATATCCTATTAAGGCCAAAAAACTTAGCCACATCACGCTTCGGATCACCAATAATTTGAAAGAGGGGGACATATTTTTAAAAAAAAGCTAGCTTTTGTGGATGGTATTCTTCCAGAACAGTTTTAATTTATACCAGATTCCCGGATTCTTAGGTGCCACAAAAAAATTATAGGAAATTTTTTCTCCACTGGTAGTTGTCGTAAGTGAAGCTGTTTGTGAATAAAAAGATGGATCATCAACTACTATTTCAAATTTCCGGGGTGGAATATGCAGCTGGAAATAGCCATTTTCATTAGTTTTTGTGACAGAGGCATTATCCGTTGTTTTTACCACCAGCCCTGACACTCCCTGATCCAGTGAATCAGTCACTCTGCCCTCCACAACAGATGGATTAAAATACTGCTTTACTATGTCATAGGCCAGTCTGGTTGAGCCATCATTGTTTACCAGCATAGTTGTCCCTTCAGATAAAACCCAGTAATTTAATCCGACCACTTTGTCACCTTTTTTATACAAAGTCTCTAAAATACTTTTGATAAATGCAGCCTGTTGTTTTTCATCCATCGGTCCGTTCATATCCGGAATTGGTGCTCCAAATTCACTGACCAATACTTTGGTATCAAACTTTTTATCAAAATAATCAACATATTCAGCCATTCCCTGTGGTTGTTTGATGTAATGATCGATACTGATGATTTTATCCAGACTATCAAAAGATTGTTTATCCAAAACATCTTTGGCTCTTCCACCAATTACTGATGGTAAAACCCTTACCTGTTTGTTAATTTTTTTAAAGTCTTCTTTGGTTTGCTTTTGCTGAGTCTGCAAAAAGTTGCGATAATCCTGATTTTTCGCGTCCTGCGGCCAGAAGGCAGCGTTCTCACATTCCGGACAGGGATCAAAAATATCACCGTTTTGAAATAAAGCTGTGTTACTGGTAATAAATTGTGAATTTTTTATCAGATGTTGTTCAGGTGACATATCTTTGGGATATCCAAACCATCCTTCCCAGGATGACCAGTTGCCCCGAAACCAGACCTTTAAGCCCTCCTGTCTGGCTAGTGTGACCCACCTTTTTAGATAGGGTCTGAATTCCTCATCATAGGGAGTGGTGATCGAGACATAGGAAGCGCCGGTTTGTTTAATCAGACGCAGCTGGTTTTGGATTTCACTATCATATGCCGGATTGTTTAAATGGGTTCTGGCCAGATCACGGGAAGTTTTCATGGTATCAATCGAACAGATCTGCCAGATGCAGGGAGAGGTCTGTACAACAGGGGTAGACAGTCCAGAAGTATTTTCAGACTGACTGGAAAAGACCGTCCCAAAAACCACCGGCAGAATAATCAAAACCAGAATAAATGTTAAAACAGATGTCAGTTTTTTTTGCGTAGTATTATCGTGTCTTCTCATAAAGCTTTTATATTAATTATTTCTATGTCATCTCGAGCGAGGAGCGAGAGATCTCATGATTAAAACCAGGTTTGTTCCTTTTTACGAAGCAGGAGCTTGGTCATCTAGTCTTGACCTCTCGACTTCGCTCGAGGCAGGGATTTCTCGTTACACTCGAAATGACGTGATGGAGCCACAAACAACAAAAGTTACTAGTCTATCCTCTTATAAATCCCAAACTTTTCATAACTATGAATCATCTTATACTTTTTCAAAAATGTCGGATTGGTCGCTAGTTGTTTATAGACGCTATCTGGCGGAAAAGATAGGGTGGCGATATATTCTACTTCCTCAGACGGATCATGCAGAGCGTCATACCAATGATCCTGAGTCCCTTCATGAATATAATTTTTCATCGGCAGCTGAGTTCTCGCTACAAATGCATCATGTGAAGCCAGACTAGTCAGTATCAGACCACCGGTATAATTTTCTCTCAGCCATTTACTGGCTTCAACAGTATAATAAGTCTGCTCTCTACCATGAATACCATCCGCCAGTGAAACAGGAATTCCTTCTTTAAAAAACACCCAACTTTGCAGCAGCAAAACAAATATCACCAGAAATCTCATCCATTTATCTGAAGCTAATATTCCCAGACTCAAAGCAATAAAAGGCAACGCCATCATCCCGTAGCGGATATTAAACATTCCTGGATTTGTTGGGGCCTGTGGCACATTCATTGCCGACTGACCAACAAATAAAGCAATTACATTAAATAAAATTGGTGAAAAAGCCGCCATAAAAAGAATTAAAAACTTTTTCTGCTTTACAAAAAAAGGGATAATCAGCAGACTTAACGCTGAACTAAAAAATAAAATCATCCCATTATTACTGACAACCGCCCAAAAATAATACAAAACAGCGTTATAAATATTTCCCTCAGTCGGCAGCTGCCCGACCTGACTCAAAACTCTCTGCTGAGCATAAGCCGAGTAAGGTCCAGTAATAAAATAAAGCGGATCTCCAAAAATCATCCAGTTCCACACCACCCAGGTCACAATCCCAAATCCACCCATAAACAAAAACAAAATCACACTACTCTCAGCTTCTTTTATCCCTCGCCACTTCCAGATCCATATTGGCAGTAGCGCAGTCAGAAAAGCATACAAAAACCAGCCGTCATAACGAATCAGGGTGGCGCAGGCGACAAAAATACTCGAAATCAGCAAAGATTGCACCTGCCAGTTCTGGACATATTTAGCCAGAAAATAAACCGACATGATAAAGCTAGCGATCAACAGCGGCTCTGTCATCGGTGTTGTCTGGATATACAAAAAATTCGGATTCAAAGCCATCACCAAAGCCCCAATTATCCCTCCCACCCAGCTTTTACTGACCAGATAAATTGTTTTATAAGTAAAAAAAACACTCCCCAAAAAAGCCCCCATCGAAACCACACTCCCCGCAAACCCGGTATTCCACAACCAGTCATTCCAGGCAAAAGGCAACATCAACAAATGCGGCAAAGGCAACCAAACAGTCCCAATCTGAGCAATACCCGGAGTCAGATTATCAAAAATTCTCCTGGCAATATTCAAATGAGAAGCTGCATCATTGTAAGTCAGGATATAGTTGTTAATAAAACTAAAATAAAGAGCAACACAGGAAAGAAAGAAAGTAACAATCAACACACCATTCTCAGAAATACGATTTGCCAGACTCATAAGTTATTTAAGAACAAAATACGGATCCGATATTTTCTTAAATACTTTTAGTTGTCTTTCTTCATAAACTAATTGATATTCTCTCTCTAAAATATCTACACGGTTCATTTTTTTGGCAAGAGTATCTGTATTATTTCCGTAATCAATTACTACCCATTTTGCATATCTCGAAGGGTTATCAAGCGATTCAGTCCAGTATTTACCCGCTCCTTCATGAATAAAGGTACTGTAATTAAAACCTGTTTGAAACATCTGATCTTCCATAGAACCCGCACTTATTAATATTTTTCCTCCATCATGGTTTTTCTGAATCCAACTTGTAAAATTAGTATATGGTTTAGGAGCTATTCGGTCCGGAATTTTATACATAACTGTATAATCAGGTGACCAGTATGTATGGAATTGAACTAGCATTAGCATAAATAAAAGTACATTTAATGCTCTTATTCTAAATCTGAAAATGTATGATGACATTATTGCTACCCAGGGAAGTAGAAGTAATCCATAACGGATGTTAAATCCAGTACCATGGCTAGTTTGTGGATTTAGTATATTGGTCCATGTCAAATCTGGTTGAACAATCGGTGTGTTGCGTTGAAGTGTTAGAACCATGAAAAGAAAAATTGAAAGTGGTAATAACAAAGGCATAAAAATCCAGCTACGTTTTTTTACTGACATAATTATCATGATTACAGTTCCTAAACCTGCAAATAATGTAGGTATAATTCCTATCATCCATATAAATGATGTAAAATATTGCCATAATGCAGCAATAAATGGTTTTGCTTGAGTATATGCAGCAACTGCCCCACCTGTTGCTTGCGGTGTTGCATAATAATTTTTCCAATAAAGTGGATCACCAAATATAGCAGTTAAGTAGAGAGTCCATAAACTAAAACCTAAGCATGCTAACATTGAATATAGCCAGATTACTCCTTCAGCATTGTGATACTTTCTGTCTTGTATATATGAATAGATGAAAACCATAGGAATCGAAGGTAATAAAAGTGCAAGTCCCTCATAGCGGATTAATGTCATTGCACTAACTGATAATGCGGCTAGTATCAAATAGGAAGTTTTTTTATTTTCAAACCAAAGTAGAAAAAAGTAAATGGTTGCAGCTAAGGAGCACAAAAATATTGACTCTGACATTGCAGTAGTTTGAAGGTAAAGGAGATTTATATTTAATGCAAATATACCCAAACTGCATATCGCTCCGATACTGGATTTACTGATTCTTTTAGCTGATTTAAATACAAAGTAACCACCAAGAATATACATAGAACCAGACATTATGTAACCAGCTATGCCTGAGTGCCACAAATAATCATTCCAGATAAAGGGGAGCATCAATAGTTGAGGTAAGGGTAACCATACATTACCAATTTGGGCCAATCCTGGGTTAATATTATCAACAATTTTCCTTGCTATATTTAATCGAGAAAGGGAATCTGCATAGGGGAGATGTTTATAATCTTGAAAATAATATAAAAAAGAAAAAAAACTCAACAGAAACAATATTAAAATAATAATCTTATTTTCATTTCTTTTAGCCATTAATAATAATTTATTAACAATATTCATATACTACTTAGATACAAAACGTGAACGAAAATTTCTTGAGAGCGCCTCTCTTAAATCTCTTGGAAAAAACTTGCGCACATACCATAATAATAGACCAATTGTATAAAAAGGGTAATAATCTTTAAATTTGTTTACAATTTTTATTGAACTTGATATTTGTTCAGCATATTTATTATAGCTTATACCCTTAGGATTTACTCTATAACCTGTCATATATTTTGGTAAATTATATAATTTCCCAGACGTTCCAAGTTTTACCCAGAGACCATAATCTTCAGCAGATGGAAATTCAGGATCATAAAATCCGACTTTATCTAATGTGCTTTTTCGTATAAGCACACTACTATGAATGAAACAATTCTCAATTAAAAAATAGTTATGAATTTTCTTATCAGTAACAGGATACATTATTGGAGCTTTCGGCGTTTCATCTGATGAGATTTTAAATCCCCACGTACCTGTCAAAACGTAATCCTTATGATTTTCTAAATAATTTACTTGATCATTTAATTTCTCAGAATCAATCCAGATATCATCACTATCTAATCTTGCTATGTATTTGCCATCTGCCAAATCCAACGCGTAGTTGAGGTTTGTAATTAATCCATTAGTCTTTTTATTCTTAATGTAGTTGATCCTATTTGTATTTTTTAAAAAAGGTTTGATGACCGCCTCGGTGTTATCGGAAGAGTCGTCATTTATTAATATCAGTTTCCAGTTTTTATATGTTTGATTAATAATACTTTCAATCGCAGAATGTATATACTTTTCATCATTATAAGCTGACATAATTATTGTTACTAATGGATTATTCATATAGTTTTCAGTTGTTTATTAAGCATTTCTATAAGTTTGTCTTCTTCTTTTTTAAATTGCGTATGTTTAGTTTTTAGCAGTTTATGAATTTTAGAATAATTTTTCTCTTTTTTTAGTTTTAAGACTTTATCTTTTAATAAATCAAAAGTTACATTATTTATATTTATATTCCACTTTGATAAATTCATTAATTTAAGAAATCCTGATGTTTTATATTCATACTCAATACATATGAATGGTGTTTTGACTACTGAAGAAAGAATCGCGGAATGCATTCGAGTACAAACAGAAAAATAAGCTTTACTTAAGATTTCTAATACTTCTGAAGGATGTTTTGCATTCAGTATTTCAAAACTTTTCCTATTGGATAATTTTTTTTGAATTCTTATAGCTACTTCTTCATCATTATCTTCATTCTGATTCCATGTCATTGGTATAAAAATAGTTTTAATTTGAAATGAATCCCATAAAAATTCGATTAACAGTTTGAGTGAGTTTTCGTAATATGCCTGTTTTTTTCTATTACTAAACCAAACTCTAGCAGTCATGACAATGTATTTACTACGCATTTTTTTTGCTAAATTTGCTTCTTCAAAATTCATATATAATGCAAGATCAGGGCTTGTAGTAATGTTTAAAGTATAATTAGGAGACATGTTATTCAATGTTTTAAGACTAATTTCGTCTCGTATATATAAAACAGAATCCTTTATTGCATTGAAACTTAACTTAGCATGGATACTTGATGCAAAATTGCCAAATGACATAGGTAAAAATATGATCTTTTTTTTAAATTTTTTTGCAATAATTATAGGAAGTAATGTAAGCAATAAACCGAAATAGTCCTTATATTTACTTTTTGTTCTAAGATATCCGCCACCGATGCTAAAAACACTGTCGGCTCTTTGAATAATCCCAATATATGAATAAAATCCTGCATCAGGTAAGAATTTTAGATTTATTTTACCTAAAGCATAATAAACTCCTGAAAAAAAGAAGATTTCGATAAAATAAAATATTTTTAATATTTCAGAATAAAAATGTCCTTTATGACGAATAGCATAACCATAAGGTTTTTGAGCGATATTTATTTTCAGCCTATTTAATTTGGGTAATGTTAGGAATTTGGGATCAGCGCAAAAAATAGTTAATTCTGAAAGTCTATCAATAGATTTATCAATTATTTTAAGTGAGGATTGTAATATGGCAGCATCCCCTATATTTTTGTCACCATAAACGGATAAAAGAACGATTTTTTTCATATTTTGTGTGAAATATTTGATACTTTAATTAAAGGAACAGTTTGTATTTGTTTGGGCAAAAATAAGGAATTAACAAATTGAAATATAAATCCAGAACCCATTAACAAACCATAAACAACACTCTCAAGAGCATAAGTAAGTGAATAACTTTTAATTAATCCTTTAAAAAAAGGGATAATCAGAAACAGTAAGTATAGTGGCCAAAATAATGTAATTGGTAAAAAAAATAAATAAATGGGAAATGCAGAAACTTCAATTAAATTTATATATTTAAAAAGTTTATATTTGTGTTTGAAAATTAAAACAAAGTTGGCTCTTCCGTATAGAAATATTCGCTTGATGTTTTTATTTATATCGCCCCAGTCATGATAAATTTCTGCATTGTGTACATAACGAATTTTAAATCCTTGTTCATGTAATCTAATGCTAATATCCCCATCTTCACCTCCATATTTAAAAATATTATCAAATCCTCCAATTTGATTAAAAACTCTTTTTAAAAATGCAGAATTCATGGTTGGAATAAAAAGTAAGTATCGGGTTGATTTAAGAAGTTCATAATCAAACTTCCATTTTAAAGGATACTTAGACATTGAAATAATTTTACCGGAGGTTACCGATTCATTGTCTTTTCTTATTGGGTTTATCAAATTTAATAACCAAGAATTTGTCGGAATACAATCAGCATCAATGAAAACAATAATATCTCCTTTAGACTTAAGTAAGCCAAAATTTCTTTGCTCAGATATTGATTGTTTATAATTAGATTTATAATATAACCATCGAACCAGAGGAAATTTATTTTTAATATCATTAAGGGTCCCTTTTGCTGCATCTATAACTAATATCTCAGTATCTTCTGGTTTTGGGATTTCTGAAAGTTTAGTTAATAATCTATCAATGATACGATGACCTTTTACCGGAATAATTATTGAAATCATATAATTTAGTTAATTAAGAAATAAAATCATAAGCTCTTTTCTTTTTTAAATTTTTTGTTGTTTTGGCAGTATCCCAAATAAATGGATTTTTCTTATTTATTTTCAAATCATACATACCTAGCAATTGAGAATATAACTCAATTAAAATTCCACAACCCAACCATACTAATTCTTTAAAATTGTTAATCGGAAATTTAAAAAGTAAAAGTTTTAAAGTTGATTTAGTCATATTATCTATTTTAATATTTTCTTTATTTAAAAGTCGGGCATGACCATTAAAAACTCTTCTTCGCTGTTTAATTAGATCTTTTACAGTTTCTGCACCTTTGTTAAAAACGATCGCTTCATCGACATGGACGGCTTTCAAATTCATCTGGATCATCTTGGCCTGGATGTAGGCTTCATCAACGGCGGTGGTTTGGGAGATGGCTTCGATGATGTTTCGACAGGCAATAATCTCTCCAAAACGGGGGATATTGCGGTGAAACCACCACCAGGTATGGATGATGTATCCCAAAAAAGTTTTTGGATCATTGACCGGGATCGGGGCGCCGCCTGTCATGCCGATATTCTGGTCGCGTAAAAAGGGCAGACAGAGGTGTTCGATGGTATTTGGCTGGGGAATAGTATCAGCGCTTTCGATGACGATTAAAGGGTCAGTGGTGATTTTTAAAAAGGCATTAATAGCTGCAGCTTTGCCTTCTCTTTTTTTCTGCTGGATCAGTATTACCTGCGGATATTCAGTAGTATATTTTTTTACAATGTCATCTGTTTTGTCAGTACTGGCAGAGGAGACGACCACTATTTTATTGATAGCTATTTTATTCGTTTTCTGAGCTAACAGAGCGAGCAATATTTTTTCAATATTTTTTTCTTCATTGTAGGCGGGCACGCAAATAGAGACGGATGTTTTTTCTGTCATATGACCTCCTCGGATATTTTTTCCAGTGATGTTAGTGCAACACGTGGTGAGAAAAAGTTTTGTCTGATATGAGCCAGAGCCAAAACCAGACTATAAAATATGCTTACTAACAGTAGAGTATAAACAACATCTGTAATAGTTGTGTGATAAATAATGATGCCTCCAATTAAAAATACTGACATGATCACACTTAGAACAGCAAAGAGATATTGTTTAAGTGCCAGATGATAAGTGACGATGGTGTTACCCAGAGTAAAAAGAGCAATTGCAATAAGATATGGCAGTGCAAAAGGAACCACAACACTGGCTTTTTCAGTAAAAATAAGAGGGATTGAAAAATAACCAAATACTCCAAAAACGATCACTCCACTAGCTGCTAACACAAAACTTCCTAAAAGGAGCAGATAAAAAGAGACAAAAGGATTTTTCTGATGACTGGCCTCGCGGCTGACTAGTGAAATAGTAAAAACATTTAGCAGCGATCCAGCAAAGAAAATAATTTTCCCCAGCAAGGACAAAAATGCATATTGTCCGGCCAGATCAGGTGGCAGGTAATGTTTCACCAAGATCATATCCAGTGCCAGAAAAGAGATGGTTGAGATACCAGAGAGTAAGGCTGCTCCAAAAAAAGTAAATGGAAAAGGGACACTGGAAATTTGGGAGAGTGCCGGTTTTCTTTTCCAGGCCAGATAAAAAGTGATTATTCCAGTCAGTAGAGCTGAAATATATATTGAGAGATAAATCATCTGATGCATTCCAAAAGCCAGCAAAAAATAAGCACTGAGTAATTTGATTAGCGGCTCAATAAAAATAGTTACACCAGCTAGCACAAATAGTAGTTTTCCCTGTAAGTACCCTCTGCCCAAAAAAGCCAGGGGATACAAAATAAATAGGGGAGTAAACAGATAAAAAATTGTCGGGTCACTGATATGAAAAAAGCTGCTTGAAAAAGGGACCAACAGAATCCAAATTATGGCCAGGACACAGTTGACGATCATTAACTGTTTGGTCAGGGAAAGAAAAAAAACTGTTCCTTCCTGATTTGATAAATCCTTATCCAGAAAAGCTACTTCCCGGTTGGTAATACCTCCAACAGCGTTATAAAAAAGTGACCCAAAATACATAAATGTATTAATCAAAGCCAATACACCAAATTCTTCTGAGGAAATAACCCGGCCTAAATAAGCATTAAAAAAAAGATTAATCACATTGGCTGACATCACTGCAAACGCCAGGGTAGTGCCTGATATTAAAACTGAGGAATTATTTATTTTCATAAGAGCTAAAAGACTAAAGCACCTGCTTTAAAATTTTTAAATAGCCGGATTTAAACGGACATGTGTGAGATCTTTATCAACCAGACTTTGCTGGCCGATTGCCTGACTGGCATGGTTTACAGCTTTGGCATTATTCAAGTGAAGTCCATGTTTGGTTTTGGCCCAGTAGTGAGGAGCCACAATTAGTTTATAAAAAGCCATCCAGGCGGCCACACTCATCGCCAGCCAGTAGAAAGGAATAAAAACGCCGTATTTGACTAGTTCATGATGTCCGTGTTTGGCACAGCCGATCATGTAATAGTAGATATACAAAAAGTTACCCAGCAGCAGAGAGATGACACCCATGTACAAAACAGGAGCCGGGAAGAATGATTCGATAAATGTGCCGATATTGGCTCTAAACATAAAATACATTAAAGTAATCACCCACATCAGCGGATTGATAAACATCGACAACACTTTTCCTCCCACTACCAACTGAAAAGTTATAGCGTGAGGTTCGCGCCAGTTTTTCAAAAACTGGTGAGGATCCCGCATATGGATCAGATAAGTTTGCATGTAACCTTTAATCCATCTGGTCCGCTGGCTAAACCAGTTGGCCATATCACTGTTAGCTTCCTCAAGTGTAGTGGAGTTGATGACAGCTGTCTGAAAACCGGCTTTCACCAGTCGCATCCCCAGATCGCAGTCTTCGGTCACGTTAAAAGAATCCCAGCCATTTAATTTGACCAGGTCGGCTTTTCTAAAATGATTAGATGTACCACCCAGAGGAATCGGGGCATGAATTGACTGCAGTCCGGTCAAAACCAGATCAAACCAAAGTGAGTATTCAGCAGTAAAAACTCGGGTTAATAAATTCTGATGCGGATTGTAAAAATTTAGTTTTGCCTGAATGCATTTAATTCTCCGACCGGATTTTCTAAAAGCGACAACTGCTTTTTTCAACTGTAATGGATCTGGCACATCTTCGGCATCATATATAACAATGTATTCTCCGGTAGCTTGTAAAAGTCCGTAATTTGAAGCTTTTGGTTTGGTTTTTGGTTTGGAATCTGGCACGATCACTGTCTGAAAATAGGAGGGCAGATCATAATTGTTGATCTCTTTGATAGTGTCTTTGTCATCTTCTTCTAAAAGCAGCATCACCTGTAGCTTGCTTTTGGGGTAATCCAGATGACTCATGGCGGTCACAAATTGCGGTACCACCTGCCATTCTTTATAGAGCGGACATAAAATAGTATAAGTCGGCCAGTCATTTACATCATCAATCTCCGACTGCTCGATCTGAACTTCAGCTGGCTTGGAAAAGCTTCGGTAAATCAAAAACAGATTAAACAATAAATCAGCAAAATATAAACAAGTCAGCATGGCGATCAGAATTACTAGCGCCACATGCCAGTTAATAATAAAGAAGATCACAACTTCGACCAAAATGCCCAGCAAAATAAACATCTGCATTCCAGACAGTCGATGAATTGCACTTTGTGAAGGTTTTAAATTTGAATGATGGACAAATTCCTGTCCTTTGTAATGAAACCCTTTGCCTTTGGCCGCTACTGTATCCGGATGAAAAGGGATTACATCAGACCGAAGATAACGAACCAGAAAATGTGACAGAGTCAGCTTCCAGAAAGAATCATGTGATTTTTTGGGGACCAGGGAGGAATGTTCCACTTCAACATCAAATTTCTCCAATACATACCCAGCATCCGCTGCTTTGGCCAAAAATTCCAGATCAAATGAGATCGGGGAAAAATGAGGATAGAGTCTCTCAACAATCTCCTTTTTAAAAATTTTAAGCCCTGAATGAATATCATAATTTGCTCCATCAGCCAGAACACCAAAAAACCGGCTTGACCAGCTCATTTTATTGCGATGGACAATCATAATATCCGCCTGATCATTTTCCAGCTTCTTTATCATTTCCGGAATAATATCTGCTGAATATCCCAGAGGTAGATCTAAAATTCCGATCAGATCATACTTGGTTTTAGAAAAAGTCTTTATCAGTTGAGCCGACTTTGACTGACCATGATGTTGGTTAGAGTGTGTCAGTGGATAGCTTGAAGATAAATTCCGAATAACAGTTTGGTCTTCAGAGGCCTCAGCTTTATCCATTAAGATCACCTCATAAGGCAGGCCTTTACTTAACAGAGATTTATCGATCTGTTCTAAAAGAGCAGGGAGAGAATCAAAATGATTATGCGAAAAGATTACCAATGAGAGTCCGTGTATTTTCATATATAAATGACTGATTAGACTAAAAGTTGAAAATAGTACGACGAGTTGTCTAACTAACTATGAGATTAATACTATATAACACTTCAGCTTATTTAGCAAATTCAAACAATTGTTGAGTTGTAGTTAATTTTAAAAATAATTGTTAAGAATAATGTAAGAATTATGCTGTTTTTTAGTATATTTGAGCACAAACTTGCAGAAAGTAAGAAAAAAACATATAATATTAACCTAGTTAATTAATTTAGTTACTAAAGTATATGAATAAAAATCCAATATTAGAATTATTGAATATTGATCTGATTCAACTAAAAGCCTACAGTACTGGTCTGCTACAAGGTAAAGCCTATAACGCACTTCAGGATGCACTGAGTAGAGCTCTGAGTTCGTATAATGTTTCTATTCCGGAATGGAAACTTTTGGGTCAGTTACATGAACATGGCAAAATGCGTTTAGCGGTTCTCGCTGAATATTTAAGTTATGACCCGCCAATGGTTACTAAACTAGCTAAAAACTTAGAGAAAAAAGGCTTAATCCAAAGATCAGCTGATAGCACTGATGAAAGAGCCAAAGTTATTTCCATTACTCCAAATGGCAATAAAATAGTCAAAAAAACTGAACCAGAAGTTAAAAAACTGATGGCCAAACTTCTCAAAGGCATCACCCCAGATGAACTACGCACATACATCAAAGTTCTTTCATTAATAGTAAATAATTCTTAAAATTTCTAATTACTAAAGGCGAAGTCGCAAGCTTTGCTTATTTCTAAATTACTAAACAAATCCCAAATACTAATGACCAAACTACTTAGACATTTATTCATTAGTCATTGTTTAGAAATTAGTAATTAGAAATTAGTACTTTTATCCTCTCTTCTTACAAATCCCATACTTGACCTGAGTTTTTTCTGAGATATACTTAACTAAGTTAACTATTCACATAGGCAACAAAAAATAAAGGAGGTGAGAAATAAAAATTCGAAACACGAATCCCGAAAAACGAAACAATTCATATTGTCTCGAATTTCTGATTTAGGATTTCGGATTTAAACAAATATGGATTCAAAAATAATAATTGCAATCGTCGCAGTAATCGCAGTTGTTGGAGTTGGAGGATGGCTAATGATGAATAAAAATAACTCAATGATGGCTGATTCTAAAACAACAATGCAATCATCTCCTATGAATCAGACTTCTGAAATGTCTCAGCCTTCAGCTATGCCAGGTGGCGTAATGGTTGGCGGAGCAATGATGACTCCTGATAAAGATATAGTAGACAACGCGGTAAATTCAAAAGACCACACTACAGTGGTAGCTGCTGTTAAAGCAGCCGGTTTGGTTGAAACTCTGAAAGGAGCCGGACCATTTACCGTTTTTGCACCGACAAATGCCGCTTTTGATAAATTACCAGCTGGAACAGTTGATACTCTCTTAAAACCAGAGAATAAAACTAAACTGGCGGGAGTTTTGACATATCATGTAGTCCCAGGTGCATACCGGGCAGCTGATATGAAAGATGGCATGACTCTTAAAACAGTTAATGGCCAGATGCTGACTTTCAATATGAAAGATGGCAAATGGTGGATCAACGAATCAGCTATGGTAACCATCGCTGACGTTATTTCCTCAAACGGGGTAACCCACGTTATTGATACTGTCCTCTTACCGAAGTAAGATGAAAGTACAGATCTCATCTCCCTGGTATTCACCGGGGAGAGATGAGAAAATTTCTAATTATTCTAATTTCTAAATAATTTCAAATTAGAAATCATTTATTTTTTTGATATTTGGATTTAGAAATTGTTTAGTAATTAGTAATTAGAAATTAGAAATTAGAAATTAGAAATTAGAAATTAAATTATGATACTACTCTTATTTTTCGCATTTATCTCAGGCCTAGTCACTATTCTTGCTCCCTGCATCTGGCCTTTGTTGCCGATTATTTTGTCCTCTTCTATTGCCGGTAAAAGTACCAGTCATAAGCGGCCTTTGGGGATTACTCTTGGAGTGATGCTGTCTTTTACGGTTTTTACTTTGGCTGTTTCTTATCTAGTCAGGTTGTTTGGACTGGATCCAAATATTTTGCGCCTGGTGGCTGTTGTGGTAATTGGTTTTTTGGGGCTGACCATGATCGTGCCATTTTTGATGGTTAAATTTGAAATCTTAGTTTCCAAACTGAGCAGTTTATTTAATACTTCAGGTCAAACCCAGAATGATGGCTTTTTGGGAGGTTTTGTCACCGGATTGTCTCTCGGGATAGTCTGGTCACCCTGTGCCGGACCGATTCTCGCTTCTATAGCAACACTTGCTGCTACCGGCCAGGTTACATTTGAAGTAGTGCTTGTCACTTTAGCTTATGTTACAGGAGTTGGAATTCCGCTTTTTTTCTTTGCTTATGGCGGGCAGCAGTTAATTACCAAATCACGCGGAATTTCCCAGTATACCGCCCGGATCCAGCAGGTATTTGGCGTCATTATGATACTGACCGCACTCGCCATATTTACTAATTATGACAAAGTGATCCAGGTCAAATTACTAGAAATTTTCCCTCAGTTTGGTCAGGCATTAAATGGCTTTGAAAGCAATTCAGCTGTGACTGAACAACTGTCCAGATTAACCGGAAAAACCGGTCCTGAAATAAATGCCACAGAACTGCTCAATACCAATACACCTGCTCCGGAGTTTACAGGCATTAGCAAGTGGTTAAACCCAGAGCAATCATTATCAATGGCTGATTTAAAAGGCAAAGTAGTGCTGGTTGATTTTTGGACTTACACCTGTATCAACTGTATCCGGACTCTGCCGCATGTCACTGCCTGGTATGACAAATACAAAGATGACGGCTTTGTCGTCGTAGGTGTTCACACACCTGAGTTTGCTTTTGAAAAGGACACCAAGAATGTTTTACAGGCTATTGAACAATATAATATTCATTATCCGGTAGCTCAGGACAACGACTATGCGACCTGGAATGCTTACTCCAACCGGTATTGGCCGGCTGAATATTTGATTGATGCAAAAGGTGTGATCAGACGGGTTCATTTCGGAGAAGGGGAGTATGACAAAATGGAACAGGCAATTCAATTGCTGCTTAAAGAAGCCGGAGCAGAGGTTGATACTGAACTAACCAGTCTGCCGGATGAAACGCCTGATATCGAACTATCACCAGAAACCTATCTGGGATCCAAACGAATGCTTTATTTGTCCCCCGGTGGAAAGGCAGCAAATGGTAGTAAATCTTATTCAGTTGATCCCAAGCTAACACTCAATCATTTTTCTTTCGGAGGACAATGGTCAGTCTCAGATTATTTTGCCAAAGCCGAGGCGGATTCAGTCATTAGCTATCAGTTTGTCGCGGGCAAAGTTTACCTGGTGATGAAACCAGGATCAGTTCCTGGAAAAGTGACAGTACTACTTGATGGAAAACCGATAGATTATTCCCTGAGTGGCAAAGATGTCAAAAATGGAGAGGTTTTAGTTGATAAAGATATGCCATATGAATTGGTAAATTTAAAAAATAATCCCGGTGAACATCAGTTGGAATTACGTTTCTCAGAAGGTATTGAAACTTATGCTTTTACATTTGGAAGTTGATTTTAACTTTTCGTATAATTGATTTCCGTTTTAGTTTCTGCAATTATTGTAACTTCATTTTAAATCTGCTACGGTTTATTTAGAATGCGTTATTTGAAATATTTTAAATCTCACCGGGTTCATCTTTCTATAATATTGGTAATTAGTCTGATTTTTGCCGCTCTCTATATTAAAAGTAAAGATATTAAAGCTTTACCTGAGACTGGTAGTCATACTTCACCTGAAGTCACCAGAAAAATGAGTTTTATTTGCCAGGATAATAAAAAAATTGATGCTGAGTTTAAATCAGACAAAGTTTTACTAAAACTGAGTGATGGCAGACAAAAGGAAGTAAAGCAGGCTGTAACAGCTTCTGGAGAAAGATATGCCTCAGAGGACGAGATGTTTGTTTTTTGGACTAAAGGTGTTACGGCTTTTATTCAGGAAGGGGAGCAGACCAGTTTTGCTGACTGTTCTCTGAATCAGGAGGAGTCACCTAAGGGTACAGGGATTGTGACTACTAGTGGCACTATTCTTTGTTTACCGCATAAAAATCAGAAAGGTCCTCAGACAATGGAATGTGCGTATGGTCTGAAAGCTGCCAATGGAACATATTATGGATTAGCAGATAGCGATCCAACTTACAAAAATATCAGTGGGATCCCAATGAATCAAAAAGTTGAGGTCACAGGAGTAATTAATTTAACCACCAATTCCATTTATGACACAATCGGAACCATCACTGTCCAATCTATAAAACAGCAGTAAATTTAGAGCGATCATTTAATACTCTTTGTTACAAAGGAAGTTATTTTTTTTATTTTGGCATTTTTGCTGTGGCTAGTGAAAGTGAAAATATCACAGAAGTTAAAAGTACTACCATCACTGAAAACCATTGTTCCATTTGCCGCACCGGTGTCTCCATGGGTAATTATATTTTCAATTGTTAGTTCCTTTGTAAATCCATCAACCATTGATTTAATCTGTTCTGCAGCCTCAAATTTACCTCTGATCACTTTATCTCCAGCCATTTCCCAGTAAACATCCTCAGACAGACTGTCTAAAATTATTTCAGGCTTTTCTAGAGCAAAGGAAGTTTCAAAATCACGAATAAACTTCTTCCTGGGTGCATTCTCACAGTCTGTGGCAACATTTATCTTAACCATTAATCTATTTTAGAATATCATTTTTCTTTTCCAGTTATAAATAAGTAAATCCTAAATCTTAAATCTTAAATCTTAAATCCACCACCTACTATCCACCATC
>CAYUPO010000001.1:0-38119 GCA_964446685.1 uncultured Gammaproteobacteria bacterium | reverse complement strand
TAAATCCTAAATCTTAAATCTTAAATCTTAAATCCACCACCTACTATCCACCATCCACCATCTACCATCCACCATCTACCATCTACAACCTACTAACTAACCAAAACCTTTCTCTCTGTTTACTTCCTATTATATATGTAGTAATCTAATTCTCATGGCTGAAGAAGTATGTCCTAAATGCGGTAGTGCAATCGGTGAAATTACTGAGACTCCTACTGGAAAAAAACTCCAAAGATGTACCAACGGTTTTTGGAACAAAGAAACTAAAAAAAATGAAGGTTGCGACTATGTTAAATGGTTACAAGTCGAACCTGAAACACTTGATGAAAAATGTCCTAAATGCGGCAATCCGCTGATGCTGCAGGTCACCCGATTTGGCAAAAAAATGAAAAAGTGTTCAACCGGCGGATGGGACGCCAAAGAGAAGAAAGCCACCGGATGTGACTTTGTTGAATGGGTTAACGGTTCTTCAGTGCCTCTGGATATGGATTGTCCGGAATGCGGCAACAAGTTGGTTTTATTTACCACCAATGCCGGTAAAAAAATGGAAAAATGTTCAACAGCCGGCTGGGACAGTAAAGCCCGCAAAGCCACAGGCTGTTCCTACATCAAATGGCTAAAACCAGGTGAAGAACCTGTTTCAAATGCCGGTGAAGAGTTTCTCCCACCTCCTCCAGATGACAAAGACGCTCCTGTTGACTAACATCTGACCACAAATTTGAATTATTAGACCCATAGTTGTAGAATGTATTTCTATGCATGATCATTTATCCGCTCACCCTGATGGGTTATTAACTTCTTCGGAGATTGATAGAAATCAGAAGAAAAAGCAAAGAGGATGCGTTATCAGGTCATTTGAGTCTGCATTTAACGTTAGAGCTACAGAATCAGAATGGGATTTGAGGCTTAGTCAAACAGATCAATTAAGATCTACCACGGGCAGATGGCGATTAATGGATCAAAATCCTGAAAAAATAGAACTTATTAAGCAGGAATATCATAAAGAACTTAGTAATATAAAAGAATTGATTTCAGCTTTCAGAAGAGGGAATTCAGAACTAGCAAATGCACTTAATAAACATCTCGCCATATTTGTTGCAGGTAATATAAATATTATCCATCAGCTACTGGATCAATCCGCAAAAGTTCTTTATCTTCAGCCACACCATATGATGCATATAGCCAGACTTTCAGGAACAAGAATGATTTATAGTGTGAGTGATCCGGATCATAAAGTACACGAGTTGGGACCCGCTAATGTCAGAAGGGATTTATTAGTGTTTACTCTGAAATAGTTAATCAGGTATTGCATAATTTTACCTGATTTTCAGTTATATTTAATTTCTTTTTTTAGTTTTTGGTAATGGAACCACGCTTGCTGTTATTTTAATTAACATGCTTAAATAATCTGCATCATCCCAATAATCCTCCGAGATCAGAAAATAATTTTTTGATCCTGGATAAGCTGGTGCTTCAATCAGATCTTTGATTAAAGTTCTGACTTCAGGGACAGGCTTTAGAAATAATTTGTCATCACAGACAAAAGCGACTACTTTCTCATTACAATAAATGGCATATTCGCCAAACATTTTGCGCGATCTGATATCACCAGCGCTTTGCATTTGTTCTGTCAGAAAATCAATCGTTGATTGTTTAGTAGCCATATAATTAAGTTACAAGTTACAAGTTACAAGTTACAAGTTACAAGTTACAAGTTACAAGTTATTCATTTTTCTGCGTCTTTTTTGCAGGTGATAGGCGAGCATGACTGATCCGATTCCCAGCACAGCAAGTGCTAATATCTGCGGGGCGCCATTAATATACTCAAGTAGCGTTTCCCAGTTATTCCCAAAAATATAACCCAGATAAATATATCCCCCTGCCCAGAGAATCTCTCCGGCGATTGCTGCTAATAGAAATTTTTTAAAAGGATATCTGCTGTTACCGGCTGCCAGATTGACCGGTATTCCCAGTGGAGTCAGTAACCATCTGGTAATAAAAACACACCAGATGCCCCATTTATTCAGAAATGAATCCATCGAATCCAACTTTAGCTGAGTCAAACCAAGTTTTTTGGTAACTTTGTTTAAAATCAGATGGCCAAATCGGTAGCCCAGGAAATATCCAATCAGATCTCCGGTGATAGCTGTAATTACCACAACTGGGATTAATATAAACAGATTTAGAACACCTGCAGAGCTAAATGATCCGGCAGCCAGTAACAAAGCATCAGCCGGTATAGGAATACCCAGATAGCCGCACATGATAGATAAACAGATAATTGGATATCCGTAGTTCAAAACCAGCGTTAACAGGGGATCTAAAAATTGACTCATATTTAGGGATTACCAAAGGATGGATCCTGAGACTGTAAATCGGAAATTATTTGGCGGATTTTTTCCAGGAAAGCTGTCTGAGACTGACCCTGCATTTTTGCCAGATCCTGTAGACTTTTTTTACGGCTGGTACCGGGATCGATATTTAATTTCTCAAGTAACATAGGCTCAGGAATGTGATAAGTTCTGGATACATAGGGGATAGTCATCCATCCTTCGATCAGGGAAACATTTGTTTGCCGAGGAGATGGGGGAGGGAGATGTCCAAATTTTTTAAATAGTCTGGTTCCCATTACACCAGCTACTATCATTGAAATCACTCCGATAATCAGTAACAAATAAACAATTTTAGGTTGTTTACTGCTACTGACTAGTTTTTTTTCTTTCTCCATATACTGTTTATATTATACCTTTTGTGAAATAAGTGCATTATCCTGAACCCCAAAAACTTTAAGTTTTAAAGATGGCAGTAAAACTATTTTGCCTGTTTGTCGGATAATTTTTCTTAGCTGGGAAATGGCTGGGATTTTTTTATCAGGTAAAATCATTTCAGTTTCCTGTAATGATCCATAAAGAGAATAAGCCGGATTGTCTAAAATACCCCCCGGATACTGTTTTAAAAGGGGCAAAACTTTTCCATAGCGGATAGCAGCTCGTCTGGTTTGTTTACTTTGCAATTCACTAAAAGTATTCCATGTTTTGAATCTTTCATTTGTTAAATGCATAGATCCGGTGCAAAACAAAGTGTTACAAAAACATTGATGAGTACAGGGTTTGCAGCTGCCCTCGGGGGCCAGTTGGTAGGAGATAGTAATCTCTTCTCCTGGGTAAATATGTCGCAAAGTAAAAAATAAGCTGTGTCCGTGAAAGGTAAAAAGAGCGCTGTTTGGCATGCAGGAATGATTTATCAGATGAACTCCGGGGGAAGAAAGATCCGGCGGGTAAATTAAAGCTTTGTCGTGATAATACATCAGATATAAGCCCTGATCTTTTTCCTTGAGATCTGAAGTCAGGGGATCTAGTACAACTCCCAGATAATCTCCAATAACACTTCCTGGAAGAATATTTTGTTTAGCAAAAAGACCGCGTCCTTTTTTGGAAGTGGGTTTAATTTCCCAGCTGTCATTTGGAAGAAAGATCATAGAAAATATTCTAACACGGTAAATACCTAATCGCGGTTGTAAAATGATCTGACATAATTAAAAATAGGAGCACTGGTCAAAATATCTTCAGCGACTAATTCTTTTTCGATTAAACTCATAAACCAGATTCCGGCAATCATAGTTAAGGCAAAGATTAATGGAGTAGCTCTTAAAGCAAAATCCGGTGATAAAAGATGCAGCAAAAAGAAAACAGAGAGGGAAGTATTGCGTCCGATATTTACAAACAATTCTCTGTCAGCGATATAAAGGTAGCGATGTCTGGCCTGTCTGAACTCTTCGCCGGTTATCACTTCCAGACTCAGAGGTCCGATGATGGTTCCTCTGATAGTTGTTGCAAAAGAGTTGAGGATAAAATAACAAATCACCCCGATCACCGAATAATAATAGTTAAATAATGAAGCCCCCAGAATAGATAAAAATACTGACAGACAAAGTGTCCGAAACCGATATTTTTGGCCGACTGTCCTGGCTATTTTATAAAGCGCTAAAGAGACAAAGATACCGGTCACTGCCATAATAGTTCCCAAAGTTTTTTCATTTCCTAAAAGAATCATTACCACTAAAATAGGCAGAACCAGTTCGACTCCATGTAGCATACCGCTAAAAAACATCATGCTGCGGACATTCTGCCACCTTTTACTTGGTTTAAATGGACTAAATTCTTTTAACCGTGGGATATTAATTTCTGACTGGTACATTACTTTTCCGGAAAAGAAAAGTAAAATCACAAAAAAAAGTGCCAGAAACTGATAGGCATTTTTTGACCATCCGGCGATAAAATGCTCGCCAGATACAATAAACCAGCCAATAAAAAACGGGGCTATAATTCCAGTCAGTGTAACCAATATTTGTTCAAGTGAAACAAAATATATTCTTTGGTGATTTTTGGTTATATGAGTCAGAAGTAATGTTCTGTTAGCCCAATATATTCCAGCTACAATTCCCAAACAGATCCCGGCAATTGTTACACTCACAGATTCTGTCAGAGAGAAAAAAAGCAGCAAGGCTACTATTACCCCCTGGGCAATGGCGCCTCCAAAATAGATATTCTTTGTTGGGTATTTTTTAAGCAAAAAACCATTTAAATAAAACCCAGCCGGTACTCCAATAAAATTTGAAAAATTGTATAAAACTATGATTCCGACACTATGCAGTTCACGCCACAAAAAAGTGTTAATAAAAACACTCATCAAAGGCAGTGCCAAAGAAAAAAGAAAAATCGACAAAAGCATCCGCCGACTCTCAGATGACAACTTTTTGTAATGAGTTATTTCGGTATTAATAATTAGTTGTAATGGTTTTATGCCCGTCAAAAAAAGACGTTTCAACGCGCTGTCAAAAAAAAGATTCAAATAATCCTCCTTATATTAAAGTGAAAAACTAAAAAATGATTTGACTACTAAACGCAGTCGGTATTAAAAAAGCTGTATATCCGTGATATCTGGCTTAAAAACCAGGTAGATTTGCCAAAAGCAGCTGGACAGTACGGATTTTAGAATATCAGTTATTTTAATATGTCGTCAACCCCCGGGTCGGATGATATAATATTTTATATGAATATTTTAGCCGGAGTTGTAGCATCATTTAGCGGTCTGGTAGTAGGTTATATCTGGTATTCTGTTTTATTTGCAAAAAAATGGCAGAAACTTTCAGGAGTCACTGACGCCCAGCTAAATAAAGGAATGCCAATCAGAATTATTGGTTCATTTGCTTTTTCTTTAATTATGTCTCTAAATCTGGCCGCCTTTATCGGCCCGGATGCCACACCCCAATTTGGCTTATTTGCTGGAATGGCAGCCGGAATTGGATGGGTAGCGGCGGCTTTTGGGAATAATTATTTATTTGAACATCGGCCTCTGGGTCTTTATTTTATAAACGCCGGTTATAATATTGTCATACTGAGCCTAATGGGCCTGATTATCGGACTTTTTTAAAAAACTTCCCCAAAAATACACTCAGTGTATTTATTTGCATACAGATATATAATAGTCACAATGAATTCGCCAATTGTTCGAGAAAAAATCACCAATTTCCTGAAGGATTTTAAAGAGCAAAAATATAATAAAAAGGAAATTATTATCAAACCAGATGATGAGCCGGAAGTCGTCTACTGTATTTTGGAAGGGGCTGTCAGAATGTATGCTGTGTCAGCTAACGGGGAAGAGTTGGTGATTAACACTTTTAAACCATTTGCCTATTTTCCAATGGGCTGGGTATTAAATGATATTGTTCCCAGGCACTACTATGAAGCAATGGATCCGGTGGTTTTAAAAAAAGTATCTAAAACAGCTTTTCTGGAATTTATCCAGGCAAATCCGGATGTGTTGATGGAACTGACCAAACGGATTTATTACGGTCTGGAAGGGTATTTTACCCGGATGGAATATCTGATGAGTGGTAATGCTTCAGCTAGACTGATTACTGAGTTATTAATACTCGGCAAAAGATTTGGTGTAACTGGTAATAATGAAACGGTCGTTTCACTCAAACTGACTGAAAAAGATTTGGCAGCTTTAACCGGAATTACCCGGGAAACAGTCAGCCGGGAATTAAACAAACTGAAGATCAAAGGCTTGGTTTCTTTAAATAAAAATATATTGACAGTCTCAGATATGGGGCTTTTGGAACGGGAATTGTCGCCATCATAAACTTCATGTGATCCCCATCACAGGTTAAAAGATGCACAGTTAATAGAATACTTGAGAACTTAAATTTATAAAATGAATCAGGAAACAAAAATTATCGGTGGAATTGTCTTACTTAGTCTGGCGATCCTTTTAGGAGCTGTTTTTTTTCTTAGTAAACCTGCACCACCTGATACTACTGAAGATATAACAAAGCTGTTAGTTAAAGCAGACAGCAATAAGATTGCCAGTGATTCAGCTAAAGTGACCATAGTTGAGTTTGGTGATTATCAGTGTCCAGCTTGTGCCCAAGCCAATCCCCAAGTTAAACAGGTCCTTGCTGAATATCCAGGTAAAGTCAACTTTGTTTTTAGACATTTCCCTCTGCCTCAACATGGTAATGCTTTAATTGCCGCCGAAGCAGCCGAAGCTGCGGGGGCTCAGGGGAAATACTGGGAAATGCATGACAAACTATATACTTCCCAAAACGAGTGGTCTGAAAATCCTTCAGCTCTAGCTATTTTTACCCGCTATGCCCAGGAGATGGGATTAAATACTGAACAGTTTAAAAGTGCCGTATCTGCTAATCAGTCCAATGATAAAATCATGTCCGACAAAAATGATGGGGAAACACTGCGGGTCAACTCAACTCCAACATTTTATTTAAATGGTGTAAAAATGCGCAGTTTTTATTACGCTGATTTTAAACAGCAGATAGATTCAGTTTATAAAGACTCTAATTAGCAGTCGTTGATTTCGATTGCTAAATTATGTTATTATCTCCTCATGACTCAGGAAGAAGTGGAACAGGTCGTCAATGAAGCACTTCTGTCTCTTCCGCAAGAATTCTCTTCCCAATTGGACAACGTTGGGATTGTGGTTGAAGGCTGGCCAAGTGAGCAGGAGTTTGAATCTATCAAAGCCCATCCATCAAGTACATTGCTCTTTGGTTTATACAGAGGTATCCCCAAGCCTATTCGCACCTCCAGCTATTCTGCGTTACCAGACAAAATTACAATTTATGCCGGTCCTATCCTGATGACTGCCAAAGATCTGGATGATGCTAAACAAAAAATCAGGAAAACCGTTTTACATGAAATTGGTCATCATTTCGGATTAACAGATATTCAGTTAAGGGAAATAGGCTATTAGTTTGTGAAATTTAAAATGAAGCAGCTTTTCCCAGAGTCATAATTTTTTGCAGATCTTTTTCCGGATCCAGATCATCTGGTTTAATTTGTGATTTCATACAATTCATAATCCCTATTATTATCTGTTTAGCCTGCAACGCTTCTCTTTTTTTAAAATGCGGTAGTATTATTGGATGACTCGTCTGACTGCTTAAAGTAAATCTTAAGGTAGCAGATATTAGACTTGTTTCAACAATAATATCCCGGATCCCTTCAAAAGGTATTGTCCGGTAAGAATGACTTTTTATAGCGACAAATCTTAAAACCATGAGCGTTAGCTAGTGGATGAAGATTTTCCGAATACGAAGTATGAGGACAAGTGACGAAGTCGCTTGAAGCTAGAAGAAACCACGGGCTTAAGCCCGTGGTGCTTCATAAAATTTACTTGATCAATTGTTATTTTTTTTAGATCAATTGTCACAGTGATGGGGAATAATTTAAGCCAAGGCATGGTTGTTAGCTTCATCAGTGGGGTATTAATTTTGTCTACCAGAAGATCCAGTTTCTCGGAACTTCTGGATTGGGCTTCATTTTCCTGATGTTGTTCTTCAACTTTCCTGACCAAATTGCTCTTTTTAGGATGAAACTGCTTAATAGCACCCTTTTTCTCTTCCAGATATTTATTTTTTCTCTGAGAGTAGTTGTTCTGCAGATTTTTAAAAGTGATATTCCCTGAACTGGTATCCATACTTTCAGAATACAATAAGTCAGACACAACTTAGTAAACAAAATGTAAGCACAGAGTGAGAAAGCAAACTAAACTTCAATCATTCTTACTTTTGTCCTATTGACAGCAAATATTAATAGATGAGTTAATAAATTCAATGCGCTTTTGTAAGAATAATCAGCTTGGTGTAGTGCCATTACCGCTGCTTTTAACCGGAATTGGTCTGCTGGCGTTTTTATTTTTTGTCTCACTGCTTCCTTTCAAAAGTAACCTATTTAATACAATTTATCCCAAAAGCACATCTCAGGCCGCAGTTGATGAATGGACTCAGGATGGTCATGATGCCCAACGAACCGGGACTACTATAGAAGAACCAGTCACACCTTGGACTTTCAAATGGTCATTTAATGGTCCGGATGCCACTGGTTCAGCCTCAGCTCACTTTTATGATGCTCCGAAAGAAGCCCGGACAGTCACTGGTGGAGCAAATATCTACGTACCTGCAGGCAGCCGAGGGTTGTATGCTTTGAAAAAAGTTGATGGTACAACTGCTTGGAATTTTCCTGGAATATTTAATTCAACACCTTCATATGATCCAGCCAATCAAACAGTAATAGCGGGCAGTAATGACGGCAAAGTTTATAAAATAAATGCTGCAACAGGTCTCTCTGCAGCCTCCTATGATGCCGGAAATCCGGTTAATAAATCGATGTTAATTACTGGTGGATTTGCCTATGCGGTAACAGATAATGGACAGCTACATAAAATAAATCTGACAAATATGACTCAGGTCTGGGTTTATTCAGCCGGATCAGCAGCCAATACTCCGGTTGCATACTCTCCAAGTAGAGATGTCTTTGTTTATGCCACAGCTGATCTGAATGTTCATGCTGTAAACAACAATAATGGACTACCGAAATGGAAGACTAAACCAACTCCGCATGTACCGGCTTTAGTAAACGGTCGGATTGGATTCACTTTTGATAAAGGTTGGCCGGTAATTGCTGAAAAAAATGGAGTCGTTTTTTTAAGAATTCAGCTGCCTCACAGTTATAATTTAAATTATCCAAGTCCTCAGGGTATTTTTCCTAATGATCTGGCGACAACCAGAGCCTGGCTGACAAATAACCCGGAAAACCAAAATTTGTTTGCTCTTAATCTGGATGACGGTAGTAAGAAATTTATTCCGGTTGTTGGATATGGTTCTACTGAAGACTATGATCCTGTCCGGAATGAAGCTTTTGGTGTCATGGGGACCCAACCGATTGTAAAAGTAAATTCTGATGGATCTGAAGTTGTTTATATTTTCTTTAGAAATGGACAAAGTAATCCACCGGATTATAGATGGGATGGTCATTTAGGTGAGATGGTCTTAGACAACACAACCGTTCCTGGTCTTTCAGCCGGGGATTTGAGATTTGTCAAAATGACTGATGCGCCGACTAATATTATTGATGAACAAACACCTCTGAGTATGGCCGGTGATACTATTTTTGATGCTCATTGGTCGGCCAGTTTAGGATCCAAGATCCTCGACCGATCTTCTGCCAAAGGACTTAGCTTTGCCGATCCAATTACATCTACTAAACATCCGACTGTTGTCAGAGCTCAAAAAACCTGCGGTAATTTTGTGCCTCTGACGCACTACACCACCTGTCATCTGTCTTATGTTACTGATGGCGGTAGATTTTATAATGGGCCAGGATTCTGGGGTTACTGGAATGTGGTTGATCCTCCTGGTTGGAGAACCGGTATAACTCCTGCGATAGGCAGTGCCTATTCTACCGGAATATTGCCTCGCTATACTTATGTCTCCGACGGACAGATGATAGTTGAAGGTAATGGGGGGGAATTGCTGGTATTTAGTCATAGCGGAGGAAGTAGTCAGCCGTCACCTTCTCCAGTTGTCTCACCTTCTCCAACTCCTAGTTTGGCTCCCGGGGTTGAAACAGTGGATAGTACTGATCTTCGGGTTACTTTTGACGGATGGTTCCCGACAACTTCAAATGCAGCTTTATATGGCGGAAGTGAAAGAGTAGGGGAATTTGGAGGGACCTCTGTTACAATGCCATTTACAGGTAATTCCATTACTTTGATTTATACTCAAAATACAGATCATGGTCAGGCTCAAATAATGATTGATAATGTATTAGTTGAAACATTGGACCAGTATGGAACACAGCAGTATCAGAAAGAGAAAACTTATCCTGTCACTCAGGGCAGTCATACATTAAAAATTGTTGTTACCAGGACTAAACAAACAGCCGCTACATCTTATTTTTTCAGTGTTGACGCTTTGCGGATTACTCAACAAACACCGCCATCCCCAACACCTGTTTTGAGTCCTTCACCAGCGGCCAGCCCATCCCCTGCTAAACCGGGAGATGTTGATGGCAATGGGCGGGTTGATATCTTTGACTACAATACTTTGCTCACCAACTACGGCAGAACGGGTGCTGGAGTGTCCGGAGATCTGGATCAAAATGGCCGGGTAGATATTTTTGATTACAATATCTTATTAACTAATTTTGGAAAATAATGAATAAATCTTTTAAATCACAAACAGGGGCAGTCCCGCTTCTTATATTAATAGGAACACTTGGGATCATTGCGTTTTTAACATTTACTTCTTTGGGACTGACTAAAAATCCGACTTTATCCAGACTCTTTCCAATTCTTTTTTCCCAGGCAGCTGGAGTAACCAATCTTTTAACAAATGGTGGATTTGAATCAGATTTTACCAGCTGGAATAAAGGCTCGGGAACGGGCTGGACAGTCACTTCTCCCGGTTATGCCGGTACTAAAATGGCTCATTACTCTACAGCTACTAACTCTGATCTGATTCAGAATTTTTCGAATTTAAAAACTAATGCCCAATATAAAGTCTCTTTTTGGGTCCGTATCAACAGCCAATCTTGTCCTGCAGGAGGCTGCTGGGGAGATTTTAGAGCCTCTTTAGGCAATAATGACTGGAAAAATCAGTTCTCAGGCCCCGATGCCGTTTCAGTCACTACCGGTAATACCACAGTTGGAATTTGGACTAAGAAATCATTTATTTTTACAACTGGAACAGTCACATCCGGTGAGCTATGGATTCATAACTGGGGAACAAATACTTATGATGTTGATATTGATGATGTCAAATTATTTGAACTGACAGGTACTCCTATTTCACCAACTGTGGCAATTACTTCCGATCAGTCAGCCATTAGTTCTATAACAACTCCGGTGGTTTTTAATTCAACAGCTGATGACGATGATGGATCAATCAATTATTATTTTTGGGATTTTGGCGATGGAGGAAAATCAAATCTGCCAAATCCAAGTTATCGCTATAGCTCCAACGGAACATTTCAGGCCCAGTTAACAGTTTATGATGATGCTGGTTTGTCTTCATCAGCTCAAAAAAATATCACAGTCAATGATCCATCACTTCCATCTCTGACTTTATCGACCCCATCAAATGTAGATACCACAAACGGGCAGGCTTCCATTGCTGGCAGTGCTCAGGCGGGGGTAGGTAAATCTATTGTTAAGGTTGATTATTCAACAGATCGGGGAATTGTCGGCAGTGCAGCTGGCAACTCAAGTTGGACTCTCAATTTTAACGCCGGAACTGTCACTGGTCCACATAAAGTACTGATCTCAGCTACCAATTCCTCAGGTGAAGTTGCTTCTAAAACCGTGGTTGTAAACTACAAACCAGCCTCCAAAATTGCTATCCAAAATGGCTCAGCCGGTGTCGTTCAAAATAACAGTAATATCCAGTTGTACGATAAATTTGAAGCCACCTTTAATGTGATTAACGGGCAGTTCTCAAATCCCTATTTTCCTTATGAAACAGTTTTGCCTGATGGGATGAGCAAGGGTAGTGGTGTTACTATTGAAGCGACATTTACTTCACCTACTGGAAAAACATACAAACAGCCGGCTTTTTACTACCAAAATTATCAGCGGGTGATCTCCACCAAACAGTTGATTGCATCGGGTGATCCTGTCTGGAAGATCAGATTTGCTCCTACAGAATTGGGCAAATGGGATTATTCTATTTCACTGACTGATGCCTCGGGTAATACTATTTTAAATGACCCGGCTAAATTAACTTTTACTGCTGTTGCTCAAACCAATCCATTTAATCACGGCTTTTTACAGGTCTCTTCCAAAGACCAAAGATATTTTGAATTTTCTGATGGCACACCGTTTGTCGGCGTTGGACCAGGCCCTGTGATTGATGATACTTTTACAACTGATACCAATCTGTCTCAATTTGTACCAAACAGTGCTAATCTCTCACGAACCTGGATGAGTGGAGCAAATATCTCCGGCTCATCATGGTCTCCCTGGGCTGGTGGAATAGGCAATGTTTCCAATTCACCAGGTACATCTCTGACAACAGAGCAGTCATATAGCGATGGTATTTATTCATTTACACTGCCAACACAGGGACCTGGATCAGATCCGGCTAATCCTGCCAATTGTGTGTTTTATGGCTTCTATGGAAATAAGCCGTCTGTGAAAACAAATACCAACTACCGGGTGATGGTCAGATTAAAAACTGTCGGTGTTACAGGTAGTGGCGGTTTTACGATCCGACCAGTTGGTATTAACTGGCCTGGAGGAGGTTGTAATTCGTTTGCAGCACAAGGTCTGACTATCCCTTATCAAAAAGGGACTCAGGATTGGCATGTTGTGACTGGCAACTGGAATTCTGGTTCTTTGACTAAACTCGGATTTATGTTGGCAACATTGGAAAATATAACAGGAGGCAGGGTTTATATTGATGAGATTTCAGTCAGAGAAGATTTAGGTGGTGGGCAACTTGGTCCAGAAGTCTTAAGCCGTTCCAAATTTAATGTTCAGAACTATTTTTCTCAGGAACCAAGCTACAACTGGGATTATGGTCTGGAAAAATTTGCTGAAGCTGGAATTTATGAAAAAGTAGTGATCCAGGAAAAAGATGATTATTCTTACAATTATATCGCTCCATCCGGCTTTGGCTATGATAAAGGTGATCAGCGGAGCATTTTGGGTGGAGCCAGTATGAAATACCAGGAATATTTCTGGAGATATTTAACAGCCAGATACGGTTATTCCAGGGCAGTCCATTCATGGGAATATGCTAATGAGCAATCACCCGGTTCTTTAACTGAAGCTCAAGAGTTGGCAAAATACATTAAAAATATAGATCCAAATAAACATATGTCAACCTCATCCAACTGGGCCGGATTAAACGGTGGATGGACCAACCCGGCCTATCCGGATATTAGTAATGCCGATGTTCACGCCTATGTGACTGCTGGAAGTGATAATACAACATGGCTAAGTAATGGAGTAGATCCTTTAACAAATGTCTTCACTGGTGATGATACTGCCGTATTTTCAGCCGGACATTCACTGAATGCTTATTCCCAAAATCTATCAGGCAACAGACCTTGGATCATGGGTGAAGCTGGTGCAGGCAAAAATGGAGTCACGGCTGGTAATAATGACACCCAAACCAAAGGGGATTGGTTTCATCAATTTATATGGGGCCAGATCAACAGCGGTGGAATGTATTTTATCTATTGGTATGATCAGACTATCCGGTCCAACAATCTGTCAACCTTAGTAGTCCCTTACAGGGAGTTTATGGAAGGAAAGTCAGGAGATACTGTCAACACTAGGATACCTCTAAATAATAGTAAATATGCAGATATTCAGTTAAGCCTTCCATCTGGAGTCAGAGGTTGGGGACAAAAAGATGTCACAAATGGTGGTGCTCACTTTTGGATTTATGATACTTCCTATACCTGGATTAATCCAACAGGTGGAGCTAGTTTAGCCGGAAAAACTATTTCTTTTGCCGGAATGCCTGCCAAAAACTATGTCGTTGAGTTTTGGAATACCTGGACAGGTAATGTCACAAAACAAACTGTCAATCACGGAGGTGGAACAATGACAATCACGATTCCGGGAACTCTGAGTGAAAAAGATGCTGCAGTTAAAATTTATCCTGCAACTGGATATATCTCAACCACAGTCGTTCCCTCCTCCGTACCTAGTGCTTCACCAGTTGCTGTCAAACCTGGTGATGTTGATGGAAATGGCCGAGTCGATATCTTTGATTACAACACTTTACTGACAAATTATGGTAAAACCGGAAGCGGGATTGCAGGTGATTTAGATCAAAACGGTAAAGTTGATATCTTTGATTACAATACTTTGCTGACAAATTTCGGTAGATGATACTGAATGGAGTTGGTCAAAAAGGATCCAACTAGGAGAATGAAATAACCACAAGTGTGATAAGGCTTTAACCCCAAACGAATATTTCTGGGTTTTAGATGATAAAAAATGTTTAATTTGTCAAAAAAATACAAATATTTTATAGCTCTTTTTCTGATACTTTTTACAATTAACAAAGCTGTACTGGCAGTAAATTCACAGGGTGATATTGATAATAATGGCCGCGTTGATATCTTTGATTACAACCAACTATTAACAGATTTTGGTAAAGTAGGCGCAAATCTGATTGCTGACTTAAATAGCAATGGCAGAGTCGATATCTTTGATTACAATACTTTGCTAAGTAATTTTGGGATCATTATCGCTCCCAGTCCCTCGCCATCCAACGCTTCATCGCCGACACCTTCATCTGCTCCGGTTGTTTCTACTGAATGGGTTCAGTTTGGGCATGATTCTCAAAGGACTAATTTTACGACTCAAAGTGTTTCGACACCCTGGAGATATAAATGGCAGTGGAATGGAGCTGGAGCTGACGGAAAACAACAGCCAGGTCACTTGTCATCGCCTAACTTAGTTCAGCCGATTACCGGTGGTGGTCGGGTTTATACAATTGCCGGGAATAGTGTTATAGCTCTGAGTAAAACCAACGGTACATTGCTTTGGCAAAAAGGTTCAATAGGCACTTTATCATCAACTGCTGTTTATGATAATGAATTCATTTATGTAGCTTCCGGAAACAATTTGCTCTACAAAATAAATGCTGCAGATGGCACAGTGATCAATACATTTACGGCAGCGTCAGCTTTGAATTTGGCACCATTGCTCTATGGTGAAAGCCTTTATGTAACATCAAGCAGCGGTGTTTTGTATAAAATTGATAAAAATTCATTGTCTAAGATTTGGGAGTACAACGGAGGATCACCCTCTGCAACAGTCCCGGCTTATTCTCCATCAAAAAATGCGGTAGTTTATCTGACCCAGGATTTATATGTTCATTCAGTGAATGATACCAGTGGCACCCGAAATTGGAGGGTGAAGCCGACGGTCAGAAACTATCAATCGGGAAATCCTGGTCCAAACGGGGCTCAGGCAGAAGATGGTTGGCCGGTTATTGCTGAACAACACGGATTGGTTTTCGTCAGGTATCGACTTGACTGGGATACACTTTGGACCTGGAATCCCTATCCGACAACCAACTCTCAGATTCGGGCAAATTTGGTTTCACAACCGGCAGTGCAGGCTTTGTTTGCCCTAAATTTAAATGATGGTAGTACCTCTTTTATTCCGGCTGTCGGAAATGGAGGAGCCGGGGATGGAGGAACTTTGCCAATGGGTCCACAGCCTGTTATTAGGACAGTCGGGGGGCAGGAAGTCGCTTATATCATCTGGCGAAATGGACTAACCTGCGCTTCCGGTTGGTGTGATGGTCGTGAAGATGCCGCCATGGGTGAAATGGTATTAGATAATACATCTGTTAACGGGTATTCTGCTGGAGATGTCCGGTTTGTTCGGTTTATTGATATACAAACCGATGAAATGATGAACCTGACTATGGGAAATGACACAATATTTCACTCTCACTGGCTGATAAATGCAGCAGAGAAAGTCACCGATCGAACTGCTGCCAAAGGTGCTACTTATACTAATCCGATTACCACCATCGATGCTCCATTTGTGATTTGGCGGCAGGCATATTGCCCTCCATCCAATTCTCAGTGCAATCCGGTGATTTATCCTGGTGGTAGTGGATTTACATATGGTCCCGCAAATTGTCCTTTTGATGCTTTGCGTCGTTATTGTAATGCAGGGCTATATTCATACGGCGACCAGCGAGGCTATCCGGCTGGATTCTATGAATACCACAATGATATCAACTCTGGCACAGATCCATTTACGATTGTTTCAGATGGCATGGTTTTGGTGAAAACCAATGATGGGGCAATTATTGCGCTTGAGAATGGTAACCCTCAGGCAATGAGCTTTAGTCAGAGGCTGGCTGCCATATTCAAAACCGGCGAGGAGCCGTCAGTTTTGGGAGAACAAAATGTCCCCAAAGAAGCAGTTGATCATACCCAAGCTCGTAAATATGTTAATCAAAAGATAACGGTCAAAGGACGGATTGAATCTGCGGTTGATCATCTGCCAAAAGCCATTTATTTAGGTTTTAAGGATCCTCATGATGGCGAACTGCTGGTTAGAATTTTTAATAAAGATCTGAGCAAATTTAACTATGATCCACTGGTACTAAAAGGTAAAAACGTTCAAATTACTGGTTTTGTAACCATGTATTGGCCGGATAATATTGATCCGGAGATCATTGTATCTGATCCTGGGCAGATTATTGTCGAAGATTAAAATAAGTTTGATTTTCTATATCTATTAAATAACTGGGATAGCTAAGGTAAGTTTCTGTTAACGTATCTTACCTCTCTTGCTTGAGTTTGACAGTAGACGTATAATTGTTCAACAAAACTATGTTAGCTGTTGTCAAAGAAAAACCAGAACCAGGCGTTGTTATAAAGGAAGTAGATAAACCTACTCCAAAAAAAGGTGAAGTTTTAGTCAAAGTCAAAGCTGCGTCAATCTGCGGAACTGATATCGGCATCTATGATTGGATTCCCTGGGCAGCCGGACATATTAAACCGCCAGCTATAATTGGTCATGAACTGGCAGGAGAAATAGTTGAAATTAATTCAGATGAAGAAACTCATTTAAAAGTCGGAGATCTGGTATCCTCAGAAACTCATATTTACTGTTTAAACTGTTATCAGTGTGATATTAAAAACTATCATGTCTGCGAAAATATGCAGCTTTTTGGTATTGGTAGAGATGGATCATTTGCAGAATATGCCACAATTCCTATTAAAACTACCTGGAAAAATGATCCTTCTATTTCCATAGAAGCCGCCTCAGCTCAGGAGCCTCTGGGAAATGCCGTCAATGTTGCTACCAAAGCTGATGTTAAAGGTAAAAAAGTACTAATAATGGGACTTGGGCCTACCGGTCTTTGTGCCGGAGCTGCTGCCTGGGCGATGGGTGCAAAAGAGGTGGTTGGAATCAATGATGAAAAATACCGCCGGGATCTGGCAGACAAAACCGGTTGGTTTGACCGGACTCTGGAACAGTTGGATCCTTCAGAGTATGGTACTTATGATGCAGTACTGGAGATGAGTGGTAACAGACTGGGGATTGAAATTTCGTTTGAAGCTGTTAGGATTGCCGGTAAAATAATTGCCTTTGGTATACCTAAAGAAAATATTTCAGTAGACTGGGGTAAATATATGATTAATAAAGAGTTAACTATTGAATCTGTCTTTGGCCGACAGATCTGGGATACCTGGGAGAAAACCAATGAACTGCTTAAGTCCGGTAAAATAGATTTAACCAAAATCATCACCCATACATTTCCATTAAAAGATTTTGAAGAAGCTATGGCAGTTATGAAAAGCAGACAATGCGGGAAAGTAATCTTAGTTCCTTAGTCAGTTCTAAGTTGCTTTTTTAACTGATAAGTCAGAGCATCAGCGAAATCAGAGTATCAGATTACAGAAAAATCCAGATAAGTCAGATAGTTTGAACTGGTTTATCTGATATATCCGCTATCTGATCTTAACTGATTAACCGATACACTGATTTTTCTGAACAAATATGGACAAATATACTAAAGCTATTGCAGATTTAAAGGAAAAAGGACTCTTTAATGATATAAAAGTCATTGAATCCGGCCAGGGTGCTTATTTGACTATCAAAGGTGAGAAAAAACTAAATCTTTGTTCTAATAATTATGTCGGATTGGCCAGTAATCCGCGTTTAGTTGAAGCTGTTATTAAAGCGGTCAAAGAATATGGTGTCGGAACTTCCTCAGTCAGAGCTTTGTCAGGGACCAATAAATTACATATTGAACTCGAATCCCGATTGGCAAAGTTTAAAAATGCAGAGGCTTGTATCGTCTTGTCTGGTGGATATATGGCAAATATGGCTGCTGTTCAGACTTTGATCGGCAAAGATGATATTTTGATCTCCGACGAACTAAATCACGCTTCAATCATTGATGCCGGTAGACTCAGCGGTTGTAAAAATAAATTAATTTACAAACATGCCGATCTGGCAAGTTTAGAACAAGTGCTCAAAGATTCGGATCAGCTGGCTAAAACACCAAAATCGGATGGCGAATTGCCAACCAGATTGATAGTGACAGATGGAGTTTTTTCAATGGATGGAGATCTGGCACCATTGCCCGGAATCGTTAAACTTGCAAAACAATATGATGCTTTAACAATGGTTGATGATGCGCATGGTGAAGGCGTTTTAGGCAAAAATGGTCGCGGAATAGTTGATCATTTTGGGCTTGAAGGAGAGATTGATCTGGATGTGGGAACTTTGTCTAAAGGGTTTGGGGTGATGGGTGGATTTATGACCGGTAAAGAGGGGATTATTGAATTTATCAGACAAAAAGGCCGACAGTTTTTGTTTTCCAATGGTTTATCGATCCCTGATACCGCAGCATTGATTGAATCAATCAATATTCTGGAAGAGTCTGATACAGCTGTTAAAAAGCTGTGGGATAACGCCAGGTTCTTCAAAGAAAAAATGTTAGCTCTCGGATTTGACTGTGGTCATTCTGAAACTCCAATTACTCCGGTTATGATCGGGGATGAAAATAAAGCTAAAGAATTTTCCGCCAAATTATTTGAAAAAGGAGTTTATGCAACAGCTATCAAATATCCAATGGTAGCTTTGGGTACAGCTAGAATCCGGGTTATTCCTTCAGCAACTCATTCAAAAGCAGATTTAGATATGGCAGTTAAGATATTTGAAGAAGTTGGCAAGGCACTACAAGTCATTTAGTTTCAACCAATATGTTCAAATTTAAAAATATTCACGAAGATTACTTGCGAAGTATTACTTTTGGTTTTCAGGATGCATTAGTTTCCACAACCGGTGCTATCGCTGGTGTTGCTATCGGGTCAAATAACAGAAGTTTGGTTATTCTGACAGGGATGGTGGTGATCACTGTAGAAGCTTTATCAATGGGTATGGGACAGTATCTAAGTGAGAAAGCAGTTCATCAACTTGATAAAACAGGTAAACATACTGACAACTTAATTATTGGCGGAGGATTAATGACTCTGTCTTATTTCCTAGGAGGGCTTGTTCCATTGGCACCGATTATTTATATGAGCATGCCACAGGCATCTTATTACAGTATTGCCTTTGCCATGGTTGGGCTATTTATTTTAGGATTTATCAAAGCTAAAATTGTCGAAGTTAATCCTTGGAAAAGTGCGATTGAGATATTTATTTTAGGCGGAATTACTACTGCAATCGGTGTTATTGTCGGAAGAATGTTCCAAATTGCCTAATTAAGCAATCTGAAAAAAGTATCCCACCAAAACCCCAAAAATTGCCGCAATTCCTCCTACCAGTAAGATTTTTATTCCTCCTTTAATAGCTGAAGTATGAAGCATCTGTCCTTTGATCACTCCTAGACTAAATAAACACATAAAAGATAGTGTTAATGTTGCAATTAACGAGTAGGGAAATGATAGAAGTAAAATTGGTATCAGTAAAATCAGTCCGGACAGTAGATAGGAAGCAAACATAAATAGTCCACTGATCAAAGAGTTATCTTTGTGACGTTTTAGCTTATCTAAATCCTGTAAAGCGTCATCACTCAGATATTCACCAATTCCCATTGACACAGCTTCGATACTGACAGCTACTATCCCTGCCAGAAAAACAAATTTGCTGTTTGCAGAACCAATACTAATCCCTGCAATCAGCCCGGCAGTCGATACCAAACTATCTTCAAAACCAAAAAATAAACTCCTCAAATATTCCCGGTGTTTGATCTGCATAAACTAATAATAACAGACTTGGGATAAAAAATAAGAATCTTTAGCTAAGCAGCTTTTGCTAAAGAGGGGGCAGAAGATGGAAAAAGCGACATGTTATCCGTTTTCATCATTCGAGTAGAAGTTGATTTATTAAAAAATCGCCATGGACTTACCAGTAAATCAGTAATTCTTTCCGGATTGTAAATGCTTTGAGCTTCTGGAGGTTTGTCATGTTCTTTGATCTGGGTGTAATCTAAAAATGCAGAAGTACCAGCTATGCCGGCAGTTAGAAATTTACCCGCAGCAAATGCACCAACCCCACCAACAATAGCTAGAGGCAGTGTGACAAATGCCAAAAGATAGGTCGCTTTGTCTAAAGTTTTTTTTACTGGTCCTCGTTCAATTTTATTCATACTTGTCCGGATAATAGTTCTTTATTTTAAAATATGCAATTTTTTATGTAAAAGGACGACTTTATTTTAGCCGTCCTTTTGACATAATTATTTAACTTTTGTCCGTCTTAATTTGCTTTGGACTTTCTGTTTTGTTGCTTGAGATCACTTTGATCTTTTTTGGAGCAACAATTTCCGCTTTTTTAAAGTTTAGAGTCAGAACTCCGTGTTGTAAAATAGCTTCAGGTTCTGAGTCTGCAGAGATTCCTTCAGGTAATCTGAAGGAGTAGTTGTAAGATTGTGCCATGGAGGACATAAAATATTTTCGTCCAGTCTTGTCTTCCTGAGTCTGATCTGATGATGCACTGACTCTGACAACTTTGTCATCAATTGAGACATCAATTTTATCCTCAGCAATACCAGGTAGAGCAATTTCAGCGACCACCGCAGTATCTGTCTCATAAATATTCATACCCTGTCCCAAAATTCGTGAAAGTCCTGGTACAGTCGGCATATCAAAATCATCTTCCAACATCTGCTGCAAGTTCCAGGGATTCCATCTTATTAAAGTCATAATGGTTTAAATTCAAAAATACAAATTCAAAATATCAAACAAATCCAAATTTCAAAATCCAAAAATTTTTTTAATTTTATTTTTTGATATTGATATTTGTTTGTTATTTGATGCTTTGGATTTTGAATTTTTCTTTCTCACCTCCTTTTTTAGTAGATTTATTGAATAGTGGATTGGCACTCATAATACTAGACTGCTAATAATTTGTCAACCCCAATTATGTAAACTAATTGGGGTCAAGATATTTTTATGTGGGTTTGTTTTAAGTTTTTGGAATAGTTAAAATAGAACCATATGGATGAAGTTAAAGTTGTCACTTTAAATTTTAGTGATTGGCAGCAGTATCGTGATTTGAGGCTCAGGGCCTTAAAAGAAGAACCTCATGCATATGGCCAAACTTATAATAATAATGTAATCCTTCCAGATGTTTTTTGGATGGAGCGTTTGAAAGAAGCCGCTTTAGAAAAAACTCAGTGGTTAGTATTTGCCAAACTAAATAATAAATTAGTCGGCATGGCCGGAGCTTTTGCAGAGAAAGAGATTGATAATGCTCATATTATTGCAGTGTATGTTGCCCCTGAAGCCAGAGGTAAAGGGATTTCTAAGTTGCTGATGAAGGAACTGATAACCAAAATTAAAAGAAACAAATCTGTTAAAAAAATCACTGTCGATGTAAATCCCGAGCAATTACCTGCTTATAATTTGTACAAAAACTCCGGATTTGAAGAGATTAAACAATATAAAATGGTTCTGGGTGATGGGAAAGAACATCAAATTATTCAGTTGCAGATGATTCTTCCAGAATGAAGGCAGACTCAAAAACAAAGTAAGCTCATCCTTTCACACCCAATTCTTATTAAATTATTACTATAGATGAGTTATTGATTGAGTAATATTAATTCTGAAAGGGAGGTGAAGAATACAAATGGGAATTTTAACTTGGTTAATTTTGGGTGCAATTGCCGGTAGTATTGCTAACGCAATTGACTCACGCCCTTCTAAAGGCGGAATTTTAGGATCAGTTGTATTAGGGATTGTCGGGGCTATCGTTGGAGGTTTTTTGGCAAGTACTTTTTTGGGAATCGGAGTGTCCGGCTTTAACTTCACTTCATTAGTAGTAGCTGTTGTAGGAGCATTAATAATGTTGTGGGTTGGAAGAATGATGTCCAGATCAGTTTAATTAACAAATAAACTAAATACCTCAGACACAACCTGTCTGAGGTATTTTTTTGGCCTTTTTTAATGTCTTTGCACAAGATCAAAATTAAATTAGAATTTGATCAGATGACAACTAAAACACTCAAACATGACTCTTATCCGTTAATGGCTTTTTCTACAGCCAAAGACCTGGAAGACTTTTTGGAAAAAGAGGGGGATACAATTTCTGGTATCTGGCTGAAACTAGCCAAAAAAAATTCCGGGATAGTCAGTATCACCCATGATCAGGCGATTGAAGTGGCATTATGTTTTGGCTGGATTGATGGTCAGGCAGCCAGTTTTGATAATGAGTATCATCTGCTAAAACTGACACCGCGAGGTCCAAAAAGTATCTGGTCAAAGAGAAATGTCGGAATTGTAGATCAGTTGATCAAACAAAAAAAAATGCGCCCCCAAGGTCTGCAAAAAGTTGAGGAAGCAAAATCAGATGGCAGATGGGAAAGAGCTTATGGCGGCAGTAAAGATGCTGTAGTACCAGAAGATCTGATTGAAGAGTTGAAAAAAGATCAGAAAAGCTATGATTTTTTTCTAACTTTAAATAAAGCAAATATTTTCGCAATTTATTTCCGTTTGCAGACTGCAACGAAACCGGAAACCAGGGAAAAAAGGAAACAGGTTATCCTGCAAATGCTCAAAGAAGGTAAGAAGTTTCACTAAGTATAAATAAAATCTGTGACTTAAATCACACTTTCTCTTTAATTTCCCCGATACAATTATTAAAGTGTTTATGTAAGAAACAAATTGCTTTTTGTAAGCCATGTTGCTACGCTGAGTAAGCTAGTTGGTTTAACTGATAATATGCCCGATAAAACTGCCCGATTTACTGTTCCGTTAAAAGATGTTGGTATTGAAGATGTGCCTGAAGTGGGTGGAAAAAACGCTTCCTTAGGTGAGATGATCTCAACACTGGCAACAAAAGGAATCCCAGTTCCAGGAGGATATGCCATAACAGCTTCCGCTTACCGCTACTTTATTGATTCTACCGGTCTGAAAGAGTTCATCAGCCAGAAATTAGCCGGACTTAATACCTCAAATCTTAAACAGTTGTCCGAAGTCGGGCAATCAATCCGGGAAAAAATAATCAGCACACCTTTTCCCAAAGAGCTGGAAGAAGCTGTTCATCAGGCTCATAAACAAGCTGAAAAAGAATACGGTGACAATGCAGACTTTGCTGTTAGATCCTCTGCCACTGCTGAAGATTTGCCTGACGCCTCTTTTGCCGGCGAACATGAAACTTATTTAAATGTCCGGGGGATTTCTCAGATCCTGGAACAGTCTCGCAAAGCCATGGCTTCACTTTTTAATGACCGGGCGATCTCTTACCGGGTGGATAAACATTTTGATCATTTTAAAGTAGCTTTATCAGTCGGAGTTCAGAAAATGATCCGTTCTGACCTGGCCTGCTCTGGAATTATGTTTTCGCTGGATACTGAAACTGGTTTTTCCAAAGTAGTATTAATTAATGGTTCATGGGGGTTAGGAGAAATGGTGGTGCAGGGAGCAGTCACACCGGATGAGTTTATTGTCTTTAAAGATACTCTGGGAAAGAAAAAACCCGGGTCTCTGACCGACTTTTTTAGAAAACAGCAATATCAGCCGATCATAACTAAAAAATTAGGGGTCAAAAACAGAAAAATGGTCTATGCAACAGGAGCTCATTCGACAAAAATTGTTGATACTTCGCCCCGCGATCTGACCACCTTTGTTTTAAACGATGATGAGGTTTTAAGACTGGCTAGTTGGGCAGTGGAAATTGAAAAACATTACACCGAAAAACACGGAAAATGGACGCCAATGGATATGGAATGGGCAAAAGACGGCCAAAACGGCAAGCTATATATCGTTCAGGCCAGACCGGAAACAATTCATGCCACCCGCAATTTTAGCAAGATTAAAGAATACACCCGGACACAGGAAGGTAAAGTTTTAGTCAAAGGAGCCTCAGTTGGCAATAAAATAGCAAATGGTAAAGCCCGCGTAATTATTGATCCTTCAGGAATCAAGGAATTCAAAGCCGGAGAAGTGCTGGTAACAGAGATCACCGATCCTGACTGGGAGCCGATTATGAAAATTGCTTCAGCTATTGTGACTGACAAAGGCGGAAGAACTTCACATGCTGCTATTGTATCCCGTGAACTTGGAATACCCTGTATTGTTGGATCCGAGAACGCCACTAAAACTCTAAAAACCGGTCAAGTTGTGACTGTTGATACAACTGGTGCAGAAGGACTGGTGTTTGAGGGAGAACTTGGATTTAAAGTAGATGAAACAGATATCAGTCATCTGCCGGAAACAAAAACTCATATTATGATCAACATCGCCACTCCGGAAACAGCTTTTGAAAAATCCTTTCTGCCAAATAAAGGTGTCGGACTGGCCAGAGAAGAGTTTATTATTGCGTCCAATATCGGCATTCACCCAATGGCCTTAATCAACTATGACCAGATGACTCCCTCGGTCAAAAAACAAATTGACCAAAAAACCATTGGGTATGATGATAAAGTGCAGTTTTATATTGATAATCTGGCTTACGGTATTGCCACCATTGCTGCAGCTTTTTATCCAAATCAGATTCTAGTCAGACTGTCGGATTTTAAAACCAATGAGTATCGGACTTTGATCGGCGGAGAAACATTTGAGCCTCAAGAGGAAAATCCCATGATCGGCTGGCGGGGGGCTTCCAGGTATTATCATCCGGAATTTATTAAAGCTTTTGAACTGGAGATCAAAGCCATCCGCAAAGTCAGGGAGCAGATGGGGCTACTAAATGCGATGGTGATGGTTCCTTTTTGCCGGACTCCGGAAGAGGGGCAGAAAGTAGTTGAGATCATGGAAAAAAATGGCTTAAGTCGCCATAAAGACCGGGATCTAAAGCTCTATGTGATGTGTGAAATTCCGACCAATGTCTTATTGGCTGATCAATATCTGGATATTTTTGATGGGATGAGTATCGGTTCAAACGATCTGACTCAGTTGACGCTGGGGATCGACCGGGATGGAAATGAGCGGATCAGAAGTATCGCCAATGAAAACAATGAAGCTGTCAAGGAGTTAATCAGAATGGCTATCAAAAAATGTCGCGCCCGGGGGAAATATATCGGCATCTGTGGTCAGGCTCCTTCAGATTATATCGATTTTGCTGAGTTTTTGGTTAAAGAGGGGATAGAGAGTATTTCGCTCAATCCGGATTCGATTATCAAAACTATTCCCCGGATTGCCTCAGTTGAGAAGAAACTGGGCAGATAATCTGATGAAATTAAAATCGATATTAAAATTAGCTGCAGCTATTGTGCTATGCCAGGCTGCTGGTGCACTTGGAACTCTGTTTACTTTTTCCGCTATTAGAGATTGGTATATTTATCTAGAAAAACCTTTTTTCTCTCCGCCTAACTGGTTGTTCGGACCGGTCTGGACCACACTGTATACTCTGATGGGAATTGCATTGTATTTGCTTTGGCAGTATTCACCCAAAACCAAAGCCGAAAAAAACACTTTAAAGAAAGTGCTTAGTTATTTTTATATTCAGCTTTTTCTAAACGCCAGTTGGTCAATTGTATTTTTCGGTTTCAAAAATATTGGTGGTGGAGTGATAAATATTCTACTACTTTGGGGTTTTATACTAGCTGTAATGATTTCAGGTTACAAAATCAGCCGCTGGGTTACTTTGCTTTTTCTGCCTTATCTGCTCTGGGTCAGTTTTGCTTCCGTGGTAAACTATTCCCTCTGGCTGCTTAATTAGCCTCTATAGTATGAAAGTTGTTATCACTGTCAATGACCTGATGCAAAAAGGTTATAAATATATTTTAGTCGAGCAAGAGGGGAATCATTTTGATCCGGAATTTAAGCCGGAGTTAACTCCCAAACAGATGCTGGAGCTAGGTGTTTTTGGAGGTAAATATCTGACAGACTGCCAAAAAGAGTTTCCGGCGGATTGGTTTAAAAATGCCAAACTATCACCTGATAAACACGATGCTTCACTTAATTTTTTTAAAGTCAATGCTTCTCAGTCTTTGGCAGTCTGGCAAAAAAATGGCTGGCTGTCTGAACATGATCCCAGAGGTTGGTTTCAGTGGTACTGCCGGTATTTCAGAGGCAGAAGAATTCCTGAAGAAGACGATCGTCAAATCAGAAGATGGAAAATGATCAAAAGACACATTGCTCAGTTAAAGAAAAACTGCCGGGTAGGAGATCTAAGTTGTCGTCCAGTTCAAAGACAGGCTCTACTGCACTGGGCCTATGACAGCCGGAAGATCTGATGTTCAGATTATTGTAAGAGATGAACAATAAATAGTAAGATGAGTTTAATCACTTAAAATTAGTCATATGAATCAGTTAGCTTTCTGCCATGTTTAAAATCCTATTTGTTATTGCTCTTTTTGGTTTACTTTCCTTTTTACTGATTTTTACATTTACCAGAAACTATTCCGTGACGGTTAAAGCTGCTACTGATGGATTGATTGGTTACTGGAAATTTGATGAATCCGTCATCGGGGCTCCGGTCGCGGATTATAGCGGTGAATCAAACAATGGAACGGTGCTGGGAACGCCAGGGGCTTTACCAAAGACTGATAAAGCACCTGTCTATTTTGACAATCTTGGCAGTTTGGAATTTGTCGGAGCTGATTATGTTGAAGTAGCTGATGCACCGGGATTAAATCCAGCTGATCTGTCTTTGTCAGTCTGGGTTAAATTTAATTCAATGCCTTCCAGCACTCAGACAGTTGTGGCTAAATGGCAAGATACACTTAAACAACAATTCTCACTGGAAACTAATACTGACGGAACTATCGCTTTTTGGACAGATGATGGGACCAATTCAAATCCTACAGAGCTGTCATCAGTTACTGTTTTGGATCCCGGAGTTTGGTATCACATCACTGTTACAGTCAGTGGTACTACCAGGATTCTGTATATCAATGGGTCGACTGATACATATACAGATACCGGAGAAGCTATTGGAACATCTGATACTCCCTTCACTTTTGGCGCCAAAAAAGATGGAGTTGGAGTCTATGGTGACTTTTTGGATGGCTCGCTGGATGATTTAAGACTTTATGATTATGCACTGACTGAGGCTCAGGTCGATCAGCTACATTCAGGGCAGGATATTAATGCAGTCGGGAACAGGGGATTTTCCGAACCAGCACCTGGTAATGGCGGAGCTACTGGTGCTCCCTCAGCCTGTAATGACATAACACCTCAGGGCGCACCCAATCTGTATCAATTGGATAGCAAGAAAAATTCCGCTGATCTTTTTTTTACAACTGTGATCAATGGAGCCAGTTCCTATGAGGTTTTTTATGGGACGAGTCCAGAGGCGAATCAATTTTCCTATAAAATGCCATATGAAAATTCTGCCTGGGTCAGTAAGTTATCAATTAATGGTTTAAATTCAAATCAGACTTATTATTTTAAAGTCAGAGCTTCGACCAACTGTACAGCCGGAGAGTTTAGCAATATTATGCAGCTTAAAACTACCAAGAGTGGTCAGAAATCTTACTATAAAAGTGTTTTGGCCAGAGTGGCTAGCGTTGCTGTAGGAGCCATGGAGGGCGGATGTACCTATACAGTCAAAGGAGGGGATTCTTACTGGTCTATCGCCAAAGCTAAACTGGGAGATGGCCGAAAATATCTGCAACTGATTGCGCTCAACCCCAAAGTAAAAACTCTCAGATCTGGGATGACTATTAATATTAGCTGCCAGTAAAAATTACTCTGTCATCGGATAACCCAATGCTCGCCAGGCAAGTAAACCACTTTTGATAGAAAATATAGTCTTATAACCAAGTTCAGCCATCTCTGCAGCTGCCATCTGACTTCTGGATCCACTCAAACAATAAACATAAACAGGAATGCTTTTATCAATCAGAAATTGTTCTACGGAATTTGTAATGTCATCTAAAGGGATATTAATACTGCCTGGAATATGGCCTCTGGCATACTCTGCCTCTGTTCTGACATCAAGCAGAAAAAATCTGCTTTTTTTATCGATATTGTTTTCACTTCCTCAGCGGAGACCTCAGTAATTGCCGGATTAAATCCAAACATTTTTCAAATATACTAAAAATCAGTAAAAAAATTTGTGATTTCCATCAAACCAGATTGAGTAATGCTGCTAATTTTGGTGAATGAGGATATAAAAAATAAAAGTAAAACCGCTGGTTTTTAGCCCAGGCAGTAAAATACTTTTAGAACTGATACTTCCATTTCAGTGAGAACACCATTCATCGCTTTGTGAAAGGTTGATAAGAGTTGAAGAAGTCAATATAATCTTCAGATGAAGCTTACGACCAAAATTGACAAGGCTATCACATATACTCCCCAGGACGACTTTTATAAATTTGTCAATCGTGAATGGCTGGAAACTCATACTTTGCCCGATTCGGAATCCAGATGGGGGACTTTTGATCTGCTGCGGGATAAAACAGCTAAACAGCTTCACGCCATCTGTGAAGAAGCATCTCAAGACACCAACGCACCAATCGGGAGCAACACTCAGATCATCCGCGACTTTTACGCTTTGGGAATGGATACCAAAAAAAGAGATGCTGAAGGAATAACTCCGATAGAGGATCTTTTAAAGCAGATTGATCAGATAACTTCAGTGGATGAAATTGTGTTGAACTTAGCAGCTATGCATAAAATAGGATTTTCCCCTTTTTTCAGCGCTGGGGGGGATAAAGATGTCAAAGATCCTGATAAAGCTTCCTTATATATATCACAGGCAGGTTTAGGTTTACCCGATAGAGATTATTACCTGGATCAGTCCTCAGAAATGCAAAAGATCCGTCAGGAATATCTCAAGTTCATGACCAGGATTTTTAAGCTAAGCGGTATCTTACCAAAAGCAGCTCAGATAATTTCTAAAACAGTTTTTGATCTGGAAAGTAAAATTGCCAAAGTCAGTGTCCCTCGGGAGATCCTTAGGGAAATTGATAAAAATTATCATAAATATTCTGTAGCCAAAGCTGAAAAAGAATTTATTATTTTTGCAAAAGGGTATTTAAAAGCAATTGGTGGGGAGCATCTGAAAGACCTGATTATTCAGCAACCGGAATTTTTGGCAGCTGTTGAAAAGTCCATTGACGGTGACCTAGATGCTGTCAAACTTTATCTGAAATGGAATGTTTTAAATGGGTCTGCTTCTTTTTTAAGCACTGATTTTGGCGATGCCAAATTTGATTTTTATGGCAAAGTGCTGCAGGGGCTTAAAGAACAAAAGCCGCTTTGGAAAAGAATTATTCAGGTGATGCAGGGGAGTTATGGAACACCTCTGACTGAAGCATTGGGGCCGCTTTATATTGAAAAATATTTTTCCCCCGACGCCAAAACTATTCTTTATCAGATGATTGATGATGTTAAAGAATGTTTTAAAGCTCGGGTGAAAAACCTGGACTGGATGGATCAAAAAACCAAGCAGTTAGTTTATAAAAAAGTAGATAAGATCACTTTCAAACTTGGTTTTCCCGATCAGTGGGAAGATATCTCCTCCATTGGTGTGGATCAAAGTTCTTTTATTCAGAATTATTTCAAAGTCCAGTCTTTCGAATTCAGTAAAAAGATCAAAGAAGCCGGAGGGAAAGCCAACTGGGATGAATGGGTGATGAATGCAACTGTTGTCAATGCCTGTGCTGACCAGATGCGTGAGATGACTTTTCCGGCGGCCTTTTTTCAGGATGTCTTTTTTGATGTTAATGCCGATATGGCGACAAATTATGGATCTGCCGGATCTGTCATGGGACATGAGCTATCTCATTTTGTCGATGATCAGGGATGCAAATATGATGTTGATGGGAGACTCAATGATTGGTGGCCAAAAGAAGTTAAAAAGTCATATGCCAAAGGAGCAAAAGCCTTTGTTGATCATTACAATAAATTTTCAGTTGATGGTGTGCCGGTAAATGGCGAATTCACTCAGGGGGAAAATATTGGAGATGTGGCTGGGCTGCTGATCGCTTATGACGCTTTGCAAAAATATATCAAAAAAACCGGCGACAATAAAATAATCAATGGTCTGACCCCGGAGCAAAGATTTTTTATTGGCTTTGCCAAAACAGAATGCGGCCATATTCGTCTGGAAAGAAGAAAAGAAAGCGCCAAAATAGATCCTCATGCTCCCGGTGAAGTCAGGGTCAATGCTTCACTGTCAATCATTCCAGAATTTGTGAAAGCCTTTAATATCAAGCTAGGTGACAGGATGTATATCTCTCCAAAAACCTTTCCAAAGCTTTGGTAATTAGTTTACTTTAATCTTAATAAACATTTTTATAAACAAAATAAATAAACACATCAAAACTGATAAAAAGTAGGTAAAAATTAGCGCGTGTTTATAACCTATATCTTTAAATTTTTTTTCAAACATTTTAAATATTCCAATCCCAACTGCACCGCCCAGAGTGTTCATAATCAAATCCGTCACATCCGAGGTTCCAATACCAAAGATCAACTGAACTACTTCAAAAGATAAGCTGGTCAAAAAAATCGGCTTCAGATTATTTATAAATGCCCTGTCTCTGCTCAGCAAACAAACATACAAACCAAAAGGGACAAACAAAAGCAGGTTGTATATTTTTTCTCCAACATAAATACCAACCCGCTCGATATTTCCATCATAAAAAGGAACCAAATTGAGAGTCCGCTCATCCGGTAAAGAAGTAAAAGAAAGCTGAAGTTTAAAAATGATGATCCAAACAAGTATCAGTAAGTAAAGTATGAAAAATACTGAAAGAATGGTCGATTTTCTTAGAAACATACAGAAGTATTATCCAGCTGCAAGAAAAAAATAGCTATAACAATTTAATTGATCTGAATATATTGTATTCCTCTGAAATACTTTTATATACTAAAGTTGTGGGTAAATTTTTTTTATTTTCAATTTTTTATATTTTAGTGTCATTCTTGTTTGTCACTCCGGTTCAGGCCGCAGTCAGCTGGTCTGAAACCACGCCTGCCGGTGATACTGACCAACCATGGACGCCAGTCGACCTTTCCTCAGATGGCCAGGTTATAATCGCTGGTGTCCAAAATGGGCGGCTTTATTTATCAGATAATGGCGGAACCAGCTGGACTGAAACTCAGCCGGGAGGTGATGATAATTTTGGCTGGCTGACACTCAGCATGTCTGCAAATGGGCAAACAATTGTGGCTGGAGCTTTAAATACCAGACTGTATATAACTACTGATGGAGGGGATAGCTGGACTGAAACTCAGCCGGGAGGTGATGCGGATCTGGCCTGGTATACCAGCAGTATTTCATCAGATGGTCAGACAATTTTAGCTGGTGTTAAAAATGGTCGGTTATATATATCAACTAATAGTGGAAGTGATTGGGCTGAGGTTCAGCCGGCTGGGAATTTAGATAACCCCTGGGCAAGTTCTGCAATGTCATCTGACGGACAGACAATATTTGCCGGTATGGATGCCGGGAGGTTATATCGGTCTGTTAATGGTGGAAATGCTTGGGTTCAAATGCAGCCGGCAGGCGATACAGATGTACAATGGACGGCCCTGGGCGTGTCATCAAATGGGCAAACGGTATTGGCAGGCGCACTCAATGGCAGGTTGTACAGGTCAACTAATGGCGGAGATTCCTGGGCAGAAATTCAACCTGCGGGAGACATCGAAACAACTTGGACCTTTACCTCTGTTTCTTCCGATGGGAATACGATGTTTGTCTCAAGTGGCACAAGGCTTTATATCTCTAATAACAGCGGGGATAGCTGGACTGAAACTCAGCCTTTGGGCGATACAGACCAATCCTGGTCCGGGGGGAATATGTCATCTGATAGCCAGGTGCTGGTTGGAGATATATATAATGGAAGAATTTTTTTAGGTTCAAATCCGCTGCCGTCTTCAAATAATTCCGGTTTTAGTGCTACCTCAAAAGCCGATCCTCCAACTTGTTCAGACCCAGCACCAGCCGGTATTCCAAATCTGTTTCAGGTTGATGCCGGTGGAACTTATGTAAATCTGTATTTTTCAACAATAGGTGGAGGTTCAGGATATAACGTGAGTTATGGATTAAGTCCAAATGCCAATCAATACGGTGATTTATTTGGCTATTCTGGAAATCTCTGGACTATGGGCAGGACTGTTTCAAACTTATGGCCTAATACAACTTATTATTTTAAAGTTCAGGCAGTTAATGGATGTAACGCCGGGAGTTGGAGTGAGACTATTTCAGTAAAAACTAAAAGTAGAAATTCAAACATCAATCAGTGGTTTGCCAATTTGGCTAAATAGATCCAGTTCATTTTTTACATAAGTTATTTAATAGTGTGAAGATAAAGTTGTCTAAATAATTACGTTACTAATATGGCAAACAGAAAAGGCAATCAAAAAAACACCCGAAGTCTAAGATTGAATATACAGCTATGGTTATCTATACTAAACTGACTTTTAGCATATGACTCATGGTAAAACAATTCAGATTAATAATACTCAGCTCTACTATGAGGAGTATGGAGAGGGAAAGCCGCTGCTTTTACTGCATGGGTTTGGCGGTTCTTCACAAAACTGGGCTCCTTTTATTGACGATCTTCAAAAAGAATATCGGCTGATTGTGGTGGATTTGCGGGGGCATGGGCATTCAACCAATCCTTACAAACATTTCACTCACCATCAAGCTGCAAAGGATGTCATATTGCTGCTTGAAAAGTTGGAAATAAAACATTGCTCGGCAATGGGTATCAGCTCTGGTGGGATGACACTACTTCATATAGCCACCATCAATCCAAAACTAATCGATGCAATGGTCTTAATCAGCGCCACCACTCATTTCCCAGACCAAGCCAGAGCCATCATGCGCCGGGTGTCTTATGACACTATGCCTCCTCAGGTAAAACAGATGTATCAGGAATGCGCTACCCGAGGTGAAGAACAGATCCGGGAGCTGATCTCCCAGTTTAATGCATTTAGTGAAAACTATGATGATATGAATTTTAAATCAGAAGATTTATCAGTTATCACAGCCAAAACTCTGGTAATCCACGGCGACCGCGACCAATTTTTCCCAATAGAAATACCAGTCAACATTTATCAATCAATCCCAAACTCCGCTTTGTGGATCATCCCGGAAGGTTCTCATGTCCCAATCGATGATCCTAAAGTCCCCTTCACAGAAACAGCCCTTAGATTTCTTAATCAGTCATAGTGAACAAAATGCAGGCTCAACCCCAAAACGAAATCTAAGTTTATCCGGGATATTCTGGATGCTTTAATCCCTGCTGCACAAACAGGAGAATTATCTGCTCTTAGCGCCTTAAAGGCGTTGGAACAGGTACAGCAAAGAGACTCGGCTCATCTGGATGGATTAGAAGACTAGAATTAAGACGCAATCAACGCTGAAATTAATCACTACCGGATTTTGGAAATACCAGAGGTGCTACGCGTCCAGTTCCACGTTTTGTGTATATATTACTCATCGTAGTATAAGCACCCGTTCCGCTCGGACCATAACCAACAATTGTTGCCATAGGAAATCCTGCTTGTGTTTGTCCAAATGTGGTGAATCGTCCCAAGTCACCACTAACAATAGCCTTGGAAGCTGTTGCAGTATATGTATAAATAGTGTCATATCTTGACCAAAGATTGGTATCTTGAGCTTTAATATTTCTTTCAGAATCTGACATTGGATCTAGTAGCATTTGTCTGGTTTGTGCACCAAATCTTCGGGATCCAAGTAAAAGCTCTAAATAGTCTGGAATAGTTCCTAGTTCAATCGTAACATCATCTAAACGTAAATAACCTTGCATAAATTCATGCATTACCGACCAATCTACAAATTGTGAGAAACGGGGCCCAGGAATATAAGCCACCTCTGAAAGTCTTGACGGCTGTTGTTTTAAATCTCCAAGGTTTATGGGATTTTCAGTTCCCGAAAAAAAAGCAAACCGATGCCCAGCGGCTTGTAACGAATCCACATTTTGTCCAGTTAGGGTCGTAATTTCAAGCCCTTTTTGAAGCAAAACTTCACGACTTGATTGAGAAAACTCATTTTTATTTATAGACATTTGCATATTTTACTATAAGGCTTAAGTATTATCAACTCAAAATGATTTTTTGGCTTTATCTATCATTATTAATTTCTTAAAACACCGGCAATTTGAAGAAGTTAAATTTTCTTTCCATCTTTAAATTTGTTAAAATCATGCCTATGTGTTAGTTGAATACCAGCAAGTTTTAAATAGGATAGATAATCCAAAGACTACTAACAATCTACAATCGGTCACTATATTGAAATAAAAGACCTATAAACTGTATACTCTCGCCTAATATGTCAATGAAGGAAAGGACTTTTACTGAAGTATTTGGACAAATCCCAGATCCTTCCAGCGATGTACCGGCTGATTTAATGCGCATTACCTTGTCTACTGTGGCAAAACTTCTGCAGGAGGATCCTTCTGAGGCTGCACTGGCAGATTCAATCAAAGCATTTGCTCCTAAACCCAGAAGCTATATTGATCAGGCTTATTCAATTCTCAATTATGGAAATCAAGCAGCCATCACACCTCAGATCAGACCAGGTTGGAATCTGATGGGAGCTGTTGTGAGTGAAGTTCACCAGGCATATGATAGGCAAAAAGAGCAAATAAATGAAGATTTTGATACTCAAAAAGCTGCAGAAAATATTGTCGACGATCAACTTTTGAGACTAGAAGATAGCAAATGGCAGGATTTTGACGCTCAGTTAGCTGCTGAAAAAGATCCTCAGCTAAAAGTCTCTTTAGCACGGCGCATTAAAGATGAAGTTATTCAAGCATCTTCTACAGGCAGATTAGAGTTTCACAAAAATCTTAGAATAGTAATCCCATCTTGGAACAATATCACTCTACTCAATGCTTCAGCTCAATTAACATTAAGACATTATTCTGCAGATGTTTCTGCTTTAGGAGACTTAATTCCTGCCACAGACAGAGTGTTAAGACGCGATGCTCTAGAAGAAGATCTAAACAGTCTGCCAACTGTGGATAAAGAAAAGTTTGATACTTTAAGAAAAAAATTTGGTGCTAAAGCAGCCAATTTGGTCTTACTTGAAGAATTCATGCCAGCAATCAATGATTTTTTGGAGAAATCAGGGATTTTTCGAGATAAAATCAAAATTCCACCATTTATTCCAGTCTCTGTTGAACTCTACCAGAAATGGGTTAATCAAGAGGATATTGAAGCTGATTTACTAGAGTTATTTGCTCAAACCTCACATTTAAAAATAGATGGCCATGGTATGTATCAAGACGAGAAAGATGCTTATATTGTTCGTAGCAGTGCAGTGCAATCAGAAGATGGGGAAGAATTAAGTGGAGCTGGGATTTATAACTCAGTTCCGGTAAGTCAGGAAGATACTAACAAACTTGATATCTTTAAACAGGCCGTAATAACTGTTTTTGAATCCACTAACAGTCCGCAAGCTATTGCCTATCGAAGAGAACATGGGATTGAAGGTGAAGAGATGGGACTGGTTATTCAAGCATTTAGACCAGACAAATATTCAAGTTCATATGAGAACGATGATAAAAATGTGACAGTAAACTCTGTCACCCCAGGTCTGCCTCAATTAATTGAAGTTTCTGAAAGTGAAAATCGGTTTTTTGTCAATCGTGAAGTGTTGGATCAGCATTTAGCAGTCGATTTACCAGAAGAAGTTCATCATTTCCCACCAGATACCAGAAGAGACACTTTAAAACCACAACATATTGAAAGATATGCTTTATGGATCTTTTTGGCCGAAAAAATATGGGGAGGGGCAATTCAGATGGAATGTGTTGGAGAAGATATTGTTCAAGTCAGAAGAGTCAATCAAAAATATACCGGAGAAGTTATCGAATTTCCAACAGAGGAGTTTTTGGCAAGGGGAAATGGGATTGGATTGGGTGACAAAGTACTAGATATTTTGGATGTTGATCCGACAAATAGAAAACGGGATGGATTGGTTCAATATCAATCCAACAGAATGTGGACATTATATGGAGATAGTCGAACCCTGCCAAAAGATGGCGGAGTTATAATCCAAACCACTGGCGGTACAAATGGTCACATCCAAACTCTGGCTGCTGAAAAAGGGTTAATGTGTATGTATCCACAGGGTGAAGATGAAGATATACCTGATCTAACCATCGGCGGCAAAGTTCGCATGGTGTCAAATGGTATTGAAGCCAGACTGTATCAAGTACCAGGAGAAGAAGATCCAACCCTGGGTTCTACGTACATAGATCCAAAGTGGGAAGACGATAATTATTAATAAAAAGTCAAATAGAAAAATACTTTAAACCATTAAGTAGAAATCCTATCAGTCAGTTTAGAATCTCATAAATTGTTATTTTAGTAAATTAAATATGTTAATAAATTTTGCAATTATATAATAGTGATCCTATCTGTTTAGAAATAAAAAACTGAATACTTTCTATTATGTTTTTGGCTTCACAGTTAATAAGTGTTTCAGCAAAACGATATTTTCTGTTATCAATTTCTTTAAAATTTTCTTCTAATTGTTGTTTGTTAAATTCATCATTTGTACGGAGTTTGGCTAGTTCAATATGTATTGCTCGCAAACGGTCGTACACTTCTTGATGGTAAAATCCTTGAATTTCATTGCCGTAATTTTTCTGAATGATTATTAAACTTGGCACTAATTCAATATTATATTCTTTCACTGATTCTGCGTAATCGGACCAAAGCTGAGTTTTACGTTCATCAAAATCTGGCTCCATCCGGAAATTATCGTAATAATTTTTTGCTAAATATGCCCTCTTTTCAGTCAATCTAATGAGTGATTGAGAATAATCAAGTTTTTCTTGTTCTTGATTAGAATAGTTTGTATAAGCTTGCTGTAGATAGAAAACCAAGAATGGGATAAATATAAGAAATAATAACCATTTTAGTGGTGTTCTAAATATAGTATCCAAAAAAGATAATATCTTTTGCATAATAAAATGCTAGCACGATATATTCATTCTGTGAAGCTGGAGTATTTGTTGTTATAATTCACACATGTCTTTAAAAGTTAGAAATCACATTTCACAATCTCAGTTTTACAATTTAGTATTAAACTTGAATTATCAAACCAAAGAAGGGGAATTATGGCGGATCAAAATGATATAACAAAAATTGCTGAAGCTGCTGCTGAAGGAGCAAAATTTGGCACACAAACATTGCAAACTACAGAGAAAATATTGAAAGGTATTGTAAAAATATTAGATGAACCTGCAAAAGATGCGGTTGGAATCATTGGTGATAGTTTAAAATTTTTCAGATGGGAAAGACAACTCCGTTTTTTTGAACGTTACGATGAGATTTTAAAAGCTAAAGGGATTATACATACAAAATCCATTCCGCCAAAATTTGCTCTACCAATTATTACCCAAGCAAGTCTGGAAGAGGACGATGAATTACAGGATTTATGGGCACGGCTAACTGTAAATGCTATGGATCCAAACTTTAAACTAGAACTGAGATATGCATACCTTGAAGTCATTAAAAGTTTAAGTCCACTAGATGTTAAGATGTTGGATTTCTTTTTTGAAGCGTTAAAAAAAGATCCTAGTGTTAAACTCGAACAGGTTACAGATTACTCTCTTAAGAAAGAACAAATAATCACTGGATTGGGTATTAGTGAAAATGACTATAACTTAAGTATTTATAATCTATTTAGAGTTCAATGTTTAGCTCCAGCAGTTATGGAATCGACAAGTATTATGTTTGGTGGAGAACCTACAACAATCTTTAAAGGATCTAAAGCCGTTACAATGACACCTTTAGGTGTAAATTTTGTTAAGGCTTGTGTTGAAGATAGTGTGAAAGGGGAAGTTGGAATATGAGTTTAAAAGTAGGAATTGTTGGGTTGCCTAATGTTGGGAAAAGTACTTTGTTTAACTCGCTTTTGAAAAAGCGGGTGGCTT